>NZ_CP042906.1:0-631000 GCF_008728855.1 Hypericibacter terrae | reverse complement strand
CGTTCATGGCGCGGCCTTCCCTGCTGAGGCATGAGAGGATCCGGCGCATCCGTCGGAGCGGCGGGTGCCAACGGCACCGGGCGTCCGACCGCAGGAAGAATAGCAGAGCGCCCTGCCCGTATCGAGGCCCGCGAGGACCCGTCTACCTGGCCCTAGGCCTGGGCGCGGGGCAGCTCGGCCGCCGGGATATGGCAGCGGACGAAATCGCCGGGGCCGATCTCGGCCAGCGGCGGTTCCTGCGCCTCGCAGATGGCGCCGATCTTGTGCGGGCAGCGGGTGTGGAAGACGCAGCCCTTGGGCGGGTCGATGGCGCTGGGGATTTCGCCCGTCAGGCGGATGCGCTCCGGCTGGCGCCCATCGAGGGTCGGGATCGCTGAGAGCAGCGCCTCGGTATAGGGGTGGTAGGGCCCGGCAAAGACCCGCTCCGCCGTGCCCACCTGCATCAGCCGGCCGAGATAGAGCACGGCGATGCGATCGGCCAGGTAACGCACCACGCCCAGATCGTGCGAGATGAAGACATAGCTGACGCCCTGCATCGCCTGCAGGTCCGCCAGCAAATTGAGAATCGCCGCCTGCACCGAGACGTCGAGCGCCGAGGTCGGCTCGTCGCAGACCACGACGCGCGGATCGCCAGCGAAGGCCCGCGCGATCGCGACGCGCTGCTTCAGGCCGCCGGAGAGCTGGCGGGGCTTGGCCGTCAGATAGCGGTCCGCGAGCCGGACCACGCGGGTGAGCTCGAGCAGGCGCACCATCACGTCGCCGCCGCGGATGCCGGCAAGCTTGGTGATGGCCCGGCCGATCAGCCCCCGCACGGTGTGCGAACGGTTGAGCGCCGAATCCGGATTCTGGAATACGATCTGGAGCTGCTTGACCTGCTTGCTCGAGCGTCCCACCAGGGCCGCCGGCAATGCATCGCCGTCGAGCGTGATGCCGCTGCCCTTGTCGGGCGGCGTCAGGCCCAGGAGCAGGCGCGCGAGCGTGGTCTTACCGCTGCCGGATTCGCCGACCAGCCCCAGCGTCTCGCCCGGCATCAGATCGAGATTGACGTCGCGCAGCGCCGCCACCTTGTGGCCACCGCTCTCGAAGGTCTTGGAGAGATTGCGGATGGCGAGGATCGGCTTGGCGTCGGCCGGAAGCTTCGCCGTGGCCGGCGCGTCGGCCGCCATGACGCGCGGCAGATCGGGCGCGCGGTCGTGATAATGGCAGCGGCTCGCCCGGCCGCCGAGATCGATCAGGGCCGGCTCCACCGCGCGGCAATGATCGTCGGCGAGCCCGCAGCGATCGGCGAAGATGCAGCCCTGCAGCACGCTGCCGGGCAAGGGCAGGAAACCCGGAATGGTGTCGAGCCGGCCATGGTCCTTGCGCCGGCCTCGACGCGGCAGGCAGCGCAGGAGGCCGACCGAATAGGGATGGCGCGGATCGTTGAAGACCGACTGGGTCGGCCCCTCCTCGACCAGCTTGCCGGCATAGAGCACGCCGACGCGCTCGCAGACGCGCGCGACCACCGCGAGATTATGGCTGATGAAGAGGATCGAGGTGCGGAACTCGCCGCGCAGCTGCTCGACCAGATCGAGCACCTCGGCCTCGACGGTGACATCGAGACCCGTGGTGGGCTCGTCCAGGATCAGCAGCGCCGGATTGGTGGCCAGCGCCATCGCGATCGAGACGCGCTGCTGCATGCCGCCGGAAAGCTGGTGCGGATAGCGCTCCATCACGCGGCGCGGATCGACGATGCGCACGCGCTCCAGCATCGCGACCGAGCGGTCGAGCGATTCCTTGCGCGGCAACCCTGCGAACTCGAACACCTCGGCCAGCTGGTTGCCGACCCGGATCGAGGGGTTGAGCGCGCGGCCGGGGTCTTGATAGACCATCGAGACCGACTTCGCGCGCAGGCTGCGCAGATCGCCGGAGCCCATGGCGAGGAGATCGCGCCCGTCGACATGGATCCGGCCGCCGCTGACCCGTCCGTTGCGCGGCAGGTAGCGCACCGCGGCCAGCGCCGCCGTCGATTTGCCGCAGCCGGATTCGCCGACGAGGCCATAGGCCTCGCCCCGGCCGATGCGGAAGCTCAAGCCGCTCAAAACCTGGCGGTCCTTGCCGCGCACCTGATAGACGACATCGAGATTCTCGACCTCGAGCGCGTCGGGACCCGTAGCGGGTTTCGCCGCCGCTCTGGCCGTGGCGGGGCTAGCCATCCACGACTCCCTGAACGGCATCGGCGATGAGATTCACGCCGACCACCAGCGAGGCGATGGCGAAGGCGTCATAGAGCACGGTCCACCAATAGCCACCGCCCACCAACCCGTAATTGTCGGAAATGGTTAGGCCCCAGTCGGGCGAGGGCGGCTGGATGCCGAAGCCCATGAAGCTCAAGGTCGCGACGGTGAAGATCGCGTAACCGAGCCGGACGTTGAACTCGACCAGGATGGGCGGAAGGATGTTGGGCAGGATCTCGGCCAGCATGATGTAGAGGCTGCTCTCGCGCCGCAGCCGCGCGGCCGCCACATAATCGAGCTCGCGCTCCACCAGCACGCTCGAGCGCACGGTGCGGGCGATGATCGGCGCGAAGCCGAAGGCGATCACGAACACCACCGTGGTGTTCGAGGTGCCGAGCGAGGTGAGCGCCACGAGGCCGATCAGGACGGTCGGCAGCGACAGCAGCGCGTCGATGATGCGGCTCAGCACGTCGTCCACCAGCCCGCGGAAATAGCCGGTCACCAGACCCAGCAGCGTGCCGAGGATCGTGCTCAGGAGCGTCGCCAGGGGGGCTATCGTCAGGATGTCGCGCGAGCCGACGATCACGCGCGAGAACACGTCGCGGCCGAGCTGGTCGGCCCCGAACCAATGATCGGCCGAAGGCGGCTCCAGCACCGCCAGCAGATCGGTCTCGAGCGGATCGTAGGGCACGATCAGCTCGCCGAAGATCGCGCAGAAGACCCAGAAGCCGAGGATCAGCGCACCGGCGAGGAAGGTCGGCGAGCGCAGCAGGAGCCCCAGGGTCTCGGCCCACTCCCGGAGGCGGGTCGATCCGGCGGAGGATGCCGTGGGTGTCGTGCCGGGGCCTGTCGTGGTGGCGCTCATCCCTGGCTCCCATAGCGGATCCGGGGATTGAGCACCGAATAGAGAATGTCGGCGGTGAGCGTCGCCACCATATAGACGATGCCGACCGAGAGCACGCCCGCCTGGAGCATCGGGAAATCCTTGCTCTTGGCGGCGGTGTAGATGAGGCCGCCGATGCCCTGATAATGGAACAGCGTCTCCACCACCACGAGGCCGCCGATCAGATAGCCGGTCTGGGTGGCGATGACCGTGATGGTCGGCAGCAGCGCGTTGCGCAGCACATGGCGCCAGATCACCACCGGGAAGGGCAGCCCCTTCAAGACCGCGGTCCGGGTGTAGTCGGAATCGAGCGCCTCGACCGTGCCCGCCCGCGCCATGCGCGCGATATAGCCGAACAGCACCAGCACCAGCGGGATCGAAGGCAGGATCAGATAATAGATCTGCTCGAAGAATCCCGCGCCATCGGGCCAGGTCGCCGAGATCGGGAGCCATGGCAACCAGACGGCAAAGACCAGGATCAGGACGATGCCGGAGACGAACTCCGGCAGCACGGTCGAGGACAGGCCGAAGATGGTAATGATGCGGTCGATGGGCCTTCCGACATGAAGCGCGGCCCAGACGCCGCCGAAGATGCTCAAGGGCACGACCATCACGAAGGCGACCAGCGCCAGCTTGAGCGAGTTCCTGATCGCATCGACGACGAAGCCGGTCACCGGATGGCGCAGGGTATAGGACTGGCCCATGTCGCCCTGCACGAAATGAACGATCCAGTCGCCATACTGGACCAGCACCGGCCGGTCGACGCCCAGCTCGTGATTGAGATTGTCGACCGCGCGCTGGTCGGCGAGAGGACCCAGCATCGCCCGCCCGACATTCCCCGGCAGCAGCTGCGAGCCCGCGAAGACGATCACGCTCAGGACCCAGAGCGTGACCAATGACAGCAAGACGCGTTTGAGAAGAAAGCCAGCGATGACCCTTGCTCCTGATCGCAAGACCCCGCGGCTGGTTTTCAGGCCAGCCGCGGGGAACGCATATCGACTTGCGTAGGACCGCTCAGACGCCGGTGGTCTGGCTGAGGAACAGATGTCCCATCGCCGTCGGCTGAACGCCGATCACGCCTTTGCGGATCGCCGTCAGATAGTCGTAGAAGTAGCTGAAGATGATCGGCGTCTCATCGAGCAGCAGTCGCTGGATCTTGCCGGCCTCCTGGCGCTGCGATTCCAGGTCGAGCGCCGCGATATAGCTGGAGACCAGCTGGTCATATTGCGGGTTCTTGAAATGCGCCCCGTTCCAGGTGCCGTCGCTGCGCAGCGGTGCGGAGAGAAAGACATTCGGCACGCCGCGATGACCGTAGTCGGTGATGCCCATGGTCGAATCGAGCCAATCCGACTTGCCATAGACCGCATCGCCGTAATAGGCGCCCTGGTCCTCGATCTTGAGCGTGATCTTGCCCTTGATCTCCTTCACGGCGCTCTGGATCAACTGCGCATATTCGGGAATCTCGAGATATTTCTCGGTGGTGAGCGTGACCTCGAAACCCTTCTTCATGCCGGCCGCTTCCATCAGCTGCTTGGCTTCGGCGATGTTCTTCTCGCGCTGCTGCACCGACTTGTCGGTCGAGGGATAGGCTCCCGCGAACGGGCTGTCATTGCCGATCTGCGCGCGGCCCTGCATCAGGCCCTTGATCAGCTTGGGCCGGTCGAGGCAGAGCGCGATCGCCTGGCGGACGCGCTTGTCCTTGAAGGGCTCCATGTCGTTGCGCATATGCACCTGCTGATGCGCGGTCGAAGGCAGGCTCATGATCTCGATCTTGGGGTCCTTCATGATCGGCACGGCCGCCAGCACGGGCGTCTGCTGCACGACATGGACCTGACCGCCCTGGAGCGCCAGGATCTGCGGCTGGATGTCGGTGTAGAAGGTGAACTCGAGCCGGTCGGGTAACGCCTTGGGCCCCCAATAATCGTCATTGCGCACGAAGGAGGCGCCGACCTTGGGGGTGTATTTGTCGAGCTTGAACGGGCCCGTGCCGTTGAAATGCGCCTCGAAGTCCCCTTTGTAGTCGGCCGGGACGATGATGGTGTTGTAGTTGTCCGACGACACCAGATAGGGAAAGTTGCCGTTGGCGGCGTCGAGATGGAACTCGACGGTGTAGGAGTCGACCTTCTTGGTGCCGCCCTTCGACAGATAGCCGGTGAACGCCGAGAGCGCGTTGGACGAATTGGCCGGATCGGCCAGCCGGTCCATGGTAGCGACCACATCGTTCGCCGTCATCGGCGAGCCGTCATGGAACTTCACGCCCTGGCGCAGCTTGAAGGTCCAGACCGTGCCGTCCTTGTTCGGCTTCCAGCTGTTCGCCAGAACCGGACGCAAGGTCAGATCGGCGCCATCGACGCAGAGATACTCGCCCACCTGGCTCAGCATGCAGAGGCCGCCATTGTCGGCCACGCTGACCGGCTCGATCGCGGCGGCCGGAACCGTCATCGCGATCTTGACCGTGCCGCCGCTCGAGGCCGCGCGCGCGAAATTGGGCCAGCCGCCCACGCCCGCCGCCGCCGCGATGCCGCCGAGGAGCGGAACCGACATGCCGAGCACCGCGCCATGGCGCAGGAAGTCGCGCCGGTTGACCCGGCCGTCCAGCAATCCGTCGATCAGATGGTTTTCATGTTCGGTGCGATTGCGCCGAAAAAGATCGAGCAGGCGATAGTCTTTGGCCATTTTGAAGTCTCCCAGTCTGTGTTTGTTTTCAACACGTTAACATAGACGATCCGGCCGCGGAAGGTCGGTTGAGCCGCTTCATCCGCGTTTCGGTCGATGGCAATGCTCCCGAGATCCCTCCGCCATCCTAGCGCGAGGCGCTCCGTTCCTGCCCACAAGAAATAACATTGCCATCCGGAAACCAATCCGGGCCGGAATCCCGCGCCGCCCGCTCGGGCCCGTTCGAAATCCGCCTCAGGACGGAATACCTGTCCGGGGAACCAGATTGTCTTGCCCAGAACCCAGGCTAGCCGGTACGCCCGTAGAAGCCGCGGCGCTCCTCGGCGCTGAAGCTGACGCCGGGCCGCTCATAATAGGAGAAGATGGCGATCAAGCGTGCCCTCTCGCCAACCGGCGGGGTGATCCGGTGCAGCGTGTTCTTGCCCTTGAAGACATTGAGAGTGCCCGGCTTCACGCCGCGGGTGCGGACGGCCGGGTCCTCGCCGCGCAGGACGCGCGCGACGCCATCGAGGTTGCGGTCGGTTTCCGAGCGCAGATCGCTGCGATACTGGAATTCGCCGCCCGCCTCGGGCGCCTGGATCAGCAGCGTCGTGGTGAATTGCGAGCGGTCGAAATGCCAGTTCAGCGTCTCGCCGGCGCGGTAACCGATGACATTGATGCGGGCCAGCGGGTCGTCCATCACATGCAGCGCCGGCAGTTTCAGCGCGCGGCTGAGGAAGTCGGCCAGCGGCTTCCATTCATAGATCCGCCGCAGGGTCGAATTGCCGAGCTGATCGCCGCAGAGGGTGTGGTGCGTCGTATTCACCTGCCGGAGCGCCGGATGATCGGGCGAAACGCCGGGGACGTCCTTCTGGAAATAGACATTATGGCTGCGCGTGTGCGTGAAGGATTCGCGATCCATCCGCGGCCGCATCTCCTCGGCGCAAGCCTCGATCACCTCACGGCGCACGAAGTCCTCGAGATCGAACATGCCCTGCTCGTCCAGGTCCGCCTGGCAGCGGGCGATGAGGGCCTTGGCGGCGGACGAATCCAGTCGGTCGATCGGATAGCGCTCCAGGTCGAGGAGGTCTCTCATCGCGGTCTCGGGCTGGTGGGTAACATCGAGGCGGCAAGGCGGGAGCCAAGATACTTATAGAAATCCAGCACCGGCCCTTCGAGGTCGGCGGGCGCCAGCGGCCCCGCGGCATGGTGGCGGGAATTCAGGCCGCGCATCAAGCGGAGCAGCACCGCCTTGTCTTCCGCCATGGTGCGCTGGAACAGGTCGATGGCCCAATCGACCTTGTCCTGCGGCCAATCGGGGCCGAAGAAGATGAGCCCCATCTTCACGCGCACGCGGTCGGTCGCCTCGGGCTGGATGCAGAGGAAGGAGCTGTAGTCGCCGGCGCAGCCGACCACGAGACCCGGCGGCACCGCGAACATGACGCAGTTATCGACCTCGGCGTCGGTCAGGTCCGGATGACCCTTCTGCGATCGCGGCAGCGTCGGCGAGAAGCCGGCGTTATAGCCGAAATAGGCATCGCCCGGCGCGAAGTGCCGGCAGAGCCGGGTCGGGTTGACCGGATGCAGCGTCTCGGGATGGAGCGGCGTGAGGTGATAGCCCTCCATGAAATTCTCGACGAGGCACTTCCAGTTGGTGTCCCAGACCTCGTCGGCCAGATAACGGAGCGCCATCTGCTCGAGATGGTAAGGCTGTACCAGGACTTCGAGCCCGGCCAGTTGCGGTGCCAGCGGACGCAGATCGGCGGCGCAGGACACGAACACAAATCCCAGCCAGAGCGTGCAGTGGAATTCCGGCAGCCGGCAATCGCGGCGATCGAAATCGGCGCGTTCCCCGATCCCCGGCGCGCCGGCCAGGCGGCCTCGGCTGTCGTAGGACCAATGGTGATAGGGGCAGACCAGGCGCCTCTGGTTGCCGCGCCCGGTGGCGATGATCGCGCCGCGATGGCGGCAGACATTGGAGAAGGCGCGGATCGTTCCGTCGTCGCCATGGATGGCGACGACCGGCTCACTGCCGATCTGGAAGGTGACGAAGTCGCCGGCCTGCGCAAGCTCCTCGGCGCGGCCGATGCAGACCCACTCCTGCAGGAACAAGCGTTCCTTCTCGAGGGTCAGCACCCGCGGGTCGGTATAGAACGCCCGCGGCATCGACCAGGCCCGGTCATAGGGCTGGGTTCGCGAGCGATCGAGAGCCTCGCCGAGCTCCCGGATGACGTTGTCGTCCATCTCTTGTCCACCGCCCCTGTGGAAGGCCGAAGACACTATACCTACAGAAAAACTCGGCTTACATTGCAGAAATAATCATATTCCATTAGATTTTCTATAAGAACCCGAAAACCCCGCATAACCATGACGCGACGCCTGCCACCCCTCAACGCCGTGAAGGCCTTCGAAGCAAGCGCCCGCCATGGCGGCTTCAGCCTCGCGGCCCGCGAGCTGGGTGTGACGCCGGGCGCCATCAGCCAGCAGGTCAAGATCCTCGAAGAGTTCTTCTCGAAGCGGCTCTTCGTTCGCCGCAACAACCAGCTGCAGCTGACCGATGCCGGCCTGGCGCTCTATGCCGACAGCGCCGAGGTCATCGACCGTCTCTCGGCCATGACGCAACGGATGCTCGAGGGCAACCTGCCCTCGCGCTTCGTGATCAGCACCCTGCCCTCGGTCGCGGTGCGGTGGCTCAACCGCCGGCTGGAGGGGTTTCTCGCGATGGAGCCGGACATCCGCTGCGAGATCCGGGTCGAGGACGATCCGGTGGATTTCACCCGGCACCATATCGATCTGCGGATCAGCTATGGGCAGCATCTCTATCCGGAGTTGGTCACGATCCCGCTGCTGCGCGACGAGGTCTTGCCGCTCTGCTCGCCAGCGTTCCTGGCGCGCGGCCGTTTCCAGGAAGGCGTGCCCGGCTCGATCCCGGACCAGGATCTGATCCATGTCGATTGGGGCGCCAGCTTCGCCTCCTACCCGACCTGGGCCGAATGGTTCGACGCGACCGGCACCGAACGCGCGCCCCAACTGGGTCTCGGCCATCGGGTGGGCATGTCGAGCCTGGCGATCGATCTCGCGCTGTCGGGCTTCGGCGTGGCCCTGGGGCAGCGGCTGCTGGCGCGCGACGAGCTGGCGGACGGTCGCCTCCTGGCCCCGTTCCCGCAGAGGCTGCCCCTGGGCTATGCCTATTGCGCGGTTCACCCGCATTCGCGCAGCCAGAAGCGAACCGTCCTCTCCTTCATCGAATGGCTCAGGCGCGATCTCTAGGCCTCACGACAGGGCCGGCGGCTGGATTAAAGTAGGCGGGCCTTCATCCCCGGGAGCCGATTTGTGAAGATCACGAGAGTCACGCTTTTTGCCCAGAACCAGCCCTTTCGCGACGGCACCTATACCTGCTCGGGCGGACGCTCTGCCGAGGGATTCGAATCCAGCATCGCCAAGATCGAGACCGACGCGGGCCTGACCGGCTGGGGCGAGATGGCGCCGCTGGGCTCGTTCTACGACCCCTCCTTCCTCGGCGGCGCCAGGGCCGGCATGACGGAGCTGGCGCCGGCCCTGATCGGCATGGATCCGGCGCAGGCCAACCTCGTCAATGAGCGCCTGGATCTGCTGCTGAACGGCCATCCTTATGTGAAGGCCGCGTTCGACATGGCCTGCTGGGACCTGAAGGCGCGGCAGGCCGGCATTCCGCTCGCGGAAGCGCTGGGCGGGCGCTTCGGCGAGCGCATGGCGCTCTACCGCTCGGTGCCGCAGGCGGCCCCCGACGCCATGGCGGCGCGCGCCAAGAAATACATCGCCGAGGGTTATCGCCGGATCCAGGTGAAGGTCGGGCTCGAGGTCAAGGACGACATCGCGCGGACGGAAGCGGTGCTCGATGCCGTGCCGTCGGGCACCGTCATCTTCGCCGATGCCAATGCCGCCTGGCGCCAGCAGCAGGCGATCGAGTTCCTGCGCGCCACCCGCGATCTCGATTACACGCTGGAGCAGCCTTGCGCCTCCTACGAGGCCAATCTCGCGGTGCGCCGCCATTGCGACCGGCCGCTGGTGCTGGACGAGACCATCGACAGCCTGAATGTCCTCATGCGCGCCTGGAGCGACCGGCTGATCGACGGCATCACCATCAAGGTCGCGCGCGTCGGCGGCGTGACCAAGGCCAAGCTCATCCGCGACACGGCCGCAGCACTCGGGCTCGGCGTCACGATCGAGGATACCGGCGGCGCCGAGATCAACACCGCGGCGACGGCGCATCTCATGATGTCGACGCCCGAGGGCGTCCGCCAGCACACCTGCGATTTCTACAATTGGGTCACGACGCGCCACACCCGGCCCGGTTTCGCCGACAAGGTTTTCGACACGCGCGACGGCTCGATGGCGGCGCCGCGCGGCAAGGGCCTGGGGATCGAGGTGGACGAGAAGGTGCTGGGCCAGCCTTTATCGGTTGCGGTCTAGGCCCTGTCTACAAAAGTTGCATTGCCGGAGGCATCCGCGGGTCACGGCGAAATGAAACGAGTTACCACGTCGCCACGCCCCCTGGGATCGATAACGACTATGCATGATGCATAACCGATGGACTATGATTATTCAATCTCCTGGATTCGCTAACGTTGCTCTAAGAAGGAAATCTCGAAAGCTCTCTGGTTCTCGACCCGTAATGGCCGTGAAGTCATTGGAGACCTGACTGTAGCGACCTTCGGCGATCGACGCGCACAAGGTGGAGAAAGCGTGGGGCCAGGGATCGTCGAGACGCGCCGACGCCTCCGTCAGGTAGTTGTCGATGGAACAGGGGCGATAGCGTATCTGCCTCGCGATCGTTTCACCATAAGAGGCGGCGATCTCGTCAAAGCCCAACGCTCGATGTCCCGTAATCATGTAGGGGCTGCGAGATTTGTCGGGTTTGGCCGCGACTGCTGCGACGGCGGCCGCCACGTCGTCACGCGAGATCGGCGCAACTCGACCCTGCTCTGTCGGCAGCACCAGCTCTCCCGACGTCTGGCTCGGCGCAAGCCAATGGTCGAGAATAAAGTCGGAATAGAGGCCACATCTGAGGATGGTCGAAGGCAGTCCGCAGACCGCTAGCCGGCGCTCCGCGTCTCGGTAAACGGGCGAGAAGTAGAATGGCGACAACTCGTCGGTATCGACGATGCTCGTGAAGGTAATATGCCGGATGTTGGTCGCCGTAGCCGCCTCTATGGCATTGGCATGGTGGCGCATGACTGCGCTCGTATCGCCATCGCTCGAGATGAGGACCATATCGTCGATGCCCGCGAGCGCCCTCTTCAGAGCGGAGGCATCCTCGTAGTCCGCAACGCGCAGGGCGATTGCAGATGGCAGGCGCGTGCTTGCGGCCCGGACGTCGCGGACCATGGCGACCACCTCGTGGGCGAGTGACGCCAGGCTGGAGACGACGGCGCGCCCCACATGGCCGGTGGCTCCTGTGACGAGGATCATTGGGCGGCTCCACATTCTTGCTTGACCAACGTATATCTCGGCGATTATACGTTAATCAATAGCCATCAGGTTATAAATCAACATGCCGCACGCTCACGACGTCCTCTTCAAAACGCTCGCCGATCCGACGCGGCGGGCTCTCTTCGAACGGCTGTGCCGCGAAGGAGAGAAGACAGTCGGGGCTCTGACGGCTCGGGCCGGGATTTCGCAACCAGCCGTCTCGAAGCATCTCGGCGTGCTGAAGCAGGCCGGGTTGGTCCGCGACCGTCACGAAGGTCGCCAGACGCACTATAGCGCGCAGCTCGGCGCTTTGGCTCCGCTGATCGACTGGACAAGCCAAATGGCCGGATTCTGGCAAAGCCGATTCGACCATCTCGAAGATTTGCTCAAAAGGATGGACCAATGACCCAAGCCGCGACCGAAACGCTCTCCGTCGTTGTCGACCGTGAGATCCCTTACCCGCCGGAAAAGATCTGGCGCGCGCTCACGCAGCCACACCTGATCGAAGAGTGGCTCATGAAGAACGATTTCAAGCCTGTCGTGGACCACCGTTTCAATCTTCGCGCAGACTGGGGTGCTGTCGATTGTCAGGTCCTGGCCGTGGAGCCGAACAAAATGCTGTCTTACAGCTGGGCGGCCTATGGTCTCGAGAGTGTCGTCACTTGGACTCTCACCCCGACGAGCGGTGGGACCCACCTGCGCATGGAGCAGTCGGGCTTCCGGGCGGATCAGCAGCAGGCCTATCAGGGTGCCAAGGGCGGGTGGCCCCGGTTCTTTGCGGCCCTGCAGCAGATCTTGGCGCGGGTAGATTGACGTCGACGCTGCTCAAAGCCAGGCTGGGCGTCCGCGCGAAATGACCAATACCTCCTGCTCCCTCGCCGAAGCCCGCGCCTTGCTGGCGGACCGGCGTCCGATCGACGAGGCGGCGATCCGGCGCGACCGGTTGGCGCGGCTGCGGCGCAAATTGCGCGAGCATGACGTGGCCGCGGCCCTGATCTTCGATCCGATCAATCTGCGCTACGCCACCGGCAGCCGGAACATGCAGGTCTGGACCATGCATAACTTCGTCCGCTACGCCTTCGTCGCGGCGGACGGACCTTGCCTGCTGTTCGACCTTGCGACCAGCAAGCATCTGGCGGCCGGCCTCGAGACCATCGACGAGATCCGGCCCGCCTGGTCGGCCGATTACGTGATCGTGGCGGAGCGCGCCGACGAGATCGCCGGCAAATGGGCGGACGAGATCGATGCGCTGATGCGCGCCCATGGCGGCGCCAACCGGCGTCTCGCGGTCGACCGCTTCGACGTGCCCACGGCGCTGGCCCTGCAGGCGCGGGGCCTCGCCCTGGTCGACGGCAAGATCATGCTGGAGCGCGCCCGGGCGCAGAAATCGCTCGAGGAGATCCGCGCGATGAAGCGCTCCTTCGAGGCCTGCGATGCGGCGGTCGCCGAGATGCGCGGCGCCATAACACCGGGGACGACGGAGCAGGCCGCCTTCGGCCTGCTGCTCAAGGCCAGCCTCGCGCGCGGCGGCGAATATCCCGAGACGCGGCTCCTGACCGCGGGGCCCCGCACCAACCCCTGGTTCCAGGAGGCCTCGGCCCGGCCGATGCAGAAGGGCGAGATGCTCTCCTTCGATACCGACCTGATCGGGCCGATGGGCTTCTACACCGACATCTCGCGCGCCTGGGTCATCGATGGCGGAAAGCCCAGCGACGCGCAGCGCCGGCTCTATGCGACATCGCGCGCCCAGCTCGATCACAATATCGCGCTGCTCAAGCCCGGCATCCGCTTCCTCGAATTCTCGGCCAAGGCCTATGCGCTGCCCGAGATCTACCTCCCCAACCGCTATGCGGACGTCGCCCATGGCTGCGGCCTCAATGTCGAGTATCCGTTGATCTGGTATCCCGAGGACGAGGAATGGGGCGCCTATGACGGCATGTTCGAGGAGAACATGGTGGTCTGCTGCGAAAGCTATGTCGGCGCCGTCGGCGGTGCCGAGGGCGTCAAGCTGGAGCAGCCGGTCTGGATCACGGCCGACGGGCCACTGCTGCTGTCCGACACTCCGCTGGAAGACGATTACGGCTGAAGTGCCGGCGCAGGCGAGGATTCAGGCCGGCAGCTTCTTCATGTCGGCGCCGAGGCGCACCGAGAGCTGATGGGCGATGGTCTGGATGCTCTTGGCCGCGAGATCGGTGGTGCGGTCATCGACGCGCGTCGCCAGCAGGCTGACGGCGACGCCCGCCACCACCTGGTTCGAGGAATCGCGCACGGCCGTGCCGAAGCAATACATGCCGTCGCGCGTCTGGCCGTCGTCGATCGAGAAGCCGCGGCGCCGGCAGTCGGCGAGCTCCGCCATCAGACCCTCGATATTCTTGACGCTGCGCGAGGTCAGGGGCTGCGGCCAGTGACCGGCCAGGAGCTTGCGCACCTGCGCGTCCGACATGGTACTCAGGATCGCCTTGCCGGTGGCTGTGAAGGGCGCGGGCAGCCGCATGCCGATCCGGAAGGTGATGCCGAGCGACGAAGAACTGTTGCGGCAGGCGATATAGACCACCTCCGAGCCGTCGAGCACGGAGAGCGTGATGGTCTCGTCGGAGAGGACAGTGAGGCTGTCCCAGAGCGAAGAGAACTCGGCGGTCAGATCGGTCTGAGCCAGGAACGCGTTGGCCCAGCGCATGACATGCGGCCCGATCAGGAAGGAGTTGCCGTTGCGCCTGGAGAGCAGCCCCAGATCGACCAGGGTGCCGCAGAGCCCGTGAACCGTGCTCTTGGGCAGGTTCAATTTCCGCGCCAGATCCGAGACCGTCAGAGGCTGGTCCGACGCGACCACGGCATCGAGCACCCGGCTGCCGCGAATGAGGGCGGGAACGCCCTTTTCGCCGACGCCGATGGGCAGTTTGGTGAGCTGCTTCTTCGATCCGAATTCCGGCAAGATATACCCGCGCACTTGAGATTCCCCCGGATCGCCCCTTCCGCCAACGCGGCGTTCTCGGGCGTCCCCTTCACTCAACCCGGCTCTGCCCGCTTATCCCCATTCCCGTCGCCGCATGATCTCCCGACTCCTCAAATGAAACCGCCGATCCCGGCCCCCCGGCCCGGACGGCGCCGTCACTCGTACCAGCCCTCCGACGCCTTCCGCAGCGATTCGAACTGCGGAATGTCGTGACCGAACCAGACCTCGGCGTGATTCGCTTCCGCCATCGAGCGGATCCGCTGGATCGTGCGGGCGGCACCGATGGAATCGTAGCTGATGCCCGCGGGCTTCATCGGCGGCCCGTAATTCTCCGCGGTGTAGCAGGCGTCCGACGCCAGGATCACATTCGCGTGGTCGCGCAGGGACACCATCATCCCCAGCATGCCGAAGGAATGGCCAGCGCCGAGATTGAGCAGCTTCACTCCGTCGACGAGGTTGCGGTCCGGCTCCGCGCGGCCGACCTCGCGCCAATTGAGGTCGAGACGGATCCAGGTCTCGACGTCCCGCAGCGCATAGGGCGTGCTGTGGTCGCGCTTCGCGTAGTGCGTGGCCGCTGCCGCGAACTCGTCCTCATGCACAACGATGTTCGACTTGCGGAAGAACTCGATGCAGCCGGCATGATCGCAATGGAGATGCGACAGCACCACGTGGCGGATCTGGTTCGGCCCGATGCCCATCGCCTCCAGCCGGTGCGGCAGATAGCAGTCGTCCGGCCCGATCACCGGGAACACATCCTGCAGGTTCTGCGGCCAGCGGCCGTTGGGGCCTGCCCAGTCGGGATGGCAGCCGGTGTCGAACAGGACGTTGCCGTCGGGATGCTCGATGTAATAGGCCGAGACCGGGATGTCGATCAGCTTGCCCGGCGGGTTCGGGTTCTTGGCCATCGCCACGGTCGAGTTCGCGACCATGAAGTTCTTGTCGAGGCGCAGCTTGCCCAGGTCGAGCACATGCATCTTGAGCGACCGGGAGCCGACGAAGGGACTCCGTGACGCCTTCGTTTTCGGCACGGCCGCCAAGCCGGCGCTGGAGGCGGGTGCCGGCACCGGCTCCCATTTCGTCTCGGCCTGCGGAGCCGTCGAGGCCGGCCTGACCTCGATCTTCGAGCCCGAGGGCGGCCTTGCGCCACGCACCCCGTCGCCGAACTCGAGGATCTTCATCCGCTCCGGACGATCCCTGGCGGTGCTCTTGCTGCTGCCGCCGTCCTTGCCGAACTCGATGATCTTCATGTCATGGCATCCTGTTCCCGGGGTCCCCGCCTGCCGTCACGCCGCGATCGTCAGTCGCCAGTCCGTTCGCGGATGATCCTCAAGGCTTCCTTGAGGTAGGTCCGGAACAGCGGGTAGTTCTCGCTCATCGGGAAATGGCCGATGTCGGTCATCTCGATATAGACGCCGTTCTTGATCTGGCGCGCCGTGTTCTCGGTCGCGTCGGGCGGCGTCAGATAGTCGTAGGTGCCGGTCATCATGACGACGGGGCAGCGCTTGCCGTCGATGTCGGCCAGCTGCTTCCGCAGGTCGTGATCGACCGAATAGAAATAGAGGTCGCCTTTGAAGGCCTCCGAACCTTGCGTGTAATAGTGCCAGGTCAGCCAGCGATCCATCTCGGGCGACTGCGGCGCCATCAGGTCCCACACGCCGCTGGCGCAAACCTGCGCCGCATTGGCATGAGGATGACGCCACCAGTCGAGGAAGAAGCCCGGTGCGTAGTCGGCGGCCTCGACCGGAATCACCGCCTTGAAGCGGTCGGGGCGGCGCAGCGCGAGCTGCAGCGCGACGTTGCCGCCGAAGGAGGAGCCCATGAAGATCGGGTTCTTGAGCTCGAGCGCGTCGCAGAACTTCACGATGAAGTTCACATAATGGTCGGCCGTGAGCTTGTACTCCGACTTCCACCACTCGCTGTTGAGCGGGGGATCGGACTTGCCGTGGCGGGCGAGGTCATAGGCGATCACGTTGTAGTTCTTGGTGATCTCCTCGTCCTCGAGCAGCCCGCGCCACTGATGGTTATGGCAGCCCGCGGTGTGCTGGCAGACCAGCGGCTGGCCCTGGCCATTATGGAGATAGAAGACCTTGTATTCCAGGCCGTCGACTTCGATCGTGACGTAGCGGCCGGTGACTGGCGAGTGTTTTGCCATGGGGGCGATCCTCGAGCGTTAGGTTTGGCGTGTTCGTTCGGTTTCCGCGGGCCGCGTCCTAGACCGGGACGCCGCTCTTCCGCAGCAATTCGAACTGCACGGTGAAATTCCGCAGGTTCTGCATCAGCACCAGCAGATTGCCCTCGAGCTTGAGATCCTCGCGGAAGCTCGCGGACCAGATGCCGTGAAACATCGGCTTGGGCATCGGCTGGCCGAATTCCCGCCAGGTCTGGGCGCTGGCCCGCAGCGCGAAGTCGTAGGCATCAAGCGGCTGCGGGTTGGTGTTGATGTTCTTCACCTTGCCGTCATGCATCTCGATGATGACCTTGCGGTCCGTCATGTCGTACATGAAGGTGCAGGTGTAGTATTTTCCCATTGCCGCAATGGTCTGATCATTGTCGGTCAGACTCTTGAACTTGCTCGCCCAGCCTTTGACATCGATAGCCATGGTTGCCTCTTCTTCCTCTTGCCCCGGGGAGCTCCCCGATCAGGGCGAAACGCCTGCGTTGAGCCGACTAAACTTCAAGATGCGATCGCGGCCCGCGCCAACCGGTGCAGCGGGCCGATCCGAACTTTCCTTCAGGGTGACGATGTGAGTTCCAAGCCTTCCAAAGACGAGACCCGCGCGGCCTATCGCCATTTCCTCGCCATCCCGACGCGATGGATGGACAACGATGTCTATGGCCACGTCAACAACGTCGTCTATTACAGCTATTTCGACACGGTCGTGAACAAATGGCTGATCGACGGCGGGCAGCTCGACTACCTGCGCAGCGAGACCATCGGCCTGGTGGTCGAGACCTCCTGCAGCTATTTCCGCCCGATCGCCTTTCCCGATACGATCGCGGCGGGCCTGCGGGTCGCGCATCTGGGGCGCAGCAGCGTGCGCTATGAGGTCGGGCTGTTCCGCAACGACGAGCCTGCCGCGGCCGCCGCCGGCCATTTCGTCCATGTCTATGTCGACCGCGCCAGCAACCGCCCGGTCGCGATCGGCGAGGCGATGCGAAGCGCGCTGCAGGAACTGATGGTGAAATGATCGCATCGCGGTCTTGAGCCTCACCAAGCCTGCTGATAGATGGCGAGCGCGTCGGCTTCGGTCACGGCGCGCGGATTGTTGACCAGCAGGCGCGTCTGCTTCATCGCGTCCCGCGCCAGCATGGGGACGGCGTCCTTGGGGATGCCGACATCGCGCAGGCGCTGCTCCAGCCCGCAGCGCACCGAGAGCCCGGCGAGCTTCTCGGCGAAGGCCGAGGCCCGCCCTTGCGTGCCGACCTCCGCCAGCTCCGGGAACGCATAGGGCGCGATCTCGGCATAGGCCGCACTCGCCGTCTCGGCGTTGAAGCGCAGCACATGGGGCAGCATCAGGGCGTTGGAGAGCCCGTGCGGCACATGGAAATGGCCGCCGATCGGATAGGCCAGCGCATGGACCGCCGCCACCGGCGAATTGGCGAAGGCCTGGCCCGCCAGCATGGCGCCCAGCAGCATGTCGCCGCGCGCGGCGCGATCCTTGCCATTCTTGACCGCACGCTCCAATGCCGCCCCCATCAGCCGCAGCGCTTCCCGCGCCAGGGCGCGCGAGACCGGATTGTTGCTGGGGCTGGCCGAGGCGAAGGCCTCGATCGCATGGACCATCGCGTCGATGCCGGTCGCCGCGGTCACATGCGGCGGCAGGCCCAGCGTCAGCTCCGGATCGAGCAGCGCCACGTCGGGAAGGATCAGGGGCGTGACCACGCCCTTCTTCTCGCTGGCGCCGGTGGTGACGATCGAGATCGGCGTGACCTCGGAGCCGGTGCCGGCCGTGGTGGGTGCCAGCAGCAGCGGCAGGCGCGGCCCCTTCGCATTGCCGATGCCATAGATGTCGGCGAGCTTCTCCCGGCCCGGCGCCAGCAGGGCCGCGAGCTTGGCGCTGTCCATGGAGGAGCCGCCGCCCAAGCCGATCACCGCGTCCGCCTCGAATTCCTGCGCCGCCGAAACGCAGGTCATGATCACCGCCTCGGGCGGATCGGCCTCGACCTTGGAATAGACCGACACGGCGACGCCCGCGGCCTCGAGCGATTTCAGGGCCGGGTCGATCAATCCAACCTTGATGAGACCGGGATCGGTGACCAGCAGCACGCGCTTGCCGAGTTGGGCCGCCGCGATCTCGCCGATGCGGGCGATGGCGCCGTCGCCGAAGACGATCCGGGGCGCGGTATTGAAATTGAATGCGGTCATCGTCTGCCTCCTTTATCCGCCCTGCCCATCACGCCCGTCCGAAGATCCAATGCGCGAGGGTGAGCACCGCCAAGCCGATCACGAGCCCCCAGAACCAGTTGCGCCAATCCGACGCCAGCGCCTGTCGCGACAAGGCCGGCGGATTGTAATTGATATGGGTATCGACGCTGCCGAGCGGTGCCGTGGACATGCCCATTTTGTAGGCCAGGAACCAGATCACCAGCACGCCCAGCGCCCACCACAGAATCTGCCAGGCCCAGATCGAGGGCAGGCCCAGCACCCAGGCGGCGACCCCGCCATTCGGCGCGCCGAAGAAATCATTGCCCCAGACGGCGCCCGGACCGACCGCGAAGAAGATCCAGGCGAGCGCGATCGCCCAGGCCGCGGGCCGCAGCAGGCGCCGCTCGGGCGAGAGCCCCGCCTTCTCGGCGAGATAGTCATGATACTTGCCGCGATGCGCCCGCTCGGCGCCGCCTTGCGTCATGGCCGAGACGATGAGGCAGGCCAGCAGATTGAAGAACATGCCCCAGCCGGCCGAATGGATGGTCCAGGGCCAGCGGCCCCAGGGCAGATGGAGCCCGACGAAGGCGCTGAGCGACTGGCCGAAGGGCTCGGTGAAGACCACGGCCACCAGCCCCAACGCCAGCCCCAGCACCACGCCCTGGCGCGTCAGCCAGGGGAACCAGCAGACGGCGGCCAGCGCCGGCCAGAGCTGGAAGCCGAAGGAAAGCGCCAGCGCGCCGAGTTCGCTTTCGGTCGCCGGCAGGTAGGAGGCGGTGAGGAGGGCTGCCAGCAGCACCAGCCCGATGCTGATCCGGCCATAGAGCTTGAGCTCGCGATCGCCGGCCTCCGGATTGAGATAACGCTTATAGACATCGCGCGCGAGGATCGTGCCGGCGGTCGAGGCATAGAAGGCGATCATCGCCTGGATCGCGGCGAGCGCGCAGACTGCGAGCAGGCCGGTGAACCAGGGATCGCTCTTGCCGATCGCGCGGATGAAGAAGGCGACCAGATTGCCCGGGTCCTGGCTCGCGATCGGCGGCAACCAATCGGCGACGGCGAGACCGGCTGCCGTCACCGCCGGCGAGGCGCCGAGGAAGAGCGCACCCATGCCGATCAGGACCGAGAAGAAGACGAGGATCAGCCCGATCACCGCGGCCGAGGCCCAGACCTGCTGCGCGGCGAAGCCCTTGGCGCTGCGGCTGGCGAAGGCCCAGAGGGTGAAGGCCGGCGCCGCCTGGATCCCCATCAGCGCGAAGCTGTAGCTGAGGATCATGGAGGCGGTCCAGGTGCCGCCGACCGGCGCCTCGATACCGAGCCCGCGGGTGAACTGGATCACGCCCGGGATCTCGAAATAGCTGTTGTAGCCGGCGGCCGTGCTGCCGAAGGGCGCGATCGCGCCGGCGCCCAGCTTGGCGAGCGCGTCGTTGAAGGTCGCGAAGCCGCCGAGCCTGCCATAGGCGACCAGACCGATCGCGGCGAGACCGGCCACCATCAGCAGCCCCTGCAAGGTCCCGACATAGGCGACCGCGCGTAAGCCCCCGACGCAGACATAGAGGAACAGCACCGCGGTCAGGACCCACATCGCCACATGGCGATCGACCTCGCCGTCGGAGAGGATCTGGAGCAGATAACCCGAGGCGGTCAGTTGCATGGCGAGGAACGGGATTGAGAACACCAGCGCGATCAGCACGACCAGCCGGCGCATGCCCTCGCTGCCGAAATAGTCGGCGAACATGTCGCCCGGCGTGACATAGCCGAAGCGCTTGCCCAGGAGCCATTGGCGCTTGAGGAACATGACGCCGGTCAGCGGGATGGTGATGGCGCAGAGCGAGAGCTGCGCGAACTGGAATCCGTCCTGGAGGATGAAGCTCGGATGGCCGAGGAAGACCCACCCCGAAAAGGAGGTCGCGGTCGCCGCCAGCACGAAGATCCAGGGCGAGATGCCGCGGTCGGCCAGGAAATAGTCGTTGGCGGTCGTGCCGATCAGGCGCGCGCTGGCCGCACCCCAATAGACGCAATAGGCCCAATAGGCCCCGACGAAGGCGAGCAGCCACACGACTCCTTCAGACAAGGGAATGGCCCTCCCCGTCTGTCGCGACCAGCCCCCGAGGGGCGGCGCGTCCGGCCGGAATCCTGGGTGCCCGCAATGACATCAATGGCGACCCATCTGGTGGAACATCGAGAAGGAGCCCTTCAGCCCGTATTTCGTCACGAGATAGGCGATGAAGGCGATGATGATGGCGGCAAAGCCCGAGAGGCCGATCACGATGTCGGTGGTGCCGAAGGTCGGATCGAAGATCCAGCTCGCGACGAATCCTAAAACCGCGATGCCGAAGGCGATGAAGCCCAGCGCCACCTCGCCGGCCGTGAAGCCGCCGCCATAGAAGCGGTTGATGATCACCTGCGAGACGAAGCCCACGAGAATGAGCGCGAAGCCGACGAGGCCGACGACGACCGCACCGCTGCCGATGCCCGACTGGATCAGGCCCAGCCCGAACGCGCCGAACAGGCCCCAATTCGCGATGACGGCGAGCCGTCTCTCTGTCTGCCTGATGGTGATCATGATCGACCTCGTGAGCGTGAAACCGGCGGAAGGCGTCGATGGCTATCGGCGGAAGCCGATCTCCTCGCCTTCGCGACCGCCTCAGCCCTTGTCACTCGGCTTCGGATCCTTCGGCGCCGGCGCCTTCAGCAGATTGCCGAGATTGCCGACCGACCCGGCCGAGATCCCGATCTGCTGCAGCAGGTCGTCGACGAAGGGCGCCTGGGCCCGGTAGCGCAGTGCGGCATTGACCGCGCTGTCGGCGAGGCTGCGGCCCTTGGGCCCGCCGCCATCGCCGCCGCCCGAGCCCTGATCCCCGCCACCGCCGCCGGCACCGTCGAGCGCGCCGGTGCTGCTGAGGCCCGGCAGGCCATCGACCTGCAGGATGCGAATCGATTCGATCCGCTCGATCGGCTTGACGCTCTCGCGGATGATCTCCGGCAGATTCTCGACCAGGCGGCGATGCAGCGCGCTGCGCCGGCTGGCGTCGGAGCGCAGGTTTTCAGCCTCGTTGAGCGCGCGCTGGCCCTCGGCATCGACCTCATAGCGGTACTTGGCGGCATCGGCAGAGGCATTGTCGGCCGAGGCGCGCTCCACGGCGGCCTTTTTCTCGGCCTCGGCCATGGTGACGATCTTGATCGCCTCGCGTTCCGCCTCCTGCTCCGCCCCGATGAGCTCGATCAGCTTGCGGCGATCCGCAATCTGCTTTTCGCGCATCGTGGTCACATTTTCCTGGGCTTCGACCATCAGCGAGCGAGCCTGCTCCGCCGCGGCCTGTGCCTCGGACTGGGACTTCGATTTGGTGGCGACGGCGATGACGCGCTCCTGCTCCTCGATCTCGAGGGTCCGGCGGCGCTGCACCTCGAGCCGCTCGGTCTCGCGCTCGCGTTCGATGCGCTCGGCCTCGAGCACGCGCTCCTGGCGGATGCGGGCGCGCTCGATCTCCTCGGAGGCCCGGATCTGGGCTTCCTCGATTTCGCGGTCGCGCTCGGTCTTCTCGATCGCGATCTCGGCGCGCTGCTGGGCCCGGCGCATCGCGATCTCGCGCTCCTGCTCCATGCGCGAATATTCGCTCTCCTTGTCGATATCCAGCGCCAGCTTCTCGGATTCCAGGTTCTTGTTGCGGACCGCGATCGCCGTGTCCTGCTCGATGTCGTTGCGCTTTTTCTTGCGGGTCTGGATCTCCTCGGTCAGGCGGGTCAAGCCCTCGGCGTCGAACTGGTTCGAGGGATTGAAGAGCTTGATGTCGGTCTGGTCGAGGCTGGTGAGCGACGCGGTCTCGAGCTCGAGACCGTTCTGGGTCAAGGAGCCCGCCACCTGGTCGCGTACGCCCTTGATGTATTTGCCGCGATGCTCATGCATCTCCTCCATGGTCATGGTGGCGGCGACCATGCCCATCGCATCCACGAAGCGGCCCTGGACCAGGTCCTTGAGGCTCTCCGGGTTCATGGTGCGCCGGCCGAGCGTGCGGGCTGCGGTCGCGACCGCGTCCGGCTGCGGAATGACGCGGACGAAGAACTCGACCGTGACCTCGACGCGCATGCGGTCCTTGGTGATGAGCGACTGCTCCTTGGCGCGCCGCACCTCGAGGCGCAGCGTGTTCATGCTGACCTCGGTCACGTCATGGACGATCGGCAGCACCAGGGCGCCGCCGCCCATCACGACCTTCTCGCCGCCGAAGCCTGTGCGGACGAAGGAGATGTCCTTGGTCGATCGCCGGTAGAGCCAGTGCAGCAGGTAGACGGCAACCGCAATGACGATCGTCGCCAAGATGATGATGGCAATGATGTTTGCGCCGTTCATGTCTCATCCCTCCATAGCATTATCGAGACGGGCGCCCGAAATCGGGCATCGTCTCGTACCGGAGCAGGCGCATCGGACCCAGGACCTGGCCGCTGCCGGTTTGTTGTTTCGCATCTCTGGACAAATGGGGGCGAACCTCATTCATCGGGTCGAAGCCGATTCCTTCATCGCCGCAAAGAGAATGATCAAGCCGAACAGGATCTGATTCACGAAGTCGGCGAGGTTGTAGACGATGCTCAAGGTGCCTTCGTCGACGCCGCCGGCGAAGCTGGCGATGAAATAGCAGAGCGGATAGATCGCCCAGCCGACGGTCACGACCAGCCGCAGCCAGAAGAAGCCGGTCTGCACCGTCTCGGTGGCGCTCTTGGAATTGATCTCGCCGAGCTTGCCGAAATAGATCTCGCCCAGGATGTAGAGCCAGCCGACGATGCCGATGAGGAATCCCAGCGTCGGATGCATGAAGTCGACCTCGCCCATATAGCGGGCGAGGATCATGACGACGGAGACGACCAGGAGGCGCCAGAACAGGCCGACCGGCGGCCGCGCCACGGCGCCGATGAAGAAATAGAGCGTCAGCACCTGGATCGGGACGGTGATCAGCCAGTCGATATAGCGATAGATGACCGGCATCTGGCCGGCGGCCAGCCACACCTCGCGCGCCTGCCAGTAATAGGCCGTGGCGAGCAGGGCCACGACGCCGGCGAGCGCCACCGGGAGCTTCCATTTCTTCGCGACCCACCCGGTCCCGAGAAACAGCAACACCGCCGTCGCGAACATGCCGGCCAGGGTCAGGGAAAATGTCCCGCCGGTGATGTCGGTCGACTGGAGCAGTTTAAGTTCCATCAGACGCCTCCCAAGGCAACGCGCTTCTTGCCGTTGAATTGATCACGCTAGACCTGCGTCCGGATATGCGGCGAGCGCGCATAGAGCGCGACCATCGGCAGGATCAGCAGGCCGAAAATGAATTGCTGCCATTGATAATCGAGACCGATGCCGACCAGGAACGAGGTCAGCACCTGGAGCACCAGCACGCCGATCACGGTGAAGCCGTAGCCGCCGGCCCCGCCCAGAAGCGAGGTGCCGCCGATGACGACCGCGGCCAGGGTCATGAACAGATAGGGCTGGCCGACGCCGATGAAGCCGCCGCCGCTCCAGCCCAGCAGCAGGCAGCCGGTCAAGGCCGAGACCGCGCCGCTGACGGCATAGGCTCCGACCCAGTAGCGCCGCTCCGAGATCGAGAGCCGCGAGGCCGAGGTCCGGTTCCCGCCCAGCGCATAGAGATAGCGGCCATAGACCGTGTTCTTCATGCCGACGATCAGCAACACGGCCACGACCAGCCAGATCAGGATCACCGGCGGAAAGTCGAGCCCGAAGGTCCGGCCGTTCATGGCGGCCAGGTTGGTGAGCCATTCCGGCACCGCACCGAACACATTGCCGGCGAAGCGCGAGCCGAGGCTGGTGATGATCTGGGTGATGCCGGAGGTGGCAAAACCGACGCCGAGCGTCAGAATCAGCGCCTGCCCCTGGAGCCTGAAACTGAGGAATCCGTTGAGCAACCCGATGGCGATGCCGATCACGACGATGATGACGACGGCGAGCCAGGGCGGAACGCCGAGCCCGATCAGATAGAGCAACGCGACATTGGCCGAGCCGATGATGAAGGGGATCGAGAGATCGAGGCCGCCGAGGAGCGCCACCATGGTCTGGCCGACGCAGGCGAGCCCCAGGAAGGAGGCGAAGAGCAGCATCGACTTGATGTTGGCGGGGTAGATGAAGCCCTCGACCTTGAGCGACCCGACGACGAAGAGGCCCACCAGCACGGTCAGGCCGATGAAGGCGCTGCGGTTCTCCACCACGAACTTGCTCATGAAGGCGGAGAAGATCAGCAGCCCGACCAGCACCAGCAGCGAGATGATGTTGAGGACCGAGAAGAAGCCCGTGATCGTGATCGAGCAGATGCCGAACACGAGGAGGAGCAGAATCAACCCGGCGATGACCGGCCGGTTCTTGCGGATGAAGACGCGCCGCGCGGCTTTCGCCGAGGACTGCGCCGGATTGCCCTCGGCATCCACGCCCTCGACGACGACCGCGGCCTTGGCGCCGTCGCCCCAGCGCGAGGTGAAGGCGCGCCAGGCCCAGGCCACCAGCGCGAAGGTCGCGGCGGTGTAGAGGATCACCTGCTGCGCCGGCAGGCCCTGATAGAAGCCGAAGATGAGGCCGATGCCGGCGACGATGAAGGCGACCGCGAGCCCGGTCCATTTCAGCGCTGTCTGGGTCGATGATGTCATCGCTCGCTCTCCCGACCGCTCAGGGCGCGCTCTGGGTCGTGGAGATGCCAAGCCCGCTCACCGTCTCGGGATTGGCGACCACATAGACGCCCAGCAGAATGAAGGCGGCGACCACGACATAGACCAGCGGCGACAGGCTCCGCGCGGTCTTGGCCTGCGCCACCATGGTCCGCAGGATGATCAGCACCGACAGCAGCAGGAGCCCCGCCACCGCCAGGGGGCCGGCCAGATTGGCGCCGCCGGCAATCGCCGCCGCCTCGCCGGTCTGTTCGAAGATGAATCCCGGTGCCGGTGAGCTCGGTGGCGGCGTAGCGGGAGTTGTCGCCGCGGCCGCCGTCGTGTCGGCCGCGGTGGCCGCGGTCGTCGCCACGGCCGGCGCCGGTGCCGAGTAGTCGTAGGTCGCGTGGATGATGACGCCCAGCGCCACCAGCGAGAGGATCACGAAGAAGAGCAACGGCGAGACGCTGCGGACCACGCCGCGCATATGCGGCAGGACCACCGTCAGCAGCAGCGACAGCACCAGGATCGTGCCATAGGCGAGATCGGTCACGAAGCTCTGCACCGCGCCGAAATTGAAGGTCGCGAGCACATAGGTGATCAGATAGATGTTCACGGCCCCCAGCAGCGAGCCCATGACGCCGCCGCGCCCGCCCGCGAGGCTGGCGCCGCCGAGAACCAGCGCCGTCACCGCGATCAGCGTGTAGGTCGTGCCCTGGGTCGGATCGCCCGAGCTGATGAGCGAGGTGTAGGTCAGGGCCGCCAGGCCGGCGAAAAGGCCGCTGATGCAGTGAGCGCCCAGCCGCACCAGGTTGATGCGCACGCCGCTGGTGAAGGCCGCGCGCTCGTCCGAGCCCATCAATCTCAGATGGCCGTAGAAGGCGGTGCGGGTGAAGAGCAGCCAGGCGACCGTGGCCAGGATCAGGATCGCCGTCACCGGCGAGATGATCGAAATGCCGAGCCCCCAGGGCATCATCCAGTCCGGCGCCGTTCCGCCCGGACGCTCCAGGATCACCAGATTGATGCCCGAGAGAGCCAGATAGCCGCTGAGCGACACGATGATCGGCTGCACCCGCACGAAGACGATGATGAGGCCCATGAAGAGCTGATAGGCGACGCCCACGCCCAGCGCATAGAGGAAGAAGGCCACCGGCGAGGAGATGATGTCCTGGCCGAAGAGCTGGACCAGGGTCACGTTGATGAATCCCAGCAGCGGCCCGATCGCCAGATCGACCGTGCCGCGGCCCGCGATGGTCGTCGCCATCAGCGCATAGGTCGCGAGGATCAGCGGCGTCGCCACGATCACGGCGCTGCCGAGGCCGTTGGCCGTGACCAGGCTCTCGCTGCGCAGGACCGCCACGATCAGCAGCGCGAAGAAGAGGACGATGGGGACCAGCAGATAGGTACTGGCCGCCGCCGATGACGACCTTACCGGGGTGGCAGCCATGGCCACCTCCCCGCCGTCATGGAGCGCCCGTCATCGGCGCGCGATGTCCAGGGCTGTCCGGTTGAGGTTTCTTCGATCTCACGCCGCCGCTCTATCTCGTCCCCTCCCCCAGCTTCTGGGGGAGGGTTCGGGAGGGGGCTGCTCGGTATCGGCCCCTTCGCACCCCGACGAGATCCTGGACCGAGCCATCCCCCTCCCTGCCCTCCCCCAGAAGTTGGGGGAGGGGAAGAAAGCGGACCACCGAGATTCTTCTCGAGTGCCGTCAACCGGACAGCCGTCAGCGATGCCGGGAGACGCGCACTCATCTTGTGCCCGACCCCTCGGAGCCGGCGTCCCGCTCCCGGTGATTGCGCCGGCTCATCCAGGGCGGCAGCCCGGCGCTGCCGGGAATGAGCCCGGCGACCTTGGCCTGGGCCGCCTTGGGCTCGCCCGGTGCCGCATCGATGCGCCGCTGCGAGCCGCGCGGCTGGCCGAACATCGCCTCGAGGATGTTGGCGGGCTCGATCGCATTGCCGGCGAACTCGTCGAAGATGCTGCCGTTGCGGAACACGACGACGCGGGTGGCGAAGCCGACGAATTCCTCGATCTCGCTCGAGAGATAGATCACCGACTTGCCGCGCTCGGCGAAGGCGGTCAGATGCTTGTAGAGCTCGGCCTTGGCACCGACATCGACGCCGCGCGCCGGGTCGTTGAGCACCAGGATGTCGGGATTGAGGGCGAAGGCGCGCCCGATCAGGACCTTCTGCTGGTTGCCGCCGCTGAGCGAGGTGATCTTGTTGGTCCGCTCGCCCATGCGCACCGAGAGCCGCTCGGCCTCCCAGTCGAAGACAGCGGTCAGGCTGCTCCAGTCGATCACCGCGAGCTTGCCCGCGCGCGCGGTGCGGCGATAGAGCGGCATCAGCAGATTCTCGAAGATGCTCATATTCGCGAAGATGCCTTCGCGCTTGCGGTCGCCCGACACGTAGGAGACGCCATGCTGCGCCGCCTCGGCCAGACCCCTGATCTCCGCGAATCCGTTGCTGGCGGTGCGGACCATCGGCAGGCCTTCGGCCGCGCGGCGCACGCCCGCCAGCACCGTCACGAAGTCGCTCTGGCCCTGCCCGTCCAATCCGGCGATGCCCAGCACCTCGCCCTTATGCAGCGCGAAGTCGATCGGCTGGCTCTCCGGCCAGACCTTTAGCTTGGAAGTCTTCATGACGACGTCGTGGCGCAGCACTTCCTGCGCCACCGCGGTTGGGATATGCGGCGATTCGCTGCGGCCGGTCATGAGGCCCAGCAGGTTCTTCTCGGTGATCTCGCCCTTGCTGAGCACGCCGACATCGCGCCCGTCGCGCAACACGGTCGCGCGGTCGCTGATGCGGATCAGCTCGGCGATCCGGTGCGTCACGATCAGGACCGCCGAGCCCTGGTCGCGCAACTCGCGCATCTTGGCGAAGAGCCGCTCGGTCGAATCGAGATCGAGCGCGGCCGAGGATTCGTCGAGGATCAGGACCTTGGGCTTCCACAGCAGGGCCCGGCCGATGGTGATCCATTGCTTGATGCTGAGCGGGAGCGTGCCGGCCGGCGCCTCGACATCGAGGTCGATGGCGGTCAGCTCCCGCATCATGATGGCGGCGTCGCGGATCTTGGCCTTCATCGGCAGGGTCTTCGACCAGAGCCGGTCGGCGCCGAGATAGAGATTGTCCACGACCGAGCATTCGTCGGCGACGAGGACTTCCTGGAAGACGGTGGCGATGCCGGCCGCCCGCGCCTCGTGCGGCGAGGTCGGCGTATGGCCGATGACCGAGACCTGGCCGGAATCGACCGGGAGCACCCCCGACATCACCTTGGCGAGCGTGCTCTTGCCGCAGCCATTGCCGCCAACGATCGCGTGGATCTCGCCCAGCGACGCGCGGAAGCTGCAGCCATCGAGCGCCCGGGTGACCCCGAAGGATTTGCGGACGTCGGTGACGGTGATGTCGCCGGTGACAGAGACCGGCGGTGCCGCCGAGGATTCCTCGGCGGCACCGCTCGGTTGATGACCCGACGCGTAGTGAGCCGTTGAAGACATCTGATGATCGGTCTCGCCGCAGTTCTATGTTGCGGATAGCGTCAAAAGACGCCCTCGAGCGATGTCTTACGGCTTGTACTTCTCGGGATCGGCCGGGCGCAGGAAGAACTGATCCAGATAGGTCGTCCCGCCCCATTTATCGATCCCGACATTCTGCCACTTGTCGGAATTCTCGTCGCAATTCTCGTCGAGACGAGCCTTCACGTCGTCATAGGTGAACTTCACCGAATTCACCAGGACCGACTGGATCTTCGGGCCCTGGCCCTGAAGCGTCCGCATCATGATGTTCCAGATCAGCTCGATATCGTCTCCGGGAGGCCAAAGCTGGTAGGACTCCTTGAGATAGTCCGGATTCTTGCGCCAATAGCAGAGCGCGCCGGATTCGCCGCCGATGGTGATCGGCACCATCTTGCGGCCCGACTGCTGCAGAGCGCGCAGCACGCCAAGCTCGGCCGCCGACTGGACGACGATGCCGTCCAACTGGCCCGGATGCGTGGCAAGCCACTTCTGCACTTCGGCCTGGCCGATCTGGTCGGTCCACATGCCGGCCACATCGCCCACGATCTTGACGCCCGGTGCGGCCGCCAGACCCGCCTTCATGCCGCGGTCCTGCGAATCCGATCCGGAGGTGCCGGGAATGCCTTCGACCACCAGGACATTGCCCGTGCCGCCGAGTTGATCGGTCAGGGCCTTGCCCACCTGGTAACCGCCCAGCTGGTAGTTGTTCGAGGAATTCACGGCGTAGGGCGAGGTCAGATATCCGGTGAAGGAGAAGACCGGCACGCCCTTGTCATAGGCATATTTGACCGACTGGTTGAGCGCGGTCGGGTTGGAGCAGCAGACGATGATCGCATCCACACCCTGATCGACGAGCTGGCGGATCTGCTGGATCTGCACCGCGTCCTTCAGGTTCGATTGGGTGATGATCACGTCCTTGAGCAGCCCCAGCGCCTTCCATTTGGGGATGATCTCGTTCTGGAGACGATCCATCGCCATGGCGCGCCAGGTATTGCCGGCATAGGAGCTGGCATAACCGATCGTCCAGGGCGGCGAACGCTTCGCCTTCCAGTCGCGATAGGCACTCGGCCCGATGGGCTGCTGCGGGTCCAGCATGTCCTTGTTGTAGAGGCTCTGCTGGATGTCCTGCGGCAGTTCGTCCAGGCCCTCGGCCATCGCTGCGCCGGACAGGAACAAAGGTGTCAAAGCCAGCAAATAGCTCAGTCTTCGGAAAAGCTTCATCTTGTCCTACCTCCCTAGTTTCTCTCAATAGTGGCCGCTTTTTCGCAGCTTCTTTCAGCGTGGCGGCTGGTCTTCAACCAGCCCGTCGGGCGCTCCCGTTCATTCTATTGAACAGCTATCGGGGGATTGAACTTTTACACCCAGCCAATGACCCGTCAAGGCTATTCAAGGTGATACAGTTCATGTTGCGGTTGCGCAATGATCCATGCTGCAGTTGCACAGTGGATCATCTCGCAATTGCGAAACCAAACGCGCGGTCAGCCGGGCGATCGAGGTGCGGCCGGAGGCCATCGCATCCCGTCCCTCTGCCATCGGCATGCGTCCGACAATGTTAAAGCAAACGCCAGCCCCCTGCCTAGCGATGCTTCGCAAGCGCGCTCGCGGACGGTCGCTACAGTCCTTGCCCGCGAACCGCCGGCTTCGGCGGCAGCTATGTTATAGATATTCAATTTTTGATTGTGGAAATGCGGGCGCGCGTCGCCCGGTTTTGCAATGAGGCGATGCCAGTCGGGCGAGAGCCGGGATATTGATGGGGCCGCCAACATCCGGCCGGAAAAAACGGGGATAAAGCGCAATATAAAGAGGGCCTCTCCAGCCTCTCCTTGCAAAGCGACCGGGCGCCCCCTATGTTTCTCCGATCGACATTTGGCCGGACTATCGGGCCGTTTCGCCTTGGCTGACCGCTGGGCGCAGGTTCAGATCTTCTCCAAACATCGACGATCCGGGTTGAATGTCGCGCTTGCCGCGCGTCTTTGGCCCAAATGCACCAACGTCAGTCATAAAAGGACAATCCTATGAAGACCGGTACTGTGAAGTTCTACAACACGCAAAAAGGTTTTGGTTTCATTCAGCCGGATGATGGCGGCAAGGACGTGTTCGTCCATGCCACGGCTCTGGAGCGCGCGGGCATGCGCACGCTGAATGAAGGCCAGAAGGTGTCGTTCGACACCCAGGAAGACCGTCGCACCGGCAAGATCGCCGTCGGCACGATCCAGGCCGTCTAAGCCAATCAGACTAGCGGGACCGCAAGGTCCTGGAAGCCGCCCCCAAAAGGGGCGGCTTTTCTGCTTTTTGCGGGGTTGTCCCGCAAGCGCCATGAGACGGCAAACGATATCGAGGCATAGTCGAGGACGATGAGCGGTTACAAAGACCTAGGATTCAACGAGCGGCTGAGCAGCGCCGCCAGCGCGAAGCGCGCCCTGCTGGAAAAGCACAAGGCGCAGCCCCGGCCTGACGACCCCAGCGTCGTCGAGCAGCGCGCGGCACGCCAGGCGCTGGTCGCGGCCCGCGAGGCCCGCAACGCCGAGCGCAAGGCGGCGAAGGAAATCGAGGCGAAGCGGCTGGCCGAAGAGAAGGCCCTCCGGGAAGCCACCGAGAAGAAAGAGCAGGCCGAGCGCGCGATCGCCGAAGAGGCCGCGCGGGTCGAGCTCCTGGCCCAGCAGAAGATCGCCCGCGACGCCCGCTACGCGGCGCGGAAGGCACGCCAGCGCTAGGCGATCGGGCCGGCGCCCCTGGCGCCGGATCGTCGACGACCCCGCAAGGAACCCTCCTTCCGGCTTAACGGAGGACAGGATGTTCAAGGCCTGGTTCGACCTGACGATGAGAACGACGCTGCTGGCCTTCGAAGCGCAGCGGGTGATCGGGTTGCGCGTGATGAAGATGGCCGCGGGCGGGCCCGCTGCCGGGCGCGAAGCCGAGCGCATGGTGGCCGAGAAGGGCGAGGCCATGGCCGAAGCGGCCACGATCCTCGCGACCGGCGGCTCGCCCGAGGCCGTGGTTCGCCACTACCGGACCCGCGTTCGCGCCAATGAGCGCCGGCTGTCCAAAACCAAGCGCCGCCGCAAGACCAAGACGTGAAAGACGGAGCGATGTTCGGGGCCGGCCTCTCGTCCGAAGCCGCGATGTTGCTGTGCCAGAGCTGTGGCGCCTGCTGCGCCTATTCGGCCGAATGGCCCCGCTTCTCGCTCGAGAGCGAGGCGGCGCTGGCGCTCATCCCGCCGGCCCTGGTCGACGACAGCCGCGGGCGCATGCGCTGCGAGGGCGATCGCTGCTCGGCGCTGAAAGGCGAGGTCGGGAAATCGACCGGCTGCTCGATCTACGCGGTTCGCCCCGAGGTCTGCCGCGCCTGCCAGCCCGGCGACCCGGAATGCCTCATCGCCCGGCAGCATTACGGCCTGCCGGTCTGAGCGCCGCGGGCGCCGTCATTTTCTGCTGCGCGGCGCCGCCCAGGGCGCCGTGCCCGTCGCGAACCGCTTCGCCAGGAAATCCAGCAGCACCTCGACCCGCGCCGGGCGGATGAAGCTCGGCGGCGTCACCAGATGAAGGGCGATGGACGGCACCGTCCAATCCGGCATCGCCGCCTCCAGCGCACCCGACTGCAGTTCGCGCCAGACCAGGAACTCCGGCTGCAGCGCCAGCCCCAGCCCCGCCAGCAGCGACGGCGTCAGCACATCGGCATTGTTCGCCCGCAACGGGCTTTCGATGCGCACGGCATATTCGCCCTGCTGCTTGTGGAAGAACCGCCAGGCGTCCTGCGAGCGGCCATAGGTGTAGAACAGCCCGCGATGGGCGGCGAGATCCTTGGGATGCTTCGGCCGCCCATGCTCGCGGAAATAGGAAGGCGCAGCGACCAGCAGGATGCGCACCTCGCAGAGCCGCCGCGCGATCAGCGAGGAATCGACCAGGGTCGCGATGCGCAGGGCGAGATCGAAATTCTCGCTCACCAGGTCAGTCTGTTGATCGCTCAGATTGAGCTCGATCGAGACTTCCGGATAAGCGGCAAAGAAATCGGGGAGCGCCGTCGCCAGATGGGCGATACCGAAGGACATCGGGGCCGCCATGCGGACCCGGCCGCGCGGCGTTGCCGATTGCGCCCGCAGCTCGGATTCGACCGCCTCGCCCTCGGAGAGGATCCGCTCGGCCCGCTCGAGCGCGGCGCGGCCGCTCTCGGTCAGCGACAGGCGGCGCGAGGTGCGGTGAAACAAGGGCGTCGCCAGATTGCTCTCGAGCCGGGTCACCGCCTTCGAGACGGTCGCTTTGGACAAGCCCAGCTCCTCGGCCGCGCGCGAGAATGACCCCAGATAGGCCACGCGCGCGAAGATCGCCCAGGCTTCGAAGTCAGGGAGCTTTGGCATAAAAAATGAAACAATCTGTTTCTATATTTTCTATTTTCGTATAGCCCGCCGGTCGCCATTCTTCAAGCCATGGAAACGCGACCCAGGCCCTCAGGAGCCGGTCGCCCGAAGAAACGGACGGACAGACATCATGATCGAACGCAGAACCTTCAAATCGCTGGGCGGCGCCAACCATGGCTGGCTCGACGCCAAGCATCACTTCTCCTTCGCCGACTATTACGACCCGGCGCGCATGGGCTGGGGCGCCTTGCGGGTGTGGAACGACGACACCATCGCGCCCAACACGGGCTTTCCCGCCCACCCGCATGCCGACATGGAGATCGTCACCTATGTCCGCGAGGGCGCCATCACGCACCAGGACAATCAGGGCAACAAGGGCCGCACGGAAGCGGGCGACGTCCAGGTGATGAGCGCCGGGTCAGGCATCCGCCACTCGGAATACAATCTCGAACCGGACCAGACACGGATCTTCCAGATCTGGATCGTTCCCAACCGTCGCGGCGGCGCGCCGTCCTGGGGCGCCAAGCCCTTTCCCAAGGGCGATCGCTCCGGCCGCTTCGTGACCCTCGCCAGCGGATTCGAGGATGACACCGACGCGCTGCCGATCCGCACCGACGCACGCGTGCTGGGCGCGACGCTCAAGGCCGGCGAGACGGCGGAATATACGCTGGGCAAGAACCGGCACGGCTATCTGGTGCCGGCCAAGGGCACGGTCGAGGTCAATGGCGTCCGGCTCGAAGCCCGCGACGGCGCCGCCATCCAGGACGAATCGGTCGTTCGGGTGACCGCCGTCGAGGATGCCGAGTTGGTCTTCGTCGACGCCGCCTGACCTGAACGACCGCTGCCGCCGGGGCTCGCAAGCGCCGCGGCGGCGGTCGCGGCTCTCGGGAAGCCGGCGGCGCCCGCGCGGCGAGAAGGTTTCAGCCCAAAGACAGTCCTCGCGCTGTGAGCGCGGCGGCCGATCGCGAGGACGAACGAACGGAGACACGCCCGTGCCCACCCATGAGGTCCGGACCGTCAGCATCTCGATCGATCGCGATTGGCGCGATGTCTATGCCTATGCGTCCGTCCCGCAGAACTTCGCCAACTGGGCCTCCGGCCTCGGATCGGGCGTCGAGCGCTCGGGCGAAGAATGGAGCGCGCAGGGCCCGGAGGGGCCGGTCCGCATCCGCTTCTCGCCGCCGAACGATTTCGGCGTGCTCGACCATGCGTGACCGTGGCGCCCGGCGTCGAGATCCTCATCCCCTTGCGCGTCGTCGCCAATGGCAGCGGCAGCGAGGTCGCGCTGACGCTGTTCCGGCTGCCGGGCATGAGCGATGAGAAGTTCGCCGCCGACGCCGACTGGGTGCGGCGCGATCTGGAGCGGCTCAAGGCGCTGCTGGAGACCGGCCGCGAATGATGTCCGTCGGGCCGCCGGCGGCATCGAGCCGGGCGAGCCGCTCGGGGGTGAGCGCCCGGCCGACGGCGCCCGGATGGCCCGCGCAGTTCCGGTTTGTCTTGACGATGACCGGGCCCTCATACCGGTCGCCGCGGCGCAGCAGATGCGCATTGATCGCCCGCTTGGAGATGTCGGGAACCGCGCCGTTGACGACCACGGCACAGCGATGGGCGCAGGCGATATAGTCCGGAGGCGTGACGGTGAGATCGACATGCAGAATCGCGATGTCGGCCTCGATCCGGGCCTTCGGATCGGTGACCACGCTGAGGCGAACGCCGCTGTCGTGCCAGCACTCCGCGATCGCCCGCAGCCAGTAGCTGTTGGCGACAAGCCGGGCGTGACGATGAACGACAATCGCGACATGGATCATGGCTTATCGTCTCGATCCGGCTCACACCCTTCCGGTGATCTTCGCGATCGAGCTGGCGCCGCGTCGCATCCGTTCGAATGGACCCGTCGGCAGCAACGACCTTGCGGGCTCTACGCAAGGGGAGAGTAGCCGCCGAAAATCGCCCTTACTGCCCCTACCTTCGCCCGTTTCCGCCGCCCCCAAGGAAGCGACGCACCGCACGCGGAAGCCGGCGAGAAAGCCCGACCGACCATACAAGCCGATGGCGAGCAGCTCAATCCGCGAATCACCCGCCGATGGCCAGCCCCTCGATGGCATGGCGCGATGTCGCCGTCCGAGATCACAGATCGAACGGAATCACGACCGCATCGCCAACCATACCATCTTCGCTGTGAATTCTTTAACGATCCGTATGCCGGTACAGGCGATACGCCGATCGCCGGCATGCGGACCGGTTCCGAACTCGACGCTCGGGTCCGGCGAACCCATTGCCGAGCTGCCGGTGTCCGACCTCCGGCCTCAACCCGGCATCGAAATCGGCAAGGGGTGATGGCATGCGACATTGCGGCCGTCCGGCAGGGGCGCGAGCGTCGGACGCGCCTCGCGGCAAAGCCGGCTCGCATAAGGGCAGCGTGGATGGAACCCGCATCCCTGTGGCGGGTTCATGGGGCTGGGGACGTCGCCCTTCAAGACGATCCGCTCGCGGCGAGCACCATATGCCGGCACCGGGACGGCAGAAAGCAGGGCCTGTGTGTAGGGATGTGCTGACGACTCGTAGAGTTGGTCAGTCGTTCCGGTCTCCACGATCGAGCCGAGATACATGACCGCCACCCGGTGCGATACCTGGCGAACGACGGACAGATCGTGGGAAATGAAGATGTAGGCCAAGCCGAGAGTTTCCTGAAGCTCGGCGAGGAGGTTGATGATCTGCGCCCGTACCGAGACGTCGAGGGCGGAGACCGGTTCGTCCGCCACGATCACGGCGGGGCGCACAGCCAAGGCCCGCGCGATGCTGGCGCGCTGCCGCTGCCCGCCGGAAAGTTCATGCGGAAACCGATCGCGCTGATGTCTCGACAGGCCGACCCGCTCCATAAGCTCGGCCACGCGCACCTCCATTTGCGCGGGGTCGGTCCTGAAATGGGCCCGCAACGGTTCGGCGATGAGATCGCCGATGCGCCGGCGCGGATTCAGCGACGCGCCGGGGTCCTGGAACACCATCTGGATGCGCCGGCGCACCCCCTGCATCTGGCGCCGCGACAAACCGGAAATATCGACACCGTCGATCAATACCCGCCCGGCCGTGATGTCATAGAGGCGCACCAGGCAGCGGGCCAATGTCGACTTGCCGCACCCGCTTTCGCCCACCAGCGAAAGCGTCTCGCCCGCCGAGATCGACAGCGTGACGCCCGCCACGGCGGCGACCTTTTGGCGTCGGGCGCCGAGCCACGAGTTGCGGCCGACCGTGAACTCCTTGCGTATATCGATCGCCTCCACCAAGGGAGGATCCTGTCGAAGCGGCGTCATGGGCGTCTTTCCGGCGAGCTGGCCTCGTCGGCTTGCCGCCGGCCGGACACAAGATGACAGGCAACGAGATGCGCCCCCGCGCCGGAAAGCGGCGGGCGCTCGCTGCAGGCATCGAAGCGATGCTGGCAGCGCGGGGCGAAGGCACAGCCTGATGCAGCCGTCATCAGCGGCGACGGCGGTCCCCCAGGGATCGACCAGAGACGTTTCGGACGCACGCCCGAAAGCGGAAGAATCGATGCCTTCAGGGCCTGGCTATAGGGATGCGACGGGCTGACGAACAGGTCCTCCGTCGTGCCGCTCTCGACGATGGTGCCGCCATACATGACCACGATGCGATCCGCCACCTCGGCGACCACGCCGAGGTCGTGCGAGACGAAGATGATCGACGACCCGAACTCCATGCGCAGATGACGGATGAGATCGAGGATCTGCGCCTGGACCGTCACGTCAAGCGCCGTCGTCGGTTCGTCAGCGAGCAGGAGGGAGGGCCGGCACGACAGCGCCATCGCGATGCACACCCGTTGCCGCATGCCGCCCGACAACTGATGCGGATATCGTTCGGCCACCGCAGCGGGATCGGCGATGCCCATCGCGGCAAGCAGGTCCATGGCGCGCCGGTGCGCAGCCTTCCGGCCGACCGGCTCGTGCGCCCGGATCTGTTCCTCGATCTGCTCGCCGATCCTGAGCACCGGTGTCAGGGCGGTCATCGGATCCTGGAAGACGATGGACATATCGTTGCCCCGCATCGTCCGCAGAGCCGACTTCTTCATGCCGACGAGTTCGCGACCCTTGAACCGGATCGACCCCTCGATGACGACGTTCGGATCGTCGATCAGCCCGATCAGGCTCATGAGGGTCATGGTCTTGCCGGATCCGGATTCACCGATCAATCCGACGATCTCCTTCGGTGCGATGGCGAACGAGATGCCGTCCACGACACGGGCCAGGCCGCGTCCGGTCCGGAAGGAGATGCTCAGATCACGGACGTCGAGCAGAGGTGCTGCCCCCATGTCAGCCAAGGCGGACACGGGGATCGATGGCTGCATATATGATGTCGACGATGAAATTGGCCGCGACGACGAAGAACGAAGCGTACAGCACCGTGGCCATGATGACGGGCAGGTCCAGGGTGCGAAGGCTGTCATAGGTCAGCTTGCCAATGCCGTGCAGGCCGAACACCACCTCGGCCAAGAGCGCGGCGCCGCCGACCAGCGCGCCGAAGTCGAGGCCGAACATCGTGACGATGCCGACCAGCGAAACCCGCAGCGAATGATTGAGCATGATCCGGGTCGCGCTCAGGCCCTTCGCGTGCGCCGTGCGGATAAAGTCCTCCTGGTTCGATTCGATGATCGCGGCCCGCAGAACCCTGCCATAGAGGCCGATATACAACGCCGACAAGGTCAGGGCGGGAATGACCAGCGCCTTGAACCATCCCCAGGGATCCACGGTCAGCGCCACATATCCCAGCGGCGGCACCCAGGAAAACAGCCAGCCGTCATGCATTCGGCTCTGGGTGATGAGGTTGAGAACCTCGCCCAGCCAATAGACGGGCATCGATATGCAGATGAGACAGAAGCCCATCAGAACGGTGTCGAGAACGCCGCCCTTGAACGCGGCGGACAGCACGCCGATCGAGATGCCCCCGATGATCCAGAATATGGCGGCGCCGAGCACAAGCGACAACGTCACCGGCGTCGCGTCGATGATCTGGGGGATCACTTTGTGGCCGCGATTGACGAACGAGGTGAGGTCGCGGGTGATGAACAGCCGATTCATCATCAGGGCATATTGGACGTAGAGCGGCCGATCGAGGCCGAAATCCCGGCGCACCTCGGCGAGCGTCTCGGGCGCGGCGTTGCGCCCGGCGATGCGCGCCGCGGGATCCGATCCGGGCGTCGCGAAAAATATCATGAAGGACAGCACGCTGATCCCGAACATCACGAAGAGCATCTGGGCGACGCGTCGCAGGAGCAGCGCTACCATCGCTCAGGCGACCCTGAGCTTGGCGCGGGGATCGATCGCTTCGCGCAAGGCCTCGCCGAGGACGTTGAGCGCCAGCACCGTGAGCCCGACCGCCACGCCGGGCGCCAGCACGACGATCGGCCGGCTGTAGAGGAGCTCCAGCCCGTCCTGTATGATCGTGCCCCAGCTCGCGTCCGGCGGCTGCACGCCGATGGACAGGAACGACAGTGCCGACTCCGCGAGCACACTGAGCGCCATCATCAGGGGTGCGAAGACGATCACCGTGGTCGCGACATTGGGAAGGATGTCGCGCAGCAGGATGCGATGCGGGGATACGCCGAGGCAAACCGAGGCGAGAATGAACTCGCTTTCGCGCAGCGTGAGGACACGGCCTCGGATGGGCCTGGCCACGTAGGGCACGTACACGATGCCCACGATCCAGATCGGCAGCCACAGGCTGCCTGACGTCAAAGTGAACGGCCCGATCTTGAATCCGCCGCTGATCAGCACGATCGACAGCGAAATGGCCAGCAGGTAGACCGGGAAAGCCCAGAGCACGTCGAGGCCCCGCGAAATGATCATGTCGGTCATGCCGCCGAAGTACCCGGCGGCGATGCCGACGAAGCAAGCGACCGCCAAGGTGATGGCCGTCGCGGCCGCACCGATCAGCAGCGAGTTGCGACCCCCGTAGAGCAGGCGTCCGGCGACATCGCGGCCCTGGGCATCGGCGCCGAGGAAATATGCGGCGAGGTTCCAGGTCGGGCCGATCGGCGTCGAGCCGATTCCGAGCCCCTCGGTGTTCGGCTCCAGAAGGTTCCTCACCTGACCGTCGATCTCGACGACCCCTTCGATATTCGACTGGAACGGATCGACACCGGTCACGCGTTGGGCGTAGAGCGGGGCCAGCAGGCACAGCGACACGATTGTCAGCAACAGCGCCGATGCGGCCCAGGCGGACCGGTTTCTCGCGAGACGGGCCATGGCAACGCGCCATGGTCCGGATGCCCGCATCGTCTCCGCAGAGCCCACCATGCACTCCGGCGATGGATTTGCCGGAAAGAGATCCGCTGTCATCTCTCGCTCGCGCCCATGGTTCCTCTTGAATCGACAAGCGCCGAGGAATCTGCCGAGGGAACGGTCCTGCGCCGCCGGCTACTGAACCCACGCGTTCGCGAACAAGAAGTAGTATTGCAGGCTGAAGCTGAAGCCGCCGACACGCTGCGAGACGAAATCCAGATGCTTGGGCGTGAACAGCACGGCGACCGGGGACTTGTCGACCACCATGCGGTCGATCTCGGCCCACTTGGCGTTGGCAGCCGCAAGATCGGTGATCTGAAGATCCATGGCCTTCTTCATCTCGGCGTCGATCGCGGGATCGCAGAAGCCGGAGATGTTGACCGAGGCATCCGATCCCGGATGGAACGAGTCACAGCTCAGCAGGGTGTACAGGAAATCCGAGCCGGATGGGTAGTCCTGATACCACTGCGAGATGCTCATCTGCACCTTGTTGTTGGTGTTCTGGATATAGGTGAACTGGATGTCGGGCGAGATGGCCTTGACCTTGGCAACGTATCCGAGATCGTTCAGCACGCTCTGCAGATAGGCGCCGATGCTGCGCGAGATCGTCGTGTCCTCGGCGATGATGGTGACCTCCTGTCCCGCCGTCCCCGATTCCTTGACGAGCTGCCGGGCCTTCTCCGGGTCCGGCGCCGACCAGACCGTGCCGGGATCGAGCGTGTAGGGGCAGTAGTCTTTGTGGCCCGGAAAGTTGGGCGGCAGAAGTTGGCAGGTCGGCGTCGCGAGGTTGGGGCCGCCGAACAGCTTCACAAGGCCCTTTCTGTCGATGGCGTAGTTGACTGCCCGTCGCGCCAGCTCGTTGTTGAAGGGCGGCAGGTTCGTGTTCATGGGGACGTACCACATCGCGGTGAGCGGAGTGATGTGGACACGGTCGGCATATTTCGTGCCCAGCTCGTTCAACCGGTCGGGCGGCGGCTGATCGAACATCCAGTCGGCCTGGCCGTTCTGCACGGCATTCACCTGCGCCTGTTCCGTCAGTCCGAAGTCGTACAGGATCTCGTCCGCGTGGCCGTCCGGCTGGGCGTCCTCGCTCCACACCTTGAAGTAGGGATTGCGCTCCAGCTTCATCTGCTGGTTCGGGTCGTAGGAGACGATGTGATAGGGACCGGTGCCGGGAATGGGTGTCGTTCCGGCGTCGGTCCCGGCTGTGTCGGCCGGAAGAATCGCCGCGTGCGGGATGGCGAGCTTGTCGAAGAACTCGGCGTCGGGACGCGTCAGATGGAAGGTGACGGTGCGCGCCGCCTCGTCCCCCACCACGCCGCCTTCCAGGGTGCAATCCGCGGGCGTCTTCAGGCATGCATCGGCGCCCACCAGCACGGAATAGAAGGTGCCCGCGGTTGGCCCGGCCACCTTGAAAATTCGCTGATAGGAGGCGACGACGTCTTTCACGCCGACTTCCTGCCCGTTGGAGAACTTGATGCCCTGTCGGATCTTGAAGACGTAGGTCTTGCCGCCGTCCTGCGCTTCCGGAATGGCTTCGGCGATGTCAGGCACGACGGCGAAGCTGTCGGGGCCTGCGACTTTCTTGAAGGCGAGCAGCCCGTCATAGAGAGGTTGGAACAGCTGCCAGTACTGCAATGTGTAGTTGACGTGGGGGTCAAGGGTACCCGCCGCCGACCGGGCCACCATGCGCAACGTCCCGCCCCGGTGCCCGGCCATGTCGTCCGCCCTGACATCGCCGCTGACCGTCATGGCCGACGTCAGGCCGGCGATCACGCAAGCCGCCGCAAGGTATGATGCCTTCTGTCTGTTTGGTTTCATTTGCCAGTTCTCCGATGGCTGGATTGCGACGACTTGCGCATCTTTCCAAATCGACGGCAGCCGCTTCGCTCCCGCTCCCGCCTCCCGGGGAGGCGATGTGTAGTCTGGCGAAGGTATCGTCGCCCTCGACCGCCGGCCTAGCTAGCAAAAGTCCTAGGCTACGGACTTCTTTCCCGCGCGCGGGTCATGGCGGGTGTGGCGAAGACCCGAGCGAGGAGGTCGGCGATGACCGGTCCATCCGGGATTACCGCCGTTCGACGGCCCAATCGGTTGACTGCTCAAGACGATGGGCTAGAGTCCCGCGATGGAAGACTGGTTCCTCGCTCTCGAAGAGGGATTGAACGGGGCGGCCGACCTCGATGCGGGGTTGGACGTCATGGTCGACGCCTTCTCCCGTTTCGGCCTCAGCAGCATCAATTACGACTATTCCCCGATGCCGTTGACGAAGGACCAGGAAATCGTCACGCCCGTGCTTCTGGTGACGCGCAACGCCCCGGACAGCATGATCGACCTGTGGCGCAACGCCGGCTACTACCAAATCGATCCGGTCATGCGGGTCGCCAACACGCGGACAGTGCCGTTCACCTGGTCGTACTTCGAAAATGCGCTGTCGTCGCTCACTCCCATCCTTGACGACCGCGCGCGTCCCGTCGCGAACTACCTTCACGACACCCGCCTGACGATCGGCGTCACCGTGCCCATCAGATACGGAAACGGCGCGCTCGCGACCTTCACCGGCATCCGCGTCGACCCGGAGCGGCACTTCCATCGCGACCTCGAACAGCATCTGAGCGAGATCGGCCTGGCGGCCTACATGTTCCACAACTTCGCCATGCCGAAGCTGCGTCCGGCCGCGGGCAGCCCGACACCGGTTCGACTGACGCGGCGTGAAGTCGAGTGCCTGAAATTGAGCGCGCAAGGTTATTCGGCGAAGCAGATCGCGGCGAGGCTTGGCCGCTCCATCGGCACCGCGACCCTCCATCTGCAGAACGCCACGCGCAAGCTGGGCGCGCGGAACCGCACCCACGCGGTGTCCCTGGCCGTCCAGGGCCAGTTGATCGACGGCATCTGAGATCCGCTTCGTCCTCCTCCCTCGACAATGCGCCTCGCCGGAAGATCGGTCGGGATCCCACCTAACGATTTTGCTAGCTGTCGCGCGCCGCCGGCATCGACCTAAGGTCGGGTCATGACGGAGGACAGCTCATCGTCGATGGTCGGCGCGCCGCCCGCGGGTGAGCCCGACGAATTGTGCCGCCTGACCGCGACCGAGTTGATCGCGGCCTATGCGACGCGCCGGCTTTCGCCGGTCGATGTGACCGCGTCCATCCTCGGCCGGATTCACCGTCTCAATCCCGCGCTCCTGGCCTTCTACCTAGTCGACGATGGCGCCATGGCGGCCGCCCTCGCCTCGGAGGCACGCTGGATGCGCGGGGTGCCTGCGGGCCCGCTCGACGGCGTGCCGGTATCGATCAAGGACAGCATCGCCGTGGCCGGGCGACCGATGTACCGCGGCAGCAAGGCCTATGCGCCGGCGGTGCCGTCATCCGTCGATGCGCCGCCCACGGCGCGGTTGCGCGAGGCCGGGGCGATCCTGCTCGGCAAGACCACGATGCCCGATCTCGGCTGCCTGGCCTCGGGCGTCAGCAGCCAGCATGGGACGGCGCGGAACCCTTGGAATCTCGCCCGCACGCCGGGCGGGTCGACCTCGGGCGGGGCGGCGGCCGTGGCCGCCGGCCTCGGCCCCTTGACGGTCGGCTCCGACCTGGGCGGATCGGTTCGCATCCCTGCCGCTTTCTGCGGCCTGGTCGGGTTCAAGCCGACCCAGGGCCGGATTCCCCATATCCCTGCCAGCAGCATGCGATCGGCCGGTCCCCTGGCCCGCTCCGTCGCCGACGTCATGTTGCTGACCGCCGTCCTGTCGCAGCCCGATCGGCGCGACTGCCTGTCGCTGCCCTTTTCCCCGCCACCCGACCCGACCCCCGAAGCCCCGGAAGAGTCGGTCCGCGGGGCGCGCATCGGCCTGCTGCTGGAGCTGGGCGCCGGCACGCCCGCCGGCCCCGAGATCCGCGCGGCGGTCGAGGGGGCGGGCCGGCTGCTCGCGGCCCACGGGGCGAAGGTGGAGCCCGTGCCCGCCCTGTTCCCCGAGGATCCCGAATGGGCGATCGAGACATATTTCAGGGCGCGCGCGCTCTCGGAGTTGCAGCATCTGCCACCCGATCGTCAGGCGGCGGCCCACCCCGACGTACAAGGCTGGTGCGGCGGCGCGAAAGGTCTCTCCGCCGCGGACCTGCTCGAGGCCATGAACGGCCTCGACCGGCTGCGGGTGCATGTCAACGACGCCTTTGCCAGCCTCGATTTCGTGCTGTCCCCCGTCATGCCGATGACGGCCTATGCCGCCGATATCGCTTTTCCGGATCGAGACCGCGCCTGGTCCCATCTCCTCTTCACCGCGGCCTACAACCAGACGCAGCAGCCGGCGCTGTCCGTTCCCTGCGGATTCGATCGGGACGGGCTGCCGATCGGCTTGCAGATCATCGGCCAGCGATTTGCCGACCACGCTTTGTTGCGGCTGGCCGCAGCTTTCGAGTCACTCCGCGGATCGCGGGCGAGCCTGCCGGTTCTCTGACGGGGTGCCCCGCCAATGGCTGCAGAGGATTTCGAACCCGTTTCACCGAGAGCGCGCGCGGAGGCGGCAGCCGGACGGATGGCCTGCTGGGCCGGCGCTGAGCTCGGCCTGCAGCCCGCCGCCGCAACGGTTGCCGTGCCTATGTTCTGCGCCGTCGACCATGATTGCTGGCTGGTGGAATCGGGAGAGACGCGGGCCTTCCTGAAGGTGCCGAGCCCCGACATGAAACCATTCCTCGACCCCGCCGCCGCTCACGGCGCAATCGCCGCCGCCGCGTCCATCGGCGTGACGCCGCCCCCCATCGCCTACGATGCCGCCAGCGGCGCCATCGCGCTGACCTGGCTGGGTGAGGGCTGGCGCAGCGCCTATATGGACGACCTGAAGCGAGGCCCGCGCCGCGAATCCCTGGTCAGGCTGAAGAAGCGGCTTCACGACGGACGCATGTTTCCCCGCCACCGCACGATCTTCAGCCATCTTCAGGAGCTCACCGGGCTGGGTGACCGTCTCGGCACGATCTGGCCCGATGACCATCGCACGCTCGTCGACCATGCCGACCGCATCGCCGCCGCCTTCGTCGCATCGGGATACGAGGTGCGCCCCTGTCATGGGGATGGCCATGCGTCCAACGTCCTGCTGGGGCCGGACGATGCCATCTTCCTTGTCGATTTCGACTTTGCGGCCAACAACGATCCGCTTTACGACCTCGCCGCCACACTGCTCGACATCGAGCCATGGGACGATGGTATCGAGGAAGCGATCGAGATCTATTGCGGGAACGTCGACAGAAAGGTGGCGAACCGGATCAAGCTGCACATGATCCTCGACGACATGATGTGGGCCCGGCTGGCATTGATTGCGGCGGAGTCGTCGCCGCGCCGTCACGTCGAGTTCCTGAAATACGGTGAGTTCCGCCTGCTGCGTTGCCGCTATCACCTGCGCATCTGGCCGGTGGACGAGATGCTGCGGGGACTGTGAAATGTCCGAGCGACGACTGGGCCAGGCCTCCACCGCGGACGAGGCGGCTGTCGAGAACGCGTTGCGCCGGATCCCCGAGCTGCATGGGCAGGATCTCACCTATGAGCGCATCGCCGCGGGCATCACCAACGCGAACTGGCGGATTCGCCGCAGGCCCGGCAACGAGCTGCTGTTCCTGAAGGTGCCCGGGACGGGGACGGAGCTGTTCATCGACCGCAAGGCCGCGCATGACGCGAACATGACTGCGGCGCTGGTCGGCGTCGGGCCACGCGTCCTCCACTACCAGGAAGACAGCGGCGTGGAGGTCTTCGAGTACCTGACCGGATACCGGAGCTGCAACAGCATCGATTTCCGGGATCGCGATCTCCGCATGAATGCCCTCGCCGCGCTCAAGCGGCTCCATCACGGGCCGGCTTTGCGCCTGACCAAGACCTACTTCGACATGATCGAGGAGCATCGCCGGCAGATCGACGATCTGTCCGCGGCGCTCCCCAGGGATTGGGAAGCGCTGCAATGGCACTATGACAGGATTCGCCGCGCGCTCACCGCGGCGGGCCTGGATGTCGTGCCTTGCATCAACGATACCTACGTCACCGACTTCATGGTCAACGACCGGAAGGAGATCAAGCTCGTCGATTTCGAGTATGCTTCCAACAACGACCGTTGCGCGGACCTCGCGATCTGGTTCTTCGAGCTGTTCTTTGCCGAGACGATCGAGGACGAACTGATCGAAGCCTATTTCGGCGCCTGCCGACCCGAGCTGAAGGCGCGCGTCGCCGTCTACAAGGTCCTGATCTGCATCAAGTGGACCCTATGGGCGTCGGTCCAGAGACGCCTTTCCACCCTTCGCTTCGACTACGCAAAATATGGCGCCTGGCTCAACCTGCGCGGACGGTTTCATCTGCGCGACTGGCGCTGGGAAGCCTATCTGCGGGCATTGTAGGTGGGCGACCGCGGCGCCGGTGGTCGTTGTCCGGCTGCTGGTGCGGAAGGCAGTGTCGATGGGCCGGAAGCTCTTCCCGAGCGGAGGCCCGGCGGACCTCGTCAAAGCGGTCGCGGCCCGTCCGTCGCCGGGGCTTTGTAGGGTGTGCCCGGCTTTGTTCAGGAATGGCGCGCCCGGAGAGACTCGAACTCCCAACCCCCAGATTCGTAGTCTGGTGCTCTATCCAATTGAGCTACGGGCGCATCACTTTTGTCGCAGCGTGGCGCCAGGGCGCCCTGCGACAGGCGGCGGAACCTACACGAAAGCCGGAGGCGCTGGCAAGAGCAGCAGCCAAGCGGCAAAAAGGGCTGAATTCTTCGCAAGCTAGCGGGAAAACCCGCTTGTGGCGCTGGTAGGGCTTCGTTATGATTCCCACGCCAGAATGGGGGATCGTGGGGAAGCGGCTTGCGCATGCGGACTGGCGTCTGCCGGTCGGCGATTCCCCACCATGATTGCAGGGTCGAGCCATCGCATGAGCATGAAGCCAATTCGCGCAGCCATCGCAGGCGCCCTTCTGGTCCTGTCGGCATGTACCAATACAGGCCAAACGGCTGCGCCGGCCGCTGCTTCCGCGTCGCCCCCCAGCACTTCGACGCAGACGGCTTCGACCTCGACGACGGCCCCCGCGACCGCCAGCAACAGTCCCCTGCAGCTCAACAGCGGCAATTTCCAGCCCGAAGGGGTGACGCCGGGACAGCCGACCGGAACGCTCGTCGGCAAGAAGGTCGAGGATCTGCGCGCGGATTTGACGCGCCTCCAGGCCTCCGTGGCGGACGAGAACAAGCAGCTGCAGGAGCTGCGCGCCCAGTCCGTCACCACCGCGAGCAACTACCACAACACCGTCGCCGCGATCCAGGCGAAGCTGCAGGTCGGCACCACCAAGGGCAACCCGATCCTGGTCGCCCAATGGAACCAGGCCCAGGCCCAGCTCGAGGCGGTCAATACCGATCTCGGCCACATGAACTCGCTGGCCAACGAGGTCGCAAGCAACGCGGCGCTGTCGAGCTACCTGCTCGAAGCCTCGCGCGCCGCCTTCGGCATCTCGGGCGCGGTCGACGAGGACCATCGCCAGCTCTCGATCCTCGAGGACGAGACCAACCGCACCACGGTGCTGATCGATCGTCTCCTGACCGAGCTCACCGAGGACATCTCGCGCCAGACCAACTATCTCGGCGCCGAGCGCTCGAACCTCAATACCCTGGCGCTCGCGGTGAACAATGGCGAGCTCTATGGCGAGAGCTTCGCCGCGCGCAACTACGCGCCGGCGATGGCGCCGCCGCTGCCGCCGGGTTCCGGGATCGCGACCGGCCGGCCGTTGGTGGTGATCCGCTTCGACCGCGACAATCCGGATTACGAGCAGGCGCTGTTCGCCGCCGTCAGCGCCGCCCTCGACCGCCGGCCCAATGCCGGCTTCGATCTGGTCGCCGTGGCGCCTTCGGCCGGCACGGCGGCCCAGGTGTCGCTCAACAGCAGTGCCGCGCGCCGCAGCGCCGACAAGGTGCTGCGCTCGCTGACCTCGATGGGCCTCTCGCCCGACCGCGTGAGCCTCTCGACCATGACGAGCCCGAACGCGCAGACCAACGAAGTCCAGCTTTACGTCCGATAGACCTCTACACCTCACCTCATAACCCGACGACGGAACCGGCGCCCTCCAGGCGCCGGTTTCTTTTTGGGCGCAAAGGTGGCCCCAGGCCCTTGGAAGCCCGGCGGCCGGGCCTAGTCTCGATGAAAGGCGCCTTGGGAGAGAGGCGCCCGACAGGAGGGGCAGATGCGGGTTCTCCTCACGGCACTGGTGCTCGGTTGGGTTCTCTCGGCGCCCCTCGCGGCCCGGGCCGGCGACGAAAGCCTGGCACCGGCCGATGCCAACGCCATCCATCAAGTGATCGAGCGCCAGATCGACGCCTTCCGGCATGACGACGGCGCCACCGCCTTCGGTTTCGCCTCGCCCGCGATCCAGCAGAAGTTCGGCGACCCGGGCAACTTCATGGCCATGGTCAAGACCGGCTATCCGCAGGTCTATCGGCCGAAATCGGTCGAGTTCGAGGACCTCTCGGTCGAAGATGTCGGACCGGTCCAGAATGTACGGGTGGTCGGTCCGGACGGCATCCCGGTCCTGATGATCTACCTCATGCAGAAGCAGCCCGACGGCTCCTGGCGGATCAACGGCGTCTATATGACCCAGGCGCCCGACCAGAGCGTCTGACCGCCCGCCTCGCCCTTGACGCCGCCCGGCCGGTGCTGGCGAAGTGCCGGCCATGAGCGCACCGCCAGACAAGAGTTTCCCGGTCACGTGGGAAGAGCTGCACCGCAACGCCAAGGCGCTCGCCTGGCGGCTGTCGGAGATGGGTCCCTTCACCGGCATCGCGGCCGTGACCCGCGGCGGGCTGGTGCCGGCCGCCATCGTGGCGCGCGAGCTCGATATCCGGCTGATCGATACGGTCTGTATCATCAGCTATGACGAGTTCAGCCAGGGTCAGCTCAAGGTGCTCAAGGGCGTGGCCGGTGACGGCCATGACTGGCTGATCGTGGACGATCTGGTCGATACCGGCCGGACCGCCCGGGCGGTCCGCGAGATGCTGCCCAAGGCCCATTTCGCGACCATCTACGCCAAGCCTGCCGGCAAGCCCCTGGTCGACACCTATGTCACCGAGGTCAGCCAGGACACCTGGATCCTGTTCCCCTGGGACATCGAGCCGCAATTCATCCAACCGATCGCCAAGCGCCGGAACGGGTGAGGCGCGGGCCCTGCCGGCCCCAACGCCGACGTCAAGGCGTGACGGTCAAGGGAAGCGCCATGCCGGCGGCGTAGTGCCCCGCCACATTGCAGATCAGCAGATAGGTGCCCGGCGCCAGCTTGAGCTCGAGCGTCTTGCTGGCGCTCGGCGACAGTTCGCCGCTGTCGCCAGCGCGCACAATCTGATCCTCGACCACGCGCCAGCTGTTGTAGTCGTAGGGCAGCGGCGCGGTCGCGCTGTCGACGGCAACGACGATCAGCTCGTGAACGACACTGCGCGACCAGTTGGTGACGTCGAAGGTGATCGTGCCGGCCGGCACGCTGTCCCGATCGGCGCGCACGGCCATCATGCCGTGCCCCATCATGCCCATGCCGCCGCCCATCATTCCCCCGCCGCCGGGCCCCGGGCCCCACGGGCCCATCATGCCCTGGCCGTAACCCATCATCCCGCCGCCGGGCCCTGCGCCCCACGGGCCCATCATGCCAGGCCCGTACCCCATCATCCCGACCCCGGCCCCGCCGCTCGCGACTGCCGTCATGTCGAGCAGGACGACCCGCACCATGGTTGTGGGTTCGGCGGCCCCAGCGGAGCCGATGGTCGCAACCACCAGGAACAAAGCGGCCAAGCCGCCACGGACTCGCGATGCCATATGAACCTCCGACGACGATCGATGGGTTTCGGCCGACAGACTGGCGCCAAGAGCCCCCGCATGCATTGACGGGGATCAAGCCCCCGCCGTCGCATCCGCATGCAAACCGGTCGCTGCCATGCCGCTTTCTCGGCGCCCGCTCCGGTCGCTTGACACCCGGTGATTCAGGGTGGCACCGTCCGATTCTCGATGGTTCCCCGACGGATGAATTCCAGGGGATCAAAAGGGAACACGGTGTGGACGACCCAATCGGGGCCAAAACCGTGGCTGCCCCCGCAACTGTAAGCGGCGAGCCTGTCGCCTTTTCGACCACTGGGAAATCGGGAAGGTCCGGCGTCAGGCAGCGACCCGCGAGCCAGGAGACCTGCCATCGAGGGATTGGATTTCAACATCGGGGCGGGGTGCCCTGGAGGAAGCCATGATCATCTTCCCGACGATTCTTCGGTGCAGACCCGCCCAGGCGACGACGCAGCCGGTTCGATCCGGAGGCGATTCCTTTGGTCGCTGACACCCGTTCCGGCCCGACCGCCGGCAGTGCCGAGATTCCCGCAGCCGCTCTGTTCGACCGGCTGCTGGCGCTCGACACCCATCGCCAGGACGAGGATCGCCTCAACCTGCTGGATTGGGTGATGTCGCTGCCCGACGATCTCGATCCGGCCCGGGCGGCCCGCGCCGTCCTCGACTATCAGAGCGGATCGCCGGGGCCGACCTTGTCGGCGCCGCTGCATCAGCTCCTCGATGTCGTCAGCCAGTTCTCCTTGAGCCGTCTCGCGCGCTACGCGAGCGAGCGGCGCCGTTCCCGTTTCCATCATCATCCAGCCTTTGGGGAGTCCCTCACATGAACACGATCCGTACCCATGCCGACGGCCGCACCGATGCCTCCGTCGCCAGCCGCGCCCTGCCCGTCGCCTTCGCCGCCTTCCTCGGCGCCTTCCTGATCTTCGGCGTCGGCTTCTCTCATGTCAGCGCGTTCCACAATGCCGCCCACGATGTGCGGCACTCGAACGCCTTCCCCTGCCACTGATCCAGGCAGCCCCAAAAGGGGGCACATCCATGGAACTGTTTCGCAAACTGATCTTCGCCGCCGCCGCGGCGGGACTGATCGCCGGCGCGTTCGTGACCGTCGTGCATCAGGTCTCGACCGTGCCGGTGATCCTCAAGGCAGAGGTCTATGAGAAGGCGGCCGACGCCGCCGCAGCCACGGCCAGCACGACCACGACAACCGCCACAACCACCGACGGCAGCTCGACCGCGGCCAGCACGGCCGACAGCAGCATGGCGAGCATGCCCGGCATGGAACATGAGGCGGGGGAATGGGAGCCGGCCGACGGCTTCCAGCGCAATGCCTTCACCGTGCTGGCGGATCTCCTGACCGGCGTCGGCTTCGCGCTGCTGCTGGTCTCGGCCTTCGCGCTGCGGGGCGGCGCGATGAACTGGCAGACCGGACTCTATTGGGGTCTCGCCGGCTTCGTCGCCTTCACCCTGGCGCCGGGCCTGGGGCTGCCGCCGGAAGTGCCGGGAACGCAGGCCGCCCCCTTGCTGGCCCGTCAGATCTGGTGGGTCTTCACGGTGGCCGCGGCTTGCGGCGGATTGGCTTGCCTCTTCTTCGGGCGCAAGCCGCTCTGGTGCCTGGCGGGCCTGGCGCTGCTCGTGGTGCCGCATATCGTCGGCGCGCCGCAGCTCGATCACGCCGAGAGCGCCGCACCGGAATCGATCACGCATCAGTTCATCGTGGCGGTGGTCATCACCAGCCTCGTGTTCTGGGCGGCGCTCGGCACGCTATCGGGCTATTTCTACCAGCGCTTCGTCAAGCCGGCCTGATCATCAGGGCCGGTTCCGGCGCCGGAATCGAAAGCCTCCCGCGGGCCGGCAGCTCCGGGAGGCTTTTAATTTTCGGGAAGCGTCAATTCTCGGGAAGCGACAACGGCCAATTGTCGATGAGGCGCGTGCGGCCGATCCAGACGGCGACGAAGAGCCGCGCGGGCCCTTGCGGCGCGACCGAGGGCGTCAAGGTCGCCTCGTCCGCCAGATCGAGATAATCGACCCGGTCGAAGCCGGCGCTCAGAAGCTCGAGGCGCGCCTGGGCGAGCGCCGCCTCGATCTCGGCGCCACCCTCGAGCCGCGCCGCCAATGTCTGCATCAGCCGCGGCAGCCTGGACGCGATCTGCCGCTCGGCCGGCGTCATGTAGCGATTGCGCGAGGAGAGCGCCAGGCCGTCGGCCTCGCGCACCGTGGGCACGCCGACGATCTGGGTCGGGATGTCGAGGTCGCGCGCCAGCCGCCGGATCACCTGGTACTGCTGGAAATCCTTCTCGCCGAAATAGGCGCGGGCGGGAGCGGCCATCAGCAGCAGCTTCGACACCACGGTGGCGACGCCAGCAAAATGGGACGGGCGGAACGGCCCGTCGAGATGGCGCGTCAGCCCCTTCACTTCGACCGTAGTCGAGAAACCTTGCGGATAGACGGTTTCGACCGAGGGCGCGAACAGGAGATCGCAGCCGACCGTCGCCAGGAGCGCGCGATCCTTGGCCTCGTCGCGCGGATAGGCGTCGAAATCCTCGGCCGGCGCGAACTGCGTCGGATTGACGAAGAGGGTCGCCACGGCCCGGCTGCATTCGGCCTTCGCCTGGCGCACCAGCGTCAGATGGCCCTCATGCAGCGCACCCATGGTCGGGACCAGGCCGATCGTCTCGCCTTGCCCGCGCCATTCGCCGATCTGCGCGCGCAATTCTGCGACCGTCCGCAGGACCGGCGTTTCCGGGAGGGCCGAACGTTGAGCCAGGGCCGCCATGATGATGCCCTCGGGGGACCCGTCAGGTCTCGGTGCCGAACAGATGTTCTTTGGCCGGGAAGCGCCGCGCGCGGACATCGGCGGCATAGGCGATCGCCGCCGCCGCCACCTGATCGCCGATCTCGGCATAGCGCTTCACGAATTTCGGCGTGAAGCTGTCGAACATGCCGATCAGATCGTCGATCACCAGCACCTGCCCGTCGCAGGCCGGCGAGCCGCCGATGCCGATGGTCGGGATCGCGATGCGCTGGGTGATCGCGCGCGCCAGCGGCTCGACCACGCCCTCGACCACGAGGGAGAAGGCGCCGGCCTCGGCGATCGCGACCGCATCCGCGGTGATCGCCTCGCGCTGTTCCGGATCGCGCCCGCGCGCGCGATAGCCGCCCAGCATGTTGACGGACTGCGGCGTGAGGCCGACATGGCCCATCACCGGAATGCCGCGCGCCACCAGGAACGCCACCGTCGGTGCCATCTCGCGGCCGCCTTCGAGCTTGACGGCGGAGCAGCCGGTCTCGGCCATGAGCCGCGCGGCCGCCCGGTAGGCGACCTCGGGCGATTCCTGGTAGCTGGCGAAGGGAAGATCGACCACAAGACAGGCTCGTTCGCTGCCGCGGCGCACGGCGGCGCCATGGGCAACCATCATGTCGAGCGTCACCCGCAGGGTGCTGTCGAAGCCATAGAGCACCATGCCGAGGGAATCGCCGACCATCAGCAGGTCGACATGGGGATCGAGCCGACGCGCCATGGGCGTAGTGTAGGCCGTGAGGCAGACGATGGGTTCGCCGCCTTTGCGGGCCTTGAGTTCGGGAACGGAAATACGCCCGAGCCGCCTTACGGTGCTCATCGAGAACCCTCCTGGCGATCCTGAGGGTCCTCGAGGCGCGCTCGCCTCTGGGGCCGAAGACCCTTGCCGCCAACCGCTCGTCTACCCAGCGGCCGATCCCACCCCTTCAGGGGCCGGCGCATTGCGCCAATGGTTTTACGCCAATAATGGTGCAACGCACAACGACCTTCGCCACTGCAAAAACCGTTCCAGATATCTGGACTTTCGGCCGGTTTCGCTCTGCACCAATGGCTTAACGGTTCAATCCGGGAGCCGGTGCCAGAGCCGCGGGGGCACCGGCTCCTTGCCATCGGCCGCAAGCCGCTTTTTCCGGATGGCGTGCAGAGGCCAGAACCGCTCCATGACCAGATAGGTGAAGGAGGCCGACCAGCCGATCAGGAGCAGCCCGATGACGGCCTCGACGCCGGCGAGCAACCTGGCGCCGCCGATCGGATAGAGGTCTCCGAACCCGATGGTGCTGTAGGTGACGGCAGAAAAATAGACCAGGTCGGGAAAATCGATCTGCCGCTCGCCGGCGATAGAACCCAGCGCGAAGTGATCGGAGAGAAAATAATAGGCGACCGCGAAGATCCACACCTCGATCGTATGGGCAAGAAAGCAGGCGGCCACCACGGCGAGCATCCGTCCGCGCAACCCGATCCATGAAGGACCCGGCAATTGCGAGGAGACGATGCGCAAAGCTTCGTAATGCACCAGAATGCAGACGAGAACGAGCAGAACGCTGGAAAACATGCCGACGATCATGAATGGTCCCCTGTCCGACGGACGACCCGCCCTGCCTGCAGCATACGCTACCGGGTTCGCGGGCGCTGTGACGAGAGTGCTGCGAACGCGGTGGTTCGTGGTTTTTTCGCTGGTCTCCAGCATCGCGCTTGCCGGCTGCAGCGGTCCATTCCCACCTTGCACGCCCGGCAAGGTCGAAGCCTCGGATGCGGCGGCACCGGCTCCGGAAGCGGCGACCGGGCAACAGGCCAGCATCGCCGTCCGGGCCCAGCGCCACATGATCGTCGCCGCCAATCCGCTGGCGGCCGAAGCGGGCCGCGAAATCCTCCGTCAGGGCGGCAGCGCCGTGGATGCGGCGATCGCCACGGCCCTCGTGCTCAATCTGGTCGAGCCGCAATCCTCGGGGCTCGGCGGCGGCGGCTTCATGCTCGCCTTCGACGCGCAGCACAACAAGCTCCAGGCGTTCGAAGGCCGCGAGACGGCGCCGGCCTCGGCCAAGCCCGACCGGTTCCTGGGCGCGGACGGCAAGCCGCTCGAATTCGAGGATGCGCAGGCGAGCGGCCTCTCGGTCGGCGTGCCGGGCATTCTCGCCATGTATGAGCTGGCCCACCGGCAGTTTGGAAAACTGCCTTGGGCGGCGCTGTTCGCGCCGGCGATCCATCTGGCCGAGGCCGGATTCGCCATTTCGCCCAGGCTGGCGCAGCTCCTGGCGGACGACGAATATCTGCCGCATTCGCCGACCGCCGCCGCCTACTTCTACCAGGCCGACGGCAGGCCCAAGCCCGTGGGCAGCATCCTGCGCAATCCGGAGTTCGCGCAGACGCTGAAGACGATCGCGGCGCAGGGCACGGCACCGTTCTATCGCGGTCCCATCGCAGCCGACATTGCGAGCTCGGTCAGCGAGGCCTGGCGTCATCCGATCGAGATGACGGCGGGCGACCTCGCGGCCTATCGCGCCCATGCGCCGGACGCGCTTTGCCGGCCCTATCGCGATTGGAAGGTCTGCAGCGTGCCGCCGCCCAGCTCCGGCGGCGTGGCGTTGCTGCAGATCCTGACCATGCTCGAGCCCTACCGGCTCGGCGCGCCGGGGACGGGCAATGTCGAGAGCCTGCATCTCGTGACCCAGGCCGAGGCGCTCGCCTATGCCGATCGCGCGCTCTATCTGGGTGATCCCGATTTCGTCCCGGTCCCGACCGCAGGCCTGCTCGACACCAAATATCTGGCCAAGCGCGGCGACCAGATCTCGGATGCCTGCAGCATGGGCAAGGCCCTGCCCGGCACACCGCCGACCCAGCAGGCCTTCGCCGTACCGCCGACGCAATATGAGCCGGCCGGCACCACGCAGATCAGCATCGTCGACGACGCGGGCAATGCCGTCAGCCTGACCGCCACGATCGAGAGCGCCTTCGGTTCCAAGATCATGGTCCACGGCTTCCTGCTCAACAACGAGCTCACCGATTTCGCCTCGATCCCCGAGGTCGATGGCAGGCCCGTGGCCAACCGGGTCCAGCCCGGCAAGCGTCCGCGCAGCTCGATCACGCCGGTAATGGTGTTCGATCGCGAGGGCCGCCTCGTCCTCGTCACCGGCTCGCCCGGCGGCAGCGCGATCATCGGCTATGTGACGAAGGCGCTGATCGCCATGCTCGACGGCGATCTCGATCCCGCCTCGGCGGCGGCGCTGCCCAACTTCGTCAACCGCAACGGCGCCACCGAGCTCGAAGCCGGCACCGCCTTGAGCAGCATCGCGCCGGTCCTGGCCGAGCGCGGCCATGACGTCCGCTTCACGGACTTGACCAGCGGCCTCAACTCGATCCGCGTCACCGCCGAGGGCCTCGTCGGCGGTGGCGACCCCAGGCGCGAGAGCGCGGTGCTGGGGGATTAGCGGAAGCATCGCGTCCGGGCCCACCCCTCCCCCTACCCCCTCCCGCAAGGGGAGGGGGCTCGAACTAACAATAATCGCGCCCCTTCCCCGATCGTGAATCCAGTGAAGGGAAGAAAAAATCCACGCCCCCTCCCCTTGCGGGAGGGGGAAGGGGGAGGGGTGCCTCAGACTCCCTCTCAAAGCTTGCCCGTCCCTGGCGCAGGCGGCAGAGTGCGCCCGCCATGAACAGCCCGAGCCCCGCTCCCGTCCTGGACCGCCCGACCATCACCTTGCGCAAGGGTTCGCAGCGGCGCGCGCTGGCGGGGCATCCCTGGATCTATTCCAACGAGATCGAGATGACCCCGGCGGCGAAGGCGCTGCCGCCCGGCCAGGTGGTGCGGGTGAATGCCGAGGATGGGCGGCCGATCGGCACCGCGCTCTTCAACCCGCACAGCCTGATCGCGGGCCGCCTGCTCGATGCCGATCCCCATCGCGTGATCGACGCCCTGTTCCTGGCGCAGCGGCTGGAGCGGGCCCTCGCCCTGCGCGAGCGGCTCTACGACAAGCCGTTCTATCGCCTGATCCATGCCGAAGCCGACGGGTTGCCGGGCGTGGTGCTCGACCGCTTCGGCGACACGCTGGTGCTGCAGACCAACAGTGCCGGCATGGAGCGGCTGCTCGACGCGCTGGCCGACGCGATCGACAGGGTGCTCAAGCCGCAAGCCCTGCTGCTGCGCAACGACAGCCCGGCTCGCAAGCTCGAGGGGCTCGAGCCTTATGTGCGCATGGTGTCGGGAGCGTTGGAAGGACCGCTGTCGCTCGAGGAGAACGGCGTGCGCTTCCTCGCCGATCCGCGGGAGGGGCAGAAGACCGGCTGGTTCTTCGATCAGCGCGAGAACCGCGCCCGGGTCGCGGCGCTGGCGAAGGGCCTGCGGGTACTCGACGTCTACAGCTATTGCGGCGGCTTTGCGCTTACGGCGGCCGCAGCCGGTGCCAGCGAAGTGACGGCCGTGGATCGCTCCGAAGCGGCGCTGGCGCTCGCCGAGCAGGCCGCCGCCCTGAACGGGCTCGCCGAGCGCTGCCGCTTCCGGCGCGCCGACGCCTTCACCGAGCTCGAGGCGATGGTGAAGTCACGGCAGAATTTCGACATCGTGGTGGCCGACCCGCCTGCCTTCGTCAAATCGAAGAAGGATCTGGGCCAGGGCGCGCGCGCCTATCGCAAGCTGGCGCGGCTGTCGGCGGAATGCGTGCGGCCCGGCGGATTCCTCTTCATCGCCTCCTGCTCGCACAATATGGAGGCGGGCCTGTTCGCCGAGGAAGTACGCCGCGGGATCCACGACCTGGCGCGCGAGGCGCGGATCCTGGCATCGACCGGGGCGGCGCCCGATCATCCGGTTCATCCGGCCCTGCCGGAGAGCGCCTATCTCAAGGGGCTCCTGCTGCAGATCGACTGAGGCCGCAAGGCGTCCGTCGGTCCGAAGGCGCGAACGCTCAGTGCGAGTTGCGATGCTCGGCGTGATCGAAGCCGCGTTTGATCATGTAGAAGACGAACAGCACGGCGAAGATGAAGAACACCAGTCCGCCCCAATAGGGCATCGAGTGGCCGCCGCGCGCCGCGACGAAAAGACCGACCAGGCCCATCAGCGCCACCAGTCCCGACAGGACCCAACTCGACGCGCTACCCATCTTGCTTGCTCCTTCTGACCTCAAACCCGACCCCTTGCCGACGAAACCAGCGGATTCGTCCATGGGCCCAGGCGCCGGCAAGATAAGGGGATCGGCGGGTCCGCGCAACTGCGCCAAGCGCCGCCGCAGGGCGGCGACGGCATCGTCTCAACGGCCTGTTCCGGATCGAGAAATCGGCCTCAGGCGGCGGGCCTGCGGGCCGGCAGATCGATGCGGAACAGGGTCCCGCCGGCATCGCTGCTGACGAGCGAGAGATCGCCGCCATGGGCGTGCGCCAGTTCGCGGGCGATGGCGAGGCCGAGGCCCGAGCCGCCCGCCCGGCCCGAGCCGGCGAAGGGCGTGAAGAGATTCTGCCGCGCCCGCGGCGCCAGGCCGGGGCCGTTATCGCGCACCTCGATGATGACGCGCTCGCCTTCGGTCGCGGCCGAGACGGTCACCTCGACCGCGCCCGCTTCGGACGCGTTGCGCACCAGATTGGCAAGCACGCGATAGAGCTGGTCGCGATCGGCCTCGAGCTCGATATCGCCGACCGCATCGACGAGCTCGGTCTTGCCATTGGCGAACCCGTCGGCACCGATCTCATGGATCAGTCCCTTGAGCGCGAAGCGCCGATAGTCGAGCCGCACCGGGCCCTCGCGGGTGAAATCGAGGGTGCGGGTGCAGAGATCGACGGCACGGTCGATGGCCGCCACCAGCGTGGGGGCCGCGCGCTTGACCTGCGGATCGGCGCTGGAAACCAGCCGGTCCGACACCAGCTGCGCCGTCGCCAGCATATTGCGAAGATCGTGGCTGATCTTGGTGACCGCGGTGCCCAGCGCCGCGAGACGCGTCTTCTGCTGCAGCGACGCGCGCAACCCGGCCTGCATCTCGGCCAGTTCGGCCTGGGCGACGCCGATCTCGTCGGAACGCCGCTCGACCCGCAAGGGACGGGAGAGATCCTCGGGATCGCCGCGGAAGGCGATCATGCTTTCGGTCATGCGCCGGATCGGGCGCACCATCCACCATTGGAGCGCCAGATAGACGAGACTCGCGGTGACCAGCGAGATCACGATCGAGACCGCCAGGATCTGCGCGCCATAATCGAGCATGGCGTCATGCAGCGGCGCCTCGTCGATCACGATCTCGACCTCGGTCTCGTTATGGCGCGGCGAGACTCCGACTACGCGCAATATCCGGTTGCGGCCCTGGACCAATGCCACCACCGCATCGCGGACGGAGCGGAACAGGCCATGCTGGCGCAGGTCGAATTGCGCATCGATCGCCGGCACCTTGTCTTCCATGCCCAGCATCAGCTTCTTGCCGTCCGGACGCTTCATGCCGATCACATAGGCGCCGGCCTGGCTCAGCAACTCCATCTCGAGCTCGTCGCTCACCATCGCGTCGGGCGTGGCCAGCAGCGCCAGGACCGCGATGTTGGCGGCGGCGAGCCGCTCCTCCAGATATTTCAGGCGGAAGGAGGCGATCGAGGGCACGAAGATCAGCACCTCGCTCACCATCACGAAGGCGATCGTCAGCACCAGCAGCCGCGCCGACAGGCTGTGCCACAGGACCGGCAGCTTCGGACGGGGACGGTTCATGGCCATCGCGCAAGCCACCGGACCCAGCGGCGCGTGCGCTCGGTGAGCATCCGTTGGGCGTAGAAACCGCCCGCGACGCGTTTGCTGATTTCGCTCAAGGTTGGATAGGCCGTGATCATCTCGGTGAAGGCGCGCAAGGACAAACCCGAGGCGAGCGCGAGGCTCCAGCTGTGAATGAGCTCACCCGCCGACGCGCCCGCGATTCCGGCGCCGATGATCCTGCCCTGGGGCGTAGCCACGAGCTTGATGAATCCTGCGGTGTTCCGGTCAGTCTCCCCGCGATCGAGCTCGGCAAAGGGGAAACGGCGGACAACGAGCTGCGCATGGCCGGCCGACCGCGCCTCGGCCTCGGTCAGGCCGACCTGCGCGAGCTCGGGATCGGTGAAGGTGACGCGCGGCAGGATCACAGGCCGTGTCCGCGCCGGCAGCCGGAACATCATCGATCGGATCGCGACCATGGCCTGGTGCGTGGCCCAATGGGTGGATTGCGGCCCGCCGGTCACGTCGCCGATGGCAAAGATGCGCCGGTTCGAGGTGCGGCAGCGCCGATCGATCCTGATCGCCTTGCCGTCGCAGGCGACTCCCGCCGCCTCCAGCCCGAGGCCATCGCTGGCCGGAACGCGGCCGGCCGCCAGCAGCAGATGCGAGCCGTCGAGCGTCGCGATGCCGGCTCCCTCCCCGAGCGTGACGCGAAGGCCCGCGCCGGCGCTCGCGACCCCGGTCACCGCAACCCCTTCGCGCAGGTCGATCCCCTCGCTTTTCAGACGCCGACGAATCACTTCGACCAGCTCCGGATCCTCGTCGCCGAGAATCCGCTTCGCCTCCAGGATCGTGACCGCGGCGCCCAGGCGCCGAAAGGCCTGACCCAGCTCGCAGCCGACGGCGCCCCCGCCGATCACCAGAAGATGCGAGGGCAATTCGGCCAGGTCGAAGATCTCGAGATGGGTGCGATGGGGAACCCGATCGAGGCCGGAGATCGGCGGCCGCAGGGGATGGGCGCCGGTGGCAAGACAGAAACGCCGCGCCACGATCTCGGTGTCGCCGGCCGCCAGGCGATCGGGCCCCGTGAAGCGCGCCATGGCGCGGATCACGCGCACGCCGAGACCCTCGCAGCGCGCCTGCGAATCATGCGGCGCGATGGAGTCGATCGCCTCTTTCACGTGAGCGCGCACGCGCGCGAAGTCGATCCGCGGCGGATCGTAGCTGATGCCGAAGGCGGCACTGTGCCGATGCTGAGTCGCGGCCCGCGCCGCGGCGATCAAAGCCTTGGAGGGCACGCAGCCGCTGTTGAGGCAATCGCCGCCCATCGCCGCGCCTTCGACCAGAACGGTGGAGAGGCCGAGCTGCGCGCCGGCGGCCGCGATCGTGAGGCCACCCGAACCGGCGCCGACGACACAGAGATCCACGCTGATGCGCTCGGGCATGGACGCGGGCCTCAAGCCTGACCGCGTGTCTGGCGGCGGCGGCGCTGCCAGTATTTGTAGAGCACCGGGAGCAGCGCCAGCACCGCCAGGCCGCTCAGCCCCATGATCATTTCCGGCGTGAGGACCGAGTGCCAGCTCACCTTGTCGCCGCGATCGAAGAAGACGCCGAGCCCCGCGCCGAAGCTGGCATAGAAGAAATTGGCCGGCAGGATTCCGAGGAAGGTTCCGAGCACATAGCGGCGCAGGGGCAGACCGACGAAAGGCAGCACCAGATTCAGGATGAAGAAGGGGAAGAGCGGAATCAGCCGCAGCACCAGGAGAAAGCTCATGCCGTTTTCCGCGAAGCCGCGCTCGATCTTGACGATCCACGGGCCCGCGCGCCGACGGATCCAGGGACCCAGCGCGCCGCGGGCCACGACGAAGACGATGGTGGCACCCATCGTGGCACCCGTTACGGCCAGCAGGCTGCCGAAGATCTGGCCGAACAGGAATCCGCCGACGATGGTCATGACCACGCAGCCGGGGACCGAGCTCACCACGATGACCGAATAGAGCAGCAGATAAACCGGGATCACGAGATACCAGTAGGATTCGACCAGCATCCGCAGCTCGTCGCGATGCGTCTGCAGCGTGTTCCAGTCGAAATAACGGTTGAGCCCGAAGGCGACGCCGCCGGCGAGCAGCGCGAGGCCGGCCAGCAGGGCCACGGCCCGATGCCAGAGCGGCCGTTCCATCTTCGCCAGGGCCGGCTCGTCCAGCTCGAGGTGAGTGGGCGAACCCGGCGTCAGGCCGGCAGGCTCTCGGTCGTCGGCCATGCGTCATCCTGTCCCGGAAGGCCCGACGGCCCGAATCGCCACCCGGCTGGAGAAGCTGCGCGCCCCTCTAACACTCTCCCGCCCCCCAACGCCATAGCGCAGGGGGCGACGGGCCGGTCGCGCGTCCGGCTTTCGAAAGGGCCGGATAACGGCGGAAAGTCAGCCCCTATCGGCAAGCCGCAAAAGCCTCTATGAAACGCCCTCCACGGGGATCGCCGACAGCGTCCCCAGGATGACTCAGATGGGATATAAAGTAACTGAGTAATTTACTCACCTATATCGGACGTCCCGCGGGACGCCGACCGACCGGCTATCGTTGACTCAGGCGCGCCCAGCCCTTATACAGCGCCGGCAATTTACCCAAGCTTTCCCGAGATTTCGGAGACTTAATCGTGAAGCGCACCTACCAACCCAGTGTGCTCGTCCGCAAGCGCCGGCATGGCTTCCGCTCCCGCATGGCGACTGTGGGCGGCCGCAAAGTCATCTCGTCGCGTCGCGCCAAGGGCCGCAAGCGCCTCAGCGCTTAAGCCGTTCGAGCCTCCCTTGGCGCAGCTCGCAAGATTGAAGCGGCGCCAGGAATTCCTGGCGGTCGCGGCGAGCGGACGAAAGTTCGTCGCGCCGGGACTAATCCTGCAGGCCCGCAGACATTCGACCGACGGCAGCCCATCCGCCGTCCCGGTCGATTCGGTCGGCGGCGAGGCGGCCTTGCGGATCGGCTTCACCGCCAGTCGCAAGGTCGGCAACGCGGTCGCGCGCAACCGGGCGCGGCGCCGGCTCAAGGCCGCGAGCGAGACGATCATGCGGGCCCATGCGGCGTCCGATCATGATTATGTCCTGGTCGCGCGGGCCGGAACGTTGACGCGGGCCTATGGCGATCTCCTGGCCGACCTTTCGGCCGGGCTGAAGCAGCTGAAGCTCTATCGGATCCGGCATTGAACGACCGGATCGAAACGGGGTGGAAGGGATGAAGGCGGCGCGTTGGCTCTGCATCGGCATGATCCGGGCCTACCAGCTTCTGGTCGGGCCGCTGCTGCCGCGCTCCTGCCGCTTCGAACCGAGCTGCTCCCATTACGGCATCGAGGCCTTCAAGCATCATGGCGTGCTGGCCGGCCTGGCGCTGACGGCCTGGCGGCTGTTGCGCTGCAATCCCTGGGGCGGTCATGGATACGACCCCGTGCCCCCAACCTTCTCATGGCGGCAGCTCTGCGGACGGCTCGCCCGTCCCGAGCGCCGCTCTCCCTCCTTTTGACCTACTGACGAGTTCTGGCCCGGTCCCTCATGGAACAACGCAATCTCATCATCGCGATCGCCGTCTCGGTCGCGATCCTGATCGGCTCGCAGGTGGTGACGGCGGTCTTCTTCCCGCCCAAGCCCGCTCCTGTCGCCACGCAGACCACCTCGACCGGAACCGGGACGACCGCCGACGGCAGCGCCGCGCCCAGCGCGCCCGCGGCCGCCTCCGAGCAGCCGCTGGCCGATCGCGGCCAGGTGATCGCCGCCACGAGCCGCATCGCCATCCATTCGCCGCGCCTCACCGGCTCGATTGACCTCAAGGGCGGGCGCCTCGACGATCTGGTGCTCAACGACTATCGCGAGACGGTCGATCCGACATCGCCCAACATCATCCTGTTGTCGCCGGTGGGCGCCGCCAACGCCTATTACGCGGATTTCGGCTGGGTCCCGCAGGAGCCCGGCGTCGTGCTGCCCGGTCCCGATACCGTCTGGCAGGCGCAGGGCGACCAGTTGGCGCCGGGCCAGACCGTCACCCTCACCTGGGACAACGGCCAGGGCCTCAAGTTCGAGCGCCGCTTCGAGCTCGACGAGAACTTCATGTTCAAGGTGACGCAGCGCGTCCAGAACGACAGCGGCCAGACCGTCACGCTCTTCCCCTACGGCCTGATCGCGCGCCACGGCACGCCCCATCTGCTCAACTACTACATTCTGCATGAGGGCCTCCTCGGCGTGCTGGACGGCTCCCTCGTCGACAATGTCTCCTACAAGGACATCCGCGAGAAGAAGCAGATCAATTACAGCTCGACCGGCGGCTGGCTCGGCATCACCGACAAATATTGGCTGGTGGCGCTGGTTCCCGACCAGGCGGCCAAGATCACGGCCCGCTTCAGCCATACGCTCGCGGGCACGACCGACCTCTACCAGGCCGACTATCGCGGCGAGGCAACGCCGTTGGCCGCGGGTGCGTCGGCCGAGAACAGCACCCAGCTGTTCGCCGGCGCCAAGGTCGTCAGCCTGCTCGACAAATATGGCGACGAGTACAAGATCCCGCTGTTCGATCGCGCGGTCGATTTCGGCTATCTCTACTTCCTGACCAAGCCGATCTTCCGCGTGCTCGACTTCCTCTACGGGCTGGTCGGGAATTTCGGCGTCGCCATCATGCTGCTGACGGTGCTGATCCGGCTGATCCTGTTCCCGCTCGCCAACAAGTCCTACAAGGCCATGAGCAAGATGAAGGCGCTCGGGCCCGAAATGACGAAGATGAAGGAGCGCTTCAAGGACGACAAGGCGCGCATGCAGCAGGAGATCATGGCCCTCTACAAGAAGGAGAAGGTCAATCCTGCCGCCGGCTGTCTGCCGATCCTGGTGCAGATCCCGATCTTCTTCTCGCTCTACAAGGTGCTGTTCGTCACCATCGAGATGCGCCACGCGCCCTTCTTCGGCTGGATCAAGGATCTGTCGGCGAAGGATCCGACCTCGGTCTTGAATCTCTTCGGGCTGCTGCCCTACCACGTTCCCGATCTGGGGCCGCTCAACCTCCTCAGCATCGGCGTCTGGCCGCTGGTCATGGGCTTCACCATGTGGATGCAGCAGCGCCTCAATCCGGCGCCGCCCGATCCGGTGCAGGCGCGCATCATGTCGCTGCTGCCGGTCATCTTCACCTTCATGCTGGGCCAGTACACCGCCGGCCTGGTGATCTACTGGGCCTGGAACAACACGCTCTCGGTCGCCCAGCAGCGCTTCATCATGTGGCGGATGGGCGTGAAGGCCTGATCGGTCGCGAGCGCAAGCGGAGGCAGCCGGATCCCGGGATGGCGCAGCGGACAACCGACGAGATCGATCAAAAGGCGATCGAAGCCGGCCGGCTGCTGTTTGCGGCGGAATGCGAGTTCGTCGCCGGCGCCACGAGCCCCGAAATCCTGCCGCCGATCGGCCTGCCCGAGGTCGCCTTCGCCGGCCGTTCCAATGTCGGCAAGTCGAGCCTGATCAACGCGCTCACCGGCCGCAAGACCCTGGCCCGCACCTCGAACACGCCCGGCCGCACCCAGCAGATCAACTTCTTCCGCCTGGGCGGCCGGCTGATGCTCGTCGACATGCCGGGCTACGGCTACGCCAAGGCCTCGCGCAAGGAGGTCAAGGAATGGCAGGGGCTGGCGACGCTCTATCTCAAGGGCCGGCCCTCCCTGCGCCGCGCCCTGCTGCTGATCGACGCCCGCCAGGGGCTGAAGCCGATCGACGAGCGCGTCATGTCGCAGCTTGATGAATCCGCGCAATCCTACCAAGTGGTGTTGACCAAAGCCGACAAGCTGAAGCCGGCGGCCCTGGCGGAGCTGCGCGACCAGGTGGCCGCCCGGGCGGCGCGCCATCCCGCCGCCCACCCCGAACTCGTTGCCACCAGTGCCGTCACCGGCGAAGGCATTTCCACCCTGCGCGCGCTGCTCGCCGCGCTGGCGAGCCCAACCCCTTTGAGGTAAAGTCCGCCGCCATGTCTCAGAGCAATTTCAGCGAAACGAAATACTGGCTGCGCACCGCGCGCACGATCTCGGAGGCGCTGCCCTATATGCAGCGCTATGCCGGCAAACGCTTCGTCATCAAATATGGCGGGCACGCCATGGTCGATGCCGAGCTGGCCAAGGTCTTCGCCCAGGACATCGTGCTGATGAAGCAGATCGGGATCCATCCGATCGTGGTCCATGGCGGCGGCCCGCAGATCGGGCAGATGCTCGACCGGCTGCAGATCAAGAGCAGCTTCGTCGACGGCCTGCGCGTCACCGACGCCGCCACCGTCGAGGTGGTCGAGATGGTGCTGGCCGGCACCATCAACAAGCAGATCGTCGCCGCCATCAACAGCGCCGGCGGCAGCGCCATCGGTCTCTCGGGCAAGGATGCAGGCCTGATCGAGGCGCGCAGGCATTTCCTCGAGAAGGACGGCAAGCAGATCGATATCGGCTTGGTCGGCGAGCCGGCGAAGGTCAATCCGCAGGTGATCGACCTGCTGCAGAATTCCGATTTCGTCCCGGTGATCGCCCCGGTCGGCTTCGGCCCCGACGGCCTCACCTACAACATCAATGCCGACACGGCGGCCGGCGCCATCGCGGCGGCAGCCAAGGCCAAGCGCCTGCTGATGCTGACCGACGTGGCGGGCGTGCTCGACAAGACCGGCAAGCTGATCGAGGACCTGACCGTCAGCCAGGTGCGCCAGCTCATGGCCGACGGCACCATCAGCGGCGGCATGATCCCGAAGCTCGAGACCTGCGTCGACGCGGTCGAGAAGGGCGTCGAGGCCTCGGTCATTCTCGACGGGCGCGTGCCGCACGCGCTGCTGCTCGAGATCTTCACGCCCCACGGACTCGGCACGCTGGTCCATCAGGGCTGATCCGCTCCTGCCGCGCTCTCGCCGAAGGACGGTCTGGCCGGAACGGATAGCGTTTGCCATTCCAGCAGCAGCCCTGCCGGGTTGTGGGGCCCGGAACGCGGGCTCCTGCACCAGCCCCCATCGTGGCGCACGCGGTTTCGAAGACCAATCGGGCACCGTCCGGCCATCACCATCGGCTCACGGAACTTTGATGCTTTCCCTCGCGCGGGGCCGCTTGCGCCGAGCCCTCATCGGCCCATGTCCGACATCATGGGGCAACCCGCGATATCGCACACCGATGAGAAGAGGCAACGATGAAGATCCTCGGCGTTCTGGCATTGCTGCTGACCGTCTTGAGTGGTGTCAGCGCATGCGCCAACAAGCCCGTTGAACAAAGCGTCCAGACCCAGTCCGGCAGTGGCGGTGGCGGGGGCGGCAGCAGCGGCGGTGGCGGTTCGGGCGGTGGAGGCGGCGGTCGCTATTGACCAGCATTCGGGAAAGGGCTTGGCGGTTCCTTCGCCACCCTTTCCGCTCGATGTCGCGGTCGCATGTCCGGAACTGAGGAGGCGATATCGGTTTCGCTCATCGACGGAAGGAGGCGGCGATGAAGCAGCTTGTCCTCTGCGCGTTGCTGATGCTCATGCTGGCCGGCACCGGTGCCTGCGTCAGCAAACCCACGACCGACCAGCATAGTCAGACACAGGAAAACGGCGGCAGCGGCATGGGTGGTGGCATGGGCGGCGGTTATTAACCGGCACCTCGCCCCGCAACCATAGCCGCAGGAGGCCTTCTGGCTCCGCTTGCACCGGGTGATGCGCTATGCATGAAATCCTATGCCGTCGCATTGCAGAACTCCCCAGAACGGCCCAGCGTCCGGGAGAGCACCCATGAAACGGATTGCCGCCTTCCTCCTGACTCTCGCCTTGTTCGCCGCGGTCCTGCCCGGCTGCACGAGCGAAAGGGAGTATTACGCCAGCCCCAGCCACGGTATCCGCGGCGATCTGAGCGACTGAGGGGGCGCTCCCAAGGTCGCGTCCGAATCCCGGGCAAGGGGGCGCGCGGGAACGCATCCCGTCTGTGCGTCGTTATGGGGTCGCGTCACCTTGATCGGCGGACCTCGTTTCCCGGGGTCGGCGGCGATCGCGACCGAAGGAACATCCCATCATGCGTCGATTCACCGGGCCGGCCCTCGCCCTGATTCTGTTCGCCGGGCTTTTGCTCGGCGGGCTCAGCGCCTGCAATACCGGCAGTCATCACGACAATGGCGGGTGGAACCCGACATCCGAACCGCATTCGCGCGGGAGTCACGCCTAGCCTTGCACCGCCGTCGCCGGCCGCCCATCTGAAATGCCGGGGTCACAATCGTTCGGGTGGCGGCGACCGCTGCCGAAGGGAGGTGCCGTGCTGTGCAGATACAGGGGTTTGACCTTCGGCTTCCTGCTTCTGGCCGGGCTCCTGTCGAGCGGCCTCGCTGCCTGCAGTTCCGACGCGTTCGACAGTGATAGCTATAATCGGGCCCCTCACCACCACATGATGGGTGGGGAAGGCCCCGGCTCGAAGCATTAGCGCGACCGCGAAGCCCGCCCGGCGGGCGCGGCGGCAAGGGGCTTGCGCGCCAGCCGCGCCATGGCCATGTTGCCAGCCATGAGCCCCATGCCAGAGACTGCGGCCGTGCCGGTCCCGGCGGACCGTTCCGGATCCGCCGGATTCGATCATGTCGATACCTGGATCTTCGATCTCGACAACACGCTCTATCCGGCGAGTTGCCGGCTGTTCGATCAGGTGGAGCGGCTGATCGGCGCCTATGTGGCCCAGCATCTCAATCTCGATGCCGAGCAGGCCCATCGGTTGCAGAAGCAGTATTTCCAGGAGTACGGCACGACGATGAACGGGCTGATGCTGCGCCATGGGGTCGATCCGCATCACTATCTCGAGTTCGTCCATGCGATCGACGTCTCGCCGGTGCAGCCGAGCCCGACCTTGGCCGGCGCCCTGGCGAAGCTCCCGGGTCGCAAGCTGATCTACACCAACGGCTCGGTCGCTCATGCGGAGCGCGTGATGGACCGGCTCGGCGTGCGCGAGCATTTCTCGGACATCTTCGACATCGTCGCCGGCAATTTCGAGCCGAAGCCGAAGGAATCGAGCTATCGCGCGCTGATCGAACGCCACGGCATCGAGCCGGCGCGCGCGGCCCTGTTCGAGGACCTGCCGCAGAATCTGGAACCGGCGGCGGCCATGGGCATGGTCACGGTGCTGGTGCGCACCGATTCGCCCTGGGCCCAGGCCGGCCGCGATGCGGCGCACATCCATCATGTGACGGACGATCTCGCCGGCTGGCTGGTGGAGATCGTCGACAAGCTGCCGCCGCGCTGACGGCAGCCGCGGAGGCTTTGCCGCCGAACCCGGCTTGCCGCGATTGATCGAAGGGAACGATCAAAGAAATCGGAACAATCGGTTTCTGCAATGGTCGGGCAGGCCTTAAACCATAGTCCTAGGTGCCGCCGGGGACGGCCTTCTAGATTTTCCCCGAACGCTCCCTTCGGTCCCCCTCTGGAGAGGCAAAATCCCATGGCGAAAACACCCACGAAGCCCCCGACCCTGACCACCGGCGCCGGCATTCCGGTCCCCGACAATCAGAACAGCCTCACCGCGGGTCCGCGCGGGCCCCTGTTGGTGCAGGACTGGCAGCTGTTCGAGAAGCATGCCCATTTCAATCGCGAGCGGATCCCCGAGCGCGTCGTCCATGCCAAGGGTTCGGCCGCCTACGGCACCTTCAAAGTGACCAAGGACATCACCCGCTACACCAAGGCCAGGATCTTCGCCCAGGTCGGCAAGGAAACGCCGATGTTCCTGCGCTTCTCGACCGTCGCCGGCGAGCGCGGGGCCGCCGACGCCGAGCGCGACGTGCGCGGCTTCGCGCTGAAATTCTATACCGACGAAGGCAATTGGGATCTGGTCGGCAACAACACGCCGGTCTTCTTCGTGCGCGACCCCTTCAAGTTCCCGGATTTCATCCGGACCCAGAAGCGCGACCCCAAGACCAACCTGCGCAACCCGACGGCGATGTGGGATTTCTGGTCCTTGAGCCCGGAGAGCCTGCATCAGGTCACGATCCTGTTCTCCGACCGCGGCATCCCGAAGAGCCTGCGCCATGTGCATGGCTTCGGCTCGCACACCTACAGCTTCATCAACGCCAGGAACGAACGTCACTGGGTCAAATTCCATTTCAAGACGCTGCAAGGCATCCAGAACCTGACCAACGAGGAAGCGGCGGCGATCATCGCCAACGACCGCGAATCCAACCAGCGCGACCTGTTCGAGGCGATCGAGCGCAAGGACTTCCCGAAATGGCGGGTCGAGGTACAGATCATGCCCGAGGCCGACGCCGAGAAGACGCCCTACAACCCCTTCGACCTCACCAAGGTGTGGCCGCACAAGGACTATCCGCTGATCGAAGTGGGCGTGATGGAGCTCAACCGGAATCCGGAGAACTACCATGCGGAGGTCGAGCAGTCGGGCTTCTCGCCGGCCAATGTCGTGCCGGGCATCAGCCACAGCCCCGACAAGATGCTGCAGTTCCGCATCTTCTCCTATGCCGACGCGCATCGTTACCGGCTCGGCATCAATCATGACAGCCTGCCGGTCAACCGGCCGCGCGTGCCGGTCCACAGCTATCACCGCGACGGCCAGATGCGCTTCGACGAGAATGGCGGCGGCTCGGTCAATTACGAACCCAACTCCTTCGGCGGGCCGGTCGAGGACCCGTCGGTGAAGGAGCCGCCGCTCAAGATCTCGGGCGATGCCGATCGTTACAATCATCGTATCGGCAACGACGATTACAGCCAGCCGGGGGCCTTGTTCCGCCTCATGACCGAGGCCCAGCGCAAGGCGCTCATGGACAATATCGCGGGCGCCATGCAGACCGTGCCGGAGGCGATCCAGCGCCGGCAGATCGAGCATTTCACCAAGGCCGACCCGCGCTATGGCGAGGGCGTGGCCCAGCGGCTGGGGCTCACGGGCAAGAAGAGCGCCGCCGAATAGACCTCGGAGAAACGGCCCGACGACAACGAACGGCGAGCGGTCCGGCCTGGATCGCCCGCCGTTTCCATTTTTGGTCTTGAGCACCTGCATTTCTTTCCTCCCCCTCATTCATGAGGGGGAGGGTTGCGCAGGCTTGGGCGAGACGAAGTCGAGCCCTAGCCGAAGCTGGGAGAGGGTGATATGCGCAGGAAGTGGCCCACCTCTCCCAGCTCCGGCTAAGTCTCCGCTTCGCTCCGACTAAGCCTTCGCATCCCTCTCCTCCCGCTGCGCGGGCGGAGAGGAAAGAGAGGTTGCCAGGTTGACAGGCCGAGCGGCGCTGCCCCATCTTCGGGGCCGTTTTCGCGGCCCACGGGCCCCCTATCCTTGAAGGACGGACCTTCCCGATGCCCACCGAACAGCTCCAAGCCGCCATCGACGCCGCCTGGGAGCGCCGCGAGAGCCTGACCCCGACCACGGCCGGAGGCACCCGCGAGGCGATCGAGGCGACGCTGGAGAAGCTCGACAGCGGCGAGCTGCGCGTGGCCGAGAAGCGCGACGGCGCCTGGGTCACCCATCAATGGCTAAAAAAGGCCGTGCTGCTCTCCTTCCGCATCACCGATTCCGCGCCCATCCCCGGCGGCGGCGACTTCCCCGGTCACGGTCAGTCGGCCTGGTACGACAAGGTGCCGTCCAAGTTCGCCGGCTGGGGCGAGAACCGATTCAAGGAAGCGGGCTTTCGCGCCGTGCCGACCGCGGTGGTACGCCGCTCGGCCTTCATCGCCAAGGGCGTGGTGCTGATGCCGAGCTTCGTCAATGTCGGTGCCAGGGTCGACAGCGGCACCATGATCGACACCTGGGCCACGGTCGGCTCCTGCGCGCAGATCGGCAAGAACTGCCATATCTCGGGCGGCGCCGGCATCGGCGGCGTGCTCGAGCCGCTCCAGGCCGGACCCGTCGTGATCGAGGACAACTGCTTCATCGGCGCCCGCGCCGAGGTGGCGGAGGGTGTCGTGGTCGAGGAGGGCTCGGTGCTCTCGATGGGCGTCTATCTCGGCGCCTCGACCAAGATCGTCGATCGCGCCACGGGCCAGGTGCTCTATGGCCGCGTGCCGGCCTATTCGGTCGTGGTCTCCGGCACCCTGCCCGGCAAGCCGATGCCCAATGGCGAGCCCGGCCCCGGCCTCTATTGCGCGGTGATCGTGAAGCGCGTCGACGAGAAGACCCGCTCCAAGACCTCGATCAACGAGCTGCTGCGAGACTGATCCTGACGACACCGGCACCCCTCGACCCGCTCGCGCTCACCCAGGCCCTGATCCGCTGCCCCAGCGTGACGCCGGCCGATGCGGGCGCCCTGAGCGTGCTCGAGGCGGCGCTGACGCCGCTCGGCTTCGATTGCCATCGCCTGCCCTTCGCGCTGAACGACAGCCCGCGCGTCGAGAATCTCTATGCCCGCTTCGGCAAGAGCGGCCGCAATTTCTGCTTCGCCGGCCATACCGACGTCGTGCCGCACGGCAACAAGGATCATTGGCGCGTCGATCCCTATGACGCGGCCGTCATCGATGGCGAGCTGATCGGCCGGGGTGCCGCCGACATGAAGGGCGCGATCGGCGCCTTTGCTGCCGCCGCCTCGCGCTTCCTGGCGAAGCGCAAGAGCCGGCTCGATGGCTCGATCAGCCTCCTCATCACCGGCGACGAGGAAGGACCTTCGGTCAACGGTACCAAGCCGGTGCTGGGCTGGCTCAAGGAACGCGGCGAAACGCTCGATGCCTGCATCGTCGGCGAGCCCACCAATCCCGAGCGGCTGGGACAGATGATCAAGATCGGCCGGCGCGGCAGCATGAGCGGCTGGCTGACGGTCAAGGGCGTGCAGGGCCATTCGGCCTATCCGCACCTGGCCGACAATCCGGTCCATCGCCTGGTCGGCATCCTGAACAGGTTGATCGCGGAGCCTTTGGACAAGGGCAGCGAGCATTTTCAACCCTCGACCCTGCAGATCGTCTCGGTCGATGTCGGCAATCCCGCGACCAACGTGATCCCGGCCGAAGCGCGCGCGGTCTTCAATATCCGCTTCAACGACCGCCACAGCTCGGCCTCGATCGAGCACTGGCTGCGGGCGGTCTGCACCGGCTCGGGCGCAAATTACGAGCTGCGCATCCATGTCAGCGGCGAATCCTTCCTGACGCCGCCGGGCCCGCTCTCCGACCTGATCGCCAGGGCGGTCGCGCGCGAGACCGGCCTGACGCCCGAGCTCAGCACCACGGGCGGCACCTCCGACGCGCGCTTCATCAAGGATTTCTGCCCGGTCGCGGAGTTCGGCCTGGCGGGCAGCACCATGCACAAGGTCGACGAGCGCGTGCCGGTCCAGGATCTCGAGACGCTGACGCGCATCTATGAGGGCGTGCTCGAGGGTTACTTCCCGGCCCCCTGATGCCCTACCGCTCATGCTGACCCGCGACGAGGTTCTGCATGGCGCCTATGGCGCTTGGCGGCTGTTGCTGGGCGACCGGCGCGGCCTCGACTGGATCAACCGCAGCCCCACGGGCGCCTGGCGCTCCTTCCTGCTGGCGCCGCTGCTCTATCCGCTCGATCTGATCAATTTCGGCATCCTGGCGCATCTGTCGCAATCGACGGCGCCGCTCTGGCAGATCCTGGGCGCGGAGATCACGACCTACGCGATCGGCTGGGCCATCTTTCCGTTCCTCATGCTGGGGCTGGCGCCGCTCCTGGGCCGCGAGCGCGAAGTCCTGGGGTATATCGCGGTCTCGAACTGGACCTCTGCCGTCATCAGCCCGCTCTCCCTCCTCCTCGCCTTGCTGCTCTGGTTGGGCATCCTGCCCGATGGCCTGGTCAATCTCCTGTTCTTCGCGCAGCTGGTGCTTCTGTTCGTCTATGCCTGGTTCGTCGCCCGGGTGGCGCTCAACGTCAGCATGCCCCTCTCGGCCGGATTGTCGGTCCTGCAGTTGGTCATCATGCTGATCCTGTCGCAGATCGCGTTCGCGCTGATCTGAGGGCGGCGAGAGAAGGTCGCGCCGAGCCCGGGGCGAGCGCTATTGGACTTCGATCCCGATCCGGCTGGAGTCCAGCGACCCCGTGATCTTGGCGACACGGCCCTCCACATGAGCGAGCGCGATGAAGCCGAACTCGCCCGGCGCGCGGCTGTCCATGCTGCTGTCGCGATTGTCGCCGAGCACGAAGATATGGTCGGGCGGCACCTGGAACTCCGGCGTGTTGTCGAAGAATTCCTTGTCGGACAGCTCGGCGATCTGATAGCTGCGGCCATTCGGCAGGGTTTCGCGATAGAGCGTGAGAACCGCCGAGCCGGTCCCGTTTCCCGGATCGTTGTAGTCGCCCAGCTTCTCGCGCTCCACCATCGCCCCGTTGATATAAAGCCGGCCGTCCTTCATCTGGACGCGGTCGCCCGCAACGGCGACGACCCGCTTGACGAAGCTCCGCCCGCCCTCCTCTTTCCTCACCACGACGACGTCGCCCGGCCGGGGTGGCGAATTCTTGTAGACCGAGGTCGCGACCGTGAACATGTCGCCGACGACGAGCGTCGGATTCATCGAGGCCGACGGCATGGAGAAATGCTCGAAGGTCGGCTTCGGCGGCAGCGCAAGGCTGGCGAGGTTCAGGCTGAGAGGAATGAGAAGATAGACGTACCAGCGATTATACCAGGCCAGCGTGACGGCACCCATCCGCTTCGCCAGAAGCCAGGCGTCGGCCAGCATGGCGACGAAGAAAACCGCGACCGTCACATAGAAGACCCACTGGACCGCGAGGGTCGGAGCCAGGATGCCCTGGCTCATCAGGTAATAGACGGTGAAGCCCCCGCCCGCGCCGACGAGATACCAGGCGGCCGCGCGCATCGGACGCCGGCAATAGAGCTGGCCCAATCCGGGCGTGATCAGGGATAGAAGCACCGCCAACCAGGGCCGGCGGGGTTTGACGATCGCGTTCAAGAATCAGATCTCCCTTGGCGCCCGCGCATCAGCCCATCACGCGCGCCACGAGCGCGGTGACTGTCGGGCGGGGGAACGCGCAAACCAGGGCATAGGTTGCGGCGAAGATGAGGAGGGTGTGGAGGGACATGGCGGGTATTGATGTCTCTTTTAATTCCCTCCCCCGCCTTCGGGGGAGGGCTAGGGAGGGGGTAAACTCGATCGCGCAGCTCCCTTCCTAACCTTCCCCCGCAAGCGGGGGAAGGGACAAGAATGGAGATCAATACCCCACTTCCATCAGATAGAGCCCGTCCGGCGGTGCCGTGGGCCCGGCGGCGCTGCGGTCTTTGGCGGCGAGGGCCTTCGCGACATCGCCGGGCGTCCATTTGCCCTCGCCCACCAGCTTCAGCGTGCCCACCATATTGCGGACCTGGTGGTGCAGGAAGGAACGCGCGCGGGCGCGGATCTCGATCGCCTCGCCGCTGCGCTCGACCTCGAGGATGTCGAGCGTTTTCATCGGCGAGGCCGCCTGGCAGATCGAGCTGCGGAAGCTGGTGAAGTCATGATGGCCGAGCAGACGGCGCGCGCCTTCCCGCATCGCCTCGACATCGAGCGGCGCGTTCACCAGCCAGACATGGCCGCGATCGATCGTCAGCGGCGAACGGCGGTTGAGGATGCCGTAGCGGTAGGCGCGCCATTTCGCCGAGAAGCGGGCATGAAACTCGCCGTCGACCGGCTCGGCCGCCAGCACCGAGACCGGGTGCGGCTTCACATGGAAGTTGATCGCCTTGCGCACCGTGTCCGGATCGGCCTCGCGCTCGAGATCGACATGGGCCACCTGCCCGCGCGCGTGGACGCCGGCATCGGTGCGGCCCGCCGCGAACAGGCTCGCCCGCTCGCCGCAGAAGGCGAAGATCGCCTCCTCCAGCGCCTCCTGCACCGAGAGCCCGTTGGACTGGCGCTGCCAGCCCACGAAGGGCCCGCCGTCATATTCGAGCGTGAGCTTGTAGCGCGTCATGGGGCGGAGTCTATCAGGGCAGGACCATCCCCGCATCGAGCGGGAAGCCGCGTAGGAAATCGGCCGCGCCGACCGGCTTCTTGCCCGGCCGTTGCAGCTGCTCCAGCGACAGCACGGTGCCTTCGCCGCAGGCGACCGAGAGAGCCGTGGCGAGATTGCTCGGCAGCACCGTGCCCGGCGCGGCGGCCGTCGTCACCAGCAAGGGCCGCGCCTCGATCACGCGCAGCCGCTCGCCCTTGGCCTCGAACCAGAGGCCGGGCCAGGGCGTGAAGGCGCGCAGGCGGCGGTGAAGGAGCGGCGCCGTCTCCTGCCAATGGATGCGCGCTTCGGTGCGCTCGAGCTTGGCCGCATAAGTGACGCCCTCGGCCGGCTGCGGCCTGGCCTCGAGACGGCCGGCGGCGAGGCCCTCGAGCGCTTCGAGAATGAGCCGTGCCCCCAGCAGCGAGAGCCGGTCATGCAAGGTCGCCGCCGTGTCCTCGCGCTCGATCTCGATGCGCTCCTGGGTCAGGATCCCGCCGGTATCGAGCCCCTCATCCATCTGCATGATGCTGATGCCGGTCTCTTCGTCGCCGGCCAGGATCGCGCGCTGGATCGGCGCAGCACCCCGCCAGCGCGGCAGGATCGAGGCGTGGATGTTGAGGCAGCCGAGACGCGGCGCCTCCAGGATCGGCTTCGGCAGGATCAGCCCATAGGCCACCACCACGGCCGCGTCGAGCCCCAGCGCCTGGAACGCCGCCTGCTCGGATTCGCTTCTGAGCCTGGCCGGCGTGCGGAGCTCGAGCCCGTGATGCTCGGCCAGGTGCTGCACCGGCGAGGGCTGGTCATGCTGGCCGCGGCCCGCGGGCCGCGGCGGCTGGCTGTAGACCGCCGCGATCTGATGCCCCGCCGAGATCAGCGCATCGAGCGCCGGACAGGCGAAGTCGGGCGTGCCCATGAAGGCGAGCTTGAGCGGGGTCATGGGGATGCCTCTCTCGTCATGCCGGCGAAGGAGCGTGTGAAAGAATCGAGCGATGCATAGAAACTCCACGCCCCCTCCCCTTGCGGGAGGGGGTAGGGGGAGGGGTGATGCCGCACGAGGTCATGGCAAAAGCTGTCGCACCCGGTCTCCTCGTGTTCACCCGTCCGCAGCTTGGCCCGGGCCTGCTGCTTTCAGGGTGCTGATCGATCGTAAGTATGGCCGTCATCGTGCCCCGTCCCCCTCCCCCTACCCCCTCCCGCAAGGGGAGGGGGCGAGAGTATTTCTGACACCTCTTACGGCATCATTCGATTTCTTCACACGCTCGAAGGCCGGGGAGACGAAGGAGGGACGTCTGTCGCTTCGCTTCTTCTGAAGCAATCCCTAACCCTGCTCGTCTTCCCCGCCCCCCGCACGGCCGTCAGAGCACGTGATCGCGGGTGGGGGCCGGCGGGGCCTTCTTCGCCTTGAGGAGCTTGCGCAGGATGATGTTGCGCTTGAGGGCGGTCAGATGGTCGATGAAGAGGATGCCCTCGAGATGGTCCATCTCATGCTGGATGCAGGTCGCGAGCAGGCCCTCTGCCTCCATCTCGACCGTCTTGTTGTTCTCGTCGAGATAGCGAACCTTGATCTTCGCCGGCCGCGTCACGTCGGCGTAGTGCTCCGGCACCGAGAGGCAGCCCTCGTTATAGACCGCGTCGTCGTCGGAGACCCAGAGCAGCTCGGGATTGGCCATCCGCAGCGGCCGCGGCGCTTCGCCCTCATGGGCGAGATCGAGCACGATCACGCGCTCCAGCACGCCCACCTGGGGGGCGGCCAGCCCGATGCCGGGCGCGATATACATCGTCTCCAGCATGTCATCCATGAGCTTGCGGATGCGCGCATCGACCTTGGCGACGGGAGCGGCCTTCTGGGTCAGGCGGGGATCGGGGGCGACGATAATCGGAAGCAGGGCCATGGCGTCCGCAGGAAGCTTTCCTTGCGATCAAAATACCCCCCTTAGGTATGGGGCTGGACCCGCCGCGTCAAGGTCGCGGTGCATCGCGGGAATCCCCGGAGCCACCTGATTCTGCAGCGCTTTAGGCGCGCGTCACCGTACCGCGCTTCGCGGCCGCAAAAGGGCTGGTTCCAGGGCCAATGAACCCATTCCTTGAGAGCCTCCGCCAACTGGCGTTAGCTATATCGCGATGAGATTGCGGCCATAGCGTCGGGGGAGCACGCCATGCAGGTCGTAAATCACCTTCTGCGGGACGACGCCGGCACGGCGCCAGGTCCCGCCAACTCGCCCAATCATGGTTCGGTTCTGTCGCAACCCACGCTGCTGGTGATGCATTTCACCGCGGGGCGCAGCTTCGAATCCTCGGTCAGCTGGCTTTCCGATCCCGCCGCCAAGGCCTCCGCTCACCTGGTGATCGGGCGCGACGGGCGGATCGCGCAACTGGTGCCCTTCAACAGGGTCGCCTGGCATGCCGGCCAGAGCAGCTGGATGGGCCGCAATGGCTGCAACAGCTTCTCGATCGGCATCGAGCTCGACAATGCCGGCGAGCTCCAGCGGCAGGGCGGCGAATGGCGCGCCTGGTTCGGCGCCGTCATTCCTGCGGCCGAGGTCATGGAGGCGGAGCACAAGCATGGCGGCGGGGTGACGGGCTGGCACTGCTACACCGAGCCGCAGATCGAGGCGGCGATGAAGGCCGGCCTCGCCATTCTCGGCGCCTATTCCAGCATTGCCGACATCGTCGGCCATGAGGACATCGCCCCCCATCGCAAGCGCGACCCCGGACCGGCTTTCCCGATGGCCAGCTTCAAAGCGCGCCTGCTGGGCCGGGGCGGGGGCGACACGGCGCCGGCCTTCCGGACCACCAGCGCCCTCAATGTCCGCAGCGGACCGGGCCTGAACTTCGCGCCCGTGGCCGGCAGCCCGCTGCCGACCGGCACTGCCGTCGATGTCGACGCGGAGAACGGCGTCTGGCGGCATGTGCGCGCGACGCTGGCCGATGGAAACACGCTGGTCGGCTGGGCGCATGGCGGCTATCTGACGAGCTGAAGCAGAATGACCGCGGGCGACCTCATTCGCGTCGAGATGATCGCCATTGCGGCAGGGCTCGCCGTCGCCGTGTTCTGGAAGCTCATCACCGGCGTCATCATCATGCGGGGACTCCTCCACAACAAGATCACGGGGGAGTTCAGCCCCAGCCGGCTGCAGCTCCTCCTGTCGACGCTCCTGGCCGCGGCGTTCTACGTGCAGGCCATCGTCGCGGCCAAGGACCACGCCCTGCCCGTGCCCAATGAATCCATTCTGGCCGTTGTCGGCGGCAGCAACCTGATTCATCTCGGCGACAAGTTCTGGAGCTTCTTCAAGCTCGTCCGGTCAGTGGGGGACCGAGCAACAAGGGAGAGTTAGATGGAATTCACCTACGCGACCCTGATCGGTTGGATCATCGCCGTCTTCCTGGGTCTCCTGGCGTTGATCGTCTTGTGGAAGATCTACACCAATAAAATCGATCTCCAATATCTGATCGCGGACGAGAAGGGCTATGCCAGCATGTCCCGCTTTCAGTTCCTGATCTTCACCTTCGTCATTGCGGGGGGCTTGATCTATATGACCCTGCGCGCCGTCTGCGGCGCCGAGGGCGCCGCCTTCCCCGCAGTGAACTCCGGCGTGCTCGTCCTGCTCGGCATCAGCGGCGGCTCCTACGCGATCGGCAAGGGGCTCCAGAACCAGGCAGACGCACAGCAGGCCAAGGCGGGCGACCAGGCGAACGGCTGATATCGCATTGAAAATATTGCGGCCGGTTGCGGACGGCTGAGCTTGCCGAAGGCGTTCCAGGGGGACCGGCGGCAGAAGGCCCGGCGCCGGCAAAGGAGAGGTCTTGGCTCAGTTCCAGGTCGGCCTGTCGATGGCCGGTGCGATCTCGGCCGGCGCCTATACCGCGGGGGTGGTGGATTTTCTCTGCGAGGCGCTGAGCGAATGGGAAAAGGTCCGCGGGCAGGCGGACATCCCCCAGCACCGCACGGCGATCACCGTCATGAGCGGCGCCTCCGCCGGCGGTATCATCACCGCACTCCTGCCGGTGGCGTTGGCCGACGGCATCAAGCCGGTGACCCGGCCGGCAGGCGCGATGCCGCCCGGAGGCACGGCGCCCAATCCCAATCTCTACACGCTTCCGGCACTTTACCGCGCCTGGGTCGAGCGGCCGACACTGTTCGAGGACCCCAAGGGCGGTCTCCTGGGCTTGCGCGATCTCGCGGATTCGAAGGCGCCGGTCTGCTCCGCCCTCGACACCACGATCCTGGACGAGGTCTGCGCCGAAGCGCTGCAGCCACGCAGTGGTGGCCAAGCGGCGCCCCATCCCTGGATCGGATCGAAGCTGCATCTGTTCCTGACCGTCAGCAATCTTCACGGCGTCCCCTACGGGGTCGCCTTCAGCGGCACCGACGCGCGCGGCGAGGCGATTTCCGACCTCCATGTCATCCAGCTTCATGGCGACCGGGTCCATTTCGCTCTCTCCAACGTCGGCGCGGCCGTCATGTCGAGCGTCTGGGCCGACCAGGACCCCGCCACCACGCTGGACATCGGCGAACTCTTTCACGGCGGTGCCCTGCCGCCGGCCTGGGTCGAGTTCGGCCAGGCGGCCCTCGCCACCAGCGCCTTTCCGATCGGCCTCAAGGCCCGCCTGCTCAGCCGGCCGAGCGCCGATATCGCCAACCTTCAATGGCCGATCGAGCGACCCGCCCTCACCCGGATCCTGCCCGCCTTTCCGAAGACGCCGGTCGGGGCCACTTACGGCTTCGCCAATGTCGACGGCGGCATGATCAACAACGAGCCGTTCGAGTTCGCCCACTGGACCTTGCTGCAGGATCCGACCCAATCGGTCCATAACGAAAGCAAGGGAGCGAAGGCCGATCGCGCGATCCTCATGATCGATCCCTTTCCCGAGGCGCCGGCCTTCGACTTCGACGAGAAGCAGGACAATTCGCTCGTCTGGGTGCTGAAGAAGCTGGTGCCGACCCTGACTCAGCAGGCGCGCTTCAAGCTCGAGGAACTGGTCGCCGCCGCCGACGAGGATCGCTTCAGCCGCTTCATGATCCAGCCGGAGCGCGGCAACGCCACGGCGTCGGTCAGCGGCGAACGCGCCATCGCCTGCGGCCTGCTCGGCGGTTTCGGCGGCTTTCTCGATCGCCGGCTGCGCGCGCACGACTATCAGCTCGGCCGGCGCAACTGCCAATGGTTCCTGCGCCACAGCTTCTGCCTGCCCCCGGAGAATCCGCTCGTGGCCGGCGGCGATTGGACCGCGCCCGCCAAGGCACGGTTCCAGACCAAGGACGGCAAGGGCACGACCTACCATCCGATCATCCCCTTGCTGGGCACGGCCAATCTCGAGGTCCCCGCGCCCGCCTGGCCGTCGCTCGAACCGGGCATCGTCGATACGCTGATGCAGCACGCCCGCGAGCGTGCCGACGCCGTGGTCGACCGGCTGATCGATACCCAGATCTCCAGCTGGGTGCTGCGCCAGGTGGCGAACGCCGCCTGGTCGATGGGCCTGCGAAGCTGGGCCCTGGGCATGATCAAGGACAAGGCCGTCGCCGATCTGAAAGCGCGCGGTCACATTCCGCCCTGAGCGGCGAATCGGGGGCCGGGCCCGAATCGGAGACCCGCAGGCGGCGCCGGGCTTCGGCCGGGGCCGGGCCCGTGCTAGGCTCCGCCCCATGCCGTTTTTGGACTTTCTCCCCCCATGGACCTGACCTTGATCCTCGCCGGCCTGGCGCTGCTGCTGGCGCTGGGGCTGGGTTTCCTGCTGCTGCGCCGCTCGGGCAGCGAGGCCACGCAGATGGCCGAACTCACCGGCCGCTTCGACCAGATGGCGCGGGCCCAGAGCGAGGCCCAGGCGCGCCTCGCCGAAGGGCTGCAGGCACAGGAGCGGGCCTTGGCCGCCGCCGTCGAGCAGCGCCTGGCCCAGCTCGGCGACCGGGTGGGATTGCGCCTCCAGGAATCCTCGACCCAGGCGCAGGCCTCGCTGACCGAGCTCAAGGAGCGGCTCGCCGTCATCGACGCCGCGCAGAAGAACATCGTCGAGCTTTCGACCCAGGTGGTCGGGCTCCAGGACATCCTCTCCAACAAGCAGGCGCGCGGCGCCTTCGGCGAGGTCCAGCTCGAGGGGCTGGTGCGCGACGCGCTGCCGGCGGCGAACTACGAATTCCAGGCGACGCTGTCCAACAGCCGGCGCGTCGACTGCCTGCTGAAGCTGCCGAACCCGCCGGGCTCGATCGCCATCGATTCGAAGTTCCCGCTCGAGGCCTATCGCGCGCTGCGCGAGGCCAAGGACGAGGCCGCGGTCAAGCTCGCGCAGCGCGACTTCCACACCACCGTGCGCAACCATGTGATCGCCATCGCCGAGAGATATATCCTGCCCGGCGAGACCGCCGACTGGGCGGTGATGTTCCTGCCCAGCGAGGCGGTCTATGCCGAGCTTCATAGCGGCTTCTCCGGCCTGGTCGAGGAATCGCTGCGCCGGCGCGTCTCGATCGCCTCGCCCAGCACCCTGATGGCGCTCCTCACCACGATCCGCGCGGTCCTGCGCGACGTGCGCATGCGCGAGCAGGCGCACGAGATCCAGCGCACCGTAGGATTGCTGCTCGAGGATGTGCGGCGGCTCGGCGAGCGCGTCGGCAAGCTGCAGACGCATCACGAGCAGGCCGGCAAGGATCTGCAGGACATCGTCAAATCGACCGATCAGATCCAGCGCCGCGGCGAGCGCATCAAGGAAGTGGAGATCGAGGAAGGCGGCACGGCCGCGCCGGCGACTTCTCTGCCGGCGCCCGATATCTTGATTGCAAAACGGTAGGGGCCATATGCCTCGGTGCCACCTCCGGTTGACCTCCAGGGCTTGTTGGTGGGGTCCTGGACAAGACCAGCGGTGGCCATAAACGTTAACGGCGACGGGCGTCAAGACACCGGCGGCTTGGGGTGTGGGCCAGGCCGAAAGAAAATAAAGGCGGGGAACGGACCATGATGGTGGGTAGTTCAGTCTTCGTGATCGTGCTGGCGGTGCTGGCGATCCTGTTGATCTTCGCCGGCGTGAAATCGGTGCCGCAGGGCAGCGAATGGACGGTCGAGCGGTTCGGGCGCTACACCCGCACGCTGCGACCCGGCCTCAATCTCATCATGCCGGTCGTCGATCGCATCGGCTCGAAAATGAGCATGATGGAGACGGTGCTCGACGTGCCGACGCAGGAGATCATCACCAAGGACAACGCCATGGTGAGCGTCGACGGCGTCGTGTTCTACCAGGTGCTGGACGCGGCCAAGGCCGCCTATGAGGTCCGCCAGCTCCAGATCGCGATCCTCAATTTGACCATGACCAACATCCGCACCGTGATGGGCTCGATGGATCTGGACGAGCTGCTGTCGCAGCGCGACAAGATCAACCTCCAGCTGCTCCATGTGGTGGACGAGGCGACCCATCCCTGGGGCCTCAAGGTCACGCGCATCGAGATCAAGGACATCGCGCCGCCGCGCGATCTGGTGGAATCGATGGGCCGCCAGATGAAGGCCGAACGCGACAAGCGCGCGGCCGTGCTCGAGGCCGAGGGTCTGAAGCAGGCCCAGGTGCTGCGGGCCGAGGGCGAAAAGCAGGCGGCGATCCTGCAGGCCGAGGGCCGGCGCGAGGCCGCCTTCCGCGATTCCGAGGCGCGCGAGCGCTCCGCCGAGGCCGAAGCCAAGGCGACGCAGATGGTCTCCGAGGCCATCACCAAGGGCGACGTGAATGCGATCAACTACTTCATCGCGCAGCGCTATGTGGACGCGATCAGCAAGTTCGCCGATTCGCCCAACCAGAAGCTGGTGCTGATGCCGCTCGAAGCCTCGGGCGTGATCGGCGCCATCGGCGGCATCGCCGAGCTGGCCAAGCAAGCTTTGGCCAAGCAGGGTGCGGGCCCCTGGGAGAAGAAATAATGGGAGAAGAAATAACGGCCTTCCTTCAAGGCAATGTCGAGTTCTGGCATTGGTGGGTCCTCGCGGTCCTGCTGATCCTGCTCGAGGTGCTGGCGCCGGGAACCTTCTTCCTCTGGCTCGGCATCGCCGCCGCCGTGGTGGGGCTGCTGCTGGTGATCATGCCCGATCTCGGCTGGCAGCTGCAGGTGCTGATCTTCGTGATCCTCGCCAGCGTGTCCGTCTTCGCCGGCCGCGCCTGGCTCAAGCGCCATCCGATCAAGACCGACGACAGCGGCCTCAACCGGCGCGGCGAGGCGCTGATCGGCCAGGTCTATGTGCTGGCCGAGGCGATCCACACCGGCCGCGGCGCGGTCCGGGTCGCCGACACCGTCTGGCGCGCCGAGGGCCCGGACCTGCCGAAGGGCTCCCGCGTGCGCGTGGTGGCGGTGCAAGGCACGACGCTGAAGGTGGAGGCGGCGTAGGGGAACTGCATCTTTCCTCTCCGCCCGCGAAGCGGGCAGGGCTGTCCGGGGAAACTCATGCATAACAGAACGCCATCTGGTTGGCTGGGACTTTGGGAGATGGCTTGCTTGGATTGACGGGCGGCGGGCGATCGATACGGTGGAAGGTTTTCCTGGTAAAGAGCGACTGGCCGACGAGTTCGGCCAGTCGCAGGAGGGGGATTTTCACGCTGTGGAGGCGCGCGCCGATGCGCAGGAGCAGATAGGCGATCATGGCGGCGAGGACCTGCAGCCGGATGGCATTTTCGTTGTTGCCAAGGAACTTGCGAATATCGAGATGCTGCTTGATCCAGCGGAACAGCAGCTCGATCTGCCACCGGGTCTTGTAGAGGGTGGCGATTTCCACGGCCGAGCGGGTCATATCGTTGGTGATGAGGGTGATGACGCCGCCTTTTTCGCGCCGGACCCGGATCCGACGCAGCCGGATCGCCAGCTTGGAATCGCCCTTACTGACGAGGCGGACCTCGGCGTCGTCGATGATCCTGAAGCCGTCGCCGACAATCTTCCGGAGCTTGCGCCGCTTGGTGGCGCGCAAGCGCATGTTGGACTTCGCGCGCGTGACGAAGACCGCCTCGGCGGCGTCGATCTGGCACCACCAACTGTAGCGACAATAGCCTTTGTCGAAGACATAGGTGGCTCCGGCCTCGATCGGCACGCGCCGGCCCACCTCGATGTCGTTGATGGTGGCCGGCGTGACCTCGACCGAGCAGGGGCGATCGGCCTTGGGATCGTAGACGACATGCATCTTCATGCCGCGGATCCGGCCGTTCCAGTCCGCCCAGGCGCAGACCTTGCCCAGCGGAATCGGCGAGGCGTCGATCAAACGCAGCATCTCGTTCCCTTCCTGGCGAGCCAGCCGATCCACCTCCTGGGAAAGCGTGCCAAACAGCCCCGCAAACACACTCACTGGACGGCGCGCATTGGCATCCGACAAGGTCGAACGAACCAGCTTCCCGACCCCCAGATGGTAGTGATGCTGGGAGTTGGCGTTGAAACCCGCCTCCACCCCCCGCAGGCTCTTGGCGTGGCTGAGCTGGGCGTAGATCAGCGCCACCAGATGATCCCAGCTCTTGAAGGATTTGTCGTAGGCATCGCCGTCGTGGCGCTCCACCAGCGTGCGGAATTGACGCCGATCGATGGGTTTCAGCAGGCTCACGAAGATGCTACCCATGTACTGCATGCCCGGTTCCCTTTCTGAGTCTCGACAACCAGAAAGTACCCGGAAAACCTCCGGAAAACCGGGCATGCGCCCGCGACCTATCGACTCATTCCCCGGACAGCCCTGCGCGTAGCGGGGGGAGAGGAAAGAGAAGTAGGGAAAACAGCCACCCTACCTTTCCCTCCGCCCTCGGGCCGCTGATCGGGTAAGTTTGCGGTCCCCTATGGAGGCATTGGCGTGGCGGCGAAGCAGGATTGGCTGAAACTCAACGAGCAGGATTCGGTGCTGGTGGCGCTCGCCGATCTGCCGGCGGGCACGGCTGTCGGCGACGGGCTGACGGTGGGCGAGACCATTCCGCGCGGCCATAAGCTGGCGCGGCGCGCCATTGCCGTGGGCGAGCCGGTGATGAAGTTCGGGATTCCGATCGGCGTCGCGACCCGGCCGATCGCGGCCGGCACGCATATCCACACCCACAATCTCGAATTCCAGACGATGCGGGTGAACTGGCGCCTCGGCGGCGCCGCGCCCGCGCCCAAGCCCGCCAACCGCTCCGTCGGGTTCGAAGGCTTCAAGCGCGAGGATGGCCGTGTCGGTACGCGCAACTATCTGGGCGTGCTGACGACGGTCAATTGCTCGGCCACGGTGGCGCGGCTGATCGCCGAGCGCTTTCGGCGCGAGGTTGATCTCTCGGGCCTGCCGATGATCGACGGCATCGCCTCCTTGACGCATCACCAGGGCTGCGGGGCGCGCGGGGACGGCCCCAACATCGCGCTGCTGCGCCGCACGCTGGCAGGTTACGCGCATCATCCGAATTTCGCCGGCGTGCTCGTCGTGGCGCTGGGCTGCGAGGACAACCAGGTCCATGACTTCATGGCGAAGGCGGGCCTGCATGCCAGCGAGCGGCTGAAACCCCTCATCATCCAGGAGGAAGGCGGCACCGAGGCCACCGTGCGCGCGGCGATCGACGCGCTGAAAACCATGATCGAGCCGGCCGCGGCCGCGAAGCGCGAGCCGGTCGGTGCCGAAAATCTGGTCGTGGGACTTCAGTGCGGCGGCTCCGACGGCTTCTCGGCGCTGACGGCCAATCCGGCGCTGGGCAAGGCGGTCGATCTGCTGGCGGCCGCGGGCGGCACCGGGATCCTGAGCGAGACGCCGGAGATCTATGGCGCCGAGAGCCTGCTGCTCGCGCGCGTGACGGACGCGGCCGTAGGCGAGAAGCTGATCGAGCTGATCCGCTGGTGGGAAGAGCATGCGAGCCACGACAATGGCAGCCTCGACAACAATCCCTCTCCCGGCAACAAGGCCGGCGGCATCACCACCATTCTCGAGAAATCGCTGGGCGCGGTCGCCAAGAGCGGCAGCTCGCCCCTGACCGCTGTCTATCGCTATGCCGAGCCGATCACGGCCAAGGGCGCCGTCTTCATGGATTCGCCGGGCTACGATCCGGTCTCGGCCACGGGACAAGTGGCGGCCGGCGCCAACCTCGTCTGCTTCACCACGGGGCGCGGCTCCTGCTTCGGCTGCAAGCCCGCCCCCAGCCTCAAGCTCGCGACCAACACGCCCATGTATCAGCGCATGAAGGGTGACATGGACATCAATTGCGGCGAGATCGTCGACGGCACCGCCTCGATGGACGAGATGGGCGAGCGCATCTTCGACCTCATGCTCCGTACCGCCTCGGGCCAGAAGACCCGCAGCGAGGAGCTCGGCTATGGCGACGAGGAATTCGTCCCGTGGAATTACGGGGCGACATACTGACGAGAGCTTGTCAGAAAGATCGCTGACGGTGGACACCCCGGGCCGCAACGGGCCTCCGCCGGTGGTTCGTCTTTAGGAACGGATCTGGAGCCGGCCGCCCGCCATCCGACTCAGGGACTCATATGCAGTCCGCCCAGAAGCCAGAGCACGAGAAGGATAATCAACACCAAGCCGAGTACGCCGCCCAACCCGGCTCCGCCATAACGGCTGTACCCATAATACCCGCCGCCACCGCCGAGCAGCACGATCAGTACGATAATGATGAGGATTGTACTCACGTTTCACCTTTGCTTGCCGACCCTCCCGAAGCACTCGGCCAGTCCGACCGATGAGCCGCGGCTCACTGCCCGTGACTTGAACTCGGGACCATCTGCACTCCGCCGCAATTGGAAGCCGCCCGCGACGGCGGCTTCCCGACGTCAGACTCCTGGTTGCTATTTGAGCTTGCCGAGCCAGGCATCAACTTCGGCCTTCGCCTTGTCCTTGGCATAGCCGTAATGTTTCTGGAGGCGGCCTTCGAGCTCGGTACGCCGGCCTTTGATCACATCAAGATCATCATTTGTCAGCTTGCCCCATTGGGCCTGAACTTTGCCGCGGACTTCCTTCCAGTTTCCTTCAACCTGATCCCAGTTCATGATGGGTCTCCTTGAACGCGACGATCGGGCATGCGCGCCCTATGCAACCGATCGTCCTCCGGGTCGCCCTCAATCTTGATCTCCTACAAGAAAGCCTTGCGAGCGACACTAACTTAAGTCAATGGCGCGACCGCCACCGCATCTACATGATGAGTGGTAATCCTGGACACGGCCGATCAATTGGCCTGAAGAGCTTACGAGTACCGGCGCCTCTTCAGGCTGCCTCGAGGGCAAGGCGGACCAAGGCCGCCAAGGACTTCGAGCCGGTCTTCCTCATGATCCTGGCGCGGTGATTCTCGACCGTGCGCTGACTGATGCCGAGAATGGCGGCGATGTCCTTGTTGCGCTGGCCGGCGAGGACCAGGCCCAGAACCTCGCGCTGGCGCACCGTGAGACCGCCGAAGTGCGGCGCTATCTTGTCGTCCGCAACGCCCCCATTATTCCCATCCGGCGTCTCTCTAGGCGCTTGCTCGACGTTGGCCAGAAGCTCCTGATGGCTGAAAGCCTCTTCAGGAAGGTGCTTTTCGTTGGCCTTCGTGACGTGGACTGTGATTGGCAGATCGCCATGCCCCGTGACCATGATTGCCGGGTGCCGATCGTCCGTGGTCGTGAGCCGCTCCATCAGGTCGCGCCCGCTCATCACTCGCATCTCCGCATCGACGGGGATGATCACCAACTTGGGATGGATCGTCATGGAGCGAGTGACCATATGCGCTTCCTCAGCTTCGACCTGCCGCTTGGATATGATGGAACAACGCGGCGCCAAGCTGGACATTGATCCAAGTCAAGCGCGCCCGAGAACCCCGCAACGCCCGCTTCTGTTGCAGGCTGACGTCGCGCGCGATGATTGCCATCAGCAGGCGGATGCATCACTGCATGCAGTTGGAAATGACAATCGATTGTGGCGAGGTCGTCGACGGTACCGCGCGGTACTGGCAGAGGGGCCACTCAGCGATCCGTCACCGCGCGCCCGCGCCCGGCCCCAGGCCGGCCCAGGCGTAAACTCCGGCGGGAACCCATTCTTAGGCCGTGAACAAGCTGGGAGAGGTTCCCCGCTTTCGCGAGGACGCCCCCGTAGAATGACCGCGCAGGCGCTCCGGTCAATAATTCCGGATGTTGCCCTGGCTCACCATGCCGTCGCCTTCGACCTTGCCGTCCTCGACCCACTGGATCCCGGTCGCGGCCTTCTTGATTCCGTAGCAGGACTTCTTCGGGTCGGTGCCATAGACGAAGCACATCTCGTTGCCTTCCACCGTCCATTTGCCGGTGTAGTCCTTGCCCTTGATGGTGCCGTCGGCGCCATAGAACTCGGAATAGGCCATGCCGTCATTCATCTTGCCTTCGACGGTCATGTTGGAAACGGTGCTCTTGATCTGATCGCCGGTGAGCATGTCGTCGGCGAAGCTCACGGTCGCGGCGAACAGCAGCGGTGCGGCGAGTGCGGCGGCGGAGAAGAACAACACGATTCTGCGGTTCATGGACATTCCCTGTCTCCCTTGCGTTTGCATGAGTCGGAAGTCCCGCCGACCGATCGACGGGCTACCGTTGGAAGAAAGATGGGACCACGCCGGCATATGACGGTGGATTCACGTCGGTTCACGAATTCGTGCGGAGGGGAGATCGCTGACAACGAGTCCGCAGCACCCCTCCCCCTACCCCCTCCCGCAAGGGGAGGGGGCTAGAAAGAACTCAAACCACCTCCTCCTATGCGAAGGCGGCAGCGTGAAGCGGCACGGAGCAGAAGGAACTCACGCCCCTCCCCTTGCGGGAGGGGGCAGGGGGAGGGGTAGCTAAGGGCGCTGCTTACCGCCTAGTACCTGACGCGCACCGCGTAATTGAACTTGGTCGAGCCTTCCGCCGGGACCGTCACCTCCCAGCGCAGGCGGTTCGAGTTCACTTCCTCATGCTTGGCGCTCTCGCTGAGGATCTTCCAGGTGCCGGGGACATCCTCGACCAGCACCACCGTGACCGGCTCCTTCTTCGCGTTCTTGAACTCGACCTCGTAGGCGCTCTCATAGACGGAGTCCGAGATCTTCTCGTATTTGGTCTGGCGCGCATGGGCCGTCACGTCGAAGGCCTGGCCCAGGGTGAGGCGCACATCCTCGTTCTTCGGCGTATGGTCGATCGCATCCTCGCCGACGAACTGCACCTGGCCGTCGCCGTCGGCCTTGTAGACGCGGATCGTGCCCTTGGGCAGCGGCATGCCCATATGCGAGGCGTCGTCGTTCACGAAGCTGACATAGACCGTGGCGTTGACCCGCTCCTGGTCGCCGATGTCGTAGGTGTAGCCGCGCGCCGTGAGGTTGGTGAAGCGGAACTCCTTGTCGACCGGCACCGAGGTGGCGCTCAGGAGCGCCACCTGCTTGGTCTGGTTCTCGGCGATCGTGGTCGGGCGGCCCAGCGTGTAGAGGTGATATTCGAACAGCGATTGCTCGGTCATGGCCTGCTCGGCCATCGGCGCCGGGGCCGCCGCCACGGCGTCCATCGTCTTCATCATCGCTTCCTGGACGCGATGCACGTCGCCCGCCACGAGCTGCAGCTTGGCGTCGCGATAGGTGGTGCCGCTCTGGTTGGTGAGCGTGACCCAGCCGTCGATGTCCAGGCTCTTCTCGTCCGGGCTGAGTGAGGCCACGTAATCGGCCGCCCAGTTGAGGCCGCCCGTCAGATAGCTGAGCTGGGCGGTCGCGGTGCCGGCGGTGTCGCTGTTCGCGTCGATCACCAGGGTGGGCCGCGCGCGCAAATTCGGCGGCACCTCGTCGAACACGATGCGGCCGGGCGAGGTCGTCTCGATCCGGTCGCCGATCTTCAGCACCACGCCGCCCGAGGCGCTGAGCACGATCGCGTCCTCGGTGGTCTCCGCGCCGGTGGCATAGTTGGTGGTGATGACGCGCACCTTGCGGCCGACCGACTTCTCCAGCAGCTTCTCGGGCGTCAGCAGGTCGAAATTGAAATTCTGCTCGCGCACCGTGACCTTGGCGCCGTCGACGCGCAACAGCGCCGTCTCGGGCCGCATCAGCGCGCTGACATCGGCGAAGGCCAGGTCGTTGAGGCCGGCCGTCAGCGCGATCTTGCGCTGGTCGCGCACCAGGGCCAGGTCCTGGTTGTAGATCGTGATGGCGACGCCGGTCTGGTCGCTGAGCGAGATCGGCGTCTCGGCAACGATGTCCTCGGCGCGCGCAACACCCGGCAGGATCGCCGCCGAACCCAGCAGCAGGGCCATGGCCAAGGACAGCGCAGCAACCGGCTTCAGCGCCGAGGCGCGCAGCAAATTCGAGCGAAAGCTCATCTTGAAACTCCCCAAAGGCCGGTCCCGGAAATCGCGGCCGGACGAACCACCTTCGTCTCGGATTCGCGACAGGAGCGGCAACCATTACCCACGGCCGCCAAGAATGCGCGCCAATAAGGCCAATTGAGGGCGCGGGCAAGGGATTTTAAGGGCGCGGGGCGTGGGGAAGTCGCGGCGAGCCGTGTCACGCGCGTTGGAGGAAGGAAAATATACTCACCCCCTTCCCTTGCGGGAGGGGGTAGGGGGAGGGGTGCCGCGTCGAGATCTCGCCAGCTCCCCTCCCCGCTCGCTACGCTCGCCGCCCCTCCCGCCCGCGGGCTTCGCCCGCAGTACGTTAAGTTCGCCGGCGAAGCCGGCCTTGAAGGGGCTGAAGGAAATCAGCGCTCCGCTTTACCTCACGCCGGCCATTGCTGGGTGATGCAATGGATCCCGCCGCCGGCTGCCGCCAGGGTCGAGATGTCGACCTGCACGACCTCGCGGTCGGGCAAGGCGGCGGCGACGGTCTCGCGGGCGACGGCGTCTTCCTTCGGCAGGCCGAAGCTCGGCATCACGACGCCGCCATTGGCGATGTAGAAATTCACGTAGGAGGTCGAGTAGCCCCAGCCCTTGGCACCGTGGCGGCCGTCGGGCGCCTCGCGGATGGTGAGGATCTCGAGCGGCCGGCCGGCCGCATCGGTCTGGCCGTCGAGCGCCCGGCGGTTGCGCTCGGTCGTCTCGCGCATCTCGGGCCGGCTCGAGGCGCTTTCCTCGAACAGCAACACGCCCGGCCGCACGAAGCAGGCGATGCCGTCGATATGACCGTCGGTGCCCTTCTCGTAAGGATTGCCCGGCAGCCAGATGGTCTTGGCGATGCCGAGGGCCCGCGCGAACTCGGCCTCGGCCGCCTCGCGCGTGATGCCGGGATTGCGGTTCTTGTTGAGGATCACCGTGTCGGTCGTGAGCAGCGTGCCGGCGCCGTCGACATGGAGCGCGCCGCCCTCGACCGCGAGCGCCGAGCTGATCAGCGGCGCGCCGATCTTGGCGGCGAGACGCCGGCCGAGCCGTGCATCCTGGTCGAACACCGGCGCAAAGCAACCCCATCCGTTGAAACGCCAGGACACGGCCGCCACGGCGCCGTCGCCGCGCCTGGTGAAGGTCGGTCCCATGTCGCGCATCCAGGGCTCGTCGAAGGGCAGCGCCAGGATCTCGATCCCGGACCCGAGCTGGTTGCGCGCTTCCGCGACCTGCGCCGGATCGACGATCACGGTCAGCGGCTCGAAACGGGCGATGGCCTGGGCCACCGCCCCATAATCGCGGCGGACCTCCTGCAGCGAACGGCCCCAGGCCTCGGCATTGCGCGGCCAGGCCATGAAGCAGCCGCGATGGGGTTCCCACTCCGCAGGCATCCGCACGTCATTCAATTTACTCATGCCTGAGAACTCCCCTGGGATGCCTTGAGTTTCGATACAGTGCTTGATTATATTGAATCAGTTACCGCCGCAGCAGCCCGAAAAATTTCGTCATTCTGATCGAAATCGCTCATGCGAAAGACCCGCCCCGACCCTGCGACCTCGACCTCGCTGCGCGCTTTGCCCTCGATGCGCGCGCTGGGCGCCTTCGCGACCGCAGCCCGGCTGGGGAGCTTCTCCAAGGCCGGCACCGAGCTCGGCATGACGCAGTCGGCGGTGAGCCACCAGATCCGCATGCTCGAGGAACATCTGGGCCAGCCGCTCTTCAACCGGCTTCACCGCAACGCGGTCCTGACCGATGCGGGCCGCGATCTCGAGATCACGCTGCGCGACTGTTTCGACCGGCTCGAGCTGGGCTTGAAGCGGCTCGAGCAATATCGCAAACCCAACCAGCTCATCCTCTATACGCGAGGCCCCTTCGCCCAGCGCTGGCTCCTGCCGCGCCTGCCCCGGCTCAGGGCGCGCCATCCCGAGCTCGATCTCTGGCTGTTCTCGACTGATCAGCCGGTCGACATGGCGCGCGGCGAGATCCATCTGGCGATCCTGCCGCAGGCCGCGGCCGGCCATAGCCGCGAGACGCAGGGCATCGAGACGCGCTCCCTGTTCGGCGATCTGCTGATGCCGGTCTGCGCGCCGGTGCTGGCGCAGAAGCCGAAGCCCCTGCGCCAGCCGGCCGATCTCTTGACGCGGCCCCTGCTCCATGACGAGCGCCGCGAGGACTGGACGCGCTGGTTCGCGGCCCAGGGTTCGCGTGCGGCGGTGCCGGCCCAGGGCTATAATTTCGGCGATTCCGGCGCGCTGCTGCAGGCGGCCGTCGAAGGGCTGGGCGTGGCGCTCGGCAGCCTTCTGCTGGCCGCGGGCGATCTCGAAGCCGGGCGGCTGGTGACGCCGCTCCCCGCCGCCATTGCGGCCGATCAGGATTGGTGCGTCACGGTGAACGCCGAAGCCGCCGCCAAACCCAATATCCAGCGCTTCCTGAAGTGGCTGGACGAGGAAGCTCTCCTCACCCGCGCCTGGCTCGCCGACCGTGCCGAAGTGCTGCCCGCAACCGCTGCCCGAAAGGGGAAATGACCATGCCGCGCCCGCTCACCGTCGCCGCCCTGCAGACCACCCATGACTGGAACCAGACCGCGACGGTGGCGCGCGTGCTCGATCTCGCCCATCGCGCGGCGGACCGGGGCGCGCAGCTGGTGCTGCCCTCGGAGCTGTTCGAGGCGCCCTATTTCTGCAAGACCGACAATCCGAAATATCGCGAGCTGGCACGGCCCCTGGCCGGCCATCCGACCGTCGCGCTCTTCCAGAAATTCGCGCGCGAGCGCGGCGTGGTGGTGCCGGTCTCGATCTATGAACGGGCCGAGGACGGTCTCTTCAACACGACCGCGGTCGTCGATGCCGACGGCACGCTGCTCGGGCGCTATCGCAAGTCGCATATCCCGCAGTTCCCGGGCTATCGCGAGAACGCCTTCTTCGCGCCCAGCCAGGAAGGCCCCAAGGTCTGGGCCACGCGCCATCTCAAGCTCGGCGTCGGCATCTGCTGGGACCAGTGGTTCCCGGAGCAGGCGCGCATGATGGCGCTGATGGGGGCCGAGCTGCTGGTCTATCCGACCGCGATCGGCAGCGAGGTCAACTCCAAATGGGACAGCCGCGACCAGTGGCAGACGGTGATGCGCGGCCATGCCGCCGCCAATCTGGTGCCGGTGCTGGCCGCGAACCGCACCGGCCGCGAGACCGACGACGGCGTCACGATCGATTTCTACGGCAGCTCGTTCCTGACGGATCATGTCGGCGCCATGATCGCCAGCGCGTCCCGCACCCGGGAGGAGATCGTCATCGGCACCGTCGACCTCGACCTGGCCTATGACGCGCGAGACTATTGGGGCGTCTATCACACGCGTCGGCCGGAGATGTACCGGCAGATAGTGGAGACGCCCGTGGGCCCGCCGCCACGGTGATGACGGCGCGCTACGCAATGACCGAGCAAGCGCGACACGACTCCACACGGGACCGTGCCATCGGTGCGTTTGTCGGCCTCGCTGTCGGCGATGCCATCGGAACGACACTCGAGTTCAGCAGGCGCGATAGTCGGCCCCCGTTGATCGATATGGAGGGTGGCGGACCATTTCGCCTCCAGGCGGGACAATGGACCGACGATACGAGCATGGCGCTCTGCCTCGCAGATTCCCTGTTGGCTTGCGGTGCCCTCGATCAGCGGGATCTGATGCAGAGGTTCATCAGATGGTGGCGCTACGGTGAGAATTCCTGCACAGGCGATTGTTTCGATATCGGCGGAACCACGCGCGACGCACTTGCGCGCTTCGAGGATAATGGCGATCCGATTGCGGGGTCGGTCGATGCCCATGCCGCCGGTAACGGGTCGCTAATGCGGTTGGCGCCCATTTCGATCTTCTTTTGGGCAGACCCCGTCGCTGCGGAGAACGCGGCAAGGCGCCAAAGCGCGACCACGCATGGGGCGCGGGCTGCCATGGACGCCTGCGGATATTTCTCGACGCTTCTGATTGAAGCCATTCGAGGGGCCGGCAAGAAGGACGCTCTGCGCCGGCGTAGCCTCGGTCCGAGTTCCGAGATATCGGCAATCGCCACCGGATCATGGGAACGGAAGGAGCGCGATCAGATCGGATCGTCCGGCTACGTCGTTCATACGTTAGAGGCGGCTCTTTGGGCTGTGGCACAAGCTGAAGATTTCAAATCGGCCGTGTTGCTGGCGGCGAATCTCGGCGATGATGCCGATACGGTGGCCGCGGTCACCGGCCAGCTTGCCGGTGCGATATGGGGCGTCGCCAGCATCCCGAAACCTTGGCGCGATCGCTTGGCTTGGAGCGAGCATATCGAAGGCCTGGCAGCGTCGCTCTTCGAACGCGGGATGGCCTGACGCCTGCGGGCCCGCCGCCGCGGTGATGCCGGTGCGCTGACGCGCAACTCGCGAATGCCCCTCCCCCTACCCCCTCCCGCAAGGGGAGGGGGCTGGTTCGTTTTTTACATCTCGTCTCTTTCCTCGGACGAAACCGCCAGACGGGACAACCAAAGTCCACGCCCCCTCCCCTTGCGGGAGGGGGTAGGGGGAGGGGTCCGCACACAAAAGATTCGGCGAAGCCGTCTCCCTCCACGAAGCCTTCCACCGGCCTGGCCGCCGTCCTTTCAGGCTTCTTCGCCAGGTCCTACGGGCGACGCTCCCGTCACTTGATCTCGATCCGTCGCGGCTGCGCCTCCTTCGCCTTCGGCAGCGTCAAGGTCAACACGCCGTCCTCGACGTTGGCGCCGATGCGCTGCTGGTCGATCTTGTTCGACAAGGTGAAGGCGCGCGAGAAATGGCCGACATTATATTCGGTGTAGAGCGGCTCGAGTCCCTCATACTTCGCGAAATCGATGCGCGCCTCGACCTTGAGCACATCGTTCTCGATATTCACGTCGATAGCCTCCCGCTCGACCCCCGGCACTTCCATCACCACGGTCAAAGCCTCTTCGGTCTCATAGATGTCGGTCGCGGGCACATAGTAGCGCGCGGGCACCGTCTTCTCGCCTTTCGCGGCCAGCTCCTTCTTCTCCTGCACCTGGAGCTTGGGTTCATTGGCCATGATCGCCTCCTCTCGGCTCAGGAAATCTTGATGGAGCGGGGTTTGTCCTGCTCGGCGCGCGGCAGGAACAGCGCCAGGACGCCGTCGCGGTACTCGGCCTTGACCCGGTCCGCATCGACCTCCACCGGGATGCTGATGGCGCGATCGAACTTTCCGGCCAGCCGCTCGCGGCGATGCAGGCTCGCCTTCCCGCCATAATCGACCGACTTGGTGCCGGCAATGCGGATGGTGCGGTTCTTCACATCGACGCTGATGTCGTCCCTGCGCACACCCGCCAGCTCGGTGACGATGACGATGTCGTCGCCCTGCCGGAAGACGTTGAGCGGGGGAAAGGCGCCGCCGCCGCTGGGCCCCGGCTCGAGCCAGGGGCTGGTGCGCAACGAATCGAGCGCCTGCTGGAACTGGAACAAAGCGTCGAAAGGATCCGAGAACATCAATGCCATGATCGATTCTCCTGAGCGAAGCGGTTCGACTGTCGGGGCTCAGTCCGGTGCCGGCGTCAGAGGCCCGGGAAGACCCGCGGCCAGACCGGAGCCGGCGACGGCATGAGATCGCGCCGGTCGGGACCGGGCGCAGAGTCACGGTCGAGCCCGCCGGAGTCGGCCGATCGGGGCGCGGGTGTCGATGGGATTTGCGAGGCGGGCCAGGGGGCCCGACGGGCCTGCAATAAGGCCGCCAGCGAAGGCTGGCTGCGGTCGATTTTCATTGCCACGTCCTCCTCCGAGCAACATGGAAACCTACAGGTCAGTGCCGGATCCCGAATGGGCACCCGGCGAAATTCGAGTTGGTTTTCCGGCGACAGCCCTTCAAGAGGGTCCGCGCGCGAAAATTTCAGTCAGAATTCCTGATGATCTTAGTCGGAAAAGAGCGGCCCCCGTGGCCTCGTGGTGCCCCGAGGCGCCACTCCTATCGGCTCCCGCGGGGGAGGCGGTGAAAGACTCAGGCGAACCCTTCCGCCTTGTCCCGGGCGACCGCCGCGGCGTCGCGCTTCTTCGGGTCGCCCCAGCCGCCGCCGCCGGCCCCCTGGAAGCGCATCACGTCGCCCTTCTCGAGCTTGAGGCCGTAGATCTTGCTCTTGAGCGGGCGCGCGTTGGGCTTGCCGGGATTGAGCGAGATGGACCCGGGCGCGCCGGGCCCGCCGCCCTCGAGGCCCCAGGGCTGCGTCTCGGGGCGCGTCTGCTGCACATAGGCACCCATGATGGTGCGGCCGGAGAGGAACTGGTAGTCGCGCCTGATGCCGAGGCCGCCGCGATGCTCGCCCGTTCCGCCCGAGCCCGCCACCAAGGACGTCTCCAGAATCCGCAAGGGGCTCAGCGTCTCGATCACCTCGGCCGAGAGGATCGCGCAATTGCCGCCATGGGTGTCGATCGCGTCGAGCCCGTCGCTCTTGGCCGAGCCGCCCATGCCGCCGCCGATGATGTCGGAGATGACGTAATAGGGGGCGGCCCCGTTCTCGTCGCGCCGCTCGGGCCGGTCGTCGAAGCCGCCGGCACAGAAGGTCGGGAAGCTGATCTGGCAGCCGGCCGAGGCATGGTCGGGGGCCAGCGGCGCCATCGCCTTCAGCACCGCGTCGGCCACCGCCTGCTGCGTCAGATGGCGCACCGAGACGGCCCCGGGCCGGCGCGGATTGAGCATGGTGCCTTCGGGCGCCAGCAGCTCGACCGGGCGGTTGCAGCCCTCGTTCTGCGCGATGTCGGGCGCCACGATGCATTTGACCGCGTAGTTCGTCATCGACAGGGTCGAGGCCGTCGGGCAGTTGAGCGCGTTGTCGCGCTGCGGGCTGGAGCCGGTGAAATCCACCTTGAGCTTGTCGCCCTTGACCTCGACCGTCACCGCGACCGTCAGCGGCTCGTCACTGGTGGTGTCGTCCTCGATCTTGACGCTCGCCGAATAGCGCCCGTCCGGCATGGCGGCGATGACGCGGCGCATGTAGGTCTCGGCATAATCGAGGCAGGCGCCGGTCAGTGCCCGCGCCTCTTCCACGCCATAGCGCTTGAAGAGCTCGGCCAGGCGCCGCTCGCCCGTGCGGCAGCCGGCGATCTGCGCGCGCAGGTCGCCCTGGCAGGAGGCGGGGTCGCGCACATTGGCGGCGACGATGTCGAAGATCGCCTGGTTGGGCTTGCCCGCCTCGACCAGCTTCAGCGGCGGCAGGATCAGGCCTTCGGCGAAGATCTCGCCATTGTCGGCGGCCTCGGTGCCGGGGATCTTGCCACCGATATCGACGTGATGCGCGATGGTCGAGGTGATGCCGATGAGCTTGCCCTCGAGGAAGATCGGGCTGAACAGCACGATGTCCATCGTGTGGGTGCAGCCCTTATAGGGATCGTTGCAGACCAGCACGTCGCCGGGCTTCCACTGCTCCAGCGGAAAGGCCCCTTTCATATGGCGCAGCGCCGTCGACATGATGCCGAGCTGGGCCGGGATCGTCTCCGCCTGCGCCATCATCTCGCCCTCGGGCGTGAACAGGCCGCAGGCATAGTCGTACATGTCCCAGATGATCGAGGAGAACGCCGCGCGCCGCAGCGCCATCGACATCTCCTCGGCGATGCCGACGAGCTGCTGCTGGAACACGTCGCGGCTGATGGGGTCGATATTGCCCTGCGGACGGAAGGTCATGGCTCGGTTCCTCGATCTTCGGCGGCGAGCGAACTCGCCATCTCAGTGTATCCTCGCCCCCTCCCCTTGCGGGAGGGGGTAGGGGGAGGGGTCAAAAGGGTCATGAACCGCTTGGGGTTCATTCCGCTTTAATAGCAATCCGGATCACCGCGCGCTTGTCCACCCGCCCGCGCTGGCCCGGCAGCACCACGATGGTCGAATCCCGCTGCATCACGATCGCCGGCCCCGGAATCTCCTGGCCCGGCTTCAGCAGATCGCGGCGATAGATCTTGGCCTCGCTCCAGCCCTGGCGGTCGAAATAGACGCGGCGCGAGCCGACGGCCTGCGCGACGCCCGACACGAAGGCGGGCTCGGGCGGCTGCGGCGGGCGCTGGATCTTGCCGAAGCCGTCGACGCGCAGATTGACGATCTCGACCGGCACCGACGGATCGGCATGGCCGTAGGAGCGCTCATGCGCGGCATGGAACTCGGCCGCGACCCTGGCGCCGTCCCACCATCCGGAACCGTTGGGCTGCGACAGCGGAATGGTGAGCAGATGGAACTGCCCGACGCAGCGCATGTCGGCGGCGAAATGGAAATAACGCTCGGTCGTCGGCACGCCGTCGGCCTCGAGCTCGTGATCGAGCTCGGCCTTGAGACGGGTGAGTTGCGGGCCGATCTCGTCGGGCTTGAGCCGGGCGATGTTGCGCTGGAACGGCGCCTGGGCCGCATGGCGGATGTCGGTGAGGAGCAGCCCTTGCGCCGCGAACACGCCCGGATTGCGCGGCGCGATCACCTCGGCCATGCCGAGATCGCGCGCCATATAGGGCGCATAGAGCGGGCCGGCGCCGCCGAAGGCCAGAATGGCGAAGCCGCGCACGTCATGGCCGCGCTCGACCGACAGCGACCGGATCGCCTGGATCATGTTGGCGTTGGCGACCGAGATGATGCCGAAGGCCGCTTCCTCGAGCCCCAGGCCCAGCGGCGTCGCGACCGAGCGCTCGACCGCCTTGGCCGCGAGATCGGGGTCGAGGCGCATCTCGCCGCCGAGATACTCGTTGGGATCGAGCAGCCCCATCACCACGCCGGCATCGGTCACGGTGGCGTCGGTGCCGCCCTGGCCGTAACAGGCCGGCCCCGGCACGGCGCCCGCGGACTTCGGGCCGACGCGCAAGGCGCCGCCGATATCGACCCGCGCGATCGAGCCGCCGCCGGCCGAGATGGTCTCGATGTCGATGGTGGGCAGCCGCAGCGGCTGGCCGTCGATCTCGCGCTCGCGCACCATGGTCGGCACGCCGTCGACGATGACCGAGAAGTCGGCCGAGGTGCCGCCCATGTCGAAGGTCACCATGCCTTTGACATCGAGCGCCTTCGCCAGGTCGGCGCCGGCGATGACGCCGCCGGCGGGGCCGGAGAGCAGCATATGGGCGGGGTTGTCGCGCGCCGCGCGCGGCGTGGCGACGCCGCCATCCGAGCGCATGAGGCGCAAGGGGCCGCCGAGGCCGACCTCTTTCAGGTTAGTTTCGAGCCGGCCGATATAGCGGTCGATCACCGGGCCGGCATAGGCCGCGACCGCCGTGGTGTTGGCGCGCGGATATTCCTCGATCTGCGGATTGACCTTGGCCGAGAGATAGACCGGGACGCCCGGCAGCTTCGCCTGGATCGCCTCGGCCAGTTTGGTCTCATGGGCGGGATTGAGATGCGCGAAGGCGAGGCAGATCGCGACCGCCTCGGGCTTGAGCGCCACCACGGCCGCCGCGACCCGCTCGATCTCCGCTGAGGTCAGCGCCGTCACCACCTGGCCGAAGGCGTCCACGCGCTCGACCGCCTCGACCGTCAGCGAGCGCGGCACCACCGGCGCCGGCTTCCGCGCGGTCAGCGAATAGAGATCGGGGCGCATCTGGTTGCCGATCAGCAGCAGGTCGCGGAACCCCTGCGTCACCACCAGCGCCGCCTTGGCCCCGGAGCGGGTCAGGAAGGCGTTGGTGCCGACCGTGAAGCCATGGACGAAGAGGTCGATATCGCCGGCCGCGATGCCGGCCTTGGCCGAGAGCCGCTGGATGCCCTCGCGCACGCCGAGCGCCGAGCCGGTCGCCTGGCTGGGGACCTTATCGATGAAGACCCGGGGGCTGGCGGCCGAGCCGTCAACCAGCACCAGATCGGTGAATGTTCCGCCCACATCGGCTGCAAGGTAGCGCATGACGGGGTAATCTAGAGAAGCTGCGGCATCGGGGCCAGGGGGCCGAATGGTGACACCGGCCCTCACCCGCAAGGGGTATTTCATTCTTCCCCACGATCCCCTCCCCCCTCGAGGGTGACGGTCAGGCAAGGGGATGCGCCAGCGACTCAGGGCCGAAGGGGAGCCGGCGTTGCCCCTTCCTCGATCCGCACCCGCAAAGGGAACGAGATCGAAGAGAATCTTCCTTCCTCTCCGGCCGCCGGACGGAGCGAGGTGAAGGAATGCTCAGGTCCGGGCGGTTGCCGATGATCTATTTCGTCGCCATCATCGGTGGCGAGGGAGATCTTTCGAGAATCCCGGTGCCCCGCCATAGGGGCGCGGTGCGCGTCATCGCGCGCGGCGGCGGCGCGGCGGGGCCGCGCGATTCACGATCCGTGGCACGCCCCGCCCTGGAAGATTGGCGTTCGGAGGGAGAAAAGCATGAAGCGGGATTGGCAAAAGATGGGCGCCGCGGCGCTGCTGGCGCTGGGCTTGGGGGCCGGGATCGCCATCGGGCCCGCGCCGGCCCAGGCCGCGCACAAGACCGTCATGATGGTGACCTGGAGCGGCTGCGAGGATGTCTGCAAGGGCGTCAGGGACGCCATCGCCGGGAACAACATCGACGCCGAGGTCATCCTGCGCGACGCGGCCCAGGATAGAGACAAGCTCGCCGGCTTCGTGCAGGAGGCGCGCGCCCGGAAGGTCGACGCCGTCGTGACCTGGGGCACCAAGGTGACGCTCGGCATGGTCGGCACGATCGCCGAACAGGACGACCCGGACTTTCTCAACAACATCCCGGTGGTCTTCACCGCCGTTCCCGATCCGATCGGCACCCGGATCATCCAGAGCTACGACTGGACCGGCCGCCCCAACGTCACGGGCACCCGCAACCAGACGCCCGAATCGGTCAGCATCAAGTCGATCCGTCGCTACATGCCGGGCTTCGATCATCTGGGCATGCTGTACGATCCCTCCGCGCCCAACTCGATCATCAAGGTCGACGAGGTGAAGGCCCTCGCCGACGACCTCAAATTCAAGCTCGACGCCCTGCCGCTCGATCTCGACGCCAGCGGCGCTCCCACAGTGGCATCGATCGCGCCCAAGATGGCGGCGCTCAAGGCCGCCGGCGTGCAGTGGGTCTATCTGGGGCCGAGCCCGTTCCTCCAGAAGAACCAGGACGCCTTCACCAGCGCCGCGGTCCAGAACGGCCTGGCGGTCCTGAGCCCCGACCCGCATCCGGTGACGCACAGCCAGGCCCTGATGTCGGTCACGGCGCGCGACTACGACGTCGGCAAGCTCGCCGGCGAGCAAGCGGTCAAGCTGCTCAAGGGCGCCAAGCCCGGCAACCTGCCGGTGCTGGCGATCGACCATTTCGCCTATCTGGTGAACATGAAGGTGGCGAAGAAGCTCAACCTCTATCCGCCGGCGGCGTTTTTGCAGGTCGTGGAAAAGGTGGAGTAGCGGAGCGGTCCGGCCCGGGGTCGTCGTCCCGCGTGCCCATCCCGATAGCCGCGCCGGTTGCCGCGCGGGACGAACATACCGGTAAGCTCGCTGCCCGGCAGGGGGCGCGCATGAGCAAAAGGTGCAAGCCCCGCGCCCATGGCCGTTGCCCCACCCGCCCAGATGGGCTCAACTCACAGCGAGACTCTACCAATCGCTGGATGAGAAACGGGGCTCACGTCACAATCGGTATGGGTCCCAGAAAAGCAAGGCCTCACTCCCCACTGGCAGCACAATATCCCGTTTTGCCTCGAATACGTCGAGATCAAATCCAAACCAGAAAACTTCGGTTGGTTAGCTGCGCTTGAACATTTGAAGAAGTTTGGGATCACGAACGATTCCGACCGAGTGGGCATGGTCGTTGATTCCGACTTGGGGAATATCGATGCCTACAACCAAAGAAAGAAACCCATCGACGGCGCTGAGTTTCTACCCACCATGGTTACGTTGGTATATGCCAGTGGCGACGTAGGCAAGGACAGTATTGTCAACAGATCCCTGTCTATTGCTGATTCTGTAGCGACTCAATGCCTTGATGGAGTGGAGTCGGGCGCCGTGCCCTTCAATCTTAAAATCATCGACTGTCCTTGGTTTCAAGGGCTGCGCATTATCAATCCCAATCGGATTACAACATGACGCGGTCGCCGCCCTACCTCTCCAAGTCCCCCAGCACCATCCGGTTGAAGTCCCAATGCATCCGGTCCCAGAAGGGCGAGTAGAAATGCGAGCGGTGGGCGGGCGAGCCTCGCGCGCGCTGGACGGCTTCGCAGATGGCGTCGTCCTCCTGGCCCGCATGGAGTGAGCCGGCGATGCTTCGCTGCCGCATCGCCAGCGCGCTCGGGTCGCGCGCCGCACCCCCGTTGTAGTAGCTGGCGATCCGCCACTCGCAGCTCCCCGCATCGAGCGGCGCCAGGATGCGGACGCGGAAATGCGTCGGGAACACCAGCAGCGCCCAGTTCGGATAGATATTGAGGATATAGGAGACCGCGACCGGCTCGCCGGTCCGCTTCGACCGGATCTTCGGGAACGTCACCGCGGGGTAGGTGTTGCTGACGCGCGCCGTCTCGAAGCCCAGCCCCTTGACGATGCCGTCATCGATCTCGGTGAAGGTCTTGTTGCCGGCCGCGTCGACGCGCGGCACATGTTTCGACTGGCGATACATCTCATGCACGAAGCCCTCGTGATAGACGTTGGGCGCGTAGTTCTCCCAGAGCGCCTTCCAATTCGCCCGGGCGAGCACGCGGTGGACGCCGTCGCCCTCGGGAACGTCCATCGCCATCTCGAGGCCCGAGAGATCGTGGTCGGCGAAGAGGGCGATCAGCGGCGCCAGGAACTCGGTCAGCGGCGCGCATTTTCCGGAGAGATCGGCGAAGACGATGTCCTGCCAGAGGCCGGAGCGGATCTCCACGAGATCGCCGCCCTGCGCGCGCAAGGGCCCGACATCCGGATCGGGCGTCCCGTCCCAGAACGGCGCCTTGATGAGGCGGCCGCGCAGGTCGTACTGCCAGCCATGATAGGGCCCCTCGATCGGCCCCGGCCCCGACCGGCGCTTCAGCACCACCGGGCAGCCGTCATGGGCGCCGACATTGTGGAAGACGCGGAGGGCGCCGTCGTCGCCGCGCATCAGCAGCAGCGGCATCCCAAAGATCTCGACCGGCGCCGCGTCGCCGGGCGCAGGCACGGAGCCGCCGAACCCGACCGCGACCCAGTTGCGGCTGAAAACCCGCTCGACCTCGAGCTCGAAGAAGCCTTGCGAGCGGTAGGCGATCTGCGGAAAGGTGCGCGCCGTCTCGATCGGCGCCCGGATCGCGCGGCGATCCGCCTCGGTCAGGAACGCATCGACGGAAGACATGGCGCTCTCTCCCCCCTGAATGAGCAGGCCCGGAATCCGCACTCGCGATGAGGGCATGATAGGGCCTGCGGGGCCCCCGCACAAACCCGGGGCCGGCGGCGATCTTCCTGTCCGTCCGGACTTGCGCGACATCCAAGAAATACGAGGCCGGACTATTTTTGCTCACCGGCTGCATGTTGATCCAAGTCAAGGTACCGCGCCGCCGGAAAGCGATATGTTTTCCTATTCCTGATTTCTGATCGATCCAATGAATGAGGACGTTGTCGTGACACCGCGACACCATGCGGAAAGCGCGATCCTCCCGTTCGGAGCCGATGAAAATCGCTTCTTCAGTCGAGAGAAATCAGGTCGGCGGATCACTTTCAGCCACGGAAAGCCGGCCAATAGGGAAATGCCCGATCAGAATGAAGACAGCGCGCAACGACCTTGAAAGGAAACGGAGATGAAGACATCGCGTCTCATGGCGGCCCTCGTTCTCACCGGACTTCTTGCGGGACCGATGGCGGCCTGTTCCAGTACGCCAACGAGTCAAAGCACCGGCGAATACATCGACGACGCGACCATCAGCAACAAGGTGCGCGCCCAGCTCATCGGCGATTCAGAGCTGAACGTCTTTCAGATCGACGTCGAGACTTTCAAGGGTGTCGTTCAGTTGAGCGGCTTCGTGAACTCGGCGACGGCGAAGGAGCGGGCGGCGAGAGTGGCTGCCGGTGTCCAGGGCGTGAAGGAGATCCGCAACAACCTGATCGTCAAATAGCGGGAGGCGGTTCCGGCCGCCACACAGGACTCTCTCATGGCTTTGCGGATGCGGGTGACCCCGACCTGGCTGTCGTGTTGACGGGCGTTGCCCCCTGTTCACGCCTGCAAAACCGATCGCTTCGACACAACCCGTTTCGAAGACGTAGCGTCGTGGCTCATCCGATCACGTCACGCTTGCGGGTGCCCTCAGCGCGCCGTCTTCGCCGGCCGCGATGGCGAGCCGAACGATCGGCGGCCAAGGATCAATAGGCTGGGACTATGGCCTGGACCTGAAAACGCGCCATGGGGCACCCTGCCGGAGTCCGTTGAGACGAGCGCCTCATACCCGGCTCTTCGGTCCAGGCAACTTGGACCAATCGAGGCCGAGTTCCTCGCAGATCCGGCGCAATTCCTCCGGAGCGATATCCTTGTGCGAACCGCTCAGAGGCGCTTGCGATGTCCGCCCCTCTCGATGCACCGTCACCATAGCTTGGCCCTCGCCGCGCTTGTGATGCTCCTGCTGGTCGAAGCGACATCCGTGCTCCGCCAGCCATTTCCGAAATGTAACGCTTTCCATTGCCGTGCTCCTGCTCATGATATGACCTGTCCGGCTGGCGTAGGTCCGTCGGCCACCGGGCGCCGCGGATCGGTAAGCCGGCGACGAGAGCATGAACGCCTAGGCCCGGCGGCGTCTAGAGTCTGGTCTTGAGCGCCAGGCGGCCGGCAGACGCGGCAGACGCGGCAGACGGCATGGCCGGGATGTGCCAAGTGCGGAAGTGCGTTTGTCGTCAAGTTTTGAGCCAATCGACCATCATGCCGGCAGACCCGCATTCCGCATCCCGGCCATCATATGGTCGAGATCTGCGCCCGACCTGTACGGCTCTACCACCGCATATCTTCGTAGATTGAACCCGGGCTCCATGTTGAGCGCAGCGGCCGCTGTGGCCCTCGCCTCAGCCGGCCGACCTGACTGAGCATAGCTGGCTGCAAGATAGCGAACGACATACGTTGGCCGCACAATCATCCGTTCGAATGCGGCTGATGCCTCTGCATATTGCCCCAGCCCATATAGGGCCAGACCGCGATGGTGGCGGTACCAATTAGGCGGGCGCAGATTGAGCCGCTCCGCCCGGTCGAACAGGTCCAACGCCGCCTGCGGCTGGCCGGTAAAATTCTCCAGAGCGCCTCGCTGTACGAGGAGATCGGGGTCGTTCGGATTTAACTCTATCGCCCTGTCGAGTTCGAGCCTCGCGAGATCGAACGACTTTGCACAAAGATAGTTCGCACCGAGCACGCAGTGGCAGACCGCATCGCTGTCATCCAGTGCCACAGCCTTCACCGCGCTTTCCAATGCACGATCCAATCCGGCCTCGGCGGAGCCCGCCCGATAGACATCGATCCAATGGGATTCGCCGAAGGTATCGGCGAGATGAGCATGGGCCTGCGCATAGTTGGGATCGATCTCGATCGCCTGCTGGAACAGTAGCCGCGCCGGCACAATGTCGTCACTGCCGGCTCTGTTCAGGTATTCCAGGCCGAGATGCAGTAATTCATACGCCGCCAGGCTCTCCGTCCGCTTGCGACGCGCTTGCTCCGTGGCAGCGGCACGGATCTGCGCCGCGACTCCTGCAACGATTGCTGCAGTCAGCTTGTCCTGGACCTGGGCCATGTCCTGTATGTCGCGGTCGTAACGCTCGGCCCACAGATGATTCCCGGTGGCCGCGTCGATGAGCTGCACGGTAATGCGAATTGATCGGCCGATTGTTCGCACACTCCCCTCGAGGATGTACTGCGCCTTCAACGCTTGCCCCATGAGATTCACGTCGATCGCCCTATCGCGATACTGAAAGGAAGAGCTGCGCGCGATGATGAAGAGGCTATGAAAGCGGGACAACTCCGTGATGATGTCTTCAGCGAGTCCGTCGCCGAAGCTAGCCAGGTGCGGATCGGTACTCATGTTGACGAATGGCAGCAGCGCGACCGCCGGCTTTTGCGCCGGATCGGTTAGCAACTCTCGCGATGCAATCGACACGAACGGGGCAGAATGCTTCGTATCTATCTGGGCCGACCTGGTGTCGCGAACCCGGCGGTAGAGATCTTGCGTTTCCGCATCCGGCTCCACTCCAAGTTCGCGACGAAGGATCTCGCGACAGGTCTTGTACTGCCGCAAGGCCAAATCCACCTCGCCCTGGGCTGCGTAGGCCTGCATTGCCACGCGATGGGAGGCCTCGCGCAGTGTATCGAGGGCCAGCAGGCGCTGGGCGGCCGTAATTGCATCGCCGCCGATCTGACGGGCGGCGAGTCGCTCGAACACATCGCTCGCCAATCGACGGAGTCGATCACGTTCGGCGGCCGACCATTCCTCGAATGCCGGGTCCGACAGGTGAATGCCATCGAGAAAGTCACCCCGATAGAGATCTGCCCCCTTTCGGAGTTGCTCGAAGTCGTTGGAGGCCGCCAGCCGTTCGAAGCTCCACACATCGACATCGACGGCCGCTCTGTCGAGGACCAACCTGTCGCCCTCCGCGATGATCGGGAACGGCTCAACCGCCACGAGATCGTGCCGGAGCATCGTGAGTGATTGCCGCAGGCTATTGCGGGCATGCCCGTCGTCGCTATAGCTCCACAGGATGCCCGCGACCTTGTCGCGGGTAAGGATGTTTCCGGGGGCGACTGCGAGGCAAGCCAGCAGCGCTTGGGCCCTCTTGCTCCTGATTGTCAAAGGGCGACTCGACGGGAGGCGTGCCTGAAAACCACCGAGAAGACAGAGTACGAGCACCGTCATGGTTCATATGACCATTGAAGCGATTCCAACGCACACCGTTACTTTAAGCGCTTTTATACCGAACGGCACGGGTATTGCCGTGCTGCGCCCGGAGTTCTACTGAAATTCAAGCGTTTTTATAACGGCACTCATCGTAACTCCTACGAGCGTTGACTTTGCCGCCGCCGGCGACTTGATCGTCACCGCCTAGAGAGGAGGCCGCAGACATGATGTACCGCCCGCTACCGAATGGATTTATCGGCTTTGTCCTGCTCCTGACCCTACTGACGGCGTTTTCTGGCGAGACTGCTGCTGAGGATCTGAACGATCGAAGCCGGCTGGGCATGGGAGTACACCCCGACACCGTCTTGCCCGTGCAGAAGCCGTTCGGCTGGACAACGTCAACCGGCAGCGCTCAGGCGGCGCCACAGATCCTCGGTGTGGTCGCGAGCCATGGCCCCATCCCGCTCAATTGCCTCAACGACGGCTGCCGCGCCGATCTTAGTACTTTTTGCCTACAGCAATCGCGGGACAATCCGGCAAGAGGGCAGACCTATGTTCCGATCGAAGGCGCCGAAATTGTTCTGAGCGGCACAAACAGACTGGGCCAAAACGTGCGGCTATCGGCGACACCCTACCTCGAATTTGCTACCGATCGTGGCTTCACCGCAATCGAGGTAACGCTGCCGCCTGGGGAATTGGCGAAACTGGGCCTCTTTGATATCGCGATCGATATCGGCGAGCGGGTCTCGCTGGTGCCAATGGCAGCAGCAAACGACACCAATCCACAAACCGCAGCCGAGATCGCCATTGCGACCGGCACAGTCCGTGAGGTGGGGACGGAGTTCTTCGATCGGATCGACGAAGCTGGCGATGCCATCAGGCTCGCCAACCAGATGATCAATGCACTGCCGGCTCGCGGGCACTCGATCAATGATTCCGACGGCCGCGTGCTCGAGGCTGCGATTGCGAGCGAAACCGGACGGGCATCGGGCATCGAGGGCGTCACCCTGGCGCGCAAGATGTACGCCACTTGTGGAGCAAAGGTCGAGGTGAGTCATTACTTCGACAACGTGCGTTCCTGCCTCGAAGCCGCCCACGACGAGCTGGTGGCGAACACAAACATCGACCTCTGGAGATCGCTCAGCAGCGCCTATTGAAGATAAAGCGGATGTTAGCGCAAGAGCCTGTCCGGAGAAGTGCCATTGCTGTTGCGCGCACTGCGCGGGCTGTCGCGAATGCAGCAGGCCATTTCTTGCTGGCGTAAGTTGGGCTGGAAGGTGCCCATACCGCCTCGACCCGACTGTAGAATTTGGCCGTTATCAGGGTGCGTAGTTACTTCGCCGGTGAACGTCAGGAGCAATTCGTCTTCATGAGTGTCCTGAAATATTCGTAACGTTCGCCTCCCGGCATCATATCCGGACTCTGGTCCAGCAGGTGGACCGTCCGCTCGTCAACCGCGAGCCGATCGACGGAATCGAGCATCGCGGCGAGGATGCGACAGGTGCCGAGGGGGTGGCTGGCCTGAGGTTCGAGCGTTTCGCCCTCCGCCGCAGCGAACAGCGCAAGCGCCGGCAGCGCACCGAAGGCTGGCATACCGACCCGCATGGTCAGTTCCGCGGCGAAGCGATCGGCGGCACTCTCGCGTTCGCGGCTCACCGCCGGCGATTCCGGCGGCGGCATGTCGGTGTGGCCTAGGACGTGATGTCCGATCTCATGCGCTAGAACGAAGGCGATGGCCGAGGTGCGAAGGTTCGCGGCGTAAGATTTGAAATCCTCCTGGGCCGCCCGCGCCGTGGCCGTTTCCTCCGGGATGCCGGCGAACAAGGCGAACCGCGGCAGCGCATGCTGGCTCATCGATTGCTCGTTCCGGTCGATGGCCTCGTTGAGACTGGTCACGTAGGCCTCGAACTTGTCATAGATACCAGGGTCCTGCGCCGCGTAGTAGTCAGCCAGCACTTCGTCATCGCAGAGCTGGATCGCCAAGCCGAAGAACCCGAAGCTGACTTCGATTATGCGGCCGCTATCGTCTCGATAGGCGACGACACGGGTGACATCGTAGTCCATCGGAATCCGCACATCGATCTCGCGCAGGATTGCCTGCTCGTCCGGTGCCATGACTTCCATGAATGCGTCGAGCAGGGCATTGATCATGCGCATCTCGTCATCGCGCATGGATAGCGGAGCAGCACTATCGGGTTCAGAGGTCTGGGCGAGCACTGCCGACGCCGATCCCACCGCTAACACGAGCCCGGCGGCGAGCATGCATGCCAAGCGGCTCAGCGCAATCACGTCAGCGCTCGTCGGCGACGGTCGAGGTCATCCAGGGCTCGAGCGCTGTCAAAGTCGGGCGGACGTCGCCCGGCACCGAGCGTGGATCCTGCAGATAGGCGTCCTGATATTTTTGCCAAACTGCGAGATCCGCCTGGGAGAATTTCTCCAGCAGGAGCATGTTGCGCATGACGACCGCGCCTTCTTGCGCCTGCACCAGCTCGGCCTTGAGGGCGGTTGCCTGTGCGGAATCCTGCTTCAGCCGCTCCGTATCCAGCCGCGCGAAGGTATTCAGTACGCGCACCCAGTGGCGAAGGTCCGGCGCCTCCCCTTCTCCCAGATAGCTGAGGCTTCGGCTGCCTCCCCCCGCGCTCGCGGTCTCGACGGAATGCGAAGCCCGCGGCCCTTCTGTTATCTCGAGTGGTTTGGACAACGCGAAGGCCATTACGCCAATCCCCAGCGCCGCAAACACCGAGCCCGGCCCGACCTGGCGCAAGCTCACCTTCCAGTCCTTGAACTTGATCTCGGCGATCTGCGGATCGACCACTCCGACCATGAACAGCCGCCAGCCCAAGACCAGCGACAGCCCGCCGAAGATAACCACCAGAATGCGTTCGACAACGCGGCCGAGAAAAAGCGGATCGACATCCATGGAACCCCCCTGCGGAGTTCGGTTCCTTCTCGCTCCAATAGTGATGTGCTACCGATACGCGTCAATCACCGTGACAAGCTTCACAGCTACCACCCGTGCCGTCAATGCCGTTCGGCCAGGCTTAGCGCAGCGACGCCCGTTGGCCTGCCATGGCAGATAAAATACTCCAGACAGTGGCGATCGCCGCCAGCCGGAACCGGGCGGACGAGCGGTGCAGAATTGCGGCACCAGTCCCGCCGATGCCTCTACCGAAAGCGACAAGCCGTTCTGGCGTGCGTAGGCCGAAACAGGGGTCTAGTGCGCTGATTGTATGTAAAGACACAATGGGGGTTGGCGAGTGCGAAGACGACGCCAGTCGGCGTCAACTTGATGGCAGCAAGGTCTGTTTGGGTCAAACTCGGCAGTGCGTCGACCACGGTGAAGGGTCCGCTTCACCTCCGACAGCAGACTTCCTGAGCTTGGCGCGATTCGTCCGGGATGTGCCAGATCCAGACATTCGAATCTCCGCTCAGCATGGAGGAGGTCACGCTGGACGGTGGTCTTCTGATCAATAGGAATTCGTCAGATGGATCGAGCGGATCATCGCCGCAGCCAGCGCGTCGAATCGCGCAGCACACTTGCTTTGGATTACATAGGGTGAGCAGTTGCTGCGCTAGGGCAGCTTCGCTGCCTGCCAGACATTCAACAACGTATCACCTCATTCGTTACTCACACCTGGGCGGTCGCTGCCGAGGGCCACTTATAAGACCCGCACAACCAGCTTGCCGAAGTTGCGCCCCTGCAGCAGGCCGATGAAGGCGTCCGGTGCATTGTCGAGACCGTCCACCACATCCTCGCGATAGCGCAGGCGGCCTCCGCGAATCCACTGGCTCATCTCCGAATAAAAGGCTGGACGCTGGTCAGCGAACTCGCGCTGAATGAAACCGCGGATCGTGAGGCTCTTGGTCAGAACCTGGTCCATAACGACGGGCAGGCGGTCGGGGCCTGGAAAGGGAGCGCTCATGTTGTAGTCGGCGATCAGGCCGCAGACGGGAATGCGGGCGAAATCATTGAGCAGTGGAAAGACTGCATCCCAGACCGCGCCACCGACATTCTCGAAATATATGTCGATGCCCTTGGGGCAAGCTTCCTTCAGGCGCCGGGCGAAGTCGGGCGCGCGACGGTCGATCGCCGCGTCGAAGCCAAGGTTCTCAAGGACGAAGGCGCATTTCGCCAAGCCGCCAGCGATCCCCACCGCGCGCGCCCCCTTTATCTTGGCGATCTGGCCGACAGCGGAGCCAACCGCACCGCTGGCGGCGGCGACCACCACAGTTTCGCCGGGCTTGGGCCGACCGATGGTAAGGAGTCCCGCATAGGCGGTGAAACCCGGCATTCCGAGGACACCGAGCGCGGTGGAGACGGGTGCTGCTGCCGGATCGAGCTTGCGCAGGCCCTGGCCGTCAGAGAGGGCATAGCTCTGCCAGCCGGAATAAGAGAGAAGGATCTCGCCCTTGACGAAATCCTTGTGCCGAGACACGACGACCTCGGCTACGGTACCGCCGTCCATGACTTCTCCGATTTCCACCGGTGCCGCATAGGACTCCCCGGCGTCCATGCGTCCGCGCATGTAAGGGTCGAGGGAGAGAAAGAGGATACGAAGCAGAAGCTCGCCTTCCTTCGGCGCCGGAATAGTCACCTCCTCAAGGCGGAAATCGCTCGGCTTCGGCAGGCCTTCGGGCCGGCGCGCCAGCAGTACACGTTTGTTGATGCTCCCACTCATGGCAGTTCCTTTCGCAGGTGAATGCACTCAGGTGAACGGTTCGCCCGGTGCGCGCTCGCTGGCGAGACACGATCGCCAGGTCGCGAGACTCTTGGCCCGCGTCCGGTGGCTAACGCTCGCGTTGGCGCGCGGACTGAAATCCGCACCAGCAACCTGGTCGAGAGCCTATTCAGCTAAGGATGCACGATCATGGTCGAGGCGTCTATCCGGGCCGGACGTCCGAGTTGGGTCAAAGCGCGAAGTGGCGGCGCTCTGCGCCTAGGTCTGAAATGTGCCACTAGCGGACATCCTGTTGGTTTATCGAAGCGGTCGACAAACAGTCCAGACGCAATCGCTTGGCCCGAATCGAGGACTCAGGCGACTAAATCGAACCATAATTTAGCTACTTGTAGGCGACCGCAGCGCTCGACGGGCCCGTCAGCGGGATGATCTGAAAATCCCGGAATCCGACTTCGCGACACCAGCCCACAAAGTCGGCTCCCGAGTAATCGAAGGCATCGCCAAACTCGATCAGCATGTTGAGAGACATCATCAAGCCGAACGCATTCTCGCGCCTTTCATCGTCGATGAGCGCCTCGATAACCACAAACGCCCCGCCTGGGGGCAAGGCGTCATACGCCTTGCGAATGAGCAGCTTCTTTTTCTCAAGGTTCCAGTCGTGCAAGATCATCCCCATGGTGATGATCTCCGCCTTGGGCAATGGATCGGCCAAGAAGTCGCCACCGAGAGCCGTTACCCGGTCGGTCAGGCCCGCCTGCTGAATTTTGCGTGTGGCTATCGGCACGACTTTGGGGAGATCGAGACTGGCGCAGCGCATGTGCGGATTCGCTGCGGCGACCATGCAGGAAAGCTGTCCAGTCGCGCCACCGACATCGCAAAGGGTCTTGAACCCAGAGAAATCGAATTTCCGGGCAAACTCCTTGAAGTTTCCAGCAGAAATCCCCGACATGGCGTTCATAAACTGCTCGAGGCGTGCCGGGTCCGCGTAGAGCTTCGCGCACATCGGCTCTCCCGATTGCTTAGTTTCATTTTGCGGCATGCCGGTCTTGAGAGCCGCTGTGAGGTCTGCCCAGAATCGATACAGGCGGGCATTCGCCATCTCGAGGATGCCACCGATGTAGCCAGGGCTGTTTCGATCCAGAAAAAACGTGCTCTCGGGCGTATTCGAGTAGTGCGCATCGGGGCCGTCGCCGTCGCGTTGAAGAAACTTGAGAGCCACCAGTGCGTCCGGAAAGTCCGGAATGGCGCGTGGATTAAGTTGCAAAGCTGCGGCGATCTCTTTGCCCGTCATCGGCTGCATGGCGAGTTTGGTGAAGAGTTCCAATTCGACGGCTGAAAGCAGCGTCTTCGACGCAAAGAATCCCATCCCGACTTGCATGATATGTGACGGATCTAGCTCCGACATAATCGCCTCCTATTGGCAAGCGCCGCGCGCCAGCTCCATTGCTCAGCTGGCGCCAGCCACGCAACATGTTCTAGCGCTACTCCAAGCCAACCTTCGTTCGAGTGACGGGGACTAGACCCGATATTTGTGACAGCTGTTGGATTGGCCGGATTCCGCTTTCTCGTAAGAAGCCTGACATGGCAAGTGTCCGTTCCGGGCAATCTACATAAGGACAGGAAGCCGCGCCTAGCAGCCGCTTAAGGGCCGAAACCGGACGCCAAGTTCAGCGCGCGAGGACCGCCGCTTAGTGCCAAAAGCGGAAGGAGTGGGACATCATGCTGGCATCCCGGCCTTGCGCAGGCCGTCACGGACATAGTCGATATCTTCCGGCCGACTTCGCGGCAGGAAGTGCTGGAACTCCCACTCCAGCATTTCTGCTATTCCCGCATTTGGATCACCGATCCAATTCGCGCGCATCTGCGCCGCATATCGGTCAGCCTGAAGCCGTGCACGATCCAGCTGGCCGGCATAGGCAAAGGCACAGACGGCGGCCGCGCGATTCTCGTTGATTTCCACATCCGGCACTTTCTCAAACAGCGCCACGGATTCGTCATTTCGGCGCGCGTAGAAGTAGGCTTCCGCCAGATCGGACAGGAACCATTCCGGATGCGGTCTGGTATGCTGAATCACCGCCTCCGCCAACCGAACTGCCTGCTCGGGTTTACCCACATATATCAATGCCGTTGCGAATCTCAGTGCGCCGACGCCATCATTCGGATTGATAGAATATGCACGTTCGACGAGACGCTCACCTTCCGCGAAACTTCCCTCCCAGATTTGCGACCAACCCAAGAGGTTAAGGGCCTCGGCATTGTTGCCATCAAGCGCCACCGCCCGGCGTGCGTTCTCTCGACTTAGTGCGCGCAGCCGGGTGTATTCCTCTTCGCTGCCTTTGCAGAAGAAAAGTGCCATTCGGTTGTAGCAAAGCGCGATCCAGCCAAACGCTCGAGCATATTGTGGATCGATCTCGGTGGCGCGCTCGAAATTCCCGATGGCGCGCAGGTATACGTCCCGAGAAAAGCGCTCAACGACGAGCGCGGCGATACCGGACAGCACATGGTCATAGGCCTGCCAACTAGCCGGCGGCTTTGCTCGCGCCCGGAGCACGATGGTGCTGTCGATCTGGCCGGTCAAACTCGAGACGATTGTCGCGATGATCTCATCATGGATGGCGAAAACGTCCTCCATGCTCCGGTCATAGCGCTCTGCCCAGACATGCCTTCCCGTGGCAGCATCGATGAGCTGGGCGTTGATGCGGATACGATTGCCCATTTTGCGAACGCTGCCCTCCAGCACGAAATCAGCGCGGAGTTCGCGCCCGACTTGCTGGATCGAAACCGTATTGCCGCGATAGGCATACGACGAGTTTCGGGCTACAACCGCTAGATCGCGGAAGCGCGACAGCTCGATGATGATGTCCTCGGTAATGCCGTCGGAGAAATACTCCTGTTCCGGATCGCCGGACATGTTGGTGAAGGGCAGCACGGCGATGGAAGGTTTGCCGGCCGCGATTTTGGGCGCCACGACTGCAACGGTTGGTGTGTCGGTGACGCGATAGGCGCGAACCGGTTCGGCGATGTTTTTCAAGGTCTGGGGGCCAATGTCGACGAAGGTGGTTTTGATCTTGTTCTTGACCTGGTCGTAGGCCGTTCCGGACAACAAAATGCCGCCTGGCTCGGCGACGGCCTCGAGCCGAGCTGCGATATTGATGCCGTCTCCGTAGAGGTCGCTGCCCTCGACCATGACATCTCCCAGATTGACCCCGATGCGCAGCACAATGTGCAGGTCCTCGGGCTGGTCGGCGTTGGCGGCGGCCATGCCTTGTTGGAGATCGACGGCGCAGTGAACCGCGTTGACGGCACTTCCGAACTCTACCAGCACGCCGTCGCCGGTCGTCTTGAAGATGCGGCCCTGGTGTTTGGAGACTAGGGGGTTCAATACGTCACGGCGCCGTGCCTTGAGCGCCGCTAACGTGCCTGCCTCGTCCCGCTCCATCAGGCGGCTGTAGCCGACCACATCGGCGGCGAGGATCGCGGCAAGGCGACGCTGGACGCGTTCTTCGGCCATGGGGTGCGGCTGCCCTCAGAGGACGCTATGCCCCGGATTGTATGAGCACCCCCGAAGGGAGTCTATTCCACCGGATGGCCGCTTTGGGTCATCTGCAAAAGTGGCAGAAATCCGTAATTTGCGGCCGCTTGAGGGCTGAAACCGGACATAGGATCAGGCACGCGAGAATCGCCGTTCAGCGTCAAGTACCGAAGCATCGACCCCTTCAGTTCGTCGCCTTGCTTGAGCGATGACGCTGCGCACCGTCCGCGATGTCTCCCTTGAGCGCCACCATCACATATTGGAGGATCACGCGCCTATCGCTTAGGATGAAGGCTGCCGATCAACACGGAAACCGATTTTTTCTGGCCGCGAAACCGGGGCGGCCGCCTTTCGAATAGGCAGATATTTCGGGGCCTTCAATGAAGCGACTCGCCGCCGACGGCGCCATCACAAGGACTCTCGTGGACAAGGTGATGGTGCTGCGCTGGCAAGACGGGTCGCCGGATCTGCCGTTGCTCATCAAGCAAAGCCTGCTCGACTGGCTCGGTGTGTCCATCGCCGCTGCCTCGGACCCTCCTGTGCTGGTCCTGCGGGAGGAGTTGGAGGAGCAAGGCGGTCATCCGCAGGCATTCGTATTCGGGAGCCCCAAGCGCCTGCCGACCCAACAGGCGGCCCTGCTGAACGGTACAATCTCGCACTTGCTCGACTATGACGACGTCAATCTCACGTTGCCTGGCCACTGCACGGCACCGATTCTAGCCGCTGTGTTAGCGCTGGCAGAACGCGAGGGCGCGAACGGGTCGGAAGTGATGAATGCCTTCCTGACCGGCTATGAAACGACCTGCCGCATCGCGCTTCTGGTTGCGCCGGGGCACTACACACGTGGGTTTCATGCAACGGCCACGATCGGCAGTCTAGGGGCAGCCGCTGCATGCGCGCGGCTTATCGGATTGGACCGCGCTGCGACAGCTCGCGCACTCGGCATCGCCGCAACCCGCACCGCCGGCCTTAAGGCGATGTTTGGAACCTCATGCAAGGCGTTACATGCGGGAGCGGCGGCGGCGACCGGGCTCTTCGCGGCAACGTTAGCGCGGCGTGGCTTTGACAGCCGCGAAGATGCGCTTGAATGTGCGCAGGGGTTTGCTGCCACGCACAGCTCCGATTTCAACAGCGATGCCGCGCTTCGGGATCCCGATGCCGGATACCATCTCTTCAACAACCTCTTCAAATTTCACGCCGCCTGCTATGAAACGCAAGCGGCGATGGAATGCGGCCACCGGCTCCGCCGAGCGCATGGCTTCTTGCCGGAGGAGATACGCGCTGTCCGCGTGCGGGCGAACAGCCACTGCAACGAAATCTGCAATATTGAAGAGCCGCGAACCGGCATGGAGATGAAATTTAGCCTGCGCGCGACGACGGCTCTGTCGCTAGCCGGAATGGAGACATCGCGTCCCGCCGTATTCTGCGATGCAAATGCCCAATCACCAGCGCTAAACGCCATTCGTGGCAAGGTTGCCGTGGAATTGTCACCCGATCTTGCTCTCACAGAGAGCGAAATGGAGGTCCAGCTCCACGATGGCCGAGATTTCGGCGCCAGGCAGGATTGCGGGATACCGATGAAGGATCGTGAAGAACAGGGACGACGCGTGGCCGAAAAGTTCCATTGCCTGGTCGATCCGGTTCTCGGCAGGAGCAGAAGCGGCCAGCTGGCGTCGCTGGTCGACCGATTGGAAGCATTGCCGAGCGCAAGCGTCATTATGGGCGCCTGCATGTGAGCGGTCTTCGGCCGGAAATGTCGTGCAGACATACGAACTTCAGCCGCGCGGTCAGCGGAGATGCAACGCTGGCCGATAGCTCCGCAGTCGACCCGTTGGTGATCTGCCAAGCTGTCGGCATGACGTCCGCTTTGGGTCATCTGCGGAAGCGACAGAAGTCGGGATCAGGCGGCCGCTTACGGGCTGGGTTCGGACATTGGATCAGGCATGCAAGAAGACCCACCTCGAGCGCTTCTTCAACCGGATCAAGCACTACCGTCGAATCGCGACACGGCACGAGAAGCGCGCCGCGAACGTTCTCGCCTTCGTCAAGTTCGCAGCGATCCGCCTATGGCTTCGCGCTTATGAGTCCGCGGCCTGGCCACTCGCCCCTGCTCGAGGCCGGCGCAGGCGCGGAACGCCCGGTGCTTTGACCGACCGCGCGCAACCATGCGAGACTGTCCCATCCCCGATCCATCAGCGAGGCCGCCATGGCGAAGATGCAACTGGTCAGTTTCAAGGGCTGCCCCTGGGTGCAGCGCGTCGCGATCGTGCTGCGCGAGAAGAAGATCGATTTCGAGTTCATCCATATCGAGGCCGACAACCGGCCCGACTGGTTCCGCGCGATCTCGCCGCACAACAAGGTGCCGGTGCTGCGGCTCGACGATCACCGGGCGCTGTTCGAGTCCGGCGCCATCGCCGAATATCTCGACGAGACGGCCGCGCCGCGGCTCCATCCCGGGGATCCGGTCGAGCGCGCCGTCCACCGCGCCTGGATCGAGTACATGCCGAGCTTCGTCGACATCACCTCGGCCCATGCCTATGTCGACAGCGAGGCCGAATTCGACAAGGCGGCGGCGCTGGTGCCGGCCGCCTTCGAGAAGCTCGAGCGGGCGCTCGAGCGCCAGAGCGGCGGTCCCCTCTTCAACGGCGCCCGCTATTCGCTGGTGGACGCGGCCTACGCGCCCTTCCTCCAGCGCCATCTCTTCCTCGAGCGGATCCGCAAGATCGGCCATATCGACAAGTTCCCGCGGGTCAAGGCCTGGGCCGAGGCGCTGGTCGCGCGGCCCTCGACCCACAGCTTCCCGCCGGCCGAGTTCGAGGCCATGTATCGCGACATGGTCAAGCGCCGCAACAAATGGATCTCGCAGTTCGTCGACGGGCCGAGGGCCGCGGCGGAGTGAGCCGCAGCCACCAGAGCAAGATCGGATCAGCTTGAATCAAGCTGATCCGTGAATCTTGCTCTGATTCGAACAACCGGAGACTGATTCACGTCACAAGTCGAAACGACTTGTGACGATCAGGCTCCAGACCGGGCCTGTGACAGAAAACGGGCAGGCCGCGGGCGGTCTTGAGGCCGCCCCGGCGCTGTTGTTGAATCGTCGGAATTTCAAGATCCGAGGAATTTCAGACGATGATCGCCGCGACCACCCGAACCCGGATGCCCGCCTGGAAGGCCTGGACGGCCTTCCTGCTCACCTTGACCGCCCTGGCGCTGACCGGCTGCAACACGACGGCCGGCTTCGGCCGCGATATCCGCAACACCGGCACCTTCATCGAGAACAAGGCCAACCAGGCGATGAACTGAGGCCGAGGGCGGCTGCCTGCCGCCCCGTCACGGCCCATCGTCATCGTCACGCCGGGCCGGACCGCCGGGTCCCGCCCGGCGCCATCAGAACGGGACCGTGACGGTCAGGTCCCCGCCGGCGCTCCAGGCATCGCCGCTCTGGACCTTGGCGGTCTGCGTGCTCGCCGTCGGCGCATCCGCGACCGGGACATAGGAAAAATAATCGACGAACCCTTTGACGCCGAGGGTGGCGAAGCCGGCATTGTAAGCCGCGCCGATCCGCAGCTCCGGATGCGCCGAGACGGCGCTGTCGTTGAAGCTGGTGAAGCCCGCATCGACCATGGTGCTGTTGCTGGGCCCGCCTTTGTAATGGAGGTTGGCCGAGGCGTAGGACAGGTCGATGTCGGCGCCGGCCAGGAGCGAGACGCCGCCGCCGACCTTCACCGCCACATCGGCGCCCAGATCCGCGCCGTAATAGTCGGTATCGAGCGACAGCCTGCGGCCGGTCACGATCGAGGCGCCCGACATCTTGGCTTGCTCGTCCTGATAGAGCCCCGAATAGCTGGGCCCCGCGGAGAGCGACAGGTTCACCGAAGGCGACAGGGCGACGTCGGTCCGCAGCAGAAGCTGGCCGCCGAACAAGGAAACGTCGCGGTTCGACGACACCGAGCAGTTGCTGCAGCTATAAGCGGAGAATCCGCTGGTCGAAATGATGGTGACAGCGTTCCCCACCGACCCGGAATCGCTTTCGCCGGTGGCGAAATTGCCACGCAGCTCGATTCGCGTGCTCGAGCCCAGGAAATCTGACCCCTCGGGCAGGACAAAGCCGACCGCCAGCTCGCCGCCGCCCATCCATAGGCTGTTGTCGTCGACCGACTGGCCGGTGGGCGTGTGCTGAAACCCGGTCCGCAGTTGCGGAAGCTGCAGGTACCGCGCCGTCCCCGCCGCGTCGGCATAGAGATGGCCCGGTTGCAACGACGTCGCGGCCTCTTGCGCCTTTGCCCCCAAGGCGCAGGCCAACACCACGCTGGCCACGGCCAGCGCCAAGACGGAATCCATCCTCGGCATGAGTCCCCCCGAATGTTCCTGGCCTTTCCCACCAGGAACAGAATCATACCGCGCGAGGGCAAGACCGCCAAGGGATACCCGCCAAAGGCGAGCTACCGAAAGGTTGTAGCCGTCCGGCTAGGGATGAATCGTTTCGCGCGGGCGGTCCGGCCGATTGACGGGTTTCGGCGGTTCCAGGGCCTCTCGGCGGCCGGCTCGCGGGCGGGGCATGACCGGCCCGCCCCGAATACGCAAGGCGGACCCCAGAGCCTTCAGGCCGTCGGGCCGAGCACCTTGTCCAGGATCCAGTTGGCGATCTGGTTGAGCGGCTTCTCCAGCTTCTGCAGGGTCACCATCCGCGCGAAGGGCGAGGCGATGCCGGCCGCCTGGCGCAGCGAGATGTCGACGTCCTCCTTCACCACGATGCCGTTGCGGCGGTAGTAGTTCTTCGCGATCTCCTCGAAATCGTTGCGGGCGACCGTGGATTTCGGGAACAGCGAGCTCACCGTCAGGCGCGAGGTGGTGGGGCCGGTCGGCTCGCAGCAGAAGGCGAGCGCGCCGTCATTGCCCATCGTCATCATCATGCCGGGCCGGATCGTGACGAAGAAGGTGCCCTTGTCCCAGGGCTTCTCGATCTGCGGCATCGCCGGAAAGCCGACATAGTCCGGGAAGGGCAGCAGCAGCTGGCTGCCCTCATGCTCGGCGAAGGCGATGGTGTAGTTGCCGTTGGGCGGCGGCGGCTGGCGCGTATATTTGGCCTTCCAGCGCGCCAGCGAATCCTTGTGCACCGTCGGGATGTGATAGCCGTCGCTGTAGTTCTCGACGAAGGCCTTCCAGTTCGCGTCCATGTCGAAGACGAGCCGGTTGGTGCAGACCATGTCCTCGAGCCGGTGCGAGGCCAGCACCGCCGGCAGGCCGCCGAGGAAGTCGGCCAGGCTCTCGCCGCCCTTGCGGAACTTCACGAACAGGAAGCCGCCCCAGCTGTCGCTCGGGATCTCGATCAACCCGAACTCGCGCCTGTTCTCGTCGGTGACGAGCGGCACGTCCTCGCCGTCGCTATATTGCTGCGCGCCCAAGAGGTCGCCCTCGAGCGAATAGACCCAGGCGTGATAGGGGCAGCGGAAGCTCTTGCAGTTGCCCGAGCCCTCGGCCACCAGCGCGCCGCGATGGCGGCAGGTGTTGGCGAAGACGCGGACCTTGTCGTCGCTGCCGCGCACCATCACCAGCGGGATGTTCATGAAGGTGAGCGTGTGGAAGTCGCCCTTGTTGGGCACGCGGTCGAGCCGCTCCATCATGTTCCAGCCGGGATAGAACAGCTTCTCCATCTCGGCCTGGAAGAATTTCGGCGAGCTGTAGCACCAGAGCGGCAGCGCATGGAGCCGCGGCCCCTGCTCGCGCACGCCGGCATAATGGCGCGGATCGAGGACGTTCTCCGGCTCGATCCGCAGATCGGTCGCGGGCGCGTTGGTCAAACCGTCGAGCATGTCGGAACTCTCCCTTGCCTCGGGCTCTCGATGTCGGAGTGGCGGGGACTCTAGCGGGATTCATCGAACGGGGCAAAAGCGGGGCGGCAGGGATCATTGTCGTAGGACATTGAAGTGGCGCGCTGACGCGCAATTCTCTGCGCCGACCCCTCCCCCTACCCCCTAGGTTGATGTGATCGCTTCGCTCTACTTTCAAGCTTCGAGCGAGAGTTACGCCACCCACGCCCCCTCCCCTTGCGGGAGGGGGTAGGGGGAGGGGAACGAAGTTCGCGGGCAACGCCCGCGTCCGCTCCCTCCTCTGCCCGCTATTCCCCGCCCGCGATCGCCGATAGGCTTTCGCCCGCATCACATCACCCTCGGGGAGCGAACATGGGCAACGCAATCTGGAAATGGCCGATCTCCGGCCCGCAACATCTGGCCGGCACGGCGGGGCGTTTCAGCTTCGTCGGCGGCGCGGGCGATTTCGATGCCAAGGGCAAGATCCGCCATCCGGACGATCTCCTGGCGCAGATCCCCGGCACGATCGCGAACATCGCCGCGGCGCTCGCGGTCGAGGGCTGCGGGCTCGCCGACATCCTGCGGCTCAAGGTCTTCTACAAGAGCGACGGGTCGCGCGACGAATGGGAAGTGCTGGCGGCGCTGGCGAAACATTTCGAGCGCGATCCCCTGCCCGGCATCACGCTCCATCCGGTGCCGCTGCAGCCCTTCGCCGGCCAGGCGCTGCAGGCGCAGGCGATCGCGACGCGCGGCTGGCGCGACCACGCGACCGATTTCCGCGTCGTCACCGGCGAGGTGCCGGCGAAGCACCGTGCGCGCTTCGGCGGGCGCAAGATCACGCTGGGCCTGCGCGCGAACGAGTTCGTCGTCGTGCCGGCGCGCACCGCGATCGACGAGGAGGGCAACCCGATGCCGGGCGACGGCGTCGCCCATTCACGCATCATCATGTCGCGCCACGAGGAGACGCTGAAGGCGCTCGGCGCCTCCTTCCAGGATGCGATCAAGATGGAGGGCTATTATTTCGGCATCACCACGGAAGCCTGGGCCGATATGGCGCGCATGCGCGGCTCCTTCTTCCGCGAACCCGGCCCCGTCGCCACCGTCGTGCCCTGCCATGGGCTCTACCCCAAGGGCGCCCAGACCAAGATCGAGGTCATGGGCATGCGCGAGAGCTGGAACGGCTTCGACAAATACATCCCGCGCGAGGACCGCTGGCCGCGCCGCGTCTGGGACTGGCAGATCCCGCTGCCCTACCGCCAGGCGATCCGGCTGCGCGACATGATCTGGCTCGGCGGCCAGGTGCCCTCGGCGCCCGATTCCAACAAGGGCGTGACCGTGCTGCCCGGGCAGTTCCTGCCGCAGACGCAATTCACCATGAGCCTGATCGAGGATTTGCTGCGCGCCTTCGACCGCACGGCCTCGGACCTGAAGCTGGTGATCGCCTATTTCACCTCGGCAGGGACCGAGGCGGAGACGCAGGCCTTCATCGACATGCTCCGGACCTGCATCCCGGGCCCGCTGCCCCCGCTGACGCTCGTGCCGCAGCCGCATATGCATACGAAGGATATGACCGTGGAGATCTGGGGCGTGGCGCGGGGGTAGAGGCGGTGTGCAGCGACATTCTGCGGGCATCGAGACTGAGATCACCCCTCCCCCTACCCCCTCCCGCAAGGGGAGGGGGCGTGAGTTCTTTTGATTCCCAGCTTCACTTCATTTGCAGGAGGGGCGCGATGAATGAATCTCTCGCCCCCTCCCCTTGCGGGAGGGGGTAGGGGGAGGGGTACCCTAGGTTCAGGCAACAGCCCGGCATTATTTGGCGTCGGAGAAAGCCCCATGATCCTCGTCGGCCAGTACGACTCCCCCTTCGTGCGGCGCGTGGCGATCTCGCTGCGGGTGCTGGGCTTCGCCTACGAGCATGACACGCGCTCGGTGTTCGGCGATTTTGATGCGATGCGGAAGGTCAATCCGCTGGCGCGGATTCCCTCGCTGGTGCTCGACGATGGCGAGGTGCTGATCGATTCGATCGCCATCCTCGACTGGCTCGACGAGACCGTCGGGCCGTCGCACGCGCTGCTGCCGAGATCGGGCGTGAAGCGCCGCCGGGCGCTGCAGCGCATCGCGCTCGCCATCGGCGCGGTCGACAAGGCCGGCGCCTCGGCCTATGAGCGGCTCATCCGTCCGCCCGCCTATCGCTGGGCCGGCTGGATCGAGCGCTGCCGCACCCAGGCCGCGGGCGCCATCGCCGCCCTCGGCGCGATGGAATGGCCGGAAGACGCCAAGCTCGACCAGGTGCAGATCACGACCGCCTGCATGCTCCGCTATCTGCAGATGACGGACCCCGAGCTGCTGCCGCGCGGCCGCTACCCGGCGCTCGAGGCGCTCTCGGCTCGCTGCGAGGCGCGGCCCGAGTTCCAGGCGACCTTCCCGGCGGACGTGGTCTATCCAAAGAGCGGATGACTTCCTCCTCTCGGCCCGCCTTCGCGGGAGGAGAGTATTTCGGGAACCGCAATCCGATCCGTTCCCGCTGCCCGGCCGTATCTTCGATCCGCAACAGGAGACGACCATGGCCTTCGCCCTCCGCCCCGCACGCACCGGCCGATCGCTCACAATGCTGGTGCTGGCCACGATCCTGGTCACCTTGGCGCTCAACGGGTTGATCTTCGCGCTCGGCTGGGTCGGCGCCTCCACCGGGAGCGGACGCGTCTATCCGCTGCTGCCGCCAGGATGGGTCATCGGCGCCGTGTGGGTCCTGCTGCTGGCGCTGCTGGCGGTGGCCTATTGGTGGCTCGCCAGCGACGCGGCGCCGGAGCCCCGCCGGCTGGCACCCTGGCTGCTCCTGCTCATCGCGGCCTGCCTCGCTTATCCGCTCTATACCGTGGGCCTGAGCAACGAGACCGCCGGCTTCATCGGCAATCTGGCGACCATCGCCGCCAGCGCCTTCCTGGCGGGCCGCCTGTGGCCGGCGTCGCGATTGGCGTCGGCGCTGACCATCCTGCCGGCGATCTGGGTCTCCTTCGCCACCTTCGCGCTCCTGATGGGACGATGAGCGCGGGGCCCGCGGCGCGAAATTTCCTTCTTCTCGTTTCTGGCCGCGGCACTGCCGTGCGGCTGTAACAAAAAGCCGGAATCTGACCCGTTGAGACTGTCCCGTTCCAGGACTACAGTCTCTCCACGCCACGTGTAGTCTCGATGAGGCGGCGGTCCGGCCCATGGGGGCGTTCCGTCGTACGAGCTGCAGGCCCCGGGGCGCATCGAGCCTGTCGATCATCCCGCGCGGCGCCATCGGCGCCGCCGGATCCGTGCCGGGGGCCTTTCGTGACTCCAGCATCACCGTGACCGGAGGCAAGCCCTGTCGGCTGCGCGCGACCTCGCGTTGCGCGCAGCCGCCGATCGGGCTCGCGGCTGCTCGCATCATTTCTCGAGGGAGGATTCCGTGGCGAAGCGCCTGACGACGACCTCGCGCAAGAAGCAGGCCACCAGGAAGAAGGCGGCGCCGAAGCGCAAAGCGCCGAAGGCACCGGCCAAGAAACCACCGGTCAAGAGCGCGAAGTTCGATCTGGCCAAGCTCAGCCCGGCGATCAAGAAGTCGCCGCTGCGGCTGCGGGACTGGCTCGACGATCATCTCCCCTGGCTGATCGGCCCGCGCATCACCTCGTTCGATCCGCCGAAGGCCCCGCGCGGCACGATCCTGACGATCGAGGGATGGAATTTCGCGCCCGCCCGCGCCGACAACCAGGTCACCATCGGCGGCACCGCCGTCCCGGTGCTGGCGGCGAGCGGCTCGATGCTGAAGGCGCTCGTGACCAAGGATGTCGACGACGGCCCGATCAAGGTGACCGTCGGCACGCGCACGGCCAACAGCGCCACCGACTTCGCGGTGGCGGGCTACCCGGGCGATAGCGACGACGGGCCGCCGGTGTTCGCGACCGGTGCCGGCGCCGGCGATGCCGGCGATGTCAATCCGATCGGCACCATCCGCGTGCTCATCGTGGTGTGCCAGGCGACCGACCGCGTGCCCGCCAATTTCGCCACGGTGCGCACCGGCCTGAACACCCGCTGGACCAACGTCCAGACCTATTACACGCAGGCGAGCTACGGCCAGACCAACGTCCAGTTCGACATTGTGAGTACCCCGGCCCAGCTCGACGGCACCTTCGCCGATTTCGTCGATCTCACCGGCGCCGTCAACATCATCGGCGGCCAGCTCGACCGCATCGCCGCGATCGCCGCCCAGCATGCCCAGGACGAGGGCTTCACCCTCGACAACTACCAGATGCTCTGCTCGGTGATGTTCACCAACGGCGCCTTCATCCGCGCCTGGGGCGGCTCCGACACCTCGACCTTCTCCTATGACGACGGCAAGCCGACCAGCGACCCCAGCCACATCCATATCGACATCACCCTCTCCCACAAGATCAACCTGCTCTGGATCCAGGAGAACGCGAACTGGGGCCGCTTCGCCCATGAGTTCGGCCACAATATCGTCTCGGCCCCGACCGAGACCGGCGACGGCACCGCGACCCTCGGCGAGGATGTCTACGGCTCCGACCTGGTCGATCCGGGCGCCGCCACGGCGCAGGATTTCGAGCTGATGGGCAATCACGATTCCCATCCGCTCTTCACCGGCTTCCATCTCGAGAAGCTCGGCTATTATCAGGCGGCGAACATCAAGACGCTGCAATGGGACCGCAACCCGCATCAGGAGGATGTCGATCTCATCGCCCACGGGCTGACCGAGGACGGCAACGCCAACCGCTTCCATATCCTCAAGATCAAGGTCTCCGACGCCCTCACCTACTTCGTCGAGGTGCGCCAGCGGCCCGGCACCACGACCCAGATCTTCGACGACAGCATCCCGCTCGGCGCCGCCGCGAACCAGGGCGGCGTCATCGTCACCCGGGTGATCGCAGACGAGATGCACAACAACCAGCAGACCCGATTCATCACGCTGATGCATGACGACCGGGTGCTGGTCGAGAACGAGACCGTCGAGGACCCGGCCCGGGCGCTGGTCATCACCGTGCTCGACGATGCCGTCCAGGCGCGGCCGCTGGTCTGCAGGGTCCGCGTCGCCTGGGCGCAGACCATCGCCGACGATCCCAACGGCAGCTTTGATCTCAAGGTCGAGCCCTGGGATTCCGACTGGCAATCGCCCGACATCTGGGTGGACCGCGATCCCTTCGGCAGCTTCGACAGTCCGCTCGACAGCGAGGGCCGGCCAACCGGGAATGGCGACAAGCCGTGGGTGTCGCATATCAACCAGTTCACCGCGCGCGTGCATGTCAGCGGCGCGATGGGGGCGGCCAATGTCAAAGTGACCTTCTACGCGATCACGCCGCCGGGCGTGGGCGACAACGGCAACTGGTCGCCGATCTCCGTCAAGACCATCGCCAGCATCCCGCAGGACGGCGCCATCGACCAGTTCTGCAACTGGGTGCCCGTCGTCGGCAAGCATACTTGCCTCAAGGTCTACGCGTCGCCGCAGCTGGGCGAGATCTCGGGCGGCAACAACAGCGCACAGGAGAACGTGTTCGACTTCCAGGCGGCCGGCAGCAGCCCCGCCGACCCGATCTTCATCCGCACCGCCGTGCGCAATCCGCTCGACGAGCCCCGCGCGATCGCGCTCTCGATGCGCGGCCTGCCGCTGGGCTGGGCGGCGCAGATCCCCAACGCCTGGGTGTGGCTGGAGGGCAAGGCCGAGAAGGAGTTCGAGGTCATGGTCTGGCCGCTCGCCGATATCAATGTCTACAAGATGGGCAAGCAGAAGGAGGGCCGCTACCCGGGAACCGCCCCCCTGCGCGTGGCCGGCTTCATCCCGCGCAGCTACAGCGAGGAGATGCCGATCACCCACACCCTGCCGGGCTCGCGCTTCTATCCGATCGGCGGCACCTTCTATCGCGTCCATGCGCGCAGGAGCGCGTCCATCCGCTTCGAAATCGAGGAGAAATCGCAGCGCAAGGATTCGATCGTGCTGCATGGCGCCGTCGGACCGGCCCGCGGCGACCAGCGCATCCTCGCCGACGTCCTGCTGCCCGACGGCAAGACCCATCGGGCGGCGGAGACCCGGACGAAGAGCAGTGGCGCCTTCGACGTTCGCGTCAGCCTTCTCGACGATGACAGGAAGCTGCAGCCCGGCACCTACCAGGTGCAGGCCTTCATCTTCCACGCCAGCGAGCTCGCCGACGCGTCATCGAACCTGCTGCATATCTTGCGGTGATCTTTCTTCACCCCCTTCCCTTGCGGGAGGGGGTAGGGGGAGGGGTACGGGCCAGATCTCGCCACCACCCCTCCCCGCTCGCTACGCTCGCCGCCCCTCCTGCCCGCGGGCTACGCCCGCAGACTCCTTTGGATTGCCGGCGAAGCCGGCGCGGAAGGGGCTGAGTTTCTATCGGGCGCGCCCCTTTCTCGCTCGCTGCTGCCGGCGCTACTTCACCGTCACCAGCGGCGGCTCCGTCCAGCTGCCGTCGAGCACGGCGGGCTCGGGGATGTAGAGGCGCTGGATCATCATGAAGGGGCCCTGGGGTGCCGGGAGCCAGTTGGACTCCTTATCGGGGCCGGGCGAGCCATGCTGGATGTAAAGCGTCAGCCCGCCATCGGCGTCGAGCTTGAGCTGGGGCAGCATCGGCGAATTGATCAGATAGCGTTTGATCGGATTGGCAACCAGGAACTGGTGCGGCAAGTCATACATCGTCAGCGACCAGAAGGCCTTGGCCGGCGGAAACTGGCCGGCTGCGTAATGGATCGTGTAGTCGTGGGCACCGCTCATCGCCACGCCATCGACCGGCTTGTCATAGATGCCGTAATAGGCCTCGTCCTTCGAGTTGCCATAGATGCCGGTCTGGGCGCCGAGCGCGCGGTTGACATAGTTGTTCTTCATGAAGGCGCGGGTGCCGAAGAGATCGACCGACGAGGTGGTGACGGCCTTGCGCGCATCGATCTCGCGCTGGCCGTCCGCCATGCCGGCCTTGAGCGCCGCCGTCATTTCCGGCGACAGCTTGGCGAAGTTGATGGTCTGGCCCGGGCCGATGCCGATCTTTGCGAAGCGCTCGCGCAGATCGACCTCGCTGGGATCGGCCGGACAGAGCGCCAGCAGGAAGCTCAGGATGTTGAACATCTGGAGCGAGGTCCGCTCCTTCGCCACCGGCAGCGGCGGAATGAACTTGATCTTGGGCGCGGCCTGGGGTGCGGGCTTGCCGAGGAAGGTCGAGAGCGGCTGCAGCTTGTACTGGGCCTGGATCTTCTTGACGTTGCCGATGTCGGAGGGCCCGAAGAGCTGCGTGCGATAGAGCGGAAACACGAACTGCGTCTCGGCGCGGATCACCTTGGCGATGCCGGGTGGCGTGGCGCCCTTCCAGTTGGGACCGGCGATCAGGAAATTGCCGCCGCCATTGCCGGTCGTGCGCGTGCCGAGATAATCGAAGTTGAAGGTGTAGAGATCGATGAGCTGGACCGAGTAATAGCGGCTCGCCTCGATCGGCGGCAGGGTGATGACCATGGGCTCAGCACGCAGGTCGAGCCAGGTGAAGGAATAGGGCGTGTCGGAGTTCGGCGTCTGGACCGTTTTGTCCGCGGGCGTGAAGACGTTCGCATCGCTCTTGAGATGGTTGATCGACGTCTTGTAGGCGGGCCCGCCCTTGTCGACGAAAAAGGCCCAGGCGATGCGGTAATTGTCGACCATCGGGAAGCCGTAGATATAGGCCTCCTTCGCGATCGCGCGCGCCTCGGCCGGCGTGACGTCGGCGGCCGATGCCGGGGTGTGCAGAACGGCCGGCGTCACCAAAGCTATTCCCGCCGCGAACGCGAACTTGCGGATGGTCTCTTGCATGAGCATCGTGTCTTCCCTGAAAGAATGGCGCCCCTGAGGCCGCACAGGCAGCCAGCTTATGCTGATTGCCCGCAGCATAAGAATGAAACCCGGATGACAGTGCTTGTCATTTCGCGCCAGGCGATGAATAAGCGGGGGGCCCGACGCCGTCATCGCCGGCCTCGACCCGGTGCCGCTCCTCCTTCACAGAAGAGTCCCTCCCTTGCGCTCCGAAACCCTGCCGAATACCGCCATCCCCGTCCTCGAAACCGAGCGTCTGATCCTGCGTGGCAACCGGGTCGACGACTTCCCCGCCCTCGCCGCGCTCTGGGGCGACATCGCTGTCGTGCGGCATATCAGCGGCAAGCCCTTCTCGCCCGAAGAATGCTGGGCGCGGCTGATGCGCTATGTCGGCCATTGGGCGCTCCAGGGCTACGGCTTCTGGGCGATCGAGGAGAAGGCGAGCGGACGCTATGTCGGCGAGGCCGGGCTCGCGGATTTCAAGCGCGACCTGACGCCCTCGCTCGACGGCACGCCCGAGGCCGGCTGGGTGCTGGCCTCCTGGGCCCATGGCAAGGGCTATGCGACCGAGGCGGTGCGCGCGGTCGTGAACTGGGGCGCGGAAGAATTCGGCAGTACGCCCCTCGCCTGCATTGTCGCCGCCGAGAACAAGGCCTCGATCAAGGTCGCGACCAAATGCGGCTTCCGCGAATTCACGCGCACGACCTACAAGGGCGGCGAGACGATCATCTTCCGCAAAGAGGCGGGGAAGTGACGAGTGCGTTAAAATGAAACCACCCTCTCTGCTCTTGCTTTCGTCACCTCCCCCCTTGAGGGGGAGGCTGGGGTGGGGGGTGAATGCCGGACTCGGTCTGCAACTCCCTGCGCAATTTCTAACTGCCAATCGCCGTCGCAGATTCTTGGTCTTAGAATCGCAGTCTGTATAGGGTCGAGCGCGTTCCACGATCACCCCTCACCCTGACCTCCTCCTCAAGGGGGAGGGGAATGAATCAGATCCGCTTCCTGATCCGCTTTCCATGCGGCTTGCGGTACTCGCTGCGGTGGCCGGTGCGGTCTTCCGCCTCGAAGCGCTGCCTCTTCCGGCGGGAGCCGAACTTGTCCTTCACCTTCTCCCGCGTCTTGATCGTCACATAGCCGTCCGGGCGCACCGAGAAGGGCTTCTTCAGCAGGCCCAGATGATCGAACTTGGTGCCGCGCGGATGCTTGAAGGGCTCGAACCAGGTCGGATAGAGGAAGTTGGACATGGGGATGCGGTCGACGAGGAACGTGTCCTCCTCGACCGGATCGCACATCTCATAGGCATATTGCGTGCCGCCCTTCGCCTGCGCCCAGAGATTGGCGATGGGGTCGATCACCATCTCGAACAGCTCGTGCGAGGCGGTGACGCTCACCAGCTCCTTGTCCCGCAGCGTGGTCTTGACGAAGATCTTCGAGCAGGGCTGGCCCTGCTTGGTCAGCGCATGGTCGCCATAGGCGGCGGCGACGCTGGCATCGTCGAGAAAGATCAGCTGCCAGTCCGTGGGCTTGGCTTTCCTCGGCTTGTAGAGCGCGACCGGATAGCCCCAGACCGGGAGGAAATGCCGGTCGTAGCATTTCTGCAGCGCGGCGATGAGCTTGTCGAAATCGACGCCGAGATCGATCGTCGCCTTGTTGATGCAGGCGATCCGCACCGGCGCGAGCCTGCCGGCCTTGACCGGATGGATGATGTTCATGCGATTCCCCCTTTGGGCGGAAACATCGACGGCACTTCCTAGTTCCGCCTTTCCTCCACCGCGCGCCGCAGCGCGGCCTGCGCCAGGAGGCGCGTCGAATCCAGCGTGGGCAGCGGCGAATTCCCGTCATTGATGACCAGCGGAAGCTCGGTGCAGCCCAGGATGACGGCGTCGCAGCCCTTGTCCTTCATCCGCTCGATCACGCGCTGAAGCGCCTTGATGCTGTCTCGCTTGAAGATGCCATAGACCAGCTCCTTCATGATGATGCGGTCGGTCTCCTCGCGCTCGGGCGTATCGGGACGGCGGTAGTCGAGGCCGCGGGCGACGAGCTTCTCCGGATAGACCACGCTGTCGACGAGCCAGCGCGTGCCGGTGACGGCAAGACAGCGATAGCGTCGCGCGACCGCTTCGTCCGCCACGACCTCGGCGATATGAAGCCAGGGCAAAGGCGAGCGCGCCAGGACATAGGTCATCGCCTGATGGATGGTGTTGTCGGGACAGATCAGGAAATCGGCGCCGCTGCGGGCGAGCTTCTCGGCGGAGGCCAGCATGAGCTCGCCGACGCCCGCCATGTCGCCGCGCTCGAGGCAGGCGACGTAATTCGCGAGCGAGGGCGTGTGCATCGAGATCTCGGGATGCGCATGGGGCCCGAGCAACGCGGCTCCTTCGGCGCAGATCGTCCGGTAGCAGAGGGCCGCACCTTCGGCCGAGCAGGCGACGATTCCGATATGAAGAGGCATGAGCAAAATCCGTTGTTGCTGCAATCCCTTCCCCCTTTGCGGGCGAGGGTCAGGGAGGAGGGCCGCCGGGCGCCGAACCGCCCCCTTCCTAGCCTTCCCCCACAAGGGAGGAAGGGATAGGGGGTTTCTAACCCATTGAAATATAACCTCCGAAAAATCAAAGGCCCGCGTTACCGATTCGCTAACTTCCTGTTGCGAGTATGGCTCACGGGAAACCTCCAAGCAGGAGGAGATGAAAGTGAGCGACTCTTACATTTTCGAGAGACGGCGTATCTTCCGGCGGCGCAACCCATGGTCGTCGCGGGCGAGCCTGACGCTTGTCATTTTCCTGGGCGCGATGTTCGGCTATCTGCTGCCGGAGATCCTGTCGACCGCGAGCCTGACGCCGCCCTCGCTGGGCGAGCGGGCCTACGGTCAAGTCGGCACCGTTATTCCCGTCGATGCCGTCGCCTGCGAGGCGATGGATTGCGCCGGCACGCAGGCGCAGCTGCCGCACAGCGCCGCGCTCGCGACCATCGGCCAGTGCAAGATCACGGGCACCTGCATCGCCAGCGCCTCCGCCTCCGGCCTCGAGCTCGGCTTCAGCGCGGATCGCATCGAGATGTCGGTCCTGCCCGCAGGCGCCCGCTAGCGCGATTTCCTCCGCCTAGCCGCTGCGATCGCGCTCGTCGATGACGAGGCTGGGCGCTGACAGCGCCTCGACCTCCTCCGGCTCTCGAACATCGTCGGCCGCGACTTGGCGCAGATGGCGCGTGATCGCGGGCGGGATCGTCTTGAGGCGCGGCGGGCTGAGGGCACTGCGGCGATAGCGCATCAGCACCTCGCCGGTGGCGAAGCTGCGGGTGTCGAGCAGCTTCAGCCGCTCGAACTCGCCAGGCCCCGAGAAGAGCGGCATGCCCGTCCCCAGCAGCACAGGCACGAGCGCGATGTTGTATTCGCCGATCAGCCCTTCGCGTTGGAATTGCGAGGCCAGATTGCCGCCGCCCACGAGGAAGATGCGCTTCAGCTTGTAGCGCTCCATCTCCATCAGCAGCTTGATCAGGGGCAGCGAGGTCGAGATCACCTCGGGCGGCTCGGCCTCGAGCGGCCGATGGGTGAAGACCCAGCAGGGCTTTCTCGGATAGGGCCAGGCGGCATGGCGGCGGATCTTGTCGTAGGTGAGGCGCCCCATGATCAGGCCGTCGACGGATTCGTAGAAGGAGCGATAGCCGAAATCCTCGCCCTCGGGATCGAGACGGGGCAACCAGTCGATTCCGCCATCCAGCGTGGCGATGAAACCATCGAGGCTCGTGGCGACGTAATAGACGATCTCGACCATGCACGCTCCGATCGTTCGAGGGCGACGGTGCGGCTGTCGACAACGGAGCGGTCCCCTTTCCGCTCGCGGACTCGACGTTCTCTCGCTGGCTCGCGAAAGAATTTTCCCCGAACTCGCCCTGCGCGGGCTCATCGCCCGCAAGGCAGGAAGCCGACTTCCTCTGGACTCGCTTTCTTGGGCTCGTGTCTCGCTTGGGTCCTGTCCGCCGCGCATTCACACAAACGCATCGGCGAACGGTCGTGATTATAGCAGCGTTCCTGCGACAGTTTCATACCGATTGACGGGAGAAACGAAGGGAACGGGGATCGTTGCGGTCGCGACAAATTCGTCGCAATTCCACAGATGCATAGTTTGGAAATCAACATTTGTTAGTCGGCAAGGCGGCGATCGAAGCGGACTGCGCAAGCTGACGGTGCAGGAAAATGCGTCAGCAGGATTGGCCGGCCATTCAGCCATTGCGACAACGTCCAGCCGGCGCACGCCTCTATACCCGCGATGCTCTGCCGCGACCCCGCCGAGATCAGTGCCGCTAGGGTTTCGCGGCGATCAGCACATAGCCTCGGCTGCGGTTCTCGTTGTCGCTGTCGATGGTGTTCATGGCGGCGAAGAGATCGGCCGCCGTGACCCAGACGGGCGGATATTTGTAGCGGGCCACGTCGAGGATGAGGAACCGGTCCGACGTTCCGTCATAGGCGGCCAGCGGCGAGATGTGGCCGCCCTTTTCCTGGCCGATGGCCTTGCGGAGATAGTTCACCACGACGAAATGTCCGGGCTTGGAGAGATAGTCGCGCGCGGCGGCGCGGAAGACATCCAGGCTCGAATCCGCGGCGTGATGGACCTCGACGGCGACGGGCTGGGTGGCGATGAAGGCGCCGAGCTGGTCCAGCGTCATGCCCATCTCGCGGATGGTGTCGGCCGGAATTACCGCCTCGGTCGCGGCGGAGAACACATTGTCCTGGGTGAAGGTCGTGTAGGGATCGTATTCGGGCACGGCCGGGGCCGGCAGTTGCAGGGCGTTCAACACCATGACGCTGCTGGCGACGCCGCAGAAGGCCTGGTTCTTCTGGGTGACGAAATTGTCGGCCAGCGGGAAATAGGCCGCCCGCGCCTCGGCCTCCAGAAAATAGGTCTCGCCCGCCGGGGTGGCGGCGCCGACCAGATTGGGCGGCAGCGGCAGGGTCTCGGCGTGCGAAGCCGAAGCCAGCACCAAGGAAAGAAGGACGGCTCCAAGCAATCTTTTCAGCATGCCGGTGTCCTCTCATTGACCCCGGATGAAACTAGGCCGGTATCCCGCCGTGGTCGATGCCAAACGATGGCTAGAGCGGACGTCGCGCCTTCAAAGCCGCGGTCAGCGTGCCGTCGTCGAGATAGTCGAGCTCGCCGCCGACCGGCACGCCATGGGCGAGACGCGTGACCTGGATCGGGAGATTGGACAGACGATCAGTCAAATAATGCGCGGTGGTCTGGCCTTCGACCGTGGCGCCCAGCGCCAGGATCACTTCCTTGACCGCCGGATCGGCGGCGCGGCGCAGCAAGCCCGCCAGATTGAGCTGCTCCGGCCCGACGCCGTCGAGAGCCGAGAGCTTGCCGCCCAGCACATGGTAGCGGCCCTTGAAGGCCATGGCGCGCTCGAGCGCCCAGAGATCGCCCACCTCCTCCACCACGCAGAGCTGCGAGGCGTCGCGCCGCGCGTCGCGGCAGATCGAGCAGGGATCGACGCTGTCGAGATTGCCGCATTCCGAGCAGGCCTTGACCTCATGCGCCGCCTCCTCGATCGCGGCGGCCAGCGGCAGCATCAGCGCCTCGCGCTTCTTCAGCAGATGCAACGCCGCGCGCCGCGCCGAGCGGGGCCCGAGGCCCGGCAGGCGCGAGAGCAGCTGGATGAGGGTGTCGAGGGTGGTGGGGGTCATGGGAATGGCACTGAAGTTGAGCCGAACGACGGCAGCGCAAAGCGCTGACTCTTCATACCCCTCCCCCTACCCCCTCCCGCAAGGGGAGGGGGCGTGAATAGTTGAGACACCTTCGCTGCTTTTCTGCTCGAACAGACCGGATACAGAAAGTTTCCGAGCCCCCTCCCCTTGCGGGAGGGGGCGTGAATAATTGAGACACCTTCGCTGCTTTTCTGCTCGAACAGACCGCATACAGAAAATTTCCGAGCCCCCTCCCCTTGCGGGAGGGGGTAGGGGGAGGGGTGGCCGCGAACTCCGTCCTCAAAACGGCAGCTTCATCCCCGGCGGCAGCTGCAGCCCGCCCGTCACCTTCGCCATCTCCTCCTGGAGATAGCTCTCGAGCTTGGCCTTGGCGTCGTTGAAGGCGGCGGTGACGAGGTCCTCGAGCATGCCGACGTCGGCCGGATCGACGATCTTGGGATCGATCTTGAGGCGGCGCATCGCGCCCTTGCCGTTGAGCGTCACCTGCACCATGCCGCCGCCGGACTGGCCGGAGACTTCGTGGGTCTCGAGCGCCGCCTGCATCTCGGCCATCTTGGCCTGCATCTGCTGCGCCTGCTTCATCATCTGGCCGATATTCTTCATGCCGCTTCTCTTGCTTTCTCTCTCACATCAATCCGCGACCGGCTCTTCGGGGGCGATCGTCAGCTCCTCGCCGATATCGTCCGCCATGTCTTCGGGCGCAATGTCGTCGGGCGCGGCGGGTGCGGGCGCCGGCTCGGGCTTGAGCTGGCGCACCGCCTCGATCGAGGCGCCGGGGAAATTCTTCATCACCGCCTGCACCAGCGGATGAGCCGAGGCCTCGCGGCGCTGGCGCTGATCCTCGGCCTTCGCCTGGTCATGCAAGGTGGGCTGGCCGGCCTCGCTCGAGATCGCGATCACCCAGCGTCGGCCGGTCCGCTCGGTGAGCAGCGTGCCCAGCCTGTTGGCGAGATTGGAGGGGGCACCGGGGCCGGGGCGGATCTCGATGCGGCCCGGCTCGAAATGCACCAGATGCACGTCGTTCAGAAGATGGCCATGCAGCATGCCCTCGCGCATCTTCGCGACCGCCGTCACCAGCGCCTCGAAGCTCTGCGGGTCGGGGATGGCGAGGGGATTGGACGCCGGTTGCGCCTCGGCGCTGACCGCGAGCGCATGGGTGGGCATGCCCGACGAGGCACCCCCCTGCCCGCCCATTGCCGAGCCCGAAGCTACCGCCGCGGTCGACCCGTTGCCGCGCGCCCCATTGGCGCCGGCCGAACTGCCGCCGCCGCGCGGTGCCGCCGGAATCGCGGCGACACCGCCCTGCTCCTCGATCCGCTTCACCAGATCGCCCGGCGTGGGCAGGGTCGAAGCATGGATCAGGCGGATCAGCGCCATCTCGGCCGCCTGCAGCGGCGAGGGTGCGGTCTGGGTTTCGCCCAACCCCTTCAGCAGCATCTGCCAGGCGCGCGCGAGCACCGGGATCGCGAGCGCGTCGGCCAGCGCCTTGCCGCGCGTGCGCTCGGTCTCGGGCAGCGCCGGATCGTTGACCGTCTCCGCCACCAGCTTGACGCGCGTCAGCCAGTGGGTGAGGCCCAGCAGATCCTGCAGCACCACGACCGGATCGGCGCCCGATTTGTAGAGCTCGGCCAGGAGCGAGAGCGTGCCCGGCGCGTCGCCCTTCATGGCGCGCTCGAAGAGATCGAAGAGCTGGCTGCGATCGGCGAGACCCAGCATGTCACGCACCGTGGCCTCGTCGATCTGCTTCTTGTCCTCGCCGCGCGCGATCGCCTGGTCCAGCAGCGAGAGCCCATCGCGCACCGAGCCGTCCGCCGCGCGCGCGATCAGGGCCAGAGCGGCTTCCGAGAGCTTCGCGCCCTCGGCCTGCGCGATGCGCGCGAAATGCGCCGCCAGGATCTCGGCCTCGACGCGCCGCAGGTCGAAGCGCTGGCAGCGCGAGAGCACCGTCACCGGAACCTTGCGGATCTCAGTGGTGGCGAAGATGAACTTCACATGGGGCGGCGGCTCTTCCAGCGTCTTCAACAACGCGTTGAAGGCCGCCGTCGAGAGCATATGCACCTCGTCGATAATGTAGACCTTGTAGCGCGCCTGGACCGGCGCGTAGCGCACGCCGTCGATCAGCTCGCGGATGTCGCCGACGCCGGTGCGGCTGGCGGCGTCCATCTCCATCACGTCGACGAAGCGGTCCTCGGCGATGGCGCGGCAGGGCTCGCATTGGCCACAGGGCTCGACCGTGGGGCCGCCCTTGCCGTCGGGGCCGATGCAGTTGAAGACGCGGGCGAGAATACGGGCGGTCGTGGTCTTGCCCACGCCGCGCACGCCAGTGAGGATGAAGGCATGTGCCAGGCGGCCTTGCGCGATCGCGTTGGAGAGCGTGCGCACCATCGCGTCCTGGCCGATCATCTCGGCGAAATTGCGCGGTCGGTATTTGCGGGCCAGGACCCGGTAGGGGGTCGTGTCGGTCGAGGGGCTGTCGCGCTCTTCGGTCATGCGGTCGCGAAGCGTCCCTTCCTGACGGCACATGTCATGCGGTGAGGTGGGAGACCGGCAGGGCGACCCGTGCGGAAACTCGTTACGGCTGCTTCCTTCCGGACCTGACCGGGTTGGCGAGGCGCACGTCCGCCGCCGATCTCCCAAGGGCACTATATCAGCCAGCGGAGCGCCAGAAACAAGACCGAATGACGCGTTTTATCCCCAGGCGAAGCGGTTGGAATGACGCGGGATTTTTGGGGCCATCCGAGTACGTCACGCCCCCTCCCCTTGCGGAAGGGGGTAAGCGGAGGGGTGCCTCCTACTTCTCCAGCCTGAAGGTCAGCAGGCTCCCGTCCTTCGCGTTGTAGGCCGCCTGGACCACCTCGCCGTCGGGGCCGTACCAGACTTCGCGGCGGAGGTCGCCGGTGATCGAGTAGTGGTGGCCCTGTACCTTCGCGCCGCTGCCGAGCGTCACCGTCTCCATCCCATGATCGACGATGGTGACGTCCTTGGCGCGGCCCTTGGTGGGCTCGATCAGCTGCTTCTGGTCGATCGTCGCCGGATTCCACAGGCTGCCCGGGATGAGATCGCCCGGCAGCGTCGCCTGCTCGCTGTTGTAGTGGCCCCGCAGCTCGTCGCCCTGGCGCTCCAGCAGCACGTCGCGGTCGGTGCCGTTGTCGTTCGTCTTGGCGGCGAAACGCATCAGCTTGCCGTCGACCCAGTCCTCCTCGGCGTCATGCTCGAAGCGATAGACCGTGATGAAAAGCAGCTTCACCTGGATGCGGATCCTGGTGTGGACGGTGAGCTTGTCGCCGTCGCGCGCGAATTCGACGGTATGGGTCCCGATCTGCGAGCCCTCGCGCCAGACGTCATAGGTGATGGTCCCGTCCGGCGGGAAGCCGTCGGGCACCGCGATGGCAGCTTTCCCCGTCACCGGCAGCAGCAGCATGAGAGCCAGGACAGAGGACGCCAGGATGCGCATCGAGAATCCCCAGAATCAGCCATTTTCCGGCGCCACCGGCGTCGGTCGCCCCGTCACATGGGGTCTCGGCGCTGATTTCTCCATATCCTTAGCGCCCGGAAAACGGCAATTCCCGGGCATTTCATGCCCGTCCGCGAGCGGCCATTCAGGGGATGTGGAGGGCTGGAGACCTCAGCCTTTACGGCTTCGCCGCCGCGGGGGCGGGTGCCGACGCGGCGAGGGCGAGGTTGCTCAGGGTGAAGGTCAGCAGGCTGTCGTCCTTGGCCACGAAGACCACCTGGACCACGCCGCCATCGGCGCCATACCAGACTTCGCGGCGCAGGGCGCCGGTGATGGAATAATGATGGGCCTGCACCATCTTCGCTCCAACCTTCACCGCTTCCATTCCGCGGTCCAAGACGGTCACGGCCCGGGTTTGGCCCACGGTCGGCTCGATCAACGCCTTCTGATCGATCGTCGCCGGATTCCACATGGTGCCTGGAATGATGTCGCCCGGCAGGAGCAACGGCTCCGCATTGTACGTGCCGCGCAACGCATCGCCGGCCCGCACCAGCAGCACCACGCGATCGGTGCCGTTATCGTCGGTCGTGGAAGCGTAGCGCATCAGCTTGCCATCGGCCCAGTCTTCGGTCGCGTCATGATCGAAGCGATACAGAGTGACGAACAGCAGCGACACGGCGATGCGGATCCGGGTATGGACCGTGACCTTGTCGCCGTCATGCCGGAAATCGACGCTGTAGGTCCCCACTTTCGACCCCTCGCGCCAGACGTCATAGCTGGTGAGGCCTGACTCCGGAAACCCGGCAGGAACCGGCACCGCGGCGTCGGCCGTCGCCGGCAGCAGCAAGCCGAAGACCAAGAGAATAGGCATCCAAAGGCGCATCATAGACTCGCAGAATCAGTGGATTTTCGAGGGCTCGACATGCCCCGTTCGTTACCAAATGGGGTCCGCCGCCGGATTTTCTAACTTCCCAGCGGCCGAAAAACGGATTTCCCGGGCGTTTCACCCATCCGCTTCCGGTCATTCCTGAAATTCGGGCGTTCGACGCCCCGGGGGCCCTTACTTCAAGGCCGTCTGGGAAGCGGCCGGCGACCCGGCGTCGACGCTGCGAAGCTTGAAGGTCAGCAGGCTTTCGTCCGCGGCCTTGTAACTCGCCTGAATCACCAGGCCGTCGGCGCCATACCAGACTTCGCGATTCATCTCGCCGGTGATCGAGTAGTGACGCGCCTCGACGGTCTGCGCCCCTTCCTTGACCGGCTCCAGACCGCGGTCGAAGACCGTCACGGCAAAGGCCTCGCCCGCGGTCGGATCGAGCAACTGCTTCTGATCGACCGTGGCCGGATTCCAGAGGCTGCAGGGGATGATGTCTGCCGGCAGCGTCACCTGTTGCGAATTGTATTGGCCCCGCAACGTATTGCCGTCCCGCGCGAGCAATACGTTCCGGTCGGTGCCGTTGTCGTCGGTCTTGGAAGCATAGTGGACCAGCTTGCCGTCGACCCAGTCCTCCACGGCTTCATGGTCGAAGTGATAGAAGGGGATGAACAGCAACGACACCTCGACATTCATCCGGGTATGGACCCTGAGCCTGTCGCCGTCGCGCTGGAAATCGACCTGGTAGGTCCCGATCCGGGAGCCCTCGCGCCAGACGTCGTAGGTGACGGCGCTGGTCTTCGGATAGCCATCCGGAACAGGGACCGTCGCGCCGGCGCCCAGCGGCAGCAGCAACCCGAAACCCAGGAGACAGAGCACCCAAAAGCGCATTGACGTCCCCTCGTTGGGCGGTCTTCCCGACATTCCCGCCCGGCAGGATCTTGGTAAATAAGGCGCCTTTGCCATATTTCGCCGACTTTGGCGGTTATGGAAAGTAGTATTTTCCGGGCGTTGTGCCGATCTTGCTGTCGGCTGCCCTTCCTCTCCACCTCGGAGGCCCCTTTCCGGCACCCTGGGGCCACCCCGGCTTCACGGCTTCGCCGCCCCGGCGGACCCGCCGGATGGCGTGCCGGAGGTCCCCTTCAGCTTGAAGATGAGCGGACTGCCGTCCTTCGCCAGATAGATGGCCTGGACCACCCCGCCATCGGCGCCATACCAGACCTCGCGGAGCAGTTGGCCGAGGATCGAGTAATGGTGTGCCGGCACCGTCCGCGTCCCGGACTTCACCGCCTCCGGGCCGCGATCGACGATGGTCACGGTCCTGGGTTGGCCCATGGTCGGCTCGATCAGCCGCTTCTGATCGATGGTTGCCGGATTCCAGAGACTGCCCGGGATCATGTCGCCCGGCAGCTCCAACAGCTCCCCATTTAAATTGCCCTGCAGCAGCTGGCCGACCCGCACCAGCAGCACGATGCGACGGGTGCCGTTGTCGTCCGTTCTGGCAGCGTAGCGAACCAGCTTCCCATCGATCCAGTCCTCCTCGGCGTCATGCTCGAAGCGATAAAGGGTCAGGAACAGCAGCGTCACCTTGATGCGAATACGGGTGTGGACGATCAGCCTGTCGCCTTCGCGTCGGAAGTCGACGACATGGGTCCCGATCGTCGCGCCCTCGCGCCAGACGTCATAGGCGACGGTGCCGGATGGCGGGAACCCTTTCGGAACCGGCACGGCGGCGCCTGCGGAGGCCGGCAGCAGCAATCCGAAAATCAGGAGCCAAGGCGGCCAAAAACGCATCCATGACCTCCCGATTCGGGGGTTATCCCCGATCTCGTCATCCCTTCTCCCTTGTCAAATAGGGTGCCACTGCCAAATTTTCTCAAGTCGGGCGCCCGGAAAAAGGCATTTTCCGGGCGTTTCTTTGACCTGCCGCGCCCTCCCGCCCCTTTTTTCCCCTCATTCCGGAGCCCCACCTCATGATGGAACTCCTTGCCGATCCGCAGGCTTGGCTGAGCCTGGTCACCCTGACCGTGCTCGAAATCGTCCTCGGCATCGACAATCTGGTCTTCATCGCCGTCCTGGTCGGCAAGCTGCCCCCGGCACAGCAGCCGCTCGCCCGCCGGCTCGGCATTGGCGTGGCGCTCGGCACTCGGCTTCTGCTCCTGGCCAGCATCGTCTGGATCGCGGGGCTGACCCATCCGGCCTTCACGCTGTTCGATCACGCGCTTTCCTGGCGCGATCTGGTGTTGCTCCTGGGCGGCCTGTTCCTGATCTACAAAGCCACCCATGAGATCCATGGCAGCCTCGAGGGCGAGGAAGGCGAGACCTCGGCCAGGGTCCCGGCCGCCTTCATGGCGGTGGTGATCCAGATCGGCATACTCGACATCGTCTTCTCGCTCGATTCCGTGATCACCGCGGTCGGCATGGCCGAGCATTTCGAGATCATGGTCGCGGCGGTCGTCATCGCGATGATGGTGATGCTGGCAGCGGCGGGCCCGGTGTCGGGTTTCGTCGAGCGCCATCCGACGGTGAAGATGCTGGCCTTGAGCTTCCTGCTCCTGATCGGCACGGCGCTGGTCGCCGACGGCATGGGCTTCCATATTCCGAAGGGCTATATCTACGCGGCGATGGGCTTCTCGGTCATGGTCGAGGGGCTCAATCTGCTGGCCCGGCGCAAGCACAGGCCGGTGGAGTTGCGCCAGCCCTACAGCAACGAGCCGCCGGCGGGTCCGGCGCCCTGACGAAAGATCATTGGAGTCGATGAATCAATTCGATCGATCGCGGATGAACTTCTATGCCGGGGGCCGGCTCGACCGGGCCGGCCTGCGGCGGCGCGATCATGACTGGATCCAGCGGCTGCTGGCGAACCCGCAGACCCGGCTCGTGCCGGTCTGGCGGCAGCAGAGCTTCGTGCTGCCGACGGAGATGCCGCATATCGCCACACTGCTGCGCGAGGCGGCGAGCGAGCTGATCGGCAGCGCGCAGGAGGTGGCGCTCCTGGGACTCGAGGGCGATCCGGAATCGGGCATCGCCTATTTCGCGCTCGAGATCTCGAGCATCGAGACGCCGGAGACGCATCCCCTGCTGAAGGCGGCGGGTCGCTTCGCCGATATCCGCAGCGTGGGTCCGCTGCTGGGCCAGGAGGAAGGCCAGCTCCTTGCCTATGCCCGCGGGCTCATGCATTGGCACAACCGGCATCGCTTCTGCGGCGTCTGCGGCTCCCCCACCGCGAGCGAGGATGCCGGCCATCAGCGTCGCTGCACCAACAGCGCCTGCAACACGGTGCATTTTCCGCGCACCGATCCGGCCGTGATCATGGCCGTGACCGATGGCGAGCGGTTGCTGCTCGGCCGCCAGGCCAGCTGGCCTCCCGGCATGCATTCCGTGCTGGCGGGTTTCGTCGAGCCCGGCGAGAGCCTCGAGGAAGCGGTGGCGCGCGAGGTCAAGGAAGAGGTCGGCATCGAGGTCGAGGATGTGCGCTACCACTCCTCGCAGCCCTGGCCCTTCCCGGGATCGATCATGCTGGGCTTCAATGCGCACGCGCTGTCGACGGAGATCCGTCTCTCACCCGAGGAGATCGCCGAAGCCGCCTGGTACACGCGGGAGCAACTGCGCGCGAGCCCCGAGAACGAGACCTTCCGCCTGCCGCGCCGCGATTCGATCGCGCGACGGCTAGTGGAGGATTGGATCGCGCAGAAGAATTGACGCTGCGCGAATCTTCTTTGGCGACCCCTCCCCCTACCCCCTCCCGCAAGGGGAGGGGGCGTGACAAGCACAAACCACGCCCCCTCCTCCGACGGCGAAGCCGGCGAGCGGGAGGGGGTAGGGGGAAGGGCCTGGAGAAAAATTCGCGCTCGTCAGCGCGCGTCCGTTCCTACTGCGCGCCGTTCTGCTGCTGGCGGAAGGGTGAGGCCGCGTAGACACCGAGGATCTTCACCTCGCGCGAGAAGAAGCTGAGCTCCTCCAACGCAAGCCGTACCATGCGCGAATCCGGATGGCCGTCGATGTCGGCATAGAACTGCGCGACGGTGAAGTGGCCGTCGATCATGTAGCTTTCGAGCTTGGTGATGTTGACGCCGTTGGTGGCGAAGCCGCCGAGCGCCTTGTAGAGCGCGGCCGGCACGCTGCGCACGCGGAACACGAAGCTGGTGACGACCGGAACCTTGGGATCGGGATCGACCGGCTCGCGCCCCATGATGATGAAGCGCGTGGTGTTGTGCTGGGCGTCCTCGATGCCTTCCTTGAGGCTGACCAGGCCGTAGATCTCGCCCGCGAGCGAGGACGCGATCGCGGCCTCGGTCGGATCGCCCTTCGCCGCGATGTCGGCCGCGGCGCCGGCCGTGTCGGCATGGACGATCGCCTTCAGCCCCAGCTCGCGGATGAGCTTGCGGCATTGCGAGAGTGCCTGCACATGGCTGTGCACGGTCTTGAGGCTCCCGAGCGTCGCGCCCTTGGGCGCCAGCAGGTGATGGTTCACGCGCTGGAAATGCTCGGCGACGATATGAAGCCCTGAATCCGGCAGCAGGTGATGGATGTCGGCGACGCGGCCCGCGACCGAGTTCTCGATCGGGATCATGGCGAGATGCGCCTTGCCCTCGCGCACCGCGGCGAACACGTCCTCGAAGGACGCGCAAGGCAGCGTGCGCATCTTCGGATAGGCGGCGCGGCAGGAGAGATCGGAATAGGCGCCCGGCAGCCCCTGGAAGGCGATCAGATCGTCGGCGCCGGGGACGCCTGGCTTGGCCGTTTTGGTCATGAGCGGGTTCCGGAGGGCCGGGGCCTGGCGGCGCGAGGGGCCAGCAGCGCACGGGCCTTTTCGAGGTCGGCCGGAGTATCGACACCGAGCGGAAGGGTGTCAACGAGCGCCAGGTCGATGCGCATGCCGGCCTCGAGGGCCCGCAGCTGCTCGAGCTTCTCGCGCTGCTCGAGACGGCCCGGCGGCAGCGCTACGAAACGCTCGAGCGCGGCGCGGCGATAGGCGTAGATCCCGATATGGTGATAGAGCGGGCCGTCGCCACTCGGCACCGTGGCGCGGCTGAAATAGAGCGCGCGCGCGATCGGCGGCTTGCCGCTCTGGCCCCGTTCCGGAAACGCCGCGACCGCCTTTGTCACATTGGGATTGGTGCGCTCGGAGGGCTCGGTGATCTCGGTCGCCAGCGTGCCGATATCCACCGCAGGATCCTCGAGCGGCGCCAGCACGGCCGCGAGCAGCGCCGGATCGAAGGTCGGCAGGTCGCCCTGCATGTTGACGACGACGTCGTGGCGCCGATCCGGATCAGCCAGACCCAGCGCCTCATGGATGCGATCGGAGCCCGAGGGATGATCGGGCCGGGTCAGCACCGCGCGGCCGCCGGCGGCCTCGACCGCGGCGACGATCTCGGGCTCGGCCGCCGCCACCACCACCGGACCCAGACCGGCCTCCCGCGCCCGGCGCCAGACATGGACGATCATCGGCGCTCCATGGATGTCGGCGAGCGGCTTGCCCGGCAGGCGCGTCGATGCCATGCGGGCGGGGATCATGATGATGGGGTTGCTGCGGGTCATGCGGGATCCGAGGCGTTGGGTTCGAAAGCGGGGCGGGGCTCCCGCTGCGGCATAATGACGCGAAAAATTCGTCGCGCATCGAGCCTGGGCCCGGGCCCTTCCGGCAGCGAAGCCGCGCGCACCATAACGGCCGGAAAGCCCAGTGTCTTGCGGCTTTTGCCGCAGGAACCCGCAATTGCGCTATGGCGGCGGACGGGGGTAGAGTGCGCGCCGCCACCGGTGGGAGAAGACCGCGTCGGCGCCGTTCTGGGTTCAGGCCGATTCGGCCGGGTCCGACGGTCAGGGGATTCCAGGGCCGGAAGTCTAAATTCAAGGGTCATTGCCGATGTCGTCTTCGTCGTCGCTCGAGCTCAACAAGATCGTTGGCGCGATTCTGGTCGCGGGCATCGTCGCCATGGTGACCGGCACGCTGGCCGGCATGCTGGTGAAGCCGCACCATGCCGAGCATGAGGCCGTGTCGGCCGGCGAAGGCGGCGGCGGTGCGGCGAAGCCCGCGGGTCCGGCGCCGATCGAGCCGATCAGCGGCCTGCTCGCGAACGCCGACGTGGCCAAGGGCCAGGACATCGCGAAGAAGTGCCTGACCTGCCACAGCTTCGGAAAGGGCGAGCCGGCCAAGGTCGGTCCCAATCTCTACGGCATCGTCGGCAACAAGCATGGCCATATGGAAGGCTTCTCCTACTCGACGGCCATCAGCTCGATCAACAAGCCCTGGGGCTATGAGGAGCTCAACCACTTCCTCTTCAACCCGAAGGCCTATGCGCCGGGCACCAAGATGGGTTTCGCCGGCCTGCCCAAGACGGATGAGCGCGCCGACGTGATCGCCTATCTGCGCACGCTGGCCGACGCGCCGGTGGCGCTGCCGACGCAGGAAGAGATCGACGCCGCCAACAAGGCCTATGAGGATGCGAAGGCCGCGGCCGCCGCGCCGCCGCCAAGCAGCAGCTCGGCCGCGCCCGCCGCCTCGACCACGCAGGAAGCCGCGGCCCCGGCCGACGACAGCGCCGCGGTGGTGGCCCTGATCGCCAGCGCCGATCCGGCCAAGGGCCAGGAGATCGCGAAGAAATGCGCCGTCTGCCACAGCTTCGGCCAGGGCGAGCCGGCCAAGGTCGGTCCCAATCTCTACGGCATCGTCGGCAACAAGCATGCCCATATGGAAGGCTTCTCCTATTCCGAGGCGATGAAGAACACGCCGGGCACCTGGGACTACGCCCATCTCGCGCACTTCCTGCTCAATCCGAAGGACGCCGTGCCGGGCACGAAGATGGCCTTCGCCGGCCTGAAGAAGCCCGAGGATCGGGCCGCCGTGATCGCCTATCTGCGCACGCTGTCGGACAATCCGGTGCCGCTGCCATAGGCCACGGTTCGCGCCCAAGACCTTCGATCGAAGCGGCCGCCCCGGCAATTTCCAGGGCGGCCGTTTTCACGAACGCCTCCGATCTGTCGAGGAGACCGTCATGACATCCGCCAAGGTGCCGCCCGAGTTCGTGAGCTTCGCCCATGAATTGGCCGAGGCCAGCGGCAAGGTGATCGCGCGCTATTTCCGCCAGCCGATCGATATCATCACCAAGGAAGATCTGAGCCCGGTCACCATCGCCGATCGCGAGACGGAGAGCGCGATGCGCGCCCTCATCGAGGCGCGCTTTCCCGGCCACGGCATCGTCGGCGAGGAGCATGGCAGCGAGAAACGCGACGCCGAGTTCGTCTGGGTGCTCGATCCGATCGACGGCACCAAATCCTTCATCTCGGGCCGTCCCCTCTTCGGCACCCTGATCGCGCTCTGCCAGCGGGGACGCCCGGTGCTCGGCGTGATCGATCATCCGGCCATCGGCGAGCGCTGGATCGGCGCGCATGGCCATCCGACCCTGTTCCAGGGCAAGCCGGTCAAGGTGCGCGCCTGCCCGGACCTGGCGAAGGCCTCGCTCTTCGCCAGCTCGCCCGAAATGTTCGATCCCGAGGATCAGCCGCGCTACCAGCGGCTGCGCCACGCCTGCAAGATGTCGGTCTATGGCTCCGACTGCTATCACTACGGCATCGTCGCCAGCGGCTTCGGCGATGTGGCGATCGAAGCCAATATGGGGATCTACGACTATCTCTCGACCGTCCCCGTGGTCGAAGGGGCCGGCGGCATCGTGACCGACTGGCAGGGCAACGCCCTCACCATGGCCTCGGACGACAAGGTGCTCGCCTGCGGCGACCGTCGGGCGCATGAGAAAGTCTTGAAGCTCATCGCCTGAGGGCGGGCTTCCTTTCATCCACAGAATGGGGCGGGCGCCGGCCGGCGCCTGTCTTGTTGTGCCTCCGATGTTCTTGTATTGTTCTCGTCGATCACCGTCGTTTTATCCGAGGCCGTGACATGAAGCTCTATTCCGGGCCGCTCAGCCTGTTTTCCCGCAAGGTCGAGATCGCGCTGCGGGAAAAATCCCTGCCCTTCGACCGCGAGATGGTCCCGTTCACGCAGGAGAAGGGCTACACGCCCAAGCACCCGGCGGTGCTCGCGGCCAATCCCAAGGGCCAGGTCCCGGTGCTGATCGATGGCGGGCTGACGCTGTTCGATTCGACGGTGATCTTCGAATATCTGGAAGACGCCTACCCGCGGCCGGCGCTCTATCCGGCGAGCGCCAAGGACCGCGCGCGCTGCCGGCTGCTCGAGCTCACCGCCGACGAGATCCTGCTGCCGCCCTTGCGCCAGCTCATGACCCGCACCTCGCCGCCCGATCCCGACCCCGAACGCCAGCGCCAGCGCGTCGCCGACGCCGACCGCGCCGAGATCGCGCTGCGCGACCATTATGAGACGCTGTCGCGCCGCCTCGGCAGCCAGGAATTCTTCTGCGGCGCCTTCTCGGTCGCCGACATCGCGCTCTTCATGACGATCCTCTGGGTCCAGCGCCTGAAGGGCCCGCGCCTCGACGCGCAACCCAAGCTCGCCGCCTGGTACGAACGCGTGAAGTCGCGGCCGTCGGCGGGCCAGGCCGCCGAGGAGATCGCGGTGGCCGATCGGGAATTGTCGCCGCCGCTGTGAGCCTCGCCCACCGAGCCACTTCCCCTTCCTGTCATTGCCGGGCTTGACCCGGCAATCCAGGGATCACGCACGCCGTTCCATGAAGGTCTACTACGTCTGCCTCCTCGCCAGCCAACGCAACGGCACGCTCTACATCGGCGTGACGAGCAACCTGGTGCGGCGCATCAATGAGCATCGCGACGGCGTCGCCGAGGGATTCACCAAGCGCTACGGCGTGAAGCATCTCGTGCATTTCGAGGAGTTCGCCGACGTCTACCTGGCGATCCAGCGCGAGAAGACCCTCAAGAAATGGCCCAGAGGCTGGAAACTCGACCTGATCGAGAAATCGAATCCGCAATGGCGCGATCTCTACGAAGAGATCGTCTAGCAACGGCGTCTGTTGCCCTGGATCGCCGGATCAAGTCCGGCGATGACATACAAGGGAGCGAGAGGGCGCCGTTCCCTCCCCCTTGTCATGCCCGGACTTGATCCGGGCATCCAGCCTTCGTCGGGATCGCGAGAACTCCTGCTCTGGATCGCCGGGTCAAGCCCACGGCTGTCCGGTTGAGGTTTCTCCGAGATTGTTTGGAGCGCGGACTTGGAACGCAGAATGCGCATCTGGCCTCGTTCGGGACACGAGACTCCGAAACTGAGTCCACCCCTTCAACGTCTCTGCCTTTCACCACGTCATCTTGTCCCCTCCCCCTTGAGGGGGAGGTTAGGGTGGGGGGTGATCGAAGAACGCGATGATGACGGAGCCTTGAGCCACACGAGCTTGGCGAACATCGAGTTTGTGGCCACCCCCCACCCCAGCCTCCCCCTCAAGGCTACGGCATTCACGGAAGTGATTCCGTGTTGGAAGTAAATATGATTCAAGATCTTCGGGGTGATTTTGCGAGGATCTGGCGATGTCGTTTGGCGATATTCGTGTTGAGAAGCGAGGGGATTGGCTGATCGAGCGGGTTGCGGCGACGGGGTCGCTGGTGCTGCGCCAGCTGGGAGAGAACCGGGCGGGCGAGATGGCGGTGCATCGGTTTCTGTCCTCGCCCTATGTTTCGGTGGAGCGGATTGTCGAGACGCTGGCGGGCCGAACGGGGGAACGATGCGTGGGGCGTCATGTGCTGGCGGTCCAGGACACGACCGAGATCAACTTCGCCGGCCGGGATAAGAAGCGCCGTGGGTTCGGGCCGGCGGGGAATGGAACGACGCCGGGCTTTTTCATCCATCCGGTGATTGCGGTGGATGTGGAGAGCGAGGCAGTGGTCGGGCTGGTCGATGCGGCGATCTGGACGCGGGCTGACGAGGCGGCGGCGCGCCGGCGCAGCCGGGCCTCGGGGGACAAGGAATCGGCGCGCTGGCTGGCGGGCTGCGCGAGCGCGGTCGCGAGCTTGAGCGGGGCGGCGCGCGTGACCATGGTGGCCGACCGGGAAAGCGATCTTTACCCGCTCTTTGCCAGCAAGCCCGAGGGTCTCGATTTGATCGTGCGGGCGGCCCAGAACCGCAACTTGGCCGAGGGCAGTCCTCTGTTCGAGGCGCTCGGGGATGCAGCGTGCCTCCGGGTTTGCAAGGTCCGGGTGGCGCCGCGCGGGCCGGGCGACAAGGGCCGCATCGCCACCGTGGAGCTGCGTGCCGGGAAGGTGCGGATCGCCCGGCCGGTCAACGGCCTGGTGGAGAAGCTGCCTCGGGAGATCGAGCTCAACCTGGTCGAGGCCCGCGAGGTCGAGGCGCCGGCCGGTAAGACCCCGCTGCTGTGGCGCCTGCTCACCACCCATGCCGTCGCCGATGGCGCGCAAGCCGAGGATGTCGTCCAGCTCTATCGGTTGCGCTGGCGCATTGAGCAGACCTTCCGCGCCTTGAAGAGCGACGGCCTCGCCCTCGAAGACAGTCAACTGGTCGACGCCGAGCGCCTGTTCAATCTGGCCGCCATCGGATTGGCGGGTGCGGTGCGCACCATCCAGCTGGTCGATGCCCGCGATGGCGGTCCGCGCCCCGCCACCGATGTGATCGACGAGGCCTTCGCCATCCCGCTCGAGCGCCTCTCCAAAAAATTGGAGGGCAAGACCCAGAGGCAGAAAAACCCACACCCACCCGGATCTCTCGCCTTCGTCGCCTGGATCGCCGCTCGTCTCGGCGGTTGGAATTGCTACTACAAGCCCCCGGGACCAAAGACCATGCGCTATGGCTGGAACCAACTCGCCGCGCGTCTCGAGGGTTACGCCCTCGCTACCGAAGGCAAAAATCCGTGAATCCCGTAGCCCTCAAGGGGGGGGAGGGGAAGAAAGCAGAGCAACGAGATTCTCCTTCGATGGCGCCAACCGGACAGCCGTGGACTTGATCCGGGCATCCAGCCCTCGCCGACGTCGTGACAACTCTTGCCCTGGATCACCGGGTCAAGCCCGGCGATGACAGGCAAGCGCTTACTGCCGCATCATCGGTAGCACGAGGCGGTCGATCCAGTTGCGGACCTCGGCGAGGCGGATGTCCTCGTTGGTCACGTCCTCGTCGATGCCGAGCAGCCAGGCGACGTCCTTGCGCGAGGGGTCCTGATGCAGGGTCTCGAGCAGATTGACATAGGTCTCGCCGGCCTCGCGGTCCTTGAAGAAGCCCAGCTTCTGCAGCTTCTCGAGCCGGCACCAGGTGAGGCGCGCCAGCTCGTGGAGATCGTATTCGGGATGATATTGCAGGCCCCAGAAGGTGCCGCCCTTGTGCGTCACCGCGACGGCCTGGATATGGGTGAAGGCGTTGGAGGCGAGCAGCACGGCGCCGGCGGGGAGATGCGTGATCTCGTCGACATGGCTGATGAAGGCGTCGAACACGTTGCTCTTGCCGAAATAGAGCGGATGGCCGCGGCCCTCGGGCGTCAGCGCGATCTTGCGCGCGATGCCCATCTCGCGGCCGCGCGGGTTGGCGCGCACGATGCCGCCCGCCGCCGTCACCGCGATCTGCGCCGCCCAGCAGGAGCCGAAGCTCGGCACCTTCGAGGCGAAGGCCTCCTTGGCGAGCTCGATCTGCGGCGTCACGCGCGGATCGCCGTCATAGATGGTGAGGCTGCAGCCGGTCCAGGCGATGCCGTCATATTGCGCGAGCGCCGCGCCCTTCGGCAGGCTCGAGCCGGGATCGGCCGGATGCACCACGTCGCATTGCGCCTCGGGCAGGCATTTCTTCAGCATCGCGACATAGAGATCGCCCGCGGCCGAGGCGCCGCCCGCCTGCAGCTCGTCGCGCGCCGACTTGTTGTAGCCGTCGATCACCAGGAACTTCACCGCCGGTTTCACGCCCGCCCGTGCCATGCCGTTCTCTCCTTGGAAGGGGCCCTCGCCCGCTCGCGCTGAAATCGATGAATCCTATGCCACGCCGGCGGGCGTCACTTTATCGCCGAGCGCGACCTCGGAAAAGCCCAGGGTCTCGGTGTCGAGCTTGTCCACCTTGGCCAGCTTCCGGAACAGCCGGGTGAAGCTCAGCACCACCAGGATGGTGGCGCTGCCGCCCAGCACCACCGCCGGCACCGCACCGATCAACGAGGCCATGCTGCCGGCCCAGAAGGCGCCCAGTTCGTTGGAGGCGCCGACGAAGACGGCTTCGACCGCCATGACCCGGCCGCGCAGATGATCGGGCGTCGCCAGCGGCACCACCGTGCCGCGGATATAGACGCTGACCATGTCGCAGGCACCGCCGCAGAAGAGCGCGCCCAGCGACAACCAGAAACTCTGCGACAGGCCGAAGGTGATGACGCAGAGCCCGAACAGCCCGACGCAGGTGAAGAGGATGCGGCCGGCATGATGCCGGATCGGGCGCTGGGTCAAATAGAGCGCGGTGGTGACGGCACCGACGCCCGCCGCGGCCCGCAGCAGCCCGAGCCCTTCCGGGCCGGTATGGAGCACATCCTTGGCGAAGACCGGCAGCAGCGGAATGGCGCTCGAGAACAGCACCGCGAAGAGATCGAGCGAGATGGCGCCCAGCAGGACCTGGTGATTGAAGATCAGATGCAGCCCGCCCAGCACGTCTTTCGCTTTGATGGCCACCCGCCGGATGCTGTCCGCCGCGCGCCGATAACGCACGAGCGCGATCATGCCGATGGCGGCGACAATCGCCAGGGCCGCCGTCCCATAGGCCGCATCGGGACCCGCGAGATAGATGAAGCCGCCGAGCGCCGGACCGCCGATGGTGGCAACCTGCCAGGAGACCGAGGACCAGGCGACCGCATTGTTGAGCAGCTCGGGCGGCACCAGGCTCGGCATCATCGAGCGCGAGGCCGGGGCCACGAAGGCGCGCGCCACGCCGAAGCAGAAGGCGATGCTCAGGATCGGCCAGAAGGCGGCATGGCCGCTGACCGCCAGGAACAGCAGCCCCAGCGCGCAGATCGCCTCGCCGCCCAGCGCCAGCAGCATGATGCGCCTTCGGTCGAAGCGATCGGCCACCGGCCCCACCAGCAGCGCCAGGCCGATCGCCGGCGTGAATTCGGCCAGGCCGATCATGCCCAGCCGGAACGGACTCCCCGTCAGGTCATAGACCTGCCAGCCGATCGCCACCGCCTGCATCTGCATGGCGATGGTGGCGAGGAAATTGGCGGCGCCGAAGAGCGCGAAATTGCGATGGCGAAACGCGCCGAGGCCGGGGAGGGGAAGGGTCATGAGGGGATGATGATCCGGATCGGGCGGTGAGGAGGCGGGACTCTCCGGATACGTTCTCCCCACTTTTGGACGGGGACATAGGACTTGGGTCGACCAGCCGCCCCATTTGTCACCCCGGCGAAGGCCGGGGTCCATGAACACCCATCGAGCAAGATTGGGCGCGGTCTGTGTTCAGGATGCCGGCCTTCGCCGGCATGACGATTAAAGCTCTGTTTCCTACTCTCTTCTCTGCGATGCGGGTGGAGAGGAATGATTCACTGAGCAAAAGCTCGCGTCTGTTTCTTCTACCCCTTCGCCAGCCGATCCACGACCGCGACGAGATCGGCATGGCGCTCGCAGATCGCGTCGGCGCTGGTGCGGTCCTTGTCGGCGGGGCGCGTGGCGGTGAAGAGGATCGCCTTCATGCCGAGCGCCTGCGGACCCTTGACGTCGTTATGGTCGCGGTCGCCGATATGGACGATCTCTTCCAGACCGACGCCCATCTGCCGGGCGGCCGCTTCGAACATGGAACGGTGCGGCTTCGAATAGCCGACCTCGTCGGAGAAGGCAAAACCGTCGAAGAAACGCGCGAGGTCGTAGCTCTCGAGCAGCCGGCGCAGGCAGCGGCCGGGCGAGACGATCGCGTCGGAAACGATGCAGGTCTTGTAGCGGCCATGCAGCCCCTCGAGCGCTTCGCGGATGCCGGGAATGAGGTCGGGACGGATCATGACCTCCATCTCCTCGTGCGCCGTCACGACCTTCGCAAATTCGGTCTCGGGCAGGGTCCGGCCCAGACCCTTGAGCGCCACCTGCAGCCGCTCGCCGATCGGCCAGGTGACATGCTGGTCATGCCAGACCTTGTTGAAGGCGGCGTCGGCCACGTCATAGGCGAGCTTCACGCGCTCCCATTCGATCGGCTGCTGCCGGTTGAGCGCGTCCCACAGGAGATGGCGGCGCTCCTCCTTCTTCGACTTCAGCCCCTGCGCCTTGCGCTTGGGCTCGTCGGAATCGTCATGGACGATGGTGTCCCACAGATCGAAGGTGATGGCGCGAAGCGGGCGGCCCATGAGGCGGCAATCTCCTGAAAGGCGGGGAGGAAGCGGGCGGCGGGAACAGCGGGCGTGACCTTACCGGGAGGCCAGAAACCCCGCAACTCGTGTCAGCCATGCAAGAACCGCGTTTCGATCTGGCGCTATCGGAAAAAACCCTTAAAATCCACGTCCTTCCGCCGCCTTGGAGTTCGCGTGTCCGACCGCTTCCTTCTGCCCCGTCTCCCCACCTTTTGGCCGAACCGGCGCCAGTTCCTCGCAGGTGCGGCCGCCGCCGCATCCTGGGCGGCGCTGGGCCCCTCGGCCCGGGCCGAGGGCACCAACGGCAAGGCCCATGCGCTGGCCATGCATGGCGAGCCCAAATACGGATCGGACTTCAAGCATTTTGACTATGTGAACCCCGACGCGCCCAAGGGCGGCCAGCTGCGAATGAGCGTGGCCAACAGCACGACCTTCGAAAGCTTCAACCCTTTCATCGTTCGCGGGTCCCCCGCCGCCGGCAGCGGCGGCGCGTATGAAACACTCACCATCCAAAGCAATGACGAGGCATTCACCCAATACGGACTGCTGGCGCAATTCATCGAGACGCCCGACGACCGGTCCTGGGTCAGCTTCACGCTCAATCCCGCTGCGCGCTGGTGGGATGGCACGCCCGTCACGCCCGAGGACGTCGTCTTCAGTTTCGAGACGCTCAAAACCAAGGGGAAGCCTCTCTATCGCTTCTATTATCGCAGCATCGCCAAGGTCGAGAAGACGGGCGATGCCGAGGTCCGATTCAGCTTCGTCCCCGGCGACAACCGCGAGCTGCCGCTGATCGTCGGCCAGTTGCCCGTGCTCTGCAAAGCCTATTGGGAACCCCGCGACTTCGAGAAACCGTCGCTGGATCTGCCGGTGGGCAGCGGCGCCTATCGGGTGACCAATTTCGAGCCGGGGCGCTATGTCGTGACCAGCCGCGTCCTGGACTATTGGGGACGGGACCTGCCGGTGAATGTCGGGACCAACAATTGGGATTCGGTGCGCTACATCTATTACAAGGACGAAGCGGTTGCGCTCGAAGGCCTCAAGGCCGGCGACTTCGATTTCCGGCAGGAACGCTCCGCGAAAATCTGGGCCATCGGCTACAACATTCCGCAAATCGCCGACGGCCGGATGGTGAAGGAGCAGATCCCGAACGAGGATCCCACCGGCATGCAGTGCTTCGCCTTCAATATCCGCCGGCCGATTTTCCAAGATCGCCGCGTACGCCAGGCGCTGGGCTACGGATTCGACTTCGAATGGTCCAACAAGGCGCTGTTCTTCGGGCAATATACTCGCACTGCCAGCTATTTCTCGAATACGGAGCTGGCTTCTTCGGGTCTGCCGCAGGGCGACGAACTCAAGATCCTCGAGAAATATCGCGGCAAGGTCCCGGACGAGGTCTTCACCTCAACCTATGAGCCGCCCAAAACCGACGGCACGGGCAATGTCCGCGACAATCTCTTGAAGGCGCGTGCTCTGCTCCAGTCCGCCGGCTGGGTGATCAAGGACAAGAGGCTGGTAAAGCAGGAGACTGGCGAACCCTTCCAGTTCGAATTCCTGCTCTACGATCCGATGTTCGAGCGCATCGTCCTGCCGTTCCTGCGCAATCTGAGGCGCTTGGGCATCTTCGCCAGTCTCCGCACCGTCGGCATCGCCGAGTACCAGAACCGCCTGGACAATTTCGACTTCGACATGATCATCGGTAGCTTCGGCCAGTCGCGCTCGCCCGGCAACGAGCAGACCGAATATTGGGGCTCGGCCGCAGCCGACCAGCCCGGCAGCCAGAACGTGATCGGGATCAAGGACCCGGTCGTCGATGAGCTGGCGGACTCCGTGATCTCCGCCCCCGATCGCGAAAGCCTGATTCAGCGCACCCGCGCGCTCGACCGAGTCCTGCTATGGGGCTTTTATGTCATCCCCAGCTGGCATCTCCGAAGCTATCGGGTCGTCTATTGGAACAAGTTCTCGCGACCGGCGATCTCGCCCAAATATGATCTGGGCCTGGATACCTGGTGGGTCGATCCCGTGAAGGCCGCGGCGCTCGCCAGCAAACAGTCGAGCTAAACGGGGCCGAACGGAACCATGTTCGCTTACATCATCCGCCGGCTGCTTCTGATCATTCCGACATTGTTCGGCATCATGGTCATCAACTTCGCCATCGTTCAAGTGGCGCCGGGGGGGCCGGTCGAGCAGACAATCGCCGAGCTCGAGGGCCGTGGCATTTCCGCAACCGAACGCATCACCAGCAGCGGCGGCGAGACGGTGGGCGGGGGCCAGGTCGCCGGCGAAACCAGCCACTATCGCGGCGCGCGCGGCCTCGACCCCGAATTCATCAAGGAGATCGAGAAGCTCTACGGCTTCGACAAGCCACCGCTCGAGCGCTTCATCGACATGATGAGGCATTATGTCCGGTTCGATTTCGGCGAGAGCTTCTTCAAGGGGCGGCCGGTCGTCGATCTCGTCATAGAGAAATTTCCGGTCTCGATCTCGCTCGGCATCTGGACCACCCTGTTCGTCTATCTGATTTCCATCCCGCTCGGCATCAAGAAGGCCGTGCGGGACGGATCGCGCTTCGATATCTGGACCAGCATCGTCGTCATCACGGGCAACGCGATCCCTTCCTTCTTGTTCGCGATCCTGCTGATCGTGCTGTTTGCCGGCGGGAGTTACTTCCAGTGGTTCCCGCTACGCGGCCTGGTCTCCGACAACTGGAGCGATCTGTCCTGGCCGCAACGAATTGTCGACTATTTCTGGCACCTGGCCTTGCCCCTCGCCGCCCTTCTGGTCGGAAGCTTCGCCAGCCTGACCATGCTGACCAAGAACTCCTTCCTGGAGCAGATCAACCAGCAATATGTGATCACCGCGCGGGCCAAGGGCCTGACCGAGCGGCGCGTGCTCTACGGGCATGTGTTCCGCAATGCGATGCTGATCGTAATCGCCGGGTTTCCGGCGGCCTTCATCGGCATCCTGTTCACCTCGTCCCTGCTGATCGAGATCATTTTCTCGCTCGATGGGTTGGGACAGCTTGGTTATGAAGCCATCATCAACCGGGATTATCCGATCGTGTTCGCCACCACCTATTTCTTCACCTTGTTGGGCCTGGTGATGAATCTGGTGGGCGACATCACCTATACCCTGGTCGATCCGCGCATCGATTTCGAAAGCCGCCGCGTATGAGCGTTGCCGAAGGATCCGCACCCCCCATGGCGGCGCTCGCGCGCGCCTATGCAGACCGTTTTCTCGGTTTTCGGATCACACCGCTGACCCGTCGGCGTCTGCGCAACTTCCGCGCCAACAAACGGGGATTCTGGTCGCTATGGATCTTTCTGGTTCTCTTCGGCATCAGTCTCAGTGCGGAACTGATCGCGAATGACCGTCCGATCGTCGTCTTCCACGACGGGCATCTGTTTTTCCCGGTCTTTGCCGACTATCCGGAAACGGCCTATGGCGGCGTGTTCGAGACCAACACGGTCTACACCGATCCGTTCGTCAAGAAGCTGATCTCGGACAAAGGCTGGGCGGTCTGGCCATTGATCCCTTACGCCTACGACACCGTGATCTACGACCTGCCGGAGCCGGCGCCGACACCGCCGTCGCGCGAGCAGTGGCTCGGTACCGACGATCAGGCCCGCGATGTGACGGCCCGCGTCATCTACGGTTTCCGCATCTCGGTCGCTTTCGGCCTGATCTTGACCTTCTTCAGCACGATCATCGGCGTCATCGCCGGCGCCATGCAGGGTTACTTCGGCGGCCTGCTCGACATCACTTTCCAGCGCGTGATCGAGATCTGGAGCGGCCTGCCCACCCTCTACATGCTGATCATCCTGGCGAGTGTCATCACGCCGAATTTCTGGTGGTTGCTCGGGCTGCTTCTCCTCTTCAGCTGGACTTGGCCCGTCGGCGTTGTCCGCGCGGAATTCCTGCGTGCGCGGAATTTCGAGTATGTGCGGGCCGCCCGCGCGCTCGGCGTGCGAGACTGGACCATTATGTTCCGCCATCTGCTGCCCAACGCCATGGTGGCGATGCTGACCTTCCTGCCCTTCACGCTGGGCGGTTCGGTGACGATCCTGACCTCGCTCGACTTCCTGGGTTTCGGCCTGCCGCCGGGGTCCGCATCGCTCGGCGAGCTCCTCAATCAAGGCAAGGCCAACCTCCAGGCACCCTGGCTGGGCTTCACCGGCTTCTTCGTCATCGCCCTGCTGCTGACGCTGCTCGTCTTCATCGGCGAGGCCGTGCGCGATGCCTTCGATCCCCGGAAAGCGGTCGCATGAGCGCCAAGCTGGTGACGCCGACGGCGCCCCAAGGTCCGCTGCTGCAGGTCAAGGATCTCTCGACCTATTTCGGCGCAGGCCCGCGGCTGGTGAAGGCTGTCGACCATATCAGCTTCACCATCGAGCGCGGCCGCACCCTGGCGCTGGTCGGCGAGAGCGGGTCGGGCAAATCGGTGACAGCGCTCTCGATCATGCGCCTCCTGCCCTATCCGGCCGCGCACCATCCCTCCGGCAGCGTCCTGTTCAAGGGCCAGGAACTGATCGGTGCGCCGGAATCAACGATGCGAGGCCTGCGCGGCGACCAGATCTCGATGATCTTCCAGGAGCCGATGACCTCGCTCAATCCGCTCCACACCATCGAGAAGCAGGTCAACGAGGTTCTGCTGATCCATAAGGGGCTTTCCAAGGGAGCCGCCCGGGCGCGCACGCTGGAGCTGCTACGCCTTGTGCAGCTGCCCAATCCCGAGAAGCGCCTGAACGCCTATCCGCATGAGCTCTCCGGCGGCCAGCGCCAGCGCGTGATGATCGCCATGGCGCTCGCCAACGATCCCGATCTCCTGATCGCCGACGAGCCGACCACGGCGCTCGATGTCACGATCCAGGCCCAGATCCTGAAGCTGCTGAAGGAGCTGCAGACCAAGCTCGGCATGGGGCTGCTGCTCATCACCCACGACCTCAGCATCGTGCGCAAGGTCGCGGACGACGTCGCCATCATGACAAAGGGCCATATCGTCGAGCAGGGCCCGGTCGCGACCGTCTTCAAGGCGCCGCAGCACGAATACACTCGCAAGCTGCTGGCGGCCGAGCCTAAGCGCAAGCCCGCGATCCAGCCGGCCCAGGGCACGCCGCTGATGACCGGCACGGACGTGAAGGTCTGGTTTCCGATCAAGCAGGGGCTGCTGCGCCGCACCGTCGACCACATCAAGGCGATCGACGGGGTGAGCCTCAAGCTCCACGAGGGCCGCACCGTCGGCGTGGTCGGCGAAAGCGGTTCGGGCAAGACGACACTGGGATTGGCCTTGTTGCGCCTGATCTCGAGCGAGGGTGCGATCGAGTTCGAGGGCAGGCGCATCGACAAAGTCTCCGGCGGCAATCTGCGGCCGCTGCGCCAGGAGATGCAGGTCGTGTTCCAGGATCCCTATGGCTCGCTTTCGCCTCGCCTTTCGGTGGGCGAGATCGTGGCCGAAGGGCTGACCGTCCATGGCCTCGCCAAGACCGAGGCCGAAGCCGATGCCCGCATCGTCGAGGCGCTGCAGGAGGTCGGGCTCGATCCGGAGAGCCGCTTCCGCTATCCGCATGAGTTCTCCGGCGGCCAGCGCCAGCGTGTCGCCATCGCGCGCGCCATGGTGCTGAAGCCGCGCCTGGTCGTGCTGGACGAGCCGACCTCGGCGCTCGACATGTCGGTGCAGGCGCAGATCGTCGATCTCCTGGCCGAGCTGCAGCGCCGGCACAAGCTCGCCTATCTCTTCATCAGCCACGATCTGCGCGTGATCCGCGCGCTGGCCGACGAGATCATGGTGCTGAAGGACGGCAAGGTGGTCGAGCATGGCGCCGCCGACCAGGTCCTCGGGAACCCGCGCGAGAGCTACACCAAGGCGCTGATGGCGGCGGCTTTCGAGCTCGAGACGGCGCAGGCGGGGGTGGTGAGGGAGTGACGGCCGGTTAGTATTTCTGATATCGAGTCTGCCCCCTCCCTAGCCCTCCCCCTCAACGGGGGAGGGAACAAGGAAGGCGCGAGCGAAAATAATCCCCTCCTCCTTTAAGGGGGAGGGTTAGGGAGGGGGCCGCGGGGTGTTTTCGCGCCAACTCACCACCACCATTCACGACACCCGACGTCAAGGAACCAGCATGGCGATTCTCTTCAACAGCCCCCAGGACGATGCCGGCGAGTTCGAGGCCTGGCGCAAGCCGCTGACGGCGGCGGATCCCAACATCGATCTGCGCTTCTGGCCGGATGTGGGACGGGTCGAGGACATCGAATACGCGCTGGTCTGGCTGCCGGAGCCGGGCGACATGCAGCGCTATCCGAACCTGAAGGTGATCTTCAATCTGGGAGCCGGCGTCGACAAGCTCCTCGCCGACAAGACCCTGCCCTATCACATCCCGATCGTGCGGCTGGTCGATCCGGGCCTGACCTCGGGCATGACCGAATATGTGCTGCTCCACACGCTGCGCCATCATCGCGGCCAGCATGTGCTCGACCAGCAGCAGAAGGATCGCGTCTGGCGCCAGAAGCTGTTCCCGCTCGCGCGCAACCGCAAGATCGGCATCATGGGGCTGGGCGTGCTCGGCGCCGATGCCGCCGCGAAGCTGGTGGCGCTCGATTTCGATGTCGCCGGCTGGAGCCGCCGGCCCAAATCGCTGCCCGGCGTGACCAGCTATCATGGCGAGGACGGGCTCAAGGCTTTCCTCGCCCGCACCGAGATCCTGGTCTGCCTGCTGCCGCTGACGGCGGAGACGCGCGGTATTCTCAACGCGAAGCTCCTGGCTCAGCTGCCCCGGGGCGCCTGCCTGATCAACGCCGCGCGCGGCGGCCATCTGGTCGATGCCGACCTGATCGCGGCCCTCGATTCCGGCCACATCGCGCATGCGACGCTGGACGTGTTCCACCAGGAGCCGCTGCCCGCTGACAATCCCTTCTGGGTCCATCCGAAGATCACGGTCACGCCGCATGTGGCGAGCCTGACCCAGCCCGAGACGGCGATCCCGGTCGTGTTCGACGGCATCCGCCGGCACAAGGCGGGGCTGCCCATTCCCAATACGGTCGATCTGAAGAAGGGCTATTAGCGCCGGCGCACAGGCTTCACGGGCTTGCGCGCTTCTTTGCGCGCGGACGCCGGCGGGGCCAGATGGCCCAGCGGCAGCGCCGCGTCGAGCTTCACCGTGCGGATCGCGAAGTTCGAGCGGATATCCTTGATCATCGGCAGACTTAGCAGGCGGCCGACCAGAAATTCCTCGTAATGCTTGAGGTCGGGCACCACCACCTCGAGCAGGAAATCCGCCTCGCCCGACACCAGATGCGCCGACACCACCTCGGGCATCGCCTTGATCGCCAGCTGCAGGGCGGTGGCGTTCTCGTCGCGATGGCCATCGACCTTCACGCCCACGAACACCGTGAGACCGAGCCCGATCCGTTCGCGTGAGAGCGAGGCGCGGTAGCCCGCGATATGGCCCTCGGCCTCGAGCCGCTTCACACGGCGCAGGCAGGGCGAGGGCGAGAGCCCGACTTTGTCCGCGAGCTCGACGACGGAGAGCCGGCCGTCGGCCTGCAGCGCCTCCAGGATATGGCGGTCGATCACATCCAAGTCCGAGCTTGGCAAGAATCACCTCGCTGGGCGTCTTTATAGGCGGATTATGCCATAGAACGGCCTTTGCATGGGCCAATTCGCAGGGATTCGTCCTGCCCCTCGGCGGCAGGATCGCGTTCCCTGGAGTGGAGGAACACCCATGCCCTCATCCGCAACAACCGCCAAGCCACCCCTCGACGCCTTCGCCGCTGTCGACAGATCGCGATGGGTCGGCATGGCGGCGGCCCTCGCGACCGTCACCATCTGGGGCGCCTGGATCGCGCTGACCCGCAAGGGCGTGACGACCGGCCTGGCACCGGTCGATGTGGCGCTGTTGCGCTACAGCGTGCCGAGCCTGGTGTTGCTGCCGGTGCTCTGGCGCATCCGCCCGGCCCTCAAGCAGGCCGGTGCGCGTCGCAGCCTCGTGATGATCGCGGGCTCCGGCGCGCCCTTCTTCCTGGTCTGCTCGACCGGCATGGCGCTGGCGCCCGCGGCGGACATCGGGGCGCTGCTGCCGGGCACCATGCCGCTCTTCGTCGCGCTCTTCGGCTCTCTCTTCCTGCGCGAGCGCATCGGCGCCCTGCGGCTCCTGGGCTTCGCGCTGATCTTCGCCGGCGCCGTCGCGGTCGCGATCGGCGGGATCGGTCATGAAGGAGCGTGGCGCGGCTATCCGTTGCTGCTTGGCGCTGCCTCGATGTGGGCCTGCTACACGCTGGCCTTCCGCCGGTCCGGCATCAATGCCTGGCAGTCGGCCGCGATCGTCAATACCGGCTCGATCCTCCTGCTGCTGCCGGTGCTGTTCTTCTCCGGCACCAGCCGGCTGCTCGACGCGCCGCTGCACGATATCCTGCTCCAGGGTGTCGTGCAGGGCCTCCTCTCCGGATTGCTGGCGCTCGTCTGCTATGGCGCCGCCGTGCGTCGGCTCGGCGCCTCGAACGCCGCGGCCTTCGCCGCTTTGGCGCCGGGCCTCGCGGCCCTGTTCGGCGTGCCGCTCCTCGGTGAGATCCCGAGCCTTCTCAGTCTCGCCGCCATCCTCATCGTCGGCTTCGGTGTGGCGCTTGCCAGCGGCGCGATCCAGCGTGGGCGCTAGGCATTCTCTCCACGGTGTTCGTCTTTTGTTCTTTGCACTTATAGATTGCTATTATATAATAACTTACGACTCAATCAGCGAGGAAGTTGATGCCAGATCCGATCGACACGGAAGCAGGTGAACTCAAGACCGTACCCGACTCTCGCTTTCGTCTGAATTGGCCAATCACTGCGTCCTTTCGAGAGAGAGTGGGAAACGAGGAATCGTGCGGCAGCGGCGGATATCTCGCACGCAATGGCAATGTCTCGGGGCATATCAATTGACGCCCATCGCGCTCAAGGACATCGGGTGGCTCGACAGCAACGGGAACTGGACAGAGAAGTCCGGCGTCACAGATGACAACGCGTTTTTGTTCAGCCCGTTAAAGCAGGAGATCGCCTTGAAGGAGTATCTTCTGGCGAACCGCCGGCACGCGCAGACCAACGGCGTGCTCGACCAGGTCGGGCAGACGATTCATGGGATCAAGGATGCGTTTGTCGTGACCGAGGATGGTCTGGCTGCGGCAATGCACCGAGAGGGGCCGACTGCTGCAAGAAGCTATTTAGATTTTCTGGCGAAGCAAGGCTGGGTCAGTAAAGAGAGCGATTTTCCGGCCAAACTTGTGGATGTATTCAAGCATATCGAAACGCGTTTGCGCGAGTTCGCCGACGTTCCTTACTTGCGGCCTCACGGACATTGACCGAGCTATGGAGCTTGGACCGATGTTCCCCACTGTCGCGTTGATGCCCTTTTGCATTTCCATTAAACCTGAACCTCGAGTGGCCAGCACGTTCTTCGTGTGGAACCCCGCCATTTTCTGCTTGATCGCGGCGATGACGATCAATGTGCTCCTTTGGAGCGGCGCGCCAGCATCGGCCAACGACGAAGTGCCAATCCATTTCCAAAATGGCGCCCCGCCCGATGGGGCTTGGCCTGTCATTGAACGATGGATGCGAGCGCTGGACGAGAGTCCTCCGTACAACTTCGATCTTCTCCAAGATCATCTCGACCAGACAGTTAAATACGGCTGGGCGAAAGATACCGACGAAGCCCTGGCCGATTTCCTGAGCCATGAGCTTTTCTGGGCTTATGTCGATCTCGATGGCGACGGTATCGATGAGATGATGGTTTTCATTGCCATCGGTCCCTATTGCGGCACAGCTGGCTGCAGCACGATCGAGCTTCACCGAAGCAAAACCGGATGGCGAATCGAAAACGGCGTGACCATGGTCGACGAGAATGACTTTTGCTATCGGCGAAACGGCCCCAACGGACGCCCATCATTCAGGAACTACAGTGACGTGTTCTGGTGGTCCGAAGGTCGACTTGACGGCGTCTGCTATGCCTATTGCAGCCATTGGTGGGATCGCGACGCGATCGATCCAAAGGATCTTGCCGAGATGACGCCCGAGGAATTGTCGATGCGTGAAGACGTCCGCAAACAACCCTGGTGCGCTGCGGCTTCCCCGAACTGACGGGCATCGGCCGCAGGCGAGTGTTCGCCGTCAGCGCTTGAGCGGTGCCTGTCCCTCGACTGCGTCCGCCCCCGGCGTCTCCAGCGTGCGCTCGATCGCGTCGCCCAGATCGCTCATGAAGACGGCGCCCTTGACCGTGCGCTGCACCAGCACATTGCGCCGGTCGGCCTCGTCCTCCTTGCGCCGGGCGAAGCCCAGCCGGTCGAGCCGGTCGAGCGCACGGCAGACGGCGGGCTTCGACATGGCGAGACCCGCCGCCAATCCCCGCACCGTGTGCGGTCCCTCCGCCGTATAGAGCGTGACCAGCAGCGCCAACTGGCGCTGGGTCAGCTCGCCCGTCGGCGATCCCATCCCCGCCAGCAACAGGCGGCGCCACAAGGCCAAGGCCTCGTTGCGCCCCAGCGCCATCGTCTCTCCCCGCCTCTTCCCGCCTTCGTCAGCGCCGGGCGCGGCGGCGCGCCGGCGCCCGGCGTTTCGCGGCCGCGGCCTTCTTTACCGGCGCCGGTGCGACAGGCTCTTCTGCGGCGTCACCGCCGTTCGCCGTGGCGAGGTTCGCGATATGCGCATAGACCGCGCGCAGGCCCATGGCATCGGCGCCCTCGGGCCGGCCCGGCCGGCCGCGGGCATTGGCCGCCATGATGTCGAAATGCACCCAGGGCGTGGTCGGCCGCACGAACTCGTTCAGGAACAGCGCCGCCGTGATGGCGCCGGCGAAGCCGCCGTCGCCGACATTGTTGATGTCGGCGATCTTGCTGTCGAGCATGCGCCGATAGGGTTTGTGCAGCGGCAGGCGCCAGAACGGCTCCTGATTCTCGATCGCGAGCTTGAGCAGCGACTCCGCGGTCGCGTCGTGATTCGAGAACAGCGCCGGCAGCTCCGGCCCCAGCGCCACGCGCGCCGCCCCGGTGAGGGTCGCGAAATCCACGATCAGGGCCGGGTCGTCGCGATCGGCCTCGGTCAGCGCATCGGAAAGGATCAGCCGGCCCTCGGCGTCGGTATTGCCGACCTCGACCGAGATGCCTTTGCGGGTCTTGAGGATGTCGAGCGGATGGAAGGCATTGCCCGAGACCGCGTTCTCGACGGCCGGCACCAGCACGCGCAGGCGCACCGGCAGTTTGGTCTCCATGATCATGCGCGCCAGGCCCAGCACATGGGCGGCCCCGCCCATGTCCTTCTTCATCTGCAGCATGCCTGCGGCGGGCTTGAGATCGAGACCGCCGGAATCGAAGCACACGCCCTTGCCCACCAGCGCGATCTTCGGGCCCTTCGTGCCCCATTTGATGTCGATCAGGCGCGGCGGGCGCGAGGAGGCGCGGCCGACCGCATGCACGGAAGGATAGTCCGCCTTCAGCAGCGCATCGCCGACGATCACCTTGAAGCTGGCATCGTTGGCCTTGGCCAGCCTCTCGGCCTCGGCCGCGAGCTCCGCCGGGCCCATGTCATCGGCCGGCGTGTTGATCATGTCGCGCACCCAATGGACGGCGGCGGCCATGGTCTCGACCTTGGCGCGGTTGGCGTTCTTCGGCCAGACCAGCCTGGCCGGCTCGCGCTTGGGCTTGCGGTAGCGGTCGAAGGAATAGGCGCCGAGCGCCCAAGCGAAGGCGGCGGCGCTGGCCTGGAGCGGCGTCAGCGGCGCGTCTATGCGATAGCGTCCTTCGGGAATGCTCTGCGGCAGCGCGCCCCAGGACCAGAGATCGAGACCGTCCTCGAGAATCAGCAGCACGGAACCGATGCCACCATCGCGCGCCGGCAGCAGCAGATGGCGTGCCGGCTCCGCCTTGAAGTCGGTGGCCGCGATCCAGTTGCGCAGGCTGGCATTCTGACCCTTGAGCCAGTTGCGATATTGCGACCGGGCGACGGGATGGATGATGGCAGTCTTGCCGGCGGCGCGGTCGGTGAGCGCAGAAATCTCGGCCATGATCTCCTCGAGGGGATGACGGAAAGGGCTGGATCGGCAGCGAGTCGCCAGCATGGCCTGCCCCAACCGGGCTGAAAAGAGGGGCTGAGGGAGGAGGCGACCGGCCGCGCCTTGCCTCGCCCGAGGGGCTCGGGCTTACTGGGGCCCCTTTTGACCCGCCGGAATCCCCTCATGACCGACATGACGCTCTATATCGGCAACAAGAACTATTCCTCCTGGTCGCTGCGGCCCTGGCTGGCGATGAAGCAGGCGGGCTTGAGCTTCCGCGAGGTGCTGGTACCGCTCGACCGGCCCGACACCCAGAAGCAGATCCGGGCCTTCTCGGGCTCCGGCAAGGTGCCGTTTCTGGAGCATGGGGCGGTGAAGATCTGGGAGTCGCTCGCGATCTGCGAATATGTGGCCGAGATTCGCCCGCAGGCCCATCTCTGGCCCAGCGATCCCGTCGCGCGGGCCCATGCGCGTGCCGTCGCCACCGAGATGCATGGCGGCTTCGCCGAGCTCCGGCGCAACATGCCGATGGATATCCGGGGCCGCTGGCCGGAGCGCAATCGCCAGTCCCACTGCACCGCCGAGATCGAGCGCGTGATCGGATTGTGGCGCGAGGCGCGCGAACGCTTCGGCAAGGCCGGCGCCAACGGCAAGGGCGATTTCCTCTATGGCGGCTTCACCGTCGCCGACGCGATGTATGCGCCCGTGACAACGCGTTTCATCACCTATGGCGCCAAGCTCGATCCGGCCACGACCGCCTATATCGAAGCCGTCAACAATCTGCCGGCGATGCGCGAATGGGCCGAGGCTTCGAAGCAGGAGCCCTGGGAGCTGACCTATCCGGTGTTCCGGCAGACGTGATGGGACATCCGTCAATCATGCCGATGTCGCGCCAGCCCTCCCGGAACACACCACTGCGGTCCGGTTGAGCGTGTTAAGGAGAAAGCTCCTTGGTTCGCTTTCATCCCCTCCCCCCTTGAGGGGGAGGCTGGGGTGGGGGGTGGCCACGGCCTCGATGTGGACCCTGTTTGCGGGCGGCAAGGGGCTTTCATCATCGAGTTCTTCGATCACCCCCCACCCTAACCTCCCCCTCAAAGGGGGAGGGGTTAAGGAGGGAAGGGGTAAGACGAAGCCATGAAGGCCGCGCCGACACCGGACCGGCCGGGCGCCCCTGCGCCGACCAGGCGCTGGCCGCTCCATCTGTCGGTCAAGTTCCTGCCCACGGCGATCGGTCCGACCGCGATCTGGGTGGTGCTGGTGGGCAGCACGCTCGCCGCCCGGCCGCCGCTCGCCAGCCTCGACAGCCTGGTGCTGGCGCAAGCCTGGTGGCAATGGTCGGGCGGCAATGCCGATCTGGTCGGCGCCTTCGCCTATAACCCGCCGCTGCTCGCCTGGCTGATCCAGGCCGGCTGGTGGCTGTTCGGGACCAGCGAGCTCTGGGCCCGGCTGGTCGGGCCGCTTTTCGCGCTGGGCACGATCCTGACGGCCGGACCAGTCGCCCGGCTGCTCTGGCCGCGCCGGCCGCAGACCTTGGCGACCGCCCCCATCATCCTGGTCGGCTTCGGCGGCTTCGCCGGCGCCCTGGCGCTGACCCTGCCCGACCTCGCCCTCGCCGCCTTCCTGCTGGGCGCCGTGGCCGGCCTCGGGCTGGTGCTCGATCGCCGGCCGATCTTCGGCTGGACGGTCTTTGGCCTGGCGCTGGGACTGGCGGGCCTGGCGCGCGGCGGCGGCGGGATGATCCATATCCTGCCGATGCTGCTGGTGCTGCCCTGGCTCGACCGCGGGCAACGACGGCCGCGCCTGCTCCAATGGCTCGTAGGCGCGCTGGGCGCCCTGGTACTGGCGAGCCTGCTGCTGGCGCCCTGGCTGGGCAACCTGCAGGATCCGATCGCCGCGCTGACGGCCGACCCTTCGCGCTATCCGGGCGCGCCGCAACCGGCCCCCGAGCGGCCGCTCTACTGGCTGCTGCTGCTGGCACCGGGCCTGCTCCATCCCTGGGCCTGGTGGAAGCCGATCTGGCGCGCGATGCGCAACCAGACCCGCATGCCGATCGACGATGGCTTGCGCCTGACGCTCCTCGCGACAGCGGTGGCCCTGATCGCGAGCGTCCTGACCGAGGGCCGATCCAGCTATGGGCTGGTGCCGGCACTGGCGCCGCTGGCCCTGGTCGCGGCGCGGCTGCTGACGGTCCAGGCCAACAAGCCGACGGATTATCACGCGGCCCTGCCCACCCTCCCGGTGCTGCTGGCGGGCCTGCTCTTCTTCCTGCTCAATATCGTGCCGGTCGCCCATCTCGATGCCGTCTGGCGCCAGTTCGTCAGCCCGTCGGGTCTGCCGATCTGGCTCGGCGGCACCAGCCTGATCTCAGGCCTGGTGCTGCTCGGCGGCGCCTATCTGGTGGGCCAGGCGGCGCCGCGCGCCCTCATCGCCCGCATGATGCAGCTGGCGCTGCTGCCGACGCTGGTGGTGGTCAGCTTCAATATCGAGTTCGCCCAGTCCCTGCGGCCCTTCTTCGACATCTCGCCGCTGGCGGCGAAGATCCACGAGCTGCAGCAGTCGGGCCGGAAGGTGGCGCTGCTCGGGCGCTATCGCGGCGAGTATGACTTCCTGGGGCGGCTCGACCAGCCGGTGACGGTGTTCGCCAGCGCCGGCGCCGCCTTGGGATGGGCGGCGCAGAATCCAGACGGGGTGGTGCTTTCCTATTTCCAGGGCGGGGTGCTGCGCCTGCCGCTGCGCCCGCTCATGCTGGGGGCCGCCGGCGACAATTGGGCCGCGTTCTGGCCCGCCGACGATGTGGTGTCGTCGAACGGCGCGGTGCTGGCGCAGCGGTTTTAGGTTGGCTCTGATCCCTTCCCCCACTTCTGGGAAGGTCGGGAAGGGGGACGACGCGATGTCGGTACCGCGCAGCCCCCTCCCTCGCCCTCCCCCGTTCCGGGGGAGGGGATAACAAGAGCTACGGCTGGGCCGCGGGCGCTTCGCCCTTCGACATCTCGGCGATGCGCTGATCGAGCGTCGCGATCAGGCCGTCGAAGCCCTTGGCGCCCATCACATCGATGAACTCCGAGCGATAGACCGAAAGCTGGCTGATCGAGCCGTTGAGATAGACGTCGATGATCTTGAGCTGACCCTGGTCGGGACGCAGCAGATAGTCGATGCGGACCGGATCGCCATTGCCGCCGGCGATCTGATTCTTCACCAGCACGGTATCCTGCGCCTTCGCCTCTTCGCCCAGGATCTCGAAACGCTGATTCGAGAAGCCGTCGAACCGGGAGGCATAGGTGGCGGTCGAATAGCGCCGGAAGGTGTCGACCAGCGTCTGCTTCTGCGCATCGGTCAGGTTCTGCCAGCGGCTGCCCATGGCGACTCGCGACATGAGCGTGAAGTCGAAGGCATCGGCGACCACCGGCTCGAGCACCTTGTAGCGGCCCTCATAGCCGAGCGAGGCGGCATTCTGCATGACCTGCAGGAACGCACCATTGAGCTTGCCCACCAGGTCGCCGGCCGGGGTGGCGACGGCCCGGGCCGGGGCCACGAAGGACAGCATCAGGGCCAAAGCCAGGCCAACGCCGACAAACGGCAGGAATCTGCGGAAATGGGGCTTCATGGGTCTGGAGTTCTCTCTGCGCCTTGGGGCGATTGGCCCCCTCGGTTCGGGGCTTGAGCCGATGCCGGCCCGTTCACTGGAGCGGAGCCAACGGAGTCCGGGGTCTCGGGTCCGGTCAAAATTCCCGGCGGCCGCACCCTGCCACCCGTTCGACAAATCCATGATGTCGCCAGGGGCGCCTCGAGGCGCCCGGCGTTGTGCGGCGCGTCATATAGGCATGGGCGACCCCCCCGGCGCAACCGCGGCGGAGGTCGCGGAGGGTGAGCAAAAATGCCGCATTTCCGGGGATTTGGGTATTTCCCTTCCATCCGCCGGGTTGATTTACAGGCACTTCTATGGTCCCAATGCGATCAGGGGATGGACGCCCGCAAGGGCGGAAGCTAGAAGGCTAATAGTTGAGCAAGGGGGTTGGCCATAGAAGGTACCCTAACTCGACCCGCTCGCAGGACGCGAGCCATCATCCTTGAGGATCATCGATAGTGAGTGGAGCCAATCAGAAGATGCGCGTGATTCTGGCCCAGCCCCGCGGCTTCTGCGCCGGCGTCGAGCGAGCCGTCGAGATCGTCGAGCTGGCGATCCGCAAATATGGGCCTCCGGTCTATGTCCGGCACGAGATCGTCCATAACAAGCGCGTCGTCGAAAAGCTGCGCTCGATCGGGGCGCGCTTCGTCGACGAGCTCGATGAAATCCCGGATGGTGCGATCACGGTGTTCTCCGCCCATGGCGTGGCGCAGAAGGTCGCCGACGATGCGGGCCTGCGCGACCTGCCGGTGATCGACGCCACCTGCCCGCTGGTCGCCAAGGTCCATCGCGAGGGCCAGCGCTATGCCGAGCAGGGCTATGACGTGATCCTGATCGGCCATGAGGGCCACCCCGAGGTCGAAGGCACGCGCGGCCGCATTCCCGGCGGCGTGCACCTGGTCTCGTCGGTCGACGATGTCGACCGGCTGCGGGTGCGCGACCCGGCCAAGGTTTCCTACATCACCCAGACGACGCTGTCGGTGGACGACACCCGCGTCATCATCGACAAGCTGAAGCAGCGCTTCCCCCAGGTTGCCGGTCCCGACGTGCGCGACATCTGCTATGCGACGCAGAACCGCCAGCAGGCGGTGCATCTGCTCGCCCAGCATGTCGGCGTGATCCTGGTGGTGGGCTCGCCCAACAGCTCGAACTCCAACCGCCTGCGCGAGATCGCGGCCGAGATGGGGATCCCGAGCTATCTGATCGACACCGCCGAGGATATCGACCCGGCCTGGTTCACCGACATCGATGCCGTCGGCGTCACCGCCGGCGCGTCGGCGCCCGAAGAGCTGGTGCAGGAAGTTCTGACGCGCCTCGGCCAGATCGCGCCGGTCGCGATCGAGAATCTCGAAGGCGTCGAAGAGAATGTCCGCTTCAAGCTGCCCGAGATGCTGTGGGACGTCGCCGGTTCGCCCTATGGGCGGATGGGCCGGCCGCAGGCTCGCGAAGGCGAGCGCAACACCGCCGCAGCCTCGGCCGAATGACCCCCATCCTCGACAGTCGTTTCATCTGAGCGTCGCCGCGCCCGTGACCAGGAGAGCAGCTTGTCCGTTCCGTTGATTCAAAAGATCCATGTCGGTGCCTATCTGATGAAGCAGCGGCTTCAGGGCAAGCAGCGCTATCCGCTGGTGCTCATGCTGGAGCCCTTGTTCCGCTGCAACCTCGCCTGCGCCGGCTGCGGCAAGATCGACTATCCCGACGACATCCTGAACCGGCGCCTCTCGGTCGAGGAATGCGTGGGCGCCGCCGAGGAATGCGGCGCGCCGATCGTCTCCATCGCCGGCGGCGAGCCGCTGCTGCACAAGGAGATGCCGAAGATCGTGGCCGAGCTGGTGAAGCGCCGCCGCTTCATCTATCTCTGCACCAACGCGCTGCTGCTCGAGAAGAAGATCGACCAGTTCAAGCCCAGCCCCTATCTCTGCTTCTCGATCCATCTCGACGGCGACCGCGAGCGCCACGACAAGGTCGTGTGCCAGGACGGCGTCTACGACAAGGCGACCGCCGCGATCAAGGCCGCGCGCGCCAAGGGCTTCCGCGTCAACGTGAACTGCACGCTGTTCGACGGCGAACAGCCGGAGCATGTGGCGCACTTCCTCGACAGCGCGATGGAGATGGGCGTCAGCGGCGTCACCATCTCGCCGGGCTATGCCTATGAGCGCGCGCCCGACCAGCAGCATTTCCTCAAGCGCAGCCAGACCAAGCAGCTGTTCCGCGACGTGTTCCGCTACGGCAAGGGCAAGGGCTGGCGCCTCAACCAGTCGGCCCTGTTCCTCGACTTCCTCGCCGGCAACCAGACCTATCACTGCACGCCCTGGGGCAACCCGACGCGCAACGTGTTCGGCTGGCAGAAGCCCTGCTATCTCCTGGGCGAAGGCCATGTCGCGACCTTTCGCGAGCTGATGGACGACACCAACTGGGACCTCTACGGCACCGGCAATTACGAGAAGTGCGCCGACTGCATGGTCCATTGCGGCTATGAGGCGACCGCGGTCAACGACACGCTGTCGCATCCGGTGAAGGCGATGATGGCGGCGATGCGAGGGCCCAAGACCGACGGGCCGATGGCGCCCGAGATCGCGCTCGACAAGGCGCGGCCCGCCGAATTCGTGTTCGAGCGGCAGCTCCGGCACAACATGGACAAGCTCACGGCCGAGAAGGACGCCTCAGCCAAGACCTCGAGCGAGTGCCGCAGCAGCGCGGCCTAGGCTGACCCGCGCGACGCCCGCGTCGCGCGCGAGGCGGATCAATCCCCAAATCTCGCCGGGCCGGCGCAGCAGCGCGCCGATCAGCGCGCCCAACCGCACCCGGCCGTCGGGTCCCAGCGCCACCAGGGCCGCCCGCGGCAGGTCGCGTTCGGCCGGGTCGAGCACGATCCGCAGGACCGCCATGGGCCGGTCCGCCGCGGCGGCGGCACGCACCACGCCGTGGCTTTCCATGTCGACGGCATGCGCCTCCGTCCCCATCCCCAATCGCGCCTTGTCGCGCGCGGTCGCGACCGCATGATCGCTGCCCGCGATCGAGCAGAGGTGATAGGGAAGCTGCGCCTGGGCCAGCGCGCCGGCGAGCGCCGCAATCAGATCGTCGTCGCAATTGGCGGTCTTGCCGTCGGGCATGACGACGCTCTCGGCCAGGAGGATCGTGCCGGGCGGCATCTGCGCCACCAGCGCGCCGCAATAACCGAGGCTGACCAGGCCGTCGCAGCCGCGCTGAATCAGGGCTTGCGCCGCGATCGCGGCGCGGGCCGGGTCGGCCCCGGCGATTTCGACGAAGCCCGCAACTCCCGGATAGCGCTGCTGCAGGAGCCGCGCCTCGGCGGCGAATCCGACGACGAAGCCCAAGCGGCGGGATCGATCGGGAAGGGCGGCGGCAGAGGCCTGGGGCGTCACCATTATCCCCTCCCCCCTCGAGGGGGAGGGCTAGGGAGGGGGCAGGCTCGTTCGATGAAACAGGGATGTGCTGCTCTCACGCGGCATCTCCTATCGAGTCAGCCCCCTCCCTGACCCTCCCCCTGAACGGGGGAGGGGACAAGTGTCCGAGAGAGCTCACATGCCCCATTTCACGCGGCGCTCGTTGGCGCGCATGAGGTTGCCGTAGCGCGACAGCGCCCAGAGCGGGAAATAGGCGGCGTAGCCGTGATAGCGCAGATAGAAGACGCGGGGGAAACCCACGGCCGTGTACCAGGGCTCGGTCCAGCGCGCGCCTTCGCGGGGCGCCGTCAGGATGTAGTCGACGCCGCGGCGCACGGCCTCGTCCTCGACATCGCCCGTCGCCATCAGGGCGAGCGTCGCCCAGGCCGTCTGCGAGGGCGTCGATTCCTTCACCTCGGCGCGGCGCTCCTGCCAATAGCTGGCGCCGTCCTCGCCCCAGCCGCCATCCTCGCCCTGCCGCGATTTGAGCCAGGCGACTGCGCGGCGGATATAGGGCGCCTGCATGTCCTCGCCGACGATATTGAGGGCGCAGAGCACCGACCAGGTGCCATAGATGTAGTTCGTGCCCCAGCGCCCGAACCAGGAGCCGTCGGGCTGCTGCTCGCGTTTCAGATAGTCCAGCGCGCGGGCCACACAGGGATGGTCGCGGCCATAGCCGATCTGCGCCAGATAGCTCAGCACGCGCGCCGTCACGTCTTCCGTCGGCGGATCGAGCAGCGCGCCGTGATCGGCGAAGGGAATGTGATTGAGATAGTAGTGGGTGTTGTCGGCGTCGAAGGCGCCCCAGCCGCCATTCTTGCTCTGCATCCCGATCAGCCATTCGGTCGCGCGGTCGAGCGAGGCCTGGACCCGCGGATCGGTCGCGGCGCGGCCCGAGCGCGCCAGCGCCATGCCGACCACGGCGGTGTCGTCCACATCGGGGTAGTGCGCATTGCGGAACTGGAAGGCCCAGCCGCCGGGGCGGACATCGGGCCGGCGCGAGATCCAGTCGCCCCTGACGTCGAGGATCTGGCGCTCCAGCAGCCATTCGACGGTCTTGTCGAATCTCGGATCCTTGCCGTCCGCGCCCGCTTCCATCAGCGCATGCCAGGCGAGGCCCGTGTCCCAGATCGGCGACAGGCAAGGCTGGCAATAGCCCTCGGTCGGAGACTTTACCAGGAGCTTGCGGATCGCCGACATGGCGGTGACACGGTGCGGGTGATCCTTGGGATAGCCCAGCACGTCGAACGCCATGACCGCGTAGGCCATCGCCGGATAGATGCCGCCCAGCCCGTCATCGCCATTGAGGCGCGGCACCACGAAATCGATCGCGCGCTGAATCGCGCGCTCGCGCATGGGGCCAGGAACAAAGCGCTCCAGCGGCCGCAGGATGCGATCGAGCGCGAGAAAGGCCTCGCCGATCCATTTGCCGGTCGGATTGACCAGGTAATGCCGCTCCCGCTCGGGCGGCGTCACGAACAGCTCCCGGACGTCGACCCGCTTCGGGTTTCGCGCCCGCGGGCGCTTGGCCATCACCACCAGCATCGGCGCCAGCACCGTGCGCGACCAATAGGCGACCTTGTCGAGATGGAACGGAAACCATTTCGGCAGGAGCATGATCTCGACCGGCATCACCGGCACGGCGCGCCAGGGCATTTCGCCGAAGAGGGCGAGCGCGATGCGGGTGAAAACGTTGGCGCGGGCGGCACCGCCATGGGCCAGGATCGCCTCGCGGGCACGGCGCATATGCGGCGCCTCGATATCGTCGCCGGCCAGCTTCAGCGCGTAATAGGCTTTGACCGAGGCGCTGATATTGAAGTCGCCCTCATGGAACAGCGGCCAGCCGCCATGACTGCCCTGGATGCGGCGCAGATAGCGCGCCAATTCCTGCTCGAGCGGCTCGTCGATCTCATCGAGGAAATGCTCGAGCATGATGTATTCGGCCGGGATGGTCGCGTCGGCCTCGAGCTCGAAACACCATTCGCCCTCGCGGGCCTGCAGGCCGAACAGCGCGGCCGCGGCGTTATCGACCGTGCGGTCGACCCGGCTCAGCAGCAGGGGATCCGGGCGCGTCGAGGCCAAGCCCGCCTCGTCGGAACGCGGCGTGCCCAGCGGCGGCAAAGTGGAGTGAGGCGTTCTCTCGTCCATCCGAACTCAATTCAAACCCGGCGCGCGACCTTCACCCGATGAGGAGGCCGCAGGCCAGGCGGCCATGGCGCTGGCGGAAGCCCCCCCTCGCCGGCGTGGAACCCAAACCCGATCGGCGTCCGGCCGTCGCCGCGGCGCCGACGGCCAGCGCGGCCGCGGTGACCCCGGAGCGGATCGCGCCTTCAATTGTGGCGGGCAGTCCTGTCTCGGTCCAATCGCCCGCGAGCCACAGATTGTCAAGGGTTCCGGCCGCCGCGGGCCGACGCCGCAGCTGGGCGGGGGTCTGGGCGAAGGTGGCCTGCTTCTCCTTGACGATGCGCCAGGGCGGGAGGGGAGCGCCCGTTTGCCCCAGGGCGGCCGCCACATCGACCCAGAGGCGCGGCGCCAGCGTCTCGGCCGGCTCATCGGCCAGCGCGTCGGCCGCACTGACGGTCACGCTCGCCACGTCGCCGCGGAAGAACACCCAATGGGCCGTGCCGCCCAGGAGCGCCAGGAAGGGAATGCCATTGGCCGGCGCATAGGCCCGGGGCAGCCGGTAATGGGCATTGACGATCGCCCGCATCTCGGTGGGCGCGGTCAGGGCCGGCAGCAGCGACGCCGCAACCGGGGCCGGCACCGCCAGCACCAGGCGGTCGGCAGGCCCCAGCGCGAGGCTCGTAACATTGAACTGCAAGGCCGTGGCGCGGCGGTTCTCGATCGTCAGGCTGCGCAACCGCGTCGCGAAGCGGGTCTCGACGCCGAGCGATGCCAGCCGCCGCAAGGCGGGCTCGATGAAGCTTTCGGAGAGGCCCTCGCGCACGATCAGGGCCCGGCAATCCCGGCCGCCTCTGGCGAAGCTCAAGCCCAGCATCCGGCCGAGCAGCCAGGCCGAGCCCTCCTCGGGCGCGGTGTTGAGCACGGCCACGGACAAGGGCTCGACCAGGGCGCGATAGACCGGACCCTGGTCCGGCGCCAGCGCCGCCACGGTCTGGGACCGGTTCGCGCGCATCAGCCGCCACAGCACCGCATAGTCGCGGGCCCGGCTGCCGGGTACGCGCCGGTGCGGCGAAAAGATCCACCAGGGCAGGCGGCCGGCATTGGGCCGGAGCGTGAAGCGCGCGCCCGTCGCCAGATCGAGATAGGGGAAGACGGGTTCGGGCTGCTCGATCAGGCTGCCGCGGGCGCCGATCGCGGTGAGGAAATCGAGGGCCGCGTGATTGGCGCTGAACAGCAGGTGATTGCCGTTGTCGATGCGCCGCCCCAGCTCGCGATCCTCATAGGAGCGGCAGCGCCCGCCGGCGTGATTGGCGGCCTCGTGCAGCAGCACTCGCTCGCCGGCCTCGGCCAGCCGCAAGGCGGCGCTGAGGCCCGCGAGCCCCGCTCCGACGACATGAACGACGCCGCGCTCCGATGGGCCGGCCGTCACCACAACACCTTGGCGAGCGCGAGGCGCAGCTTCTCGCCCTTGCTCAGCCGGACCTTCGGCTCGAGTTTGTGGAAGCCCAGCGCCACGAGCTTGGCGAGCAGGCGGTGATAGATTCCCTCGATGATGCGCGCCGGCGTCATCGGCCGATGCGGCAGCCGCTTCAGCGCCTCGCCGGCTTCGGCGAAGCGCAGCTCGGCCGCGCGCGCGACCTCGAGGCAGACCTGCGGCAGCGCCGGATGGGCGACGGCCGCGGCCGGCGATGCCGGCACGCCATGCTGTTGCAAAAGCTCGCGCGGCAGATAGAGCCGCCCGTCGCGTGCATCCTCGGCGACGTCGCGCAGCAGATTGGTGAGCTGGACCGCCTCTCCCAGCGAGGTCGCGAGCCGATAGCCTTCGGGTCCGGGCGCGCCGAACACATGGACCGAAAGATGCCCGACCGCACCCGCGACGCGCGCGCAATAGAGTCGCAAGGTGGGCCAGTCGGGCGCCACCACCGGGCCGTTGGCATCCATCTCGCAGCCGTCGATCACAGCGAGGAAATCCTCGCGGCGCAGCGCGAAGCGCGCGACCGGCTCGACCAGGGCGCGGGCCACCGCATGGCTTGGGCGGCCTTCATAGAGCCGCTCGATCTCGGCGCGCCATTCGGCGAGGCCGGCGCGCTTGCTTTCGATCGGCGCCGGCTCGTCGGCGATATCGTCGACCGCGCGGCAGAAGGCATAGATCGCAAACATGGCTTCACGCTTGGCGCGCGGCAGGAGCCGCATCGACCAATAGAAGGACGTGCCTGACCGTTCGACCCGTTCGGCCATTTCGGCACGGTCAGCGTCATCGGCGCGCCAGGGCTGTGTCGCTTGATCGGCCATCAGGTGGGAACTCACTTTCACTCTCGTCGGGCGCAGAATAGCCCAGGGCCGCGCTGTCACGAAACTCAATTACATTTGCAATTTCAATGGTCTGTAATGGTGTTGCCGGTCCTCATGCGAATCCGTCGAACTGTTTCATCGGCGCCATCGGCGATGTGCCAAGCACGGGAGCTCGGCAAAACAGCACTTCAATTCTCAAATCGATATCCATACGTCAATCTATAAGTGCACAAAGCTAATAGTTTTGTCAATTTATAAGTTGACCAAAAGAATAATTTGTATACTTATAACGATACTGCATGAGACAGAATGTAGGTTCATAGGTTGACAGTGGCCACCAAAACCATCGCCCGGCAGCAATATCGGCGCATCATCGACAGCGCCGCCCGTCACGCCGATCTGCGTATGCCACCCGAGGGTTGGCTGAAGACCGTGCGCAAGGCGCTTGGCATGTCCGGGGTTCAACTTGCGAAGAAGATGAGGGTCACGCGAGCCCGCATCGCGCAGGCGGAACGCGCCGAGCGGGACGGTGCCGCTAGTTTGAAGTCCATGAAGGCGGCCGCCGAAGCGATGGGCTGTCGGTTCGTGTACGCCGTCGTCCCCGAAAAGCGCATTGAAGACATCATCACGGCACAAGCCCGGAAGAAGGCCTTGGCACTGGTCGCTGCGGCCAGCACCCATATGGCCATGGAAAATCAGGCTCTGCCAAACGACAAAATCGCCGAGGAGATCGAACGCCTCACGCGCGAAATGGCGCGGGAGATGCCGCCCGATCTCTGGAACGACAAATAACGGCTGCCATGGAGTCCTCCGACGGAGCGACGCCGCTCGATCCCAACGAGACCGGCGGCTTGAAATTCAGGCACATCACGACGCGCGAGGAGCTCGATGAGCTCGAGCAGGCGAATATCGAATCCGGCATGCGTTGGCTGGCGCGCTACAGAGGCGACGTACTCACAGACGCCTTTGCCGTCACCCTCCATAGCCGGTTGTTCGGCGAGGTGTGGGATTGGGCGGGCTCGTTCCGGCGGACCGGCAAGAATATCGGTGTCGATCCAATCCACATCAGCGTGGAGCTTCGCGCATCGATGGATGACGCGCGGTACTGGGCCGGCCACGGAACCTACCCCGCTTCGGAAGCAGCGATCAGGCTGCATCATCGGCTCGTCCAGATTCATCCGTTTCCGAACGGCAATGGCAGGCACGCCCGCATCCTGGCGGATACGGTGCTCGCGCATGTTTATGACGCCCCACCCATCGATTGGGCTGGCGGGCATGACCTCGGGAGACTGACCGAGCGACGAACCGCATACATCGCCGCCCTCCGAGCAGCGGATCGAGGCGACATCGGTCCCCTGCTCGCTTTCATCGGCCCGCGTGCGGATCTCTAGGCACCAGCCCGACTCTCCAGCCACCCCACCGGTAGCGGGATGGGGTCGCGGATTCACCCTTTCGGCGGTGCGCTCGGTCGCGGCGTACGCAATACCAGCGCCACGCCCCAGAGCCCGGCCGCCGCGAACTGGCCCTTGCTCAGTTGCACGCGCGTCGCCACCGGATCGCGCCGGCTGAGTTCGATCAGCAGCCGGTCGGCGATGCGCCAGATGAAGGCCGCTTCCATCGCAAAGCGACGGCTGCGGAACTGATCGGGCAAGGGCCGCGCCCGGCGCACCAGCTCGGCCGTATGGTCGAGGCAGCGGTCGATGACCTGGCGCAAGGCCGGCGTCGAGGCCGGGCCGTCGAGATCGGCGATGCTGCCGCCGGCCTCGATCAGCCAGGGCTCCGGCAGATAGACCCGATCGAGCGCGCGGTAGTCCTTTTGGCAATCCTGCAGATGGTTCAGCACCTGGAGCGCATTGCAGAGCGCATCGGAGGCGACATAGCAGTGCCGGCCCTCGCCATGGAGATCGATCAGATAGCGGCCGACGGGGGCGGCCGAGTTGTTGCAATAGCCCATCAGGTCCTCCCAGTCGCGATAGCGTCCCTGGATGGCGTCCTGCTTGAAGGCGATGGTGAGATCGGTGCCGTGGCGAAAGGGCACGCCGGTCTCGATCATGCTGGCGCGCAGGGCGAGCGCCTTCGCGTAGTCCGGGCCGCCCTGGCCGGTCGAGAGCGCCTCGGCGAAGCCGTCGAGGCGGCGGATCTTCTCCGCGGCCGGCAGGTCGGGATTGTCGGCGATGTCGTCGATGGTGCGGGCGAAGGCGTAATAGCGCGCGATATGCGGACGCAGGGCCGGCGGCAGGAGCCAGGAACCGACGGGGAAATTCTCGTCGCCGGCCCCCTTGCCCGAGGGAGTCTCGACCGCGCTGGAGAGGCTGCTGTCTTTCATCGGCCTCTACCTAGCCGCTGGCGAGCGGCTTGGCCAGACCGCCGGAGCTTCGTCATGGCGCCGGAGGATCGGCGACGCCGGCGCGGCCATAGTCGCGGCCCTTCCATCGATTGCCGCCGCGCCGGTAATAGAGCCGCGCGGAATCGATCGTCATCAGCGTGTAGAGCAGTCCCGCCTTGGGCAGGAGCAGCGCCTCGATCGGGGAACGGCCATAGTGGCGCAGCATCGGCGCATAGGAGGCCGCCATCAGCAGCCAGGCCAGGACGCCGACGAGGCCGGCTTCGGAATCTTCGTGGAGCGGCCAGGTGAGCACCAGCAGCGGCGGCGCCAGATAGAGCAGCAGCATGCCGATGACGGTGCCGATCAGGAGCAGCGGCGAATGCATCAACTGCGTATAGGCCGAGCGCGCCACCATGCCCCAGATCGGCCAGAGCGTGGTGTAGCCGCGCAGGCTCGTGGTGTCGTCCGCGAGGCCCAGCCAGAGCCGGCCGCCGCTTTCCTTGACCGCGCGCGCGAGCGAGCAATCGTCGATCAGCCGGCCCCGGATGGCCTCGATACCGCCGATGCGGGTGAGCGCCGAGGCGCGGATCAGCACGCAGCCGCCGGCCGCGGCGGCCGTCTTCCGCTTGGGATCGTTGGCCCAGGAGAAGGGATAGAGCTTCTGGAAGAAATACACGAAGGCCGGGATCAGCACCCGCTCCCAGAAACTGGCGCATTGCAGGCGCGCCATCAGCGAAACCAGATCGGCCTTGTGCGCCTCGGCCTGTGCGACCAGCCGGCGCAACTGGTGCGGGCCGTGACCGATATCGGCATCGGTGAAGAGAAAGAACTCGACATAGGGGTCGAGCTCCTTGGCCCGCTCGACGCCCTGGGCCAGCGCCCACAGCTTCCCGGTCCAGCCTTCGGCCAAGGGGCCGCCGGCCAGAACCGTCACGGTCCGGTCGTCCGGCGCCGCGCGCGCCACCGATGCCGCGATCCCTGCGGTGCCATCGCTGCTGCCATCGTCGACCATGAGGATCGAGAGCGAGCCCGGATAGTCCTGGGCAACCAGACGCTCCAGCACTTCCTTGATGGTCTCGGCCTCGTCGCGGGCCGGAAGAACGGCCACCACCCGAGGCCAATGCGTCGGGTCCATCGGGTCCTGGGGCAAACGCTCGCGCGCGCGCCAAAAGCCGCCATGAAACAGGAGCAAATAGGTCCATGCCGCGAGACTGATCGCGCCGATCAGAAACAGCACTGGAAGTCCCCCCGTTAATGCACCGCAGCGCGGCTCTCGACCTGACGACGGGCTTCGGCGCGCGCGGATTGATCGGCCGCCGCCACTTCCTCGAGATCGGCGGCCGCACCCGCATTGACGCGGGCGAGGCAGCTTTCGACGATGGCGGCAATATCGAGGAACGCGATGCGTCCATCGAGGAAAGCCTGGACGGCGATCTCGTTGGCGGCGTTGAGCACGACCGGGGCGCCGCCGCCGGTGCGCAGGGCCTGGCGCGCGAGCCGCAGGGCGGGGAAGCGGATATCGTCGGGCGCCTCGAAGGTCAGGGTCGAGACCTTGGCGAAATCGAGCCGCTCGCTGGGGCAACCCATGCGCTTGGGCCAGGCCAGCGCCACCGCGATCGGCGTGCGCATGTCGGGCGTGCCCAACTGCGCCAGCACCGACCCGTCAACATAGGAAACCATGGAATGGATCACCGATTGCGGATGGACCAGCACGTCGATGCGGCTCTCAGGCATGTTGAAAAGATGCTGCGCCTCGATGATTTCAAGGCCCTTGTTCATCATGGTCGCGGAATCGATCGAGATTTTTGCGCCCATGCTCCAATTGGGATGTTTCACCGCCTGGGCCGGCGTGGCGTTCTTCATCACCTCATGGCCCACGGTGCGGAAGGGACCGCCCGAGGCCGTCAGGATGATGCGATCGACCGCCTCGCGCCGCTCGGTCTCGAACACCTGGAAGATCGCGCTATGCTCGGAATCGACCGGCAGCAGCGTCGCCTTGTGGCGCTTGACCTCACCCATCATCAGGGCGCCGGCGCAGACCAGGGTTTCCTTGTTGGCGAGCCCGATCACGGCGCCGCGGCGCACGGCGGCCAAGGTCGGCTTCAGGCCGGCGGCGCCCACGATCGAGGCCATCACCCACTCGGCCGGCCGTTGCGCCGCTTCGGTCACGGCCTCGGCGCCGGCCGCGAGCTCGGTGCCGGTTCCCGCCAGCGCTTCCTTCAGCTCCGCATAACGGGCCGGGTTGGCGACCACGGCCAGCTTCGGCTTCAGCAGACGTGCCTGCTCCGTCAGCAGCGCGACATTGTCGCTGCCCGTCAGGGCCTCGATACGATAGGCCCCCGGGTGGCGCCGGATCAGATCGACGGTGTTGCGGCCCACCGACCCTGTGGACCCCAGGATCGTGACGCTGCGCGGTTCGGCGGAAGGAACAGGCTTGAGGACGGCGTCGCGCGCCGTTCGGGTCGACATTGGAAAAGAAACTCCTAGCCCAGGGCCAGAAGCGACCCTAGCACGGAACCGCCCGGGCCGGGAGGGGAAGGATCGGAGGCGGAGCGCCGCGACGGCGCCCTAAAACCCCACTAAATGAGTGTGTTAGAGGGACTCCCCGAACAGCCGCCTAGCCGGTGCGGCGATGACGCAGCGAATTCACCGTCTGGCGCTCGTCGGCGGCGCGCTGATACCAGGCGCCGAATTCGGAGACGGCCTTGATCCAGGTCTCGGCCGCATCCCCGCGGGCGATCTCGAAGGCGTCGAAGCCGCAGCGATGGAGATAGAGCAGCTGGTCGCGCAGCACGCGGCCGACCGCCCGCAACTCGCCCTCATAGCGGTAGCGCTGGCGCAGCAGGCGCGCGGTCGAATAACCCCGCCCGTCGTTGAACTTCGGGAAATCCACTTCGATCAGCTCCAGGCGCGCGAGATCGGGTTCCAGGCTCTCCACCAGATCCGCCGGTTCCAGCCGCACGCCGAGCGGCCAGCCGCGCGCGATCAGCGCCGCGCGCTCCGCCACCCAACGCTTCAGGCCGACGACGACCTGGCCCTCGGCCGGCACGGGGTCGTCGTCGCCGACGAAATGCCACGGGTCTTCGGCGACCCGGCCATATTTAAGCAGCGGCATAGAGCTTCTCCTTGAAGGGCGCCATCCCGACCCGCCGATAGGTCGCGAGGAACTTCTCGCCCTCCAGGCGCAGGCCGAGATAGGTGTCGACGATGGTCTCGATGGCGTCCGCCACCTTTTCGCGCGGCACGGACGGCCCGATGATCTTGCCCAGGCTCGACTGCTCGTCGGCGCTGCCGCCGAGCGTGATCTGGTAGAACTCCTCGCCGTTCTTATCGACGCCGAGGATGCCGATATGGCCGACATGGTGGTGGCCGCAGGCATTGATGCAGCCCGACATCTTGATGCGCAGCTCGCCGATCTCCTGCTGGCGCTCGATATCGGCGAAGCGCCGGCTGATGGCCTGGGCCACCGGGATCGCACGCGCATTGGCGAGGCTGCAATAATCGAGCCCCGGGCAGGCGATCATGTCGGTCACCAGGCCGGCATTGGCCTCGCCCAGATTGAGCGACTTCAAGACCGTCCAGACGGCCGCCAGATCGGACTGCTTCACGTTGGGCAGCACCAGGTTCTGGTCATGGGTCACGCGGATCTCGCCCAGGCTGTAGCGGTCGGCGAGATCGGCGATCGCATCCATCTGGTCGGAGGTGGCATCGCCCGGCACCCCGCCGATCGGTTTCAGGGTCACGGTGACGATGGCATAGCCCGGCTGCTTGTGCGGCGAGACATTGCTGCGGGCCCAGCGCGCGAAGCTGCGATCGTCGAGCTTTGCAGCGATGAACTCCCCCGAATCCGCCGGCAGGGTTTCATAGACCGGCGGCGCGAAGAAGGCATGGATGCGATCGATCTCGGCCTGCTGCAGCTCGACCGTGCCCTCGGCCTTGATCTTCTGGAACTCTTCCTCGGTCTGGCGCGCATATTCGGCGGCACCGAGAGCACCGACCAGGATTTTGATGCGGGCCTTGTAGATATTGTCGCGCCGGCCGGCGCGGTTATAGACGCGCAATGCGGCTTCGAGATAGGCGAGCAGGTCGGCCTTGGGCAGGAAGTCGCGGATGGTGGGCGCCAGCATCGGCGTGCGGCCCTGGCCGCCGCCGATCATGACCTCGAAGCCGACCTCGCCTTCGGCGTTGCGCTTGATCGCGAGGCCGATGTCGTGGACGCGCAAGGCCGCGCGGTCATGCGCGCTGCCCGTCACCGCGATCTTGAACTTGCGCGGCAGAAAGGTGAATTCCGGATGGAACGTCGACCATTGCCGGATGATCTCGCACCAGGGCCGCGGATCCTCGATCTCCTCGGCGGCGACGCCGGCGAACTGATCGGCCGTGGTGTTGCGGATGCAGTTGCCGGAGGTCTGGATGGCATGCATCTCGACTTCGGCCAGGGCCGCCAGGATGTCGGGCGATTCGGCCAGCCGCGTCCAGTTGAACTGGATGTTCTGGCGCGTGGTGAAATGGCCATAGCCGCGATCCCAGCGCCGGCCGATCTCGGCCAGCCGGCGCAGCTGGGCCGAGGAAAGCGTGCCATAGGGAATGGCGATGCGAAGCATATAGGCATGGAGCTGGAGATAGAGGCCGTTCATCAGCCGCAGCGGCCGGAACTCCTCTTCGGAGAGCTCGCCCGAAAGCCGGCGGCGAACCTGGTCGCGGAACTGCGTGACGCGCTCCTCGACGATCTGCCGGTCGTAGCTGTCATAGCGGTACATCGTCAGTCTCTCCCGTTCGCCCGTCGCGGCTCGACGTCGGGCGTGAAATCATGGGGCACGGTCGGGCCCTCGGCCCGGATGCGTTCGCGCCAGCTCCTATGCTGCCAATGGCCGGGCGCGCCCTCGACCTCGACCAGATAGGGACCCACGACGAGCTGCCTGGCGACGTCGGCTTCGGCGAGCGCCAGGAGGGCCTTCGCGTCGGGCTCGCCGACGACGCCCTGCGCCGCGCCGATATGCGTGGTCCAGCGGCCTTCCGGGGTGCGGTAGACCACCGTGCCGTTGACGAGCTCGTTGGCGGTGACGATCTGCGAGGTCATGCGCGCAACCGCTCCGCGGCAAGGCCGGCGCTCTCGAGCGCCGACTGCCGCGCCGCCGCCGCGACGTCACCGATCAGGATGATCGCCGGGCCGGAGATTTCATGGCGGGCCACCAGCGCTGCCAGCTCGTTGATCGATCCCGACAGCACGCGCTCGTCGGGCCTTGTACCGTTCTCGATCACGGCCACCGGCGTTGCCGGATCGAGACCGCCTTCGAGCAGGCGCTGCTGCAGCCGTGGTGCGGCGCCGATGCCCATATAGATCGCCAAGGTGCGATGGGGACCGGCCAAGCTCGACCAGTCGAGCGCGGGCTCGCCCTCGGATCCTTCCGCGGTCGCGAAGATCACGGCCTGGGCCGCGTCGCGATGGGTCAGGGCCACGCGCGCCGAGGCGGCGCAACCCAGGGCCGCGGTGATACCGGGCACGATCTCGACCGCGATGCCTTCGCGTTCCAGATGCTCCAGCTCCTCGCCGCCGCGTCCGAAGATGAAGGGATCGCCGCCCTTGAGCCGCACCACGCGGTTGCCCGCGCGGGCCTCGCGCGCCAGCAGCCGATTGATCTCGGGCTGCGGCAGGCTGTGATGGCCCCGCGCCTTGCCGACCCCGATGCGTCGCGCATCGCGCCGCGCCAGGTCGAGCACCGCCGGCGCGACCAGCCGGTCATGGACGATGACGTCGGCTTCCTGCAGCAGGCGATGCGCCTTCAAGGTCAGGAGTTCCGGATCGCCCGGCCCTGCCCCCACCAGTGCCACACGGCCTTGCGCCGGGTCGTTGGCAGCGGCGCTGTTGACGAGCGTCAGCATGCGCTCGGCCGCCTGGCTCTCGCGGCCGTCGAGCACCGCGGTCGCGACCGGGCCGTCGAAGACCTGTTCCCAGAAACGCAGACGAAGCTGACGGTTGCCGATCTTGGCGGCGACGGCGCCGCGGAAGCGCTCGGCGAAACGCGCGAGTGCGCCGAGGCGCGCCGGCAGCATGGCCTCGATCGCGGCGCGCAGACGGCGCGCCAGCAAGGGAGCGGCACCCGCGGTCGAGATGCCGATCACGACTGGATCGCGATCGACGATGGCGGGCACGATGAAGTCGGAGAGGCCGGCGCGATCGACCACATTGACCGGCACGCGCGCCGCCTTGGCAAGCGCCGCACCGGCGCGATCCCGGGTTTCGTCGCCGGTGGCGATCACCGCGAGTGCCGCATCGGCGAAATGGGTGGCGGCCAGTTCCTCGGCGCGCCATTCGGCGGCACCCTCTTCGACCGCGAGCGCCATCTCGCGCTCGATAGCCGGCGCGACGACCAGCAGAGAGGCGCCCGCCTTGCGCAGGAGACGCAGCTTCTGCAGCGCGGTCTCGCCGCCGCCCGCGAGCAGGACGCGACGACCGGAGAGATCGAAGAAAACCGGAAATACGTTCATGGACCGGGCCCCTTCCGAGGCCGAATTCTGGGACCCTTGCCGGCCCCATGGCGGGCCCGCCGGATTTTCCGGCTGGCGAGGGTATTTCACATTTCCAGACGCGCAAGAGTCAAACGAAATCCTCTCACCAGTCGTGTTATTATAATTCAACACAATACAAACTAGTTAAATATTACCTTGCATCGACTTCTTTTTTATATTTCATATTATTAAAGGAGATTCAGTGGCGCCGACACGGCGTGGCGGGGCGTTGCGGCGGCTTCAGCCATGATGGCCGGCCTTACCGAATTGTCGCAGGGATCGGAGTTGAATTCAGCGATCCTCGGGGTCCCTCAGAGACCGAGCCCCTTCATGCCTTCTGCGGTATAGCGCTGGCCAGCCACCGCCTCCGGCGGGAACATCCGATCGAGCGTGGCGATCTCCTCGGCCGAGAGCCGGATCGTGGCCGCGCTGGCGTTCTGGATGACATAGGCCGACCGCTTGGTGCCCGGAATCGGGATCACATGACGGTGTTTGCCGAGGAGCCAGGCGAGCGCCATCTGGGCCGGCGTGGCGTGCCGCGCCTTGGCAAAATCGGCCAGCGCCTCGGTCAGCTTGCGATTGCGCTCGAGGGCGTCGGCCTGAAAGCGAGGATTGTTGCGGCGGAAGTCCGTGGGCGCCAGCGCGTCGGTCGAGGTCAGGGTGCCGGTGAGGAAGGCGCGGCCCAGCGGGCTGTAGGCGGCGAAACTCACACCCAGTTCGCGGCAGGTCTGCAGCAGCTCCGTCTCGGGCTCGCGGCTCCAGAGCGAATATTCGGTCTGCAAGGCGGTGATCGGATGGATCTTGTGGGCACGCCGCAAGCTGGCGGCCGACACCTCCGAGAGACCCAGCCAGCGGACCTTGCCGGCTTCGACCAGCTTGGCCATCGCCGCCACGGTCTCCTCGATCGGCCGCGCCGGCTCCAGCCGGTGGGCGTAATAGAGATCGATCCGCTCGATCCCGAGCCGGCGCAAGGAGGCGTCGCAGGCCTCGGCGATATAGGCTGGCGAATTGTCGATCCGGCGCTCATAGCGCCCTTCCTGGCGCACGATGCCGAACTTGGTGGCGAGCGTGACTTTGCCGCGATGATCCTTCAGGAAGCGGCCGACCAGCTCCTCATTGTGCCCGAAGCCATAGGTGTCGGCGGTGTCGAAGAAATCGATGCCTTGGTCCAGCGCCGTCGCCAATGTCTGCAGCGAGGTCGCGTCGTCGCGCGTCCCGTAGAACTCCGACATGCCCATGCAGCCGAGGCCGAGAGCGGAAACCTGATGACCGGTACGGCCGAGCGGACGGCGTTCCATGGGCGGGCCTCGTGCGGGTGGGTGTGCGAGCAGAGATGGGGCCCGCAGTGTAGGCAATCAAGAAACATGAAGGGAAAGTCAGCGCGTACCGAAGAAACAATCCCTCCCCCCTTGCGGGGGAGGGTTAGGGAGGGGGGGTATCGCGGTCTCGATCGCTGAACGGAATCTCCGAACGCGCTTCGAAGATCGAGTCAGTCACCCCCACCCTGCCCTCTCCCATCAAGGGGCAGGGGAAATCTCCTCGAAATCAATCCGTCAGCAGCACCGGATTGAATCGTGTGTTGCGGTCGTAGAAATCGATGCCTTCGACGCGCTTGAGCCAGGCGACGACGAGATAGGTGAAGGGCGTGGCCAGAATCTCGTAGCCGACCTTGGAAACCCATTCGGTGCCGGCGGCGTTCATCATGACGCCCAGAGGCAGGATGCCGCCGAAGGCGAGCGTCATGAAGATGCTGGTGTCGGCGAGCTGGCCCACCACCGTCGAGCCGATGGTGCGGGTCCAGAGATATTTGCCGTTCGTGGCGATCTTCATCTTCGCCAGCACATAGGAATTGAGGAACTCGCCCACGAGATAGGCGCAGAACGAGGCCAACAGGATCCGGGGCGCGGCACCCAGGATCTGGTCCCAGGCGCCCTGGCCTTCCCAGAAATCGGCGCCGGGCAGGATGCCCGCCACATAGATCGCCAGCACCGCCACGAGATTGCAGCCGAAGCCCAGCCAGATCACCCGGCGCGCCTTGGCGTAGCCGTAAACCTCGGTCAGCACGTCGCCGATGATGTAGCTGATCGGGAACAGCACATTGGCCGCGGTCATGACGAAGCCATGGACCGAGATCAGTTTGACCGCGGTGATATTGGAGATGATGAGGCAGGTGACGAAGAGCGCCGCGATCGTCAGAAGCCGGGGTGAATAGCCGCTCTGCTGCATGATCCTTATGACCTTGTCGGCCGCCCCCAAGGACCCCTGGTCCCGGGCGCCGGCGCATCCTGTCGCAGATTGCCGGCCCCTGCGTCAATGGGACCGCCGGCCGCAAGGGCCCAACCGGTTCAAGGGCGCTTTCCCTCCAGGGCCCAAGGGCCTATAGGATCGCCCCGCCATGCGCACCGCGGATTTCGATTTCAAGCTGCCGCCCGAGCGGATCGCCGACCGGCCCGTGAGCCCGCGCGATGCCGCGCGGCTGCTCGTCGTCCGGAGTGACGGGTTCGAGGACCGCATCTTCCGCGATCTGCCGGCCCTGCTCAGCCCCCGCGACCTGCTGGTGGTGAATGACACCCGTGTGATCCCCGCCCGCCTCGAGGGCAAGCGCGGGGCCGCCCGGATCGAGGCCACGCTGCACAAGGCCGAAGGCCTCGACATCTGGCGCGCCTTCGCCCGGCCCGCCAAGCGGCTCAAGGCCGGCGACATCATCCAGTTCGCCGAGGATTTCAGCGCGCAGGTCCTGGACAAGGGCGAGGCCGGCGAGGTGACGCTGAAATTCCCGGTCGGCGGCGCCGACCTGATCGCGGCCCTCGGGCTCCACGGCCGGATGCCGCTGCCGCCCTATATCCGACGTCCCGAGGGGGCGCTGGCCTCGGATCGCGACGACTACCAGACCATCTTCGCGAAAACCGAGGGTGCCGTGGCGGCCCCGACCGCGTCGCTGCATTTCACGCCGGCTCTGCTCGACGCCTTGTCGCAACGCGGCATCGAGATGGCACGGCTGACGCTCCATGTCGGCGCCGGCACCTTCCTGCCGGTCAAGGCCCAGACGATCGAAGAGCATCGCATGCATGCGGAATGGGGCGAGGTGACGCCCGCCGTCGCCGATGCGGTCAATCGCGCCAAGACCCGGGGCGGGCGGATCGTCGCGGTCGGCACCACCAGCCTGCGGCTCCTGGAATCGGCGGCAACGCCGGAGGGGCGGCTGGTTCCCTTCACCGGCGACACTTCGATCTTCATCACGCCCGGCTACCGCTTCAAGCTGGTGGACCGGCTGGTCACGAACTTCCATCTGCCGCGCTCGACTTTGTTCATGCTGGTCGCGGCCTTCTCCGGGCTCGAACGGATGAAGCGCGCCTATGAACATGCCATCGCCTCGGGCTATCGCTTCTATTCCTACGGCGACGCCTGTCTTCTCGAACCCGATCGAGTCTAGAGTCCCCGCATGACCCTTCGCTACGAACGTCTGGCCCAGGATGGCGTCGCGCGGCGCGGCCGCCTTCACACCGCGCATGGCGCCGTCAACACGCCGGCCTTCATGCCGGTCGGCACGGCCGCGACCGTCAAGGGCATGTGGCCGGAGCAGGTGAAGGCGACGGGTGCGGAGATCATCCTCGGCAACACCTATCACCTGATGCTGCGACCGGGGGCGGAGCGCGTCGCGAGCCTCGGCGGCTTGCATAAATTCATGAACTGGCCGGGCCCGATCCTGACCGATTCCGGCGGCTTCCAGGTCATGTCGCTCTCGGAGTTGCGCAAGATCGACGAGGACGGCGTCACCTTCCGTTCGCATGTCGACGGCAGCAAGCATCACCTGACGCCGGAGCGCTCGATCGAGATCCAGCATCTGCTCGATGCCAATGTCACCATGGCCTTCGACGAATGCACGCCCTTCCCTGCCGAAGCACCGGTCGCCGCGGAATCGATGCACCGCTCGATGCGCTGGGCCGAGCGCTGCAAGGCGGCCTTCAAGGACCGGCCGGGCTACGGCCTGTTCGGCATCGTGCAGGGCAGCGTCTATCCCGAGCTGCGGCGCGAATCCTCGGAATGGCTGACCCGCATCGGCTATGACGGCTATGCGATCGGCGGCCTCGCGGTCGGCGAAGGCCAGGAGATGATGTTCCGCATGATCGAGGCCACCATCCCGTTCCTGCCCGAGGATCGCCCGCGCTATCTCATGGGCGTGGGACGCCCGCTCGATATCGTCGGCGCCGTCCAGCGCGGTATCGACATGTTCGATTGCGTGATGCCGACGCGCTCGGGGCGAACCGGCCAGGCCTTCACCCGGCGCGGCACCATCAATATCCGCAATGCGCGCCATGCTCACGATCCGCGGCCGATCGATGCCGACTGCAGCTGCCCGGTCTGCCGCGATTACGCGCGGGGCTATCTCCATCACCTCTTCAAGGCCGAGGAGATGCTGGGCCCGATGCTGCTCACGGCCCATAATCTCCAGCACTACCAGACGCTGATGGCCGGTTTGCGCGGCGCCATCGAGGCGGGTAGGCTCGACGCCTTCGCCGCCGAAGTGGCGGAAGCGGAGAGCCGCGGCGACATCGACCCGCTGCCCGATCCCCTCGCCGCACCGACTTGAGAGAGAGCCCATGGCGCGAAAATCCCGCCCCGCTTTGACGCAGCTCGGTCACGCGACCAAGCCGCCCGCCTCGCCCGACGAAGCGGTGCTGGAGCGCATCCCCAACTCGCAGCCGCGCGAGCGCTATCTGGTGCGCTTCGCCTGCCCGGAGTTCACCTCGATCTGCCCCGTCACCGGCCAGCCCGACTTCGCCCATATCGTGATCGACTATGTGCCGAAAGCCTGGATCGTCGAGAGCAAGTCGCTGAAGCTCTATCTGGGATCCTTCCGCAACCACGGCGCCTTCCATGAGGATTGCACCGTCACGATCGGCAAGCGGCTGGTCGACGAATTGAAGCCGCATTGGCTGCGGATCGCCGGCTATTGGTATCCGCGCGGCGGCATCCCGATCGACGTGTTCTGGCAGACCGGCGCGCCGCCGAAGAATCTCTGGCTGCCGGAGCAGGGCGTGGCACCTTATCGTGGGCGTGGTTGAGAGCACACTCAACCGTCATCCCCGCGAAAGCGGGGACCCATCCTGATCCAGGTCGCCGGCTTTGAAATGGGTCCCCGCTTTCGCGGGGATGACGGCGAGAGCGAAGGCCGCAAAGAATTCCCTGTGGCCCGGCCTCTCGTGGAAGGGGAGAGAAACCATTGCTCGCGCCGGCCCGCCCCTCGATCGACGACCCCAAGGCGCTGATCCGCGATCAGGCGCTGGCCTTGGGATTCGACGCGGTCGGATTCGCGCCGGCCTCGCAGAGCGAACGCGCCCGTCAGGGGCTCGCCGAATTCCTCGCGCGCGGCATGCAGGGCGATATGGGCTGGCTGGCCGCGCGCAGCGACCAGCGCGCCGACCCGCAAACGCTGTGGCCCGAGGCGCGCAGCGTGATCGTGCTGGCGATGAATTACGGACCGGCCGAGGACCCGCTGCCTATGCTCGAACGCCGCGAGCGGGGCGCCATTTCCGTCTATGCGCGCGGCAAGGATTATCACGAGCTGGTCAAGAGCCGGCTCAAGGCGCTGGCGCGCATCATGACCGAGAAGCTGGGACCCTCGCTCAAGGTCTTCGTCGACACCGCCCCGGTGATGGAGAAGCCGCTGGCCGAAGCCGCCGGCCTCGGCTGGCAGGGCAAGCACACCAATCTGGTGTCGCGCACCCATGGCTCCTGGCTTTTCCTGGGCGAGATCTTCACCGACTTGGCGCTCGCGCCCGACGCGCCGGAGAACGATCATTGCGGCCATTGCCAGCGCTGCCTCGACATCTGCCCGACCGCGGCCTTCCCCGCGCCCTACAAGCTCGATGCCCGGCGCTGCATCTCCTATCTGACGATCGAGCATAAGGGCCATATCCCGCGCGAGTTCCGCGGGCCCATGGGCAATCGCATCTATGGCTGCGACGATTGCCTGGCGGTCTGCCCCTGGAACAAATTTGCCAGCGCCAGCCGGCATGACGCCTTCTGGCCGCGGGCCGAGATCACGGCGCCGCGCCTCGCCGATCTGGCCGAGCTCGACGATGCCGGGTTCCGGCAGCTCTTCGCCGGCACCGCGATCAAGCGCACCGGACGCGACCGCTTCCTGCGCAATGTGCTGATCGCGATCGGCAATAGCGGCGAGACGGCGCTGGCGGAGACCGCCATCCGCCGGCTCGGCGACACCTCGCCTCTGGTCCGCGCCATGGCGGTCTGGGCGCTGGCGCGGCTGCTCGACGACACCGCGTTCCATGGTTTGCGCGACGCGCATCTCCCGTTAGAGTCCGATGCCGGGGTGCGCGCCGAATGGCTTGGCGGGGACGCCGCGACGGCCTGACGCAAGCGCGGGAGATGCTCTCCTTGACCAGCCAGCAACCCACGACCCGAGGCGTTCTCGGCACCTTCCTCAATGTTCCCTTCGAGCCGCAGCCGCGCGACGCCCGTGCCGTCATTCTGGGCGCGCCCTTCGATTGCGGCCAGCATCCGACCCGGATCGGCTGCCGCCTGGGGCCGCAATCGATCCGCACCCATTCGGCCCTGGTCGCCGATGCCATGGCCGATGCGAGCTTCGATCTGGTGCGGACCCTGCGCCTGGTCGATAGCGGCGATGCCGCGGTGACGCCGGGCCTGATCGAGCCCTCTTTCGTCGCGATCGAGAATTCCGTCGCCGCCATCCTCGCCTCGGGGGCCGTGCCGGTGACGATGGGCGGCGACGGCGCCATCACGCTGCCGCAGCTGCGCGCCGTCGCCCGCCGCTGGCCGGGGCTGGCGGTATTGCATCTCGATGCCCACACCGACGCCTACCCGATCCGAGGGCGGGGTCAATATGACAACGGCAACACTTTCACCCATGCGGCCGAGGAACGGATCGTCGATATCGAGAACTCGATCCATGTCGGCACGCGCGGCGCCATCGATGTCGATCCGATCGTCGCCGAGGCGCGCGCCATGGGTTACGAGGTCGTGCCGATGGAGGAACTGCGCCGGCGCGGCCTCGATTCGCTGCTCGCCCATTTGCGCGAAAGGCTTTCCGGCAAGCCGGTCTATCTCTGCTGGGACATGGATGTGTTCGATCCGTCGGCGGCACCGGGCGTCGCCAACCCGGTATGGGGCGGGCTCAGCGCGGCAGAGGGCCTGACCGTCCTGCGCGGCCTGGCCGGCCTCGATATCGTCGCGATCGACGTCAATACGGTGAGCCCGCCGCACGACCCCGCGGGCATGACCGCGTTCCTGGCGGGCCAAGTGATGGTCGAAGCCATGGCGGGAATCGCACGGCGCTGGCTCAACCGCTAACTTTTGTTACAAAGACGTAGGGGGCGAATCGGGGGGCCGGATCGGGGGCGGAGATACGCCCTCCTTTGTCGTGCGGCCCTGGGTTATGATGCCAATCCTAATGGGCGCGCGTCCTCGAGGCCGCGCTGTCGTCTTCCAGGGGGTCTTCATGTCGGTCCTGAAATTCAGCCGCGGAACGGTCATCGCCTTCAAGGCGATGGAGCAGTATTCGCGGGCTCAAAACCGTTTGGCGCGCCAGGAGATCCGCAAGGTGCTGGCCAAGAATCCGACGCCGCAGGACTACGCCGTCGCGGCGCGCATCTATACCGAGGACTGGCGCAATGGCTGGTTCGACGGCTTCGAAGATGGGCTCTCGCCGATCGGGAACTCGAAGCAGTTCGCCAAGATGGCGCAGAGGGCCGGCGCCCAGGACTGGTATGTGCAGTGGAAGTTCGCCTATGCGATGAAGTTCCGCGCCCGCTGGAAAGGCTGGGGCGAGATGGGGCTGGCGGATGCCGCCTATCAGCGCTCGATCGACTTGCTCGAGAAGGTCTGCGGCCTGCCCAAGGGCGGCAACGCCGTCGAGCGTGGGCATTATCTCGATGTCCTGATCGATCGCGCCGAAAGCTGGATCTATCAGGGCTGGGCCGACGGTGCGGCCGCCGAGATCGCGCGCGCCATGGCGCTCTATAGCAACGAGAAGGATCATGCCAAGAAGCCCGCGCTCGAGCCCTGGTACTACTGGGCCTTCGCCTTCGCGCTGCATCAGCAGGACCGCCATGTCGAGGCCTGCAACACGCTCGAGCCGCTGCTCGGAGCCAAGGACGCCAACAACGACATCCGTCTGCTGTTGGCCTTGAGCTATGCGCGCCGCGCTCAGAATGGTGAGGCCGGCATGAAGCAGAAGGCGGCCGATACCATCGCCGAGTTCCATAAGCGCCGCGACGCGATGTCCATGGGTATCGCCGCCGACAAGGAGCCGCGCTGGACAGTACAGCTCGAGCTGGGCTGCGGCGCTTTCCTGCCGGGCTCGCCGGGCGAGGCGCATTGGACCGAGAGCCTGCGGCTGGTGCTGGAAGAGGGCAAGCCGCCGGCCGATCCCAATCAGGGACCGAAGCTCGGTCGCGGCGCGGGCAAGAAGGCCTCGGCGGCAGCGCCCACCCCGGTCGCGCGCAAGCCTGCGAAGAAGAAACCGGCCGCGAAGGCACCCAAGGCCAAGAAGGCCGGCGCCAAGAAGGTGGTGAAGAAGAAATCAGCGGCCCGCAAGCCGGCGCGCAAGGCCGCCAAGAAGAAGGCCGCGCGCAAGAGCAGTCGGCGCTGACGAAAGAGGGCCTGGGGCTTCGGGCCGACCGAAGCCCGACCGCCTCAGATCGGCAGGCCGGCGCTGCGCAGCCCTTCGCGGAAATGCGCGACGTCGGCATCGCGTTTGAAGGGCAGGCTGTCCACCAGCCAATTGACCTGATCGGTCGGCGTCGCCTTCGGATCCCCCGCCCAGCTCTGCTGGGCCTGCGCCAGGAAGGCGGCGGCCTGCGCCTGGGCTTCCTCTGCGCGACCGGCCTTGGCCGCGGCCGCCGCATGCCACAGCGCGGAGTGCGGGTAGAGCTCGCCGATCGAGCCATAGATCGCGAGCGCGGGCTCATATTGATGCGCGATGAAATGAATCACCGCCTTGTCCGACAGATACCAGTCCGGACAATAGGGATTGAGCCTTAGCGCCGCCTCCGCCATCTCGAGGCCCGCCTCGGGCTCGCCGAGGAAGGCATGGGCGGTCGCCCGCGACATGGTGACCTCCGCGTCATTGGGGTTGAGCTCGTCGGCGATGGCCCAATGCTTGACCGCCCGGTCGAACTCGCGGCGCATCATATGGACCCAACCCAGGATCACATGGGGCTGCGCGTCGCTCTCGTCGAGCTCGACCGATCTTCGGGCATGCTCGAGGGCTTCTTCCAGGATCGGCTCGCGCGGCTGGCCCCAGGCTCCCACCAGCAATTCCATATAGCAGAGCTCGGCGAGGCCGGCATGGGCGCGCGCATAGCGGGGATCGGTGGCGAGGGCCTTCTCATAGAGGGCCTTGGCCTCGGCATGGCCTTCGGCCGTGCCCAGCTCATGCGCGTTCGTCGCGGCCAACCAATATTCATAGGCCTGCAGGCTGTCGGGCGGCTTGCGGCGCGCGATCTCGAGATCGGCGCGTTGCAGCCGGTTGACCAGCCGGCCCACGATCGCGCGCGTGACCTCGTCCTGCAGCGCGAACAGCTCCGCCGCCTCCTTGTCGTAGCGTTCGGCCCAGACATGGTGGCTGGTGGCGGTCTCGATCAGCTGCACCGTGACCCTGATTTTGCCGCCGGCGCGGCGCAGGCTGCCTTCGAGCAGGTAACGCACGCCGAGCTCGGCGCCGATCCGGCGCACATCGGCCGGACGGCTGCGATAGAGGAACGAGGAATCGCGCGCGATCACGAAGAGGGAGTGAAACCGCGACAGGTCGATGATGATGTCTTCGGCCATGGCGTCGCACAGCATCGCCTGGGCCGGATCGCTGCTCAGATTGTCGAAGGGCAGTACCGCGATCGAAGGCCGATCCGGGAGGGTCAGGTCGCGCCTCACGCTGCGCGTCGGACTGACGCCGTCGCGGGCCCGATCCAGCGCATGGAGATGGAGCGGCCGGGCAATGTTCTTCAGGCGATGCTCGCCGAGATCGATGAAGGCGAAGGGCACCTTGCCGTTCACCTGGCGCATCGCGTCGTCGCTCAGCACCACCCCGCCCGGCGCCGCCACCGCCTCGATCCGCGACGCGATATTGACGCCGTCACCCAGCAGATCGTCGGCGACGGCCAGCACGTCGCCCATATTGATTCCGACCCGGAACTCGAGGCGGCGGTCGGCAGGCACCTCGCGATTGAAGGCCGCGATCTGTTCCTGCACCGCGGCGGCGCAGCGCACCGCCTCGACCACGCTCGAAAATTCGGCCAGGAGCCCGTCCCCCATGGTCTTGAAGACGCGCCCGCCATGGGAGACGATCAGGGGATCGATGGTGTCGCGGCGATGGCGCGTGAGCGCGGCCACCGTACCGTCCTCATCGATCTCGATCAGGCGGCTGAAGCCGACCACGTCGGCGGCAAGGATCGCCGCCAATCGTCGCCGGGTTTCGCTCATCACCATGCCACGCTCCGCCGCCCGGAAAGGGGTTTGACTTTAGTCCGCCGTACCCGGCTACTCAATCGCACTGGCGGAAAACCACGTCATCCGGCGGCCATCCCGCCACCAGACCGGGGCCGCCGTCCCCAGGAAGTCCCGCTTGATGATCGAGCTGATGATCGACCAATGGAATCTTCCCGATGGCAGCGTCCGCTACCTATGGTCGGTCTGGCGGAGCGGCAAGCGGATCGGCCTTGGCGAAGGCGCGCCGACGTCGGAGGACGCCGAGACTGCCGGACGGCTCTGGTGTCAGACGAACCTCGCCCAGGCCCCGGATCGCGTGACCAGGCTGTGACGCCAGGAACCTGCCGCCGCCGATGCTACTGACGCGCCTTCAGCAGGTCGCGGATTTCGGTCAGCAACACTTCCTCGCGCGGTGGCGGCGGGGGCGCGGCGGGCGCCGCCGGCTTCTTGCCAAGGCTCTGCAGCTTGTTGACCTGCTTGACCAGCAGGAACACCGCGAAGGCGACGATCAGGAACTTGATCACGGCGTTGATGAAGAGCCCGTAGTTGATGGTCGGGACCCCGGCATCCTGCGCGGCCTTGAGGGTCGCGTAGTCGCCGCCCTTCAGGCTGATGAAGAAATTCGAGAAATCGATCCCACCCAGGATCACGCCGATGGGCGGCATGAGCAGGTCATTGACCAGCGAGCCGACGATTGCCGTGAAGGCCGCGCCGATGATGATGCCCACGGCCATGTCGATGACATTGCCGCGGCTGATGAAGGTTCTGAATTCCTGAAACATATCGATACCCCTTTTGAAGGCCGGCGGCGGCCACCCGTCGCCCGGCCACCGTCGGGCCCCGGGACGAGCGGTCTGGCAAGCGCAACCGCTCCCTTGAATGTGGAGCGCATTCGGGGCGCCGGCAACGGGGATCGCGATGGGCCCGTCGCCGAAACCGGCCGGAATCCGGGCGAAATGAGCGAAAAGGCCGCCGGCGCTTCACGCGCCGACGGCCCCTGGCCTGGAATCGTTCGAAGCCGGAGGGTGGGTTCAGACCACCTTGCGGACGCCTTCGAAGAACCGGGCGACCTCGATATTGAGCTTCGCCGCCTGTTCCGACAGCTCGGTCGCATCCTCCAGCACCGTGTCGGCCGCATGGCCCGTCTCCGCAGCGGCGGCCGTCACCTCGTGGATGTTGCCGGCGACCTCGGCCGTGCTCGCCGAGGCCCGCTGGACGCTGGCCGAGATCTCGCGGCTGGCCGCGCCCTGCTCTTCGACGGCGGCCGCGATGGTCGACGCGATCTCGTTGACCTCACACACCGTGCGGCCCACGCCCCCATGCCCTCGACGGCACGATGGGTCGCCGCCTGTCATTCGGTCATCGGGCACATTGGCGACGCCGAAGGGCCGAGCCCGCGACCGTGACGCGCCGCGGCGCAACGTCACGGCTCCTGTTCGCGCATCACAGCATCCGCGCGCGGACCCACGAAATATGCTGGCGCAGATGATAGAGATCCTCGGCGTAGGCCAGCGGGATCTTCAGGCCGCTGAGTTCCTGTTGCAGTCTGTCGAGCTCGCCCGATAAGGCTTCACGGTCCGCGCCCTCGGCGCGCGCCGCCATTTCGATGCGCCGCAGCTGGCGGTAGCGCTTGAAGAGCTTGCGCTGGATCTGCCAGCGATAGAGTGGCGGCCCCAGCCGGAACAGCGGGATCATCAAGGTCAGGATCGGCACCAGCAGGATCAGCAGGCGATCGGCCCAGACCGCCGCCCAGAATGGCAGGTAGCGATAGAAGAAGGAGGGCCCCTTCTCGAGAAAGCGGGCGGCGTCGGAATTGAGCGGATAGTCGACCAATGTCGCCGACGGGAAGCGGCCCTCCGGCGCGAAGTCCTGGCGCGACCGGTGTACCTTGGCGGTCGCGTCCAGCAGCAGATGGACCAGCGCGGGATGCAGTTCCTTGCGGATCACGAGCTGGGCCGCGGGCGCCACCATCGTAATGTCGTTTCGCGGCAGATCGCGCGGCAGGTCGATCGTGCCCGCCGGCAGGGTCACGACCGACAGGAACGGCAGCGCATAGCGGAAGGCCGGCGCGCGGTCGAAGTCCATCAGGACCAGGTCGTGATTGGCGGCCAGCCTGGCCAGGAGCGGGCTGATGCGCGCGCTCACGAAGAAGGCCGCGTCGACATCGCCGGTCTCGAGCTGGGCCGCGGCCTGATCGCCGCCGACCTCGACCAGTTCCGCTTCGCCGGGTCCGACGCCGCTTGCCGACAGGAGTTGACGTGCGACAATTTGCGTTCCGCTGCCCGGTTGGCCGATGGCGATGCGTTGATCGGCGAGGTCGGTCAAACGTCGGACCCGGCTGCCCTCGCGCGAGAACACCCATACCGGTTCAAGAAAGAGGCTGCCGAGATCGCGCAGGTCGGGCTGCAGATCGGCGCTGCCGACGCCGCCCTGAATCAGCGCGGCGTCGACTTCGCCCTTCGGATCCGTCAGCAGCGCGAGATTGGCCGCGGTTCCCTCGGTCGGAACGAGCTCGAGCGTGATTCCCTCATCGCCCAGAATCTTTCGATAGCGCTCGCCGATATCGGCATAGACGCCGCCCGCCACGCCGGTCGCCAGCTTCATCGACCGGGGCGGGAGCGGCGCCATGTATTGCACCGCAATATAGAATCCGACCGCGACCAGCAGCAGGATCAGTCCGTAGGTTCGGAAAAATTCCCGCAAGAGCTGTTGCCCTTCCCCGTCGCGCGCCGGGGCGCATCGTCGCGCCTACCCGGGCTCGCGAAGCTTAACTCAGGCCCGAGGCGACGCGACAGACCCCGGAATCGAGCCGGCCAGGCGCGAGATCGGGGATCGCGATCGCAACGAGCGGCCATTTCCGTCTCTCGATGCGGCCCCCGCGCGTCGGCGAAACCGGGCTCCGCGGTCGATCATGGTTAAAGCGCGCCCGTTTCCGCGTCGCACGGCGCAGATCGTCGGCCGGTCGGTCGGGCTGCACGCGGATTGTATTGGCGGTGCACGCAACGCCAGTTGCGATCAGCGGATTACGTGAGTATAGAATCTGTCGGAATTTTTCCTGGCCCACGTCCGGCCTCGCCATCGGCTTCGCGCCATGGACAGGATCCCATATTGTTGCTGCGACGCGCAGAGCGACACTGCGCGCGATTCGATTGGACCCGTTGTCAGTGCGCTCACTTTTCTCATCGGCCCTGCCCACATTACAGACCGAGTGCGCCCCGTGACGGACCCGTGTCCGCCAATCTGGAGTGCCGACCGAAAATAAGAAAATAATCCCACGCCGGCGATGCCGTCACCTCACCTGACGCCGCCGTCAAACTCCGCATAGATCGAATTGACTAAGCAATAGACCCTATGCCGGAACAAACGAAGCAGAGGACTGGCCTAAGCAAGTGCCCATCGTGAAGGATCCCGATCGCGGCAGATCGAGGTCCCAGCAATCAAGGGGGTGATCCGTGACATGCAAAAGCAGGGACGGCCGATAGAAAGCGCGATCGTCTGCGTTGGCCCGGCCTCCGTTGAGCAGGAAGCCATCCGTGCCTTGCTCGCACAGTTGCGGACCGGAGGCGAGGTCGAGTCGGCGGACACGGTGGCGGCGATCGCCGCCCGCGTCGAGGCGGGCGAAACGCCGGCCCTGCTGCTCGTGCTCGATTCGGCCGCCGCCGAGGCTTCCGAGGGTTGGATCAGCGCGCTGCGCCTCCGCCTGCCGCGTCTGCAGATCGCCATCTATGGCAGCTTCGACGATCTCGCGGTGCAGACCTGGCTGCGTCACGGCGTCGACGCGTTGATCGAGCGCAACACGCCCGCCAACAGCGTCCTCGAAACCATCGCCTTCGTGCTGGCCGGCAATCGCTACATCTCGCCGGGCCTGTTTCTCGTCGGCAGCCGGCGGGACGCGCCGAGCAGTCTCCTGGCCGGCGCCGGCTGGCGCTCTTTCCTGCTCGAGGACCTGCCGGTTCCGATGCTCATCATCCAGGGCGAGCGGTTCGTCTATGCCAATGCGACGGCCAAGACGATATTGGCCGTGAATGACGACGAGATCGGGCGCATCCGGTTCTGGGATCGCATCGCCGATTCGCGCCGCCAGGAGGTCCGCGATCTCGTCCTCGGATGGCAGCGGGGCGAGCCGGTCGTCTCGCGGATGCCGGTGACCTTCACGGGCTCCAGCGGCAAGGCCATTCCGACCGAGTGGTTTTCCGCGATCACCCGGATCGCGGGCCGCGCCGCCGTGGTCGCGATCTGCACCCCGACGCCCGAAGGCGGCGAGGGCCGGCCCGGCAGCGATCGCAGCAACAGCGCCGGCCTGCAGCGCCCGACGCTCACCCTGCGCCAGAACGACATCCTGGCCCTACTCGCGAACGGCGCCTCGAACAAGGAAATCGCGCGCCGCCTCCAGCTCTCCGAAGCGACCGTCAAGCTCCATGTCCACCGCATCCTGCGGGTGCTGGGCGGCAAGAACCGCACCGAGGCGGCCCATTTGGCGCGGACCCTGGGCCTGCTCGATCGCTGACCGGGGCGCTATCCCGATTCATTGCCGATAATTTAGACTTTTCAATATCTTGGGCTCCCGGCCGCAGGAATCGGGGACCTGTTCCGTGTGACTTTTTGGAACAGGATGGCGAAGGCGACAGTTCCACTACGTCCCCCACCGAGGCGGGCTCGATCGAGGAACAGCCTTTCGAACCCGCGGATGGCCCGAAAGACCCCATGCACGACACCCTGCAAGTGACCAAACCCGCGCGCGCGGAAGGCCCCGCCCGCACCCAGACCGCGCCTCGACTGGCGTCGCCGGCCGGCAAGCCGAAGCGGCGCAGCCGGCTCTGGCTGGCGTTGCTGCTGGCGGTGCTGATCGCCGGTGGCGGTGCCGCGGCGTGGCATTTCGCGCGCGCCTCGACCTCGCCCACCCATGTTCCCACCGTCGCCGTCACCAAGGGCGACCTCGAGGCCTCGCTGACCGCGGTCGGCGCGCTGCAGCCGAAGAACTATGTCGATGTCGGCGCCCAGGTGTCGGGCCAGTTGCAGTCGCTCCATGTCACCTACGGATCGGAAGTGAAGAAGGGCGATCTCCTGGCCGAGATCGACCCGACGGTCTTCAGCGCCAAGGTCGCGTCCGAGCAGGCGCAGCTGCGGATACTGCAGGCGCAGATCGCCGAGCAGAAAGCCCAGCTCGCCCTGGCGCAGTCGCAGAACGGGCGCAACCAGCGTCTCTACAAGCAGAATGCGGTCAGCCAGGACGTGCTGCAGACCGGCGAGGCCAACGAGGCGGTGGCGCGCGCCCAGATCGCGGCCCTGCAGGCCCAGCTCGAACAGGCGCAGTCGACCCTCGATGGCGACCTCGCCAATCTGCAATACACCAAGATCTATGCGCCGATCGACGGCACCGTGGTCTCGATCTCGGCGCAACAGGGCCAGACCCTGAACGCCAACCAGTCGGCGCCGGTGATTCTGCGGATCGCCGACCTCAACACCATGACCGTGTGGGCCCAGGTCGCCGAGGCCGACATCGTCAAGGTCAAGACCGATATGCCCGTCCATTTCAGCACGCTCGGCATGTCCGACCGCCAGTGGACCGGCATCGTCCGCCAGATCCTGCCAACGCCCGAAGTGATCAACGACGTCATCCTCTATGACGTGCTGATCGACGTCGCCAACCCGGATCACGCGCTGATGACGCAGATGAGCGCCCAGGTCTTCTTCGTCCTGGGCGAGGCCAAGAACGCGCTGCTGATCCCGGTGGCGGCGCTCGAGCCGGTGACCGCCATTGCCGGGGATACGCAAGCCGGGACCCCCTATAAGGTCAAGGTCCGCACCGCGACCGGCATCGTCACCCGCGAGATCAGGGTCGGCCTCAGCGATCGCGCCAATGCGGCCGTGATCGCCGGTCTGGCCGAAGGCGACATGGTGGTCCTGCCGACGGCATCGGCGACGGCCCAGACCGCGTCGCGCACCCAGCCGCCGGCGAGGCTCGGATTTTGAACGCGATCAACCAGGCCTTCGCGGCGGGCGGCCCGGCCTTCGATCCCGACGTCCTGACCGAGCCGCTGATCGAGCTGGAGGATGTCTCCAAGCTCTATCCGAGCGGCGACGGCGCGCTGGTGGCGCTCGACCGGGTGTCGCTGACCATCCGGCGCGGCGAGTATGTCGCCATCATGGGGCAGTCGGGCTCGGGCAAGAGCACGCTGATGAACCTGATCGGCTGCCTCGACCGGCCGACCAGCGGCACGCTCAAGGTCGCCGGTCGCGACGTGGCGGAACTCGACAGCGACGAGCTGGCCGAGCTGCGCCGCAACGTCTTCGGCTTCGTCTTCCAGCGCTACAATCTGCTCTCCACGGTCACCGCCTCAGAGAATGTCGAGATGCCGGCGATCTATGCGGGCCTGCGTCATCGCGAGCGCGCCGAGCGCGCCAAGCTGCTGCTGGCGCGGCTGGGGCTGGGCGAGCGCGGCCATCATCGGCCGAGCCAGCTTTCCGGCGGCCAGCAGCAGCGCGTCTCGATCGCGCGCGCTCTCGTCAATGGCGCCGAGGTGATCCTGGCCGACGAGCCGACCGGCGCTCTGGACAGTCATAGCGGCCAGGAAGTCCTGGCGCTGCTGCGCGAGCTCAATGAAGAGGGCCGCACGATCCTGCTGATCACCCACGATGCCGCCGTCGCGGCCCAGGCCCGCCGCACCATCCGCATCCATGACGGCCGGATCACCGACGATTCGAAGCCCGACAGCGGCGGTATCGCCGCCCCGACGGACGAAGCCCTGCTGCGGCCGCGCCGTGCCGCGACGGCGCTGCATTTTCTCGAGGCGATCAAGATGGCGCTGCGCTCGCTGCGCGCCAATCTGTTCCGCACCGTGCTGACGCTGCTCGGCATCGTCATCGGCGTCGCTTCGGTGATCACCATGCTGGCAGTCGGCGACGGCAGCCAGCAGCAGGTGATCGACCGGATCTCCGCCATGGGCACCGATCTGATCCTGGTCCGGCCCGGCGCCCCCAATATGCGCAGCACGGGCGACATCGCCACGCTGGTCCCCGACGACGCGGCCGCGATCGCCGGTCTGCCGAATGTCAGCCAGGCCGTGCCGGAGCGCAGTGCCGGCGCCACCCTGCGTCATGGCAATCGCGACTATGCGACCACGGTCGACGGCACCTGGCCCGGCTTCAGCAGTGCGCGCGACTGGCCGGTCGAGACCGGCACCTTCTTCACCAACGAGGACATCAAGAGCTACGCGCCCGTCATCGTGCTCGGCCGTACGGTCGTCGACAATCTCTTCGGCGCCGGTGCGAATCCGGTCGGCGAATATCTGCTGGTGAGCAACATCCCCTTCCAGATCATCGGCGTGATGACGGCCAAGGGCGCTTCGCCCAACGGCGCCGACCAGGACGATGTCGCCTTCGTGCCGCTCTCGACCGGCCTGATGCGCGTCTTCGGCAAGCAATATGTGCGCAGCATCACGGTCCGGGTCGAGGACGTCGCAAAGATCGACGAGACCCAGGCGGCGGTCACCTCCCTGCTGATCCAGCGCCACAAGACCGAGGATTTCCAGACCCGCAACATGGCCTCGCTGCTCGACACCGTTTCGCAGACGCAAGGCACCCTGACCCTGCTGCTGGGTTCGGTCGCGGCGATCTCGCTGCTGGTGGGCGGCATCGGCGTCATGAACATCATGCTGGTCAGCGTCACCGAGCGTACCCGCGAGATCGGCGTGCGCATGGCGACGGGGGCACGCATGCGCGACATCCTGCTGCAGTTCAATGCCGAGGCGGTGGTGGTCTGCGGCATCGGTGGCGCCATCGGCGTGCTGCTCGGCCTGCTCGCCAGCCAGATCGCCAGCGGCTTCGGCATCCCCACGCTCCTGTCGCTGCCGCCGGCGCTCGCCGCCTTCGGCTGCGCCTTCCTGACCGGCATCCTGTTCGGCTATCTGCCGGCGCGCAAAGCCGCGCGGCTGGATCCGGTCGTCGCCCTGTCCGCCGAGTGATGAAGATGGTTCAGACCCTCGAATCGCCACGCAAGCGCCGCCTGCTCCAGGCGGGCTTTCTCAGCCTGGCGCTGACGCTCGGTGCCTGCAGCCTGGTGCCCGACTATGAACAGCCGGCCGTGCCGGCGCCCGCGGACTGGCGCAACCAGACGGCGACGGTGACGCCCGCCGCCCTCTCCAGCGACGCGGCGGCTTCCGTCATGTCGAGCGCCGCCACCGACCAGTTGTCCGACCATTGGTGGACCGCCTTTGGCAATGACGAGCTCGACCGCATGGTCACGACGGCACGCAACGACAATCACGATCTGCTGGCGGCGATGCGCCGGATCGACCAGGCACGGGCGCAGGCCAAGGGCGCCGCGGCCCCGCTGTTTCCGACCGTCGAGGCCGATGCCGGCAGCAGCCGGGGCGGCAATGGCGGGACCTCGGACGTCTCGGTTTCCTACAATGCAGGGCTGTCGGTGGGCTACGAGCTCGATCTCTGGGGCAAGAACCGCGCCGCGCTCGAAAGCGCGGATGCCAGCTTCCAAGGCAGCGTCTATGACGCGGCCGCGACCGACCTGGTGCTGCAGGATGACGTGGTCACCACCTACCTGACGCTGCTGGCGCTGAGCGATCAGCTGAAAGTGGCGCAGTCGAACCTCAAGGATTCGCAGGACACACTGGCCCTCATCGAGATTCGTTTCAAGGAGGGAGCCGCCTCGGCGCTCGATCTGGCGCAGCAGCGCCAGCAGGTGGCGAGCACCGCCGCCACGATCCCAGCACTGCAGAACCAGTATGACCAGAACCAGGCAGCGCTCGCGGTGCTGCTGGGACTGCCGCCGGCCGCGCTCAAGATCCAGAATGCCAGCCTCGACACCGTGACCCTGCCCGGCATCGCGGCCGGCCTGCCCTCGACCTTGCTCGAACGCCGGCCCGATCTGCGCAAGGCCGACGCCGATCTGCGGGCCGCCAATGCCGAGATCGGCGTGACGCGCGCCGATTTCCTGCCGACGATCCAGCTCACCGGCAGCGGCGGGCTTGCCAGCGGCGCGCTGACGGCCTTCTTCCAGCCGGAAAGCGCGATCTACAATCTGGCGGCCTCGCTCCTGGCGCCGTTGTTCGATGGCGGGGCGCGGCAAGCGAACTACGATCAATCCGTCGCCCGCTACAAGGAGCTGGCCGAGACCTATCAGCAGACGGCACTGACCGCCTTCCGCGACGTCGAGGTGGCCCTGTCGGCGCAAAGCACCAGTGCCGCGCAGGAAGCCGCGCTGCAGGAATCGGCGGATCAGGCGCAGGCGGCGCTGACGCTGGCGAATCTGCTTTACCGCGAAGGTGCGGCCGACCTGCTGACGGTGCTCGACGCCCAGCGCGCCCAGCTTCAGGCCCAGAACAGCCTGGTGCAGGCGCGTCTCACCCGGCTGCAGGCCGTGGCCAATCTCGCCAAGGCGATGGGCGGCGGCTGGCAGGATCAGCAGGTCATCGCCGGAATCTAGCCCGCGGGCACGCCGATCGCGACCAGGAGCTGATGCAGCCGCACCGGCTTGTTGAGGACCGTGACGCTGCCGATGCCCTTGGCCTGGCCCAGCTTCTCCGCCAGGCGCCCATAATGGGGATTATAGCCGGTGACGACGACGAGACGCGCGCGGCAGCCCTCCTCGCCCAGCCACTGCACGAACTCGACGCCGTCCATGACGGGCATCACCACGTCGAGCACGATCACGTCGGGATCGAAGCGCCGATAGACGGCCTTCGCCTCCTCGCCGTTCCCCGCCGTCTCGACCTGCATGCCGGCCCCCTCCGCCGCTTCGCGGACGAAAGCCGCAAAGCGCGGCTCGTCATCGACGACCATGAGACGGCGCGGTGCGGCTGAGGAACCGGGGATCATGACGTTCCCAGGATAACACCGACAGAAAGCAGGTCGATCCTCCGTTCGGAGGTTCGCCCCCGCGTCTCCCTGGAGGGCCGCCGGCGCAGGCCCGACCAAGCGTGCGGGCGTTTCTTTATGGGCTCTTTATGCGCGAGGCCGGCCGACCGCATACGGCTCCTATAGCCGTCGCGCCGCGCTCCTATCGATTTCCTATCGGCAGCAGGGCATTTCTCTGGCTGCGCCCGAGCCGGCTGGCCCAGGCGTCATTCATGTCAGTTTCGCCGGCCTCCGATCGCCGGCGTCAGGCCGGAGATCAATCATGCTGGACGTCTTGATGGTGGTGCTGGGATCGGCGGGCTTTGCCCTGATGCTCGGCTATGCCGCGATCTGCACAAGGCTCTAACCCGACCCCCGGAGCAACCCGATGTTCGATTACCTCCTCGGCGGCGCCGTGTCGCTCGCCATCCTCATCTATCTCGTTTATGCGCTCCTGCGCCCCGAGAAATTCTGAGGCCCCATCATGACCACAAACGGAATTCTTCAGATCGCGATCTTCTGCGCGATCATCATCGCACTGGCCGTGCCGCTGGGCGTTTATATGGCCCGCCTGTTCTCGGGCGAGCGCAATTTTTTCACCCCCATTCTCGGACCGGTCGAGGCGATCTGCTATCGCGTCGCCGGCGTCGACCCCAAGAGGGAGCAGCATTGGCTGACTTACGCCTTTGCCATGCTGCTCTTCAACTTGGTCTGCTTCCTCTCGCTCTATGCCTTGCTCCGGCTGCAGGGCTATCTGCCGTTCAACCCGCAGGGCATGGGTGCCATGGCGCCCGATCTCGCCTTCAATACGGCAATAAGCTTCACCACCAACACCAACTGGCAGAACTATGGCGGCGAGACCACGCTGGGCTATCTCGTCCAGATGGCCGGGCTGACCGTCCATAACTTCGTCTCGGCCGCGACCGGCATCGCCGTCGCGGTCGCGTTGATCCGCGGCTTCGCCCGCCGTTCGGCGCAGACCATCGGCAATTTCTGGGTCGATCTGACCCGCTGCACCCTCTATCTCCTGCTGCCGATTGCCATCGTGGTTGCGCTCTTCATGGTGTGGCAGGGCATGCCGCAGAATCTGAGCTCATACACCGACGCCACGACCCTCGAAGGCGCTCACCAGACAATCGCGCAGGGTCCGGTCGCGTCGCAGCTCGTCATCAAAATGCTCGGCACCAACGGCGGCGGTTTCTTCAACGCCAATTCCGCGCATCCTTTCGAGAACCCCAATGCCATCACCAACCTGATCCAGATGGTCCTGATCTTCTGCCTCGGGGCCGGCTTGACCATGACTTTCGGGCGCATGGTCGGGAACATGAAGCAGGGTTGGGCACTGTTGGGCGCCATGGGAATCTTGTTTCTGGCGGGCGTTCTGGTTGCCTATTGGGCCGAGGCCGGTGGCAATGCCGCCTTTGCTCATCTCGGCATCGACCAGGTCGCGAGCTCGCTGCAGTCCGGCGGCAATATGGAGGGCAAAGAGGTCCGCTTCGGCATCGCCAATTCGGCGCTGTTCTCGGTGATTACGACCGCAGCATCCTGCGGCGCTATCAATAGCTGGCTCGACAGCATGATGCCGCTGGGCGGGCTGATCCCCATGGTCAATATGCAGCTCGGCGAGATCATCATCGGCGGCGTCGGTGCAGGCCTCTACGGCATGCTGCTCTTCGCAATCCTCGCCGTCTTCATTGCCGGCCTCATGGTCGGGCGCACGCCCGAATATGTCGGCAAGAAGATCGAATCCCGCGAGGTCAAGATGGCGATGCTCGCCATCCTGATCCTGCCGCTCTCGATCCTGGGCTTCACGGCGCTGGCCAGCGTCGTGCCCGCCGGCCTGGCGGGACCGCTCAATGCGGGTCCGCATGGCTTCAGCGAGATCCTCTACGCCTTCAGCTCACAGACGGCCAACAATGGCAGCGCCTTCGGTGGGCTCACCGGCAACACCATGTTCTACAACCTGACCGGCGGCTTTGCGATGATGCTGGGCAGGTTCGGCATGATCGTGCCGGTGCTCGCCATCGCCGGTTCGCTCGCCGGGAAGAAGCTCGTGCCTGCCTCGATCGGCACCTTCCCCACCGATAACGGCCTGTTCGTGGCTCTTCTCATCGGCGTCATCCTGATTACCGGCGGCCTGACGTTCCTGCCTGCGGACGCGCTGGGCCCCGTCGTCGAGCACCTGCAGCTGCAGGCCGGCTCGCTCTATTGAGGTCATGATCATGAACGACAACAGCAAACCCGACAGCTTCACCCCGACCTCCGCCTCGCGCCGGCGCGCCGTCGCCGGCATCTCGGCGGAGATTCTCAAGGCCGCGATCTGGGATTCCTGCCGCAAGCTCGATCCTCGCAGCCTGATCCGCAACCCCGTGATGTTCGTGGTCGAGGTCGTAGCGGCCTTGTCCACGATCATCCTGGTCCGCGACATCGCGGTCGGGAATCCGAACGTCGGCTTCACCGCCCAGATCGCCTTCTGGCTCTGGTTCACCGTGCTCTTCGCCAACTTCGCGGAAGCGGTGGCCGAGGGCCGCGGCAAGGCACAGGCCGAGAATCTGCGCCGCACCCGCACGCAGACGATGGCCAAGCGGCTGACCGACCCCAAGGGCCGCCAGTTCGAGAGCACGCCCGCGCTGAAGCTCAAGGCGGGCGACGTCGTGCTGGTCGAGGCCGGCGACACCATCCCCAGCGACGGCGACGTGATCGAAGGCATCGCCTCGGTGGACGAATCGGCCATCACCGGCGAATCGGCGCCGGTGATCCGCGAAAGCGGCGGGGACCGTTCCGCCGTCACCGGCGGCACCCGGGTGCTGTCGGACTGGATCAAGATCCGCATCACGGCGGCCCAGGGCTCGACCTTCCTCGATCGCATGATCGCGCTGGTCGAGGGTGCGGTGCGCCAGAAGACCCCGAACGAGATCGCGCTCAACATCCTGCTCGCGGGCATGACCATCATCTTCATCTTCGCGACCGTGACGATCCCGAGCTTCGCGACCTTCGCCGGCGGTGCCGTGCCCGTCGTCGTACTGGTCGCCCTGTTCGTGACCCTGATCCCGACCACCATCGGCGCGCTGCTGTCGGCCATCGGCATCGCCGGCATGGACCGGTTGGTGAAGTTCAACGTGCTGGCCATGTCGGGCCGCGCGGTCGAGGCCGCGGGCGACGTCGACACGCTGCTCCTGGACAAGACCGGCACCATCACGCTGGGCAACCGCCAGGCCAGCGAGTTCATGCCGCTGCCCGGCGTGTCCGAGCGCGAGCTGGCCGATGCGGCGCAGCTCGCCAGCCTCAGCGACGAGACGCCGGAAGGCCGTTCGATCGTGGTGCTGGCCAAGGAGCGCTATGGCCTGCGCGGCCGCGAGATGGCGCCGCTCCATGCGACCTTCGTCCCCTTCTCGGCCCAGACCCGCATGAGCGGCGTCGATCTCGAGGGGGCCTCGATCCGCAAGGGGGCCGCCGATGCGATGATCGCCCATGTCCGGACGCTCAACCCGCAGATCCGCGTCCCGCAGGAGCTGAACAATCTGGTGGAAGATGTCGCGCTGGCCGGCGGCACGCCGCTGGTCGTCGCCAGCGGGGCAAGGCTCCTCGGCGTCATCCATCTCAAGGACATCGTCAAGGGCGGCATCCGCGAGCGCTTCGCGGCGCTGCGCCGGATGGGCATCCGCACCGTCATGATCACCGGCGACAATCCGGTGACGGCGGCCGCGATCGCAGCCGAGAGCGGCGTGGACGACTTCCTCGCCCAGGCGACCCCCGAGGACAAGTTGGCCCTGATCCGCAAGGAGCAGGCCAACGGCAAGCTCGTCGCCATGTGCGGCGACGGCACCAACGATGCCCCGGCCCTGGCCCAGGCGGACGTCGGCGTCGCCATGCAGACCGGCACGCAGGCCGCGCGCGAGGCCGGCAACATGGTCGATCTCGACTCCGATCCGACCAAGCTGATCGAGGTGGTCATGATCGGCAAGCAGCTGCTGATCACCCGCGGCGCGCTCACGACCTTCTCGATCGCCAACGACGTGGCCAAGTACTTCGCCATCATCCCCGCGATGTTCGCGGCCTTCTATCCGAGCCTCAACATCCTCAACGTCATGCATCTGCAGACGCCGCAGAGCGCGATCCTCTCGGCGATCATCTTCAATGCCCTGATCATCATCGCGCTCATCCCGCTGGCCCTGCGTGGCGTCAAGTACCGCGCGCAAACCGCAACCCGGCTGCTGTTCCGCAACCTGATGATCTACGGCGTCGGCGGCGTGATCGTGCCTTTCATCGGCATCAAGCTGATCGACATGCTGATCTCCGCCGTCGGCCTCGCCTGAACCGAGGATCCCCATCATGCTGAAAGAAATCCGCCCCGCCCTCCTGCTCCTGCTGCTCCTGACCCTGATCACCGGCGTCATCTATCCGCTGGGGATCACGGGCCTGGCGCAGGCGCTCTTCCCCTACCAGGCCAATGGCAGCCTCATCGTCAAGGACGGGGTCATCATCGGCTCCGAGCTGATCGGGCAGAACTTCACTTCGGAGAAGTATTTCCACGGCCGGCCGTCCGTCACCACCGGAACCGACGCGCAGGGCAACAGTGTCGCCCAGCCCTATAACGCCGCCAACTCAGCCGGCTCGCAGCTCGGGCCGACCTCGAAGGCGCTGGTCGACCGCGTCACCGCCGACACCGCCGCCCTCCAGGCGGAGAACCCCGCGGTGCCGGTGCCGGTCGACCTGGTCACGACCTCGGCCAGCGGCTTCGACCCGGACATCACCCCGGCCGCCGCCCTGTTCCAGGTCCCGCGCGTCGCCAAGGCGCGAGGCTTGAGCGAGGATCAGGTCCGCCAGCTGGTCCAGGACCATATCGAGGGCCGTTTCCTGGGCCTGATCGGCGAGCCCCATGTGAACGTTCTGAAGCTCAACCTGGCGCTCGACGCGGCAGGCAAATGACGGCGGCGCGCGAGGCCATCCCTTCCCCGATGCCTCGGCGCCGTGTGACGGCCGAAGGTCCCGGGCACGGGCGCCATCCCGCCCCGCCCGCCGACCTTCGGCCGCTGCTTTCGAGACCTTCCGGAACTGCTGCTTAAGCCCGCTGGCCTCGGCTAAACTGACCCCATGGCCGCCTCCGATCCTCCCGATGCCGACCGGCGCCCCTCGCCCGACGCGCTTCTGGCCGCGGCGCAGGCCGAATCGCGCGGCCGGCTGAAGATCTTCCTGGGTGCCGCGCCCGGCGTCGGCAAGACCTACGAGATGCTGCAAGCGGCCCGGCGCAAGCGCGCCGAGGGCGTCGATGTGGTGATCGGCGTGGTCGAGACCCATGGCCGGCGCGAGACCGAGGCCATGATCGAGGGGCTTGAGGTGCTGCCGCGCCGCGCGGTCGCCTACAAGGGCAAGACCCTGCAGGAGATGGATGTCGACGGGCTGCTGAAGCGCCGGCCGAAGCTGGCGCTGGTCGACGAGCTGGCGCACAGCAACGCCCCCGGCAGCCGCCATCTCAAACGCTTCCAGGATGTCGAGGATCTGCTCGCGGCCGGCATCGACGTCTATGCCACGATCAACATCCAGCATATCGAGAGCCTGAACGATGTGGTCGCGCGCATCACCCGCATCCGCGTGCGCGAGACCGTGCCCGACAGCGTCATCGACCGCGCCGACGAGATCGAGATCATCGACATCACGCCCGAAGAGCTGCTCAAGCGGCTCAAGGAGGGCAAGGTCTATGTCCGCGAGGCGGCCGAGCGCGCCGTCCGCCATTATTTCCAGCCGGGCAACCTGACCGCGCTGCGCGAGCTGGCGCTGCGCCGCACGGCCGAGCGCGTCGACGACCAGATGCTCGATTACATGCGGGCCCATGCGATCCAGGGGCCCTGGGCCGCGGGCGACCGCGTCCTGGTCTGCGTCAATGAGCGGCCCAATGCCGAGGGCGCGGTGCGCTATGGCAAGCGGCTCGCGGACCGGCTGCGCGCACCCTGGCAGGCCGTCTATATCGAGGGACCGCGCCATCAGCGGCTGAGCGAGGCCGATCGCGACCGCATCGCCAAGACCCTGCGGCTGGCCGAGCGGCTCGGCGCCGACACGCATTATTTGCCGGGCGCCCGGGTGGCCGACGCCCTGCTCGCCTATTCGCGCGACAACAACATCACCCAGATCGTACTCGCCAAGTCGAGCCGTTCGCGCTGGTTCGAGCTGCTCCATGGCTCTGTCGTTCGCGAACTGTCCGCGAGGGCCGGCAGTATCGTGGTTCAAATCGTGCCGGGCGAAGTCCAGGACTCCACCGCCACTGCTGACGCGTCAGCCCGGCCGTCCGAGCCGGTGAGGGTCTGGTCCTATGCGCGGGCCTTGCTGCTGGTGACGGCAGCAACAGCGTTGGGCGAGATGGTGCAGGAGCTGGTCAATATCCAGAGCCTGTCGCTGATCTATCTGGCGGCGGTGCTGATCAGCGCCACCCGCGATGGGTTGATGCCGGCGGTGGCGACGGCGCTGCTCAGCTCGCTCGCCTATAATTTCTTCTTCACCCCGCCGCTTTATACCCTTACCGTCACCGATCCCGAGAATGTGGTGGCGCTCACCTTCTTCACGCTTACCGCCCTCATGACCGGCGGTCTCGCCGGCCGCGCCCGGATCCAGGCGGAGGCCGCGCGCCATCGCGCCGCCGCCATCAGCGAGCTCTACGGCTTCAGCCGCAAGCTCGCCGGCATCGCCAGCATGGACGATCTGCTGTGGGCGTCGGCGCATCAGATCGCCTCCATGCTGAAGGTCGAGGTCGTGCTGTTGACGCCCAAGACCGAAGGGCTCGTGGTGAGAGCCGGCTTCCCGCCGGAGGACCGCCTGGACGATTCCGACCTCGCCGCCGCGCAATGGACCTGGGATCACAATCGCGCCGCCGGCCGCGGCTCCGACACGCTGCCCGGCGCCAAGCGGCTGTTCCTGCCGATGACGACGGCCAGCGGCAAGCTGGGCGTGGTCGGGATCACGCGCGCGCGGGAAGGCGTCCTGTTGACCTCCGAGCAGCGCCGGCTGCTCGACGCCCTGATCGATCAGATCGCGGTCGCGATGGAGCGCGTCAGGCTTGCCGAGAGCGTCGACGAGGCCCGCGTCTTCTCGGAGACCGAGCGGCTGCGGGCGGCCCTCCTGACCTCGATCTCGCATGACCTGCGCACGCCGCTCGCGACCATCATGGGCACGATCTCCAGCCTGCGCACCTATGGCGCGCTCTATGACGACGCGACGCGCGAGGAGATGCTGGCCGCGGCCCAGGAGGAGGGCGAGCGGCTCAACCGCTTCGTCGCCAATCTGCTCGACATGACCCGGCTCGATACCGGCGCGCTCGAGCTCAAGCGCGAGCCGATCGATCTCGGCGACCTGGTCGGAACCGCCCTGCGCCGCGCCGCGCCGATGATCGGCAATCGCAAGGTCGATGTCGCCATCGAGCCCGATCTGCCGCTGCTGAAGCTCGATTTCGTCCTGATGGAGCAGGTCCTCGTCAATCTGCTCGACAATGCGGCGAAATACGGCCCGCCCCAGTCGCGGATCGGCATTCGCGCCCGAAAAGAGAACAACCAGGTGACGATCGAGATCATGGACGAAGGCTCCGGCATTCCCGAGGATGCGCTGGAGCGCATCTTCGACAAGTTCTTCCGGGTCAAGGCCGCCGACCGGCAGCGCGCCGGGACGGGGCTCGGGCTCGCCATCTGTCGCGGCTTCGTCGAGGCGATGGGCGGGACAGTCGTCGCCGAGAATCGTACCGACCGCTCGGGCGCCATCTTCCGTATCACCTTCCCCCTGACGACCGCCGCCGAGACTGCAGGTGCGGTGGCGCTGCCATGACCAGCGACCGCGCCACCGTGCTGGTGATCGATGACGAGCCGCCGATCCGCCGGCTGCTGCGCACGACCCTGACGGCGCAGGACTATCGCGTGATCGAGGCGGCGGACGGCCAGGAGGGCTTGAACCTGCTCCGTCATGAGAAGCCCGACGTCCTGGTCGTGGATCTGGGATTGCCGGACATCGACGGGCTGGAGCTGATCCGCATGATCCGCGCGGAATCGCCGGTGCCGATCGTCGTGCTCTCCAGCCGCGACGACGAGAAGAGCAAGGTCGAAGCGCTCGATCTCGGTGCCGACGATTACGTGACCAAGCCTTTCGGCATGGAGGAGCTGGTGGCGCGGCTGCGCACGGCGCTGCGCCACCGGCTGCAGCAGCAGGGCGGCCGGCCGACCTTCCGCAGCGGCGACCTCACCGTCGATCTGGTGCGCCGGATCGTGACCGTGCGCGGCGAGGAGGTAAAGCTCTCGCCCAAGGAATACGACCTGCTGCAGCAATTCGTGGTCCATGCCGGCAAGGTGCTGACCCACCGCCATCTGCTGCGCGAGGTCTGGAAGGACGAGAATGGCGGGGACGTGCAGTATCTGCGCGTCTATGTGCGCCAGCTCCGCCAGAAGATCGAGACCGATCCCGAACGCCCGGCGCTGATCCTCACCGAGCCCGGTGTGGGCTACCGGCTGCAGGTCTAGGCGCAGGGCGGCTCCCTGGGTGCCACCTGCTGTTGGCCCCCGCGCCCTTCCCGTTTAAGCTCCCCGGCGGTGTGTTGGGATATGGCCGCTTGCGCCCTCGATGGCCAAGCGTCGACAGGAGGATCGTATGTCGCGAGCCCGCATCTTCGTCACTGCTCTTGCCCTCGCCGCGTCCTTGGCCGGCTGGGGGTGCGCCCAGACCAGCAGTGGCGGTGAGAAGCTTCCCTCGATCGAAAGCTCCAGCCGCATGGAGGAATCCGGCGATTGGAGCGCGCATCTGCCGTCGGTCTATCCAGGGCTGGTGGCCTGCATGGCGGCCCATCCCTCCCAGCCCGCCTATGTCGGTGACGTGGCGCTCCAGGATGGCGGCATGGTCGAGGTCCATACGGTGGGCTCCGACGGCGCCGTCTATAAATGCGACGTGGCGGCATCCGGCGACGCCCCCAGCACCAACGAGCCCGACGACGGGGCCGTGATGAAGGGACCCTATTTCTATCCCGCCGCCCATGTCGGGCCGGTCAGCGCCTGCACCGCCACGAGTTCGGAGACCGTCTTCACCACCCGCAAGGATCTCATCGGGTGGCTGGCCTGGCCGAGCTGCTGAGGCGCCGCCCCCACGAACCGGCGCGTCTCCAGGCTCGAGCGGCCAGCGGGAGATGGCAGGTCACGGTGGTGCCGTTGCCGGGCCTGCTCTCGATCGCGATCCGGCCGCCATTGATCTCGACCAGACGCTTGACATAAGCGAGCCCAGCGGTGCTCCGCGTCGGCGCCGCCTCGTCCTGAAAGAACAGCTATTTCGACCCGGAAGCGCTAACGTGGGATTCTCGGCTTCCCGCTTCCGGGAACGACGAGGATTCGCCGTCACCTTCCGGCACACCGCCTGCGACAGCCCCGCACCCCTATGCGGGAGCCATTTCGCTATACTCCGCCTCGCCTTGAACCTTGCGATCTGCCGCTCGCTCGGTAAGGGCTCTCGGGCCATGACTTGCGGCATCCTCCGAATTGCGCGGCGGTTTCGATGAAGCGCCTGGTTGTGGCTGCCATCTTGATAGGGCTGACGGCGTTGGCCGCGGCCGGGGCCTGGCATTGGTGGCAACTGCGGCAATCGCAGTTGCCCGACTATGTTGCCAGCGGCAACGGCCGCATCGAGGCTCAGGAAGTGCAGGTGGCGGCAAAATATGGCGGCCGTATCGAGCAGATCCTGGTGCAGGAGGGCGACCTCGTGACCGCCGGCCAGGTTCTGGCGCAGATGGATATCTCCGAGCTGCAGGCCAGCTTCGACAAGGCCGGCGCCGACGCCGCCCAGGCCGAGAACGCGGTCATTTCAGCAAAGGCCCTGATCACGCAACGCGAGGCGGAACGGGCCTTCGCCCAGCAGCAATATGAGCGCGCCGTCTCGTTGGCCAAATCCGGCAATATTTCGCGCGAAATCGTCGATCAACGGCGCAGCGTTGTCGATGCCGCGCGAGCGGCGCTTGACGGCGCCAAGGCACAAAGCGACACCAGCGAGCGGGCCGTCGATTCCGCGAAGGCGGAAATGCGGCGTATCCAGGCGCAGCTCGACGATTCGGTCCTGCGCGCGCCCATCAATGGCCGGATCCAGCATCGCCTGGCGGAGCCGGGCGAGGTCCTCGCCGCCGGCGGCCGCGTCCTGACCCTGCTCGACTTGACCGATGTCTATATGACGATCTTTCTGCCGACCGATCAGGTCGGACGGGTGCGGATCGGCTCGTCGGCGCGGATCGTTCTCGATGCCGTTCCTCAATATGTGATCCCGGCCAGTATTTCCTTCATTGCCGCGGAAGCCCAGTTCACGCCGAAGCAGGTCGAAACCAAGAATGAGCGGGAGAAGCTGATGTTTCGCGTCAAGGTCCAGATCGATCCCGCGCTGCTGAAGCTCAATGAAGAGAAGGTCAAGACGGGGCTCCCGGGAGAGGCGTTCGTCCTGCTGGAAGCGGATCGGCCCTGGCCGCCCAGCCTCGAGGTCAAGCTGCCGGATTGACCCCGCCATGACCGCCGCCCCGTCCGACGCTGTCCGGCTGGACAAGGTTTCGCACCGGTACGGCCGGGTGTGGGCGCTCCGTGACCTGTCGGTCGCGCTGCCCACGGGACGGATGACCGCCGTGATCGGCCCCGACGGCGTCGGGAAATCCACCTTTCTCGGTCTCATCGCCGGCGCGAGGCGGCACCAGCAGGGCCGCATCGAGGTGCTGGGCGGCGATATGGCCGACAGCCGGCACCGGAGGCGCGTCTGTCCGCGAATCGCCTATATGCCGCAGGGCCTCGGCCGCAATCTCAACATGGATCTGAGCGTCCGCGAGAACCTCGAGTTCTTCGGTCGCTTGTTCGATCAGGCCCGCAGCGAGCGCGACGCCCGCATCGGGCAGCTTCTGGAAGCGACCGGGCTGACGGCGTTCGCGGACCGGCCGGCCGGCAAGCTCTCGGGCGGCATGAAGCAGAAGCTCGGGCTCTGCTGCGCGCTGATCCACGATCCCGATCTCCTGATCCTGGACGAGCCGACAACCGGCGTCGACCCGCTCTCGCGCCGCCAATTCTGGGAGCTGATCGCCTCGATCCGGCAATCCAGGCCCGGCATCACGGTGCTGATCGCCACGGCCTATATGGACGAAGCGGAGCGCTTCGACCATCTGCTCGCGATGAATGAAGGCCGGCTGCTGGCCGAGGGGACGCCGGCGGAGATCAAGGAGCGGACGGGCACGGCCTCGCTCGAGGCGGCCTTCGTCGCGCTGCTGCCGGAAGCGGTCCGGCATGGTCATCATGCGGTCGTGCTTCGCCCACGGGAGCGGCAGGACGGCGAGCCGGCGATCCTCGCCGAGCACCTGACCCGGCGCTTCGGCGACTTCACCGCGGTCGACAATGTCAGCTTCCGCATCGAGCGCGGCGAGATCTTCGGCTTTCTCGGCTCGAACGGCTGCGGCAAGACCACGACGATGAAGATGCTGACCGGCCTGCTGCCGCCCAGCTCGGGCACCGCCCGCCTGTTCGGCGAGGTGCCACGGCCGAACGATCTCGCCACCCGCCGGCGCGTCGGCTACATGTCGCAGTCCTTCTCGCTCTATGCCGAGCTGACGGTCCGGCAGAATCTGGAACTGCATGCCCGGCTGTTCCAGGTGCCACGGGAGAAGATGGCGCAGTCGATCACGCGCCTGCTCGACGAGTTCGGCCTGAAGGACTATGCCGACGAACTGGCCGAGCAGTTGCCGCTGGGCGTGCGGCAGCGCCTCTCCCTGGCCGTGGCGGTGATCCACGAACCGGAGCTGCTCATTCTCGACGAACCCACCTCCGGCGTCGATCCCATCGCCCGCGACAAGTTTTGGGAGCTCCTGATCGGCCTCGCGCGCGACCGCGGCGTCACGATCTTCATCTCGACCCATTTCATGAACGAGGCGGCGCGCTGCGACCGGATCTCGCTGATGCATGCGGGCCGCGTGCTCGAGACCGACACCCCCGCCGCCCTCACCGCGGCGGCCGGCGCCGGCGATCTGGAAGGCGCCTTCATCCATTATCTCGAGCTGGCCACGAAGGCGGGGCCGGCCGCCGGGGCGCCCGCGCCGGAGCCGCCGCCGGCCCCGGGGGCGATCGCGGCCCCGCGCCGGCGTCTGTCCTACTTCACGCCGCGCCGGCTGTTCGCCTATGCACTGCGCGAGACGCTCGAGATCCTGCGCGATCCGGTCCGGCTGGCCGTGGCACTCTTCGGCACGGCGCTGCTGATGCTGGTGTTCGGCTACGGCATCACCTTCGACGTCGAGAATCTCTCCTATGCGACGCTCGACCGGGACCGGACGCCGGAAAGCCGGACCTATCTCGAGAGCTATGCCGGCTCGCGCTACTTCTCGCAGCGGCCACCGCTGCAGGACGACGCCGATCTGAACCGCCGGCTGAAGGACGGGGAGATCGCGCTCGCGGTCGAGATCGCGCCGGACTTCGGCAGGGACATCCTGCGGGGCGAAGGCGCCAATGTCGCCGTCTGGATCGACGGCGCCATGCCGTTCCGCGCCGAGACGATCCGCGGCTATATCGAAGGCCTGCATCTCGAATATCTGCAAGACCTGGTGCGCAAGAAGACCGGCGAGACGCCGTCGGTCACCCCCTACGATCTCGAGCCTCGCTTCCGCTACAACCAGGACTTCCGAAGCGTCTATGCGATGGTGCCCGGCATCATCGCCCTGATGCTCCTCTTCATCCCGGCCATCCTCATGGCGCTGGGGATCGTGCGGGAGAAGGAGCTGGGCTCGATCACCAACCTCTATGTCACCCCGGTGACGCGGCTGGAGTTCCTGGTCGGCAAGCAGATCCCCTATGTGATCCTGGGCATGGCGAACTTCGCACTCATGACGGTCATGGCCCTCGTGGTGTTCGGGGTGCCGATCAAGGGCAGCTTCGCGACGTTGGCGCTCGGCGCCCTTCTCTATCTCCTGGCCGCGACCGCGTTGGGTCTTCTGATCTCGGCATTCACGCGCAGCCAGATCGCCGCGCTGTTCGCGACGGCGATCGCGACCCTGTTGCCCGCCACCCAGTTCTCCGGGCTGATGCAGCCGGTTTCCTCGCTGGAAGGCAGCGCCGCCTTCATCGGCCGGATCTTTCCCACGACCTACTTCCTCCAGATCAGCGTCGGCGTCTTCACCAAGGCCCTGTCCTTTCGCGATCTTACGAGCCAGACCCTGATGCTGGCGCTCTTCTTCCCGGTCCTGCTCGCCCTGAGCGCCATCCTGTTGCCCAAGCAGGAGCGGTGATGCTGGCCTCGCTCCTCAACATCTACCGGCTCGGCATCAAGGAGCTCTACAGCCTGCGCCACGACCGGGTCATGGTCGTCCTCATCGTCTGGGCCTTCTCCTTTTCGGTCTATACGGCGGCGCACGGCATCTCGCACGAGCTCCGAAACGCGTCCGTCGCGATCGTGGATCAGGACCGCTCCCAGCTTTCCATGCGTTTCCGCGACGCGATGCTGCCGCCGCAGTTCAAGCCGCCGGCGCTGATCAGGTTCGACGAGATCGATGCCGGGATGGACAGCGACCGCTATACCTTCGTCCTGGTGATTCCCGCCGATTTCGAGTCCGACCTCCTGGCCGGCCGCCATCCGGCGCTGCAACTCGACATCGACGCCACCGCCATGATGCAGGCCGGCATCGGCGCGACCTACTTCGCCAACATCGTCGCCCAGGAAACCGACAATTTTCTGAGCCAGGAAGGCGACGCCGTATCCGAGCCGGTCGAGATCCACACCCGCATCGCCTTCAATCCGAACCTCGAGAGCGCCTGGTTCACCAGCGTCATGCAGCTGATCAACAGCATCACCATGCTGTCCGTCGTGCTGACGGGGGCGGCCCTGATCCGGGAGCGCGAGCATGGCACGATCGAGCATCTCCTGGTGATGCCGCTGACCTCGTTCGAGATCATGATGGCCAAGATCTGGGCCAATGGGCTCGTGATCGTGGTGGCGACGGCGGCGTCCCTGTGGCTGGTGGTGGAACGCCTGCTCGCGGTCCCCATCGCCGGCTCGATCCCGCTCTATCTGGCGGGCGTGGCCCTCTATCTCTTCTCCTCGACCTCGATCGGGATCTTCCTCGCGACCCTGGCGCGGTCCATGCCGCAGTTCGGGCTCCTGTTCATCCTGGTGATCCTGCCGATGAACCTGCTGTCGGGCGGACAGACGCCGATCGAGAGCCAGCCGGAGGCGCTGCAGCGGATCATGCAGCTCGTGCCCTCGACGCATTTCGTCCGGTTCTCCCAGGCGATTCTCTATCGCGGCGCCGGGATCGACTCGGTCTGGCCGGATTTCGCCGCCGCTGCCGCTTCCGGCATCGTTCTGCTGATCCTGGCGGGCCTCCGATTCCGGCGCAGCATCGCCGCCCTCCAGGGCTGAAGGGCGAGCCCGGGATCCGGCGGCCGCGACCGGTCAGGATCCGGCGGCCGTCAGAGACTTGCCCGGCCGCAGACGGCGCCAGAGATCCTCGAACGCCCCGGTGAGGCCGCGCCGGAACGGCACGACGAAGAGGATGAGGATCAGGCCCAACCCGATGTCGCGCCAGTCGCCCAGCTCGCGCACCCCTTCGTCGGCCAGCATCAGCAGCAGAGCGCCGAGCACCGGGCCCCAGATCCGGCCCAGCCCGCCCACCACCATCATCGACAGCAGCAGCAGGAGCTGGGAGAGCGAGAAGACGGTGGGGCCGACCACGGCGAACTGGGCCGCATAGAAGCCGCCGGCGAGCCCGGTGAAGAAGGCCGACACCGCGAACACCCAGAGCTGATACTTGAACCTGCTGATGCCGCGCGACATCGCATAGCCCGGATTGTCGCGCAGCGCCTGGAAGGCGAGGCCGAGCGGTCCGCGGATGATCACGATCGAGACGATGATCGCCAGCGCCAGCAGCACCAGCCCCAGATAATAGTGGGCGATGTACCATTTCGAGCCGAGCAGCGCGCGGAATCCCAGATCGCCGAAGCGCGAGATGCCGCGAACCCCGCCGAACAGCGGCATGCAGCCCGAGGGCGGATTGGTGAAGCAATCCGTGTCGTTGACGATCAGCAGATAGAGCATCTGCGCGATGGCGAGCGTCAGCAGCGCGACATAGGGGCCGCGCAGCCTCAGGCAGGCAAGGCCGATGATCACGCTGAGGATGACGACGATGATGGCGGCCGCCAGCATCGCGAGCGCGATCGGCACCCCCCAATAGTAGCCCAGCATCGCCGTCGTATAGGCGCCGGCCGCGAACAGCGCCATCTGCGCCAGCGAGAAGATGCCGGCCACGCCCAGCACCAGGTTCCATTGCGTCACCACGATCGCCCAGATGAAGAACAAGGTCGTCTGGGTGACGATGTAGCGCGTCGAGGTCAGATAGGGGACGGTCGCCGCCAGGACGACCAGGATGACGGTGACGAGAAGGTCGCGGCGCAGCGGCGTCATAGGCGCACCACCTGCTTCCGGCCGAACAGGCCGTAGGGCCGCCAGATCAGCACGATGATGACGAGGAAGAGCAGCAGGGCGAAGCTGTACTGGACGCCGAGATTATATTGCAGCGTCGCCTCGAGCAGGCCGAGCGCGATCGCGGCGATGACGGCGCCCGTCACGTTGCCGAGCCCGGCCACGATGCAGATGATGAAGGCCTTGAGCATGGGATCGCCGCCCATATTGGGCAGGAGCGAATAGAGCGAGCTCACCATGATGCCGGAGACGGCGGCGAGGCCGCCCGACAGCCCCAGCACCGTGGCGTAGATCCAGCCGACCCGCACGCCCATCAGCTGCGCCGCGTCGCGGTTCTGGGCGGTGGCGCGGATAGCGCGGCCCAGGCGCGAGCGCTTGAGCAGCAGCGCCATTGCGACCATCAGGACCAGCGCGACCGTCAGGATCATGACGTTCTGGTTCGGGATATGGACATGGCCGATGACGATGTCGCCCGGGATCTGCAGCGATTGCGGCTGGGGCTGGGGCCCGAACATGCGCAGGATGACGTTCTCGACGATGGCGCCGAAGCCGATGGTGGCGATGAAGACACCGGTCTCGAACTGCGCCGAGCCCAGCATCGGCGCCGCGGTGCAGATATAGATCAGCAGCCCCACCAGCCCGCAGACGACGATCGCCGCCAGCACGCCGGCGAGAGCCGGCAGGCCCAGCGCCGTCATCGTGTAGAAGCAGATATAGCCGCCCAGCGCCAGGAGCGCGCCATGGGCCATGTTCAGCATGTTGAGCGAGCCATAGACCAGCGACAGCCCCACGGTGGAGACCGCATACATGGCGCCCAGCGTGAGGCCCGAGGCAATGATCTGGATGACGACGTCCATGCGCGGGCTCAGCCTCCCAGATAGGTCGCGAGGATTTCGGGCCGGGCCATCAGTTCGGGCCCCGCCCCCGACCAGACGAACTCGCCATGATCCAGGAGATGGATGCGGTCGGCCTTGTCGGCGACGCGGGCAGCGCTCTCCTCGACCAGGAGGATGGTGCGGCCCGAGGCGCGCAAGGCCGAGATCACCTCGTAGATCTGGTCGATGATGATCGGCGCCAGTCCCAGCGACGGCTCGTCCAGCAGCAGCAGCCGCGCATCCGCCATGAGGCCGCGACCGATGCCGACCATGCGCCGCTCGCCGCCCGAGAGCGTGCTCGCCACCTGATGATGGCGCTCCTTCAGCTTGGGCAGGAGCGTGTAGACCTCCTCCAGCCGCTGCGCCATTCCGGCCGACGCCGAGGGCAGATAGGCGCCCATCTGCAGGTTCTCGAGCACCGTCATCTCGGGGAAGAGCATGTCGCCCTGCGGCACATGCACGACGCCCGCGGCCACGATCTGGTCGGGACGCAGCCGGTCGATCCGGCGCTCGCCCAGCTGGATGCTGCCGCCGGTCAGCCGCAGCAGGCCCGAGATCGCGCGCAGCAGCGTCGTTTTGCCATGGCCGTTCGGGCCGACGATGGCGACCAGATTGCCCTCCTCGACGGTGAGCGAAAGGCCGCGCAGCACATCCTGGCCGTGATAGCCCGCCGAGACATTGTCGATCTTGAGGAGCGCGCCGGCCATGGCTCAGGCCCCCGCCGGCGTCGCGAGCAGGGAGCCCAGCCGCTTGGAGGCGCCCTCGCCGAGATAGACGTCGATGACGGTGCGGTCGCGCACCAGGCCCTGGGGCGAGCCCTCATAGATGCGCTCGCCGTGATGCAGGATCATCACGCGGGTCGAGAGCTGCACCAGGAAGCGCATGACATGCTCGATCAGGATGATGGTGATGCCGCTCGCACGTAGGCTGCGGACCAGCGCCATCATCTGGTCGATCTCCTTGGGATTGAGCCCGCCCACCGGCTCGTCCATGAGGAGAAGCTTGGGCGAGGTCGCGATCGCACCCGCCAGCATCAGGAGCTTGCGATCCAGGACCGGCAGCTGCCCGGTGATCAGATGCTCGCGGCCCTTGAGCCCGACGGCGGCAATCGCGGCATCGACCTTGGCCTCGACCTCCTTGCCGATGGCGAGGCCCGGGACCCGCCGGTTGTCCTGGCCGAAATAGGCCGCGACGCGGACGTTGTCGCGCACGCTCAAGGAATCGAAGCCGGCATTCAGCTGGAAGGTGCGGGCGACGCCCACATGACAGATCGCTTCCGGCGGCGAATGGGTGATGTCTTGGCCCCGGAACAGGATGGTGCCGCGGGTCGCCGGATTGAGACCCGAGATCACCTCGAACAGGGTGGTCTTGCCGGCGCCGTTGGGCCCGCCGATGCCCAGCACATCGCCCTCGTTGACCTCGAAGGAGAGATCCTTGACGGCGGTCAGCGCGCCGAACTGCTTGCTGACATTGCGAACCGACAGGAGGGGGGTCTGTTCAGAGGCTGCCATGGGATGACGCTGCCGACGCTCCTGCAACAGGTCCGGGGATTCGTCCAACCGAGAATGCGGCCGGCTCCCTCCCCGGGCGGGAAGGGAACCGTACCGCGCTACAGGCCTCGGTCGTTAGGATTTGATCCAGGGCGGCGTCATGAACTTGCCGGTCCCGTAGGGATCGGGTGCGATCAGCACCGGCCCCTTGGTGTAATCCTGAATCTGCAGGAACTGGTGCGGCATGCCGAGCGACGGATCGTTGGTCTGCGTCGGGTAGGTGTAGGCCGACTGCCCGTCCGGATCGAAGCGGGTCACGCCGCAGACGCCGCGCCAGATGAGCGCGCGCATCCGGTCCGCGACCTTGCGATTCTGCGCGTCGTTGCCCGGCTCGCCCGAGCCGCCAGCGAGTGCTGCGGCCGTCGCCCAGACCATGGCGCCGTCATAGGACTGGGCGCCGGAGTTGTGGCCAGCATTGGGCCCGAACTTCGCCTTGTAGCGCGTCTCGAAGGCGGTGCCGATCTCGTCCTGGAGACAGCCGACAACCGTGGCGAAGAGCACACCGTTGGTCGCTTCCTTGCCGATCTCGCGGAAGGCCGGCACCGACGGACCGTACTGCATATAGACCAGCGACGGCGTCGGGTTGGGCGCGAACTGCACCGCGAACTGCGCCAGGTCGGCCGGCAGGAAGTGGGTGATGCAGATGACCGAGGGCGGGTCCTGGCGGATCTTGGCGAGCACCGGGCCCCATTCCGAGATCGGCACGTTCACCGTCTCGAACAGGCTGATCTCCCAGCCATAGTCCTTCGCCGTTTCCTTGACGGCGTTGGCGATGTTGGCGGCATAGACGCCCGCCGACAGGATCACCGCCATCTTGTTGTTGGTGCGCTTGTACTGCTTGGTCTCTTCGAGACCCTGCACGAATTTGAGGAAGCCTGGCCCGTACCAATATTCGGCAGGATCGCCTTCGAACGAGCCGAAATAGCGCTTGGGATCGGATTTCACCAGATTGGCGTGACCGATGGTGGTGTCGTAATGGATATAGATGATGCCGGCGTCGGCGACCGGATCCTGGATCGCGGCACCCGAACCGATGTTGTAGCCGTTGAGAATGGCGTGGACCGAGTGCCGGTCGATCAGGCGCTGCACGGCCTGGACGTTGGTCGCGTCGCCCATCTGCTTGGTGTCTTCGAAATAGGGCTCGAGCGGCCGGCCGAGGATGCCGCCGGCGGCATTGATCTCCTCGCAGGCGAGCGTCAGCCCGTTCTTGAACTCGACGCCGTCGGCGGCGGCGAAATCCGTCAGGGGCGCCGCCTGGCCGACCGGGATCGGATCGCCCGCGGCCTTGGCGCCGTTGTTGATCGACGCCAGGAGAGCGGTCGAGCCCGCGGCGATGGCGGCGGTCCTGCCGAAGAAACTGCGGCGTGACGGGATGGCCGGGCCGGAGTCGGTGGCTTGTTCGGTCTCGGTCTTCTTGGTCATGGGTTTCAATTCCTCCCTAACGGTGCCGGTTGCCCCGGCGGTTTCTGCGACGTGATGCGGTCAGATGGTCGATGAGAGGGCGCTACTTGATCCGCGACAGCGCCAGCGCGGCCTTGTCGATGGCGCCCTCCTGATGCGGCTGCAGATCCTGCCAGCCCCAGCGTTCCATGATCTTGAGCCAGGGATCCTCGACCGCCGTGCGCGAGCCGGAAAGCTGCTCCATGACCGCGAGCCCGCAATAGGGCACGTTGGTCGCCGAATAACCGCCCTCATGCGACAGCACCAGACGGCCGCCGCAGACCTCGTCCGCGACCTCCATCAGCATGCGCGTCAGTTCGCGATAGCCGCCGCTATGGATCATCATGCGGCCCAGGGGATCGGTGCCGCCGGCGTCGAAGCCGGAGGGGACGACGATGAGCTCGGGCTTGAAGCGCCTGAGCGCCGGGACCACGACCCGCTCGAAGGCCGCGATATAGGCGCCCACGCCCGAGCCCGGCGGCATCGGGATGTTGAGATTGTAGCCCTCGCCCGCCCCTTCGCCGTTCTCCTCGACCAGGCCGCTATCGACCGGGAAGAGACGATCCTGATGGATCGAGATGGTGAGGGTCGTCGGGTCCGCATAGAAGGCCTGCTGGGTGCCGTTGCCGTGATGCACGTCCCAATCGACCGTGGCGACGCGGCCTAGCTTATGAGTCTTGCGCGCCTTCATGATGGCGACGGCGACATTGCCGAAGATGCAGAAGCCGCGACCCTTGTCGCGCTCGGCATGGTGGCCCGGCGGGCGCACCAGCGCATAGGCGTTGCGCACCTTGCCTTTCAGCACCGCGTCGATCGCCGCATAGGTCCCGCCGGCGGCCAGCAGCGCGATCTCGAAGCTGCCCTGGCCGAAGGGCGTGAGCTCGCCGGCATCGCCGCCGCGCTCGGCGCTCAGGGCCTTGATCCGCTCGATATGCTCGCCCGTGTGGAAGAGCGCGATGTCGGCTTCGCTCAAGGGCTCGGGCTTGATCGCCGTCAATTGGCCCAGCAGCCCCGAAACCTCGAGCAGGTTGCGGAATCGGCGCTTGGTCGCCGGATTCTCGGCATGCTCGCCGGGCTCGATGGTCAATCCCGCCTGGAACACGCCGGCATAGGTGCCGGTGTCGTGCCAGAGATAAAGCTCGTGAAAGACCCATCCGGTGGTCATGGTCTACCCAGTCTCCTTGTTCGGCCGTCGATCGTCGCGGGGGCGCGCGCAGATCTCGACTGTGCGGCGCACGAGCGCGCACGGCAACGCCCCGGACAGGTAGGGCAGCCGATAATTCGGCCCCACCCGAACGGGTGGGGCCGCTGCGCTGAGAAACTACTGCTCGCGGATCGAGATCAACCCGAGCCGCTCGGCGGCCACGATGGCCTGGGACCGGTTGTCGACGCCGAGCTTCCCGAAGATGTTCTTGAGATGCCATTTCACCGTGTCCGGCGAGATGGCGAGATGGCGCGAAAGCTGATGGTTGCTGAAGCCGTTGCAGAGCAGCTTCACCACCTCGAGCTCACGCTGGCTGAGATGGAGGGCGGGATGATCGGGCCGCGCCCGGGCCGGGCCCAACCGCTGCGAGCCGAAGGCGGAGGCCAACCGGTCGAGATAGCGCCGCACCGGTTCAAGCTCGCTGCCGATCAGGTCGGCCGCCGCCCGGCTGGCACAGCGTCGCCGCAGCCGCTCGATCACCTCGGCCGCGGGCGCGCCTTCGTCGAGGAAGCTGCGCAGCAGATTCTGCCGGCGGGCCTCGACGATCGACGCCAGCAGCGCGCGCTCGGCGGCATCGTTGCTGCCGGCCTTGAGGCCCGCGATCGCCGAGAGCAGACGCACCTGGAGCAGGCGCCGGCCCCGCCCTTGCTGAACCAGGCGTGCCGCCAGCGAATCCAGCGCCGCGACGGCCGCGCCCGACCGGCCTTCGGCGATCCAGAGCCGCGCCAGCGCCAGCCGCTCCAGATCCGAGGAGGGCACCGGCGCCACCGGGCGCGAGAACTGGCCGCTATCGGCATCGATCCCGAAATTCTGGATCGCGAGCCTCGCCCCCATGCGGTCGTCGCGGCTCAGCAGCAGCCGCACCCGTTCATGGAGCAGACCGGCACCCAGCCGCGTATGGCGCACCCGCGTGCCGTGACGGCGCTCGACGCGGTCGAGACTGGCCAGCGCGGCATCGATGCGGCCCTGCGCCGCCTCGAGCCGGGCGCCCAGCACGGCGGCCACGGTCTCGTGCGCCATCAGCGCGCTTTCCTCGACGATGTCGCGATATTCGTCGAGCGAGCGCGCGGCGACCTCGAGATTGTTCCATTCGTAATGCAGCTCGCCCTGGAACACGCCCACCAGGGCCGCGGCATAGGAGCCGGCGCCGAGCGATTCGTCGGCGATGCTTCTGGCGCGTGTGAAAAGGCCACCCGCCTCCTTGAGGTCGCCCGCCGCCTTCTCGGTCAATCCCAGGATGAGATCGGCGTAGACGAGACCGAGGAGCGATTGCGAGCGGACATGGCTGCGGCGCCCCGCATGAGCGGCCTCGCGCGCGGCGGCGAGATTGCCCAGCGAATATTCGCAATAGGCCAGGATGTTCTTGAGCGCCCCGCTCAGGAAGGGCTGGTCTTCCGGCAGATCCGGAATCCAGCGCCGCGCCAGAGCGCGGGCGCGGGCGGAACGGTCGCTGGCGCTGACCACGCCGCACATCAGCACCCGCAGCTCGCTCTGCCATTGCAGGCGCTGCGCTTCGTCGGCCGCGGAATGGGCGATGGCGCGGCGCGCCAGGCGCAGGGCCCGCGCCGCCTCGATCGGCCGGTTGAACTGGAACTGCAGCCAGACCAGGCTCAGCAACAGACGCGGACGGCGCTGCACCAGGGCTTCGGGCAGGCGGCGCAGCCAGTCGCTGAGGCGCAGCATGTGGCTCTGACGGATCAGATCCATGGCGCAGGCCTCGACCTTGTCGGCCGCCGCCTCGCCGGCGTCGGCTGCCAGCAGGTGATGGATGGAATCGGCGGTTTCGCCCGCGGCTTCGAGCCAGGCGGCGGCCTTGAGATGGAGTTCCGGGATCGCCTCGGGCTGCCGGCGCACCATCTGGTGGCGCAGGAAATCGCTGAAGAGATGATGATATCGGAACCAGCGCTCCTCGCTGTCGAGCGGCACCAGGAAAAGCCCCGCGCGCTCGATGCGCTTGAGCATGTCGGCCGCCTCGGACGACGTCAGATCGGCGAGCGCGCCCGCGAGGTCCGCATTCATGCGTTTGAGGAACGCCGTGCGCAGCATGAAATCCTGCAGCGCGCGGGGCTGGCGGGTGAAGACGTCGCTGGCGAGAAAGTCCGCGATGTCGCGGTCGGTGCCGGAGAAGCTGTCGATGAAGGCGCTGCGCTCGACCCGGCGTTCCAGCGACAGCGAAGCCAGTTGCAGGCCCGCGGCCCAGCCTTCGGTGCGGTGCTGCAACACCACGAGATCGGCGGAGGACAGGGCGAGCGCGCGCTGCGTGTTGAGGAACTCCTGCGTCTCGTCGAGATCGAAGCGCAGATCGGCTTCATGGAGCTCGGTCACCTGTCCGCGCACCTTGAGCCGCGCGGCCGCCAGCGGCAGGGTGCCGCGGCCGGCGAGGACGAAATGCACCGAGGCCGGGGCATAGGTCAGGAGGCTCTCGAGGGCCTGCAGCAGGGCCGGCTGGGTCAGCCAATGGACATCGTCGAGCATGACGGTGAACCGGCCCTCGATGCGCGACAGATCGTTGACCAGGCTCGCCAGCGCCGGCGCCACCGGGAGATTCGGGCTCGAGCGCAGCAGCGACACCGCGCCCTTGCCGAGGCGCGGCTGGGCCGCCTGGATCGCGGCGATCAGGTAGCAGAGGAAGCGGCCGACCTCGTCGTCATCCTCGTCGAGCGAGAGCCAGGCGACGGGAACCGCCTCCGTCTCCAGGCGCCGGGCCCACTGCAGCAGGAGCGTGGTCTTGCCGAAGCCGGCCGGAGCCGCGATGGTCGTGAGGCGGCTGCCCTCGGCGCGCGCCAGCAGCGCATGCAGCCGTCGCCGGTCGACGGCCGCAGCGTTCAAGGGCGGCAGACGGTATTTCGTGCCGATCAGATTGAGATCGGATTGCCACATGGCTTGCAGCCCCGAGGCCGCGCCCTCCCTCGCAATGTTTCCGGCCGCCTCTACCAGGGCGGCTTGGAGCTGGTACCGGCCGGGCATGACGCCGGCGGCCCGTCGGAACCGACTCTAGCGACGCACGGCCAGGAGGCAAGGGCCGGCGGGTGTGGTGCCCGCCGGCCCTGTCTTTTCGATCCGGGACCGGTCTCAGGCCAGGACCAGCTCGGGCTCGATCCGGATGGCGCGGGTGAGATTGAAGAGGTTGGGCGAGGTCGCCTGCACCGCCGCATGGATCTCGCGGAACTGCTCGGGCGAGCCGTTGCCGCTCATATGCACCCGGACCTGCATCGTCTCGTAGCCCGCCGGCACCGAAGCATCGAGACCGAGGAAGCCGCGCAGGTCGAGGGCGCCCTCGGCCTCGATCTCGAGCCGGTCGAGCGACACGCCCCGGAGCGCGGCATTGGCGGCATAGCCCACGATCATGCAGGCGTTGAGGGCCGCCATCAGCAGCTCCTGCGGGTTGGGCGCGATGTTGCTGCCGTCGAGCTCCAGCGGCTCGTCGGCGGCGATGTGGAAGTCGCGGCGGATCTCCTGGCCGCCCAGCCGATAGCTCTCGACTTGGCCGTCGCTGCGGGTCTGGCCCTTCCAGGCCGATCGCACCTTGAACTCGATCCGGGCCTGGCCGGGATCGCGCTGGATGCCTGCGACGAGGGCCTCGATCTTCGCCAGATCGAAACCGTTCACATGGGTGGGGGCCTTCATGGGCGTCATGTCGTTCATTGTCGGTCTCCATACGCAGGGTTGAAATGCGGGCACGATCGGGAGCGGGCCTAGCAGAAGGCCGGCGCGATCGATTCGATGCGCTGGCGGTGCTGCGGTCCGAGCGCGCCCAGCGTCGCCAGGAAGCGCGGATGGGTCATCCCGGAACCGAGGAAGGTCCAGCGATTGGCTTGATGCTGCAGCTGTCCGAAGATCTCCGCTTCGCTGGCGGTCAGCCTGCGACCGGTGGCGCGCTCGAAGCTCTCGCGGTCGAACGCCACCTGCTGCTCAAGACCCTTATCGATGAAGCCGCCGATGGCGAGATAATCCTCGATGCCCTTCTCGATCTCGGCCGTCGAACAGGTCTCCGCCATGCCCATCACCATGAGCGTGTCGAGCTTGGCGTGCTGGCATTCCTCCTGCCAGTGATGCTTCAGGAGGCTCGCGAACTGCGGGTCGATCCCGAGATCGTCCTTCACGCTGTCGACATAATGGCGTTGCGTCATCCATTCGATCTGCAGGATCGCCAGTGCCACCCCGAGCGGATGATGGGCCAGAACCGCCTTGGCGACGGCATCGGCCGGCCCGATCGCCGCACAGGCATGGCCGAAGCCCGCCTCGAACTCGGCGCAGAAGCGCTTGAAGAGGTGAATATGCTTGGCCTCCTCGCTGGCGAACTGGAGCAGCGCGCGCACCTGGTGATCGTCGCGATCGAGCCGGGCGCGGGTATGGTCCATGAGGAAGGGCAGGATGAATTCCTCGACCAGGCCGAAGATGTAGAGATAGCCATGGCCCCGGATCTGGTTCAGCACCCGGCGCTCGTCGGGGCTCAGGAAGGTCAGCTTCTCGGTCTGAGCCAGGACCTCCGGCAGGAAGGGCCTGGAGAAGTCGAGACGCTTGTCGCTGCCAATGATGTCTTCGATGCGCCAATTGGCGCGCTGCGAGGCCGCCAATGTGGCTTCGTAGCTAAAACCCTCGATCGTCATGTGTTTTCCTCATGTTCCAGGCGAGACCGCAGGATGGCCTCGCGTCGGGGAGGAATTTCCCCCTGGGCCGTGAGAAATGCGGTGGCGATAGGCGTTGAATCCCAGGCCCATTCGTTGTAACTGGCGTGGAAATCACGCAACATCGGAGCGTGCGGCGATCGGCCACCGCCCAGGTCCCCCAGGGGAACCGGCCCGTCGCGGCAGCGCGAAAGAGATGTCATGCTGACACTTCGGGTCTTGGGCAGGATGGAGCTGGCGCGGGACGGCGCCACCCTGCCGCTGCCGCAATCGAAGAAGACGCGGGCGCTCCTCGCCTATCTGGCGGTCACGGGCCGCGCTCATTCGCGCGACAAGCTCTGCGAGATGTTCTGGGACCTGCCCGACGATCCGCGCGGATCGCTGCGCTGGAGCCTCTCGAAGCTGCGCACGCTGGTCAACGACGAGCGACGGGAAAGGCTCGGCGCGGACCGCGAGAGCGTTTCGCTCGATTGCCGCGACATCGATGTCGATCTGCTGAGAATCCGTGAATCGATCGACGAGGATTTCGACGGCGCGCCGCAGCCCGTCCTGACCGCGGCCTTGAAGGCGTTCCGCGGCCCCTTCCTCGACGGCATCGAGCTCGATCGCTGCCCCGGCTTCCAATCCTGGATGGTGGCGGAGCGCGAGCAGGCGCGCATCCTGCATGCCCGGACCCTGTTCCAGCTGGCAAACCGGCTGGGCGAGTCCCGGCCGGAGGAAGCACTGACCTATATGCGGCGCATGATCGAGGTCGAGCCGGACTGCGAAGAGGCGCGAACAGCGTTTGTCCGGCTGCTGATGCGCAACGGTCTCGCCAACGAGGCCGAGCAGCAATTCGAGATCGCGCGCCGGCATATCCAGGAATTGAGCGGCGCCCCCGCCGCCATGTTGACGCTGGCCTGGCAGGAACTGCGCGAGCTGCCGCCGGCACCATCCGGTCCGGAGGGGCGTGGGCCCAGCCTCGGCTACAACCCCATCTCCCGAAAGGCGGCTGCGCCTGGCGCGGTCGCGGTGATGGAGCGGAGCGATCCACCCGCCGCCGGCGATGCGACGATCGCGCCGCTCCGCGATATCGAGCAGGAGATCCGCTTCTGCACCGCGCCGGACGGCACGCGGATCGCCTATGGCACGGCCGGCCAGGGTCCGCCGCTGGTGAAGACCGCAAACTGGCTCAATCATCTCGAGTTCGACTGGCAGAGTCCGGTCTGGCGCCATCTGCTGCATGCGCTGGCGCGCCACCATCAGTTGGTCCGCTATGACGAGCGCGGCAACGGGCTATCGGACTGGTCGACCCCGGATTTGAGCTTCGAATCGTTCCTCCACGATCTGGAGACGGTGATCGATGCGGCCGGGCTCGACCGCTTTCCCCTGTTCGGGATCTCGCAAGGCTGTGCGGTGTCGATCGCCTACGCGGTGCGCCATCCGGAGCGGGTGACACGCCTCATTCTCGCCGGCGGCTATGCGCGCGGCTGGCGCAGGCGCGGGTCGCCGGGCGAGATCGCACGCCGCGAGGCGCTGCAGACCCTGACGCTGCAGGGCTGGGGCCAGGAGAGTCCGGCCTATCGTCAGATCTTCACGTCACTCTACCTGCCCGACGCGACGCCCGAGCAGGCGAACTGGTGGAACGAGCTGCAGCGCATCACGGCCTCGCCGCAGAACGCCTACCGCCTCACCGAGGCCTTCAGCGATATCGATGTCCGCGATCTGTTGGGCCAGGTGAAGGTGCCGACCCTGGTGCTGCACAGCCGGGGCGATGCGGTGGTCCCGTTCGATTGCGGCCGCGAGCTCGCCAGCGGCATCCGCGGCGCCCGCTTCGTGCCGCTCGAGAGTCGCAACCACATCATTCTCGAGCATGAGCCCGCGTGGGTCCGGTTCCTGGCCGAGATCTCCGGCTTCCTGCCGGCTTGTCCGGCCCCCTGACCTGCCGCTTCAGGCGGCGCAGCCTACGCAGGGATTGTGATCGTCGTTGTCCGCCGCCTTGACGGCCGGCACCGTTTTGGTCGCGAGGCTGGAAACCGCAACCATATCGGGCGTATCGCGCGGATCCTTCAGGCCATAGGCCACCATCACGATCTCATCGCGACAGACGCCGATATCGCGCAGCTGACGATCGGTGAGCGCGCTCAGGGCCCCGAGGCCTTTGCGGCGCTCATGCCATGCCAGCGCCTGGGCCGGCAGGCTGCCGAGCGTCGAACGCAGCCCTTGCGCGACGGTGGCGAGGGTCTTGGACAGGCCGTTCAGCCCCAGGGGTGACAGGCCGAGAGACAAGCGATTCATGAAAACCTCCTCGATAGACAGACTCGACGAAACAGGCGCCCGAAAGCGCCTTGCCGGCCGCCCTCTGGCGGGGGGAGTTCCGTCGACGGATGGGCAGATCTCTAGGCGGCTGGCGCTGAAGGCGCCGTGGGGACCAGCGTGGTATCGGCGGCCCCGGCGTGGAATTTCCCGCTGGGGCGAACGTCGCGCCGCTGGCCCCGGCTATCCGCAAAGGCCCGACCTCCCCTTAGGTCGGCAACGCTGCCGCACTATTCAAGAGGACGCGCCCCCGGAAGATGACGATTCTACTACGGAGCGTATGGAAATTACGAAGGCCCTGCGGCCCAGCGATCTGATCGACCGGTCAGCTTAAGCCTTACCCTCATGCCGGATCGACGCTGGGCGCGTGGGCCGGGCGGCCTCTGATCCGGTCTGCGACATTTCGCACCACCACATAGAAGACCGGGGTGAAGACCAGGCCGAACAGGGTCACGCCCAGCATGCCGAACAGCACCGTGGTCCCGAGGGATTGCCGCATCTCGGCGCCGGCGCCGGTCGCGATCGCCAGCGGCAGCACGCCGAGGATGAAGGCGAAGGAGGTCATCAGGATCGGGCGCAGGCGGGTCCGGGCTGCGCTCACGGCCGACTCGATCCGGGCGATGCCGGTCGCCTCGGCCTGTCGCGCGAACTCGACGATCAGAATCGCGTTCTTGGCGGCAAGCCCCACCAGCACGACGAACCCGATCTGCGCCAGGATATTGATGTCGAAACCTCGCAAGGTGAGGCCGGTGATCGCCGCCAGCAGGCACATCGGCACGATCAGCACGATCGAGAGCGGCAGGGCCCAGCTCTCATACTGCGCGGCCAGCACCAGGAAGACGAACAGCACCGCGGCGGCGAAAATGAGGATGGTGGTGTTGCCGACCTGCTTCTCCTGATAGGCGAGCTCGGTCCATTCATAGCCGAAGCCATCGGGCAGCCGCTCGGCGGCGATACGCTCCATCGCCGCCAGCGCCTCGCCGCTCGAAGCCCCGGGGCCCGTCTGCCCCTGGACCTCGGTCGAGGGATAGAGATTGTAGCGCGTCACGCGATAGGGTCCGGTGCGGTCCTCGAAGGAGGCCACGGACCCCAGCGGGACCATCGCTCCCGCCGCATTGCGCATCTTGAGATTGGTGATGTCGTTGACGGTCTGGCGGAACTTGCTGTCGGCCTGCGCCGTCACCCGGTAGGTTCGGCCGAGGAAATTGAAGTCGTTGACGAAGGCCGAGCCCAGATAGACCTCCAGCACCTCGAACACCTGGGCGGGCGTGACGCCCAGCATTTCCGCGCGAACGCGATCGATATCGGCGTAGATGCGCGGCGTCTTAGTGTTGAAAAGGGTGAAGACGCCGGACAGATGGGGATCCTGGTTGGCCGCCCCGATGATGTCCTGGGTGACGGTCTCCAGCGTCTGCAAGCCCCGGCCCCGCCGGTCCTGGACCATCATCTTAAAGCCGCCGCCGGTGCCGATGCCGCGCACCGAGGGCGGCGGGATGACGATGATGAAGGCATCCTTGAGGGCGCCGAGGCGCTGCTGCAGTGAGGCGCGGATCTTGTCGGCCGAAAGGCCCTTGGCAACGCGAACGTCGAAGGGTTCGAGCGGGGTGAAGATGGCGCCGGCATTGGGCGCGTTGGTGAAGGTGGCGCCGTCGAAACCGGCGAAGGGAACGGCATGGGCGATACCGGGAGTCTTCAGGACGATTTCGGTGGCGTCATGGATCACCTTGTCGGTCCGCGCCAGCGACGAGCCCGGCGGCAGCTGCACCACGACGATCAGATAGGCCTGGTCGAGCTGCGGAATGAAGCCGGTGGGGGTGCGGGCGAACTGGAACCCGGTGAGCGCGACCAGGCCGGCATAGACCACCAGCACCAGGACGGAGAGCCGGATCAGCCGGCGCGCCGTGCCGCCATAGCCCAGCGACAGATGGTCGAAGCCGGTGTTGAACAGGCGGAAGAAGGCGCGGACCGGGCGGAACAGAAGGCGGGCGACGAGACCGTCGGCTTCCGACGCGTTGCCATGCGGCTTGAACAAAAGGGCGCAGAGCGCCGGGCTCAAAGTCAGCGAGACAAAGCAGGAGATGATCGTCGCCGTGGCGATGGTGACGGCGAATTGGCGGAAGAACTGGCCGGAGATGCCCGGTATGAAGGTCGCAGGCACGAACACGGCCGTCAGCGTCAGGGCGATCGCGACTAGCGCCGTGCCGACTTCGTCCATCGTTTGTCGTGTCGCATCGCGGGGCGACAGGCCTCGCCGCAGATTGCGCTCCACATTCTCGACCACCACGATGGCGTCGTCGACCACGATGCCGATGGCGAGCACCAGCCCGAACAGGGAGAGCGTGTTGAGCGAATAGCCGATCGCCTCGAGGACCGCGAAGGTGCCCACCAGCGAAACCGGGATCGCCACGATGGGAATGATCGAGGCGCGCCAGGTCTGCAGGAACAGGATGACGACCAGGATGACGAGGGCGGTCGCCTCGTAGATCGTCTTGACGACCTCATCCACCGACTGGGCGATGAACTCCGTCGGATTGTAGACGACGTCGTAGCGCACGCCGTCCGGGAAGGCTTTCGCCAGATCCTTCATCGTGTCGAGCACCAGCTTGGCGGTCGCAAGCGCATTCGAGCCGGGTCGCTGGAACACCAGCAGCGGGACCGCCTGCCGATCGTCGAGATAGCCGTTGGCGCTGTAGTCCTGGGCGCCGATCTCGACCCGCGCGACATCGCGCAGCCGCGTCACGCGGCCGTCGGGATCGGTCCGAACCACGACGTCAGCGAACTGGCGCGCGTCGACCAGCCGCCCCAGGGTTTCGATGTTGAGCTGGAACGCGGTCTGGTTCGGCATGGGCGGCTGGTTCAGCACGCCCGAGGCGACCTGGACGTTCTGCGCCTGCAGGGCCGCGATCACGTCCCCGGCGGTCAGGTCGCGGGCCGCGATCTTGTCGGGATCGAGCCAGACCCGCATCGCATAGTCGCGCGAGCCGAAGATGCGGACGTCGCCCACACCCGGAATGCGCGAGAGGACGTCGCGCACCTGGAGCGTGGCGTAGTTCGAGAGATAGAGCTGGTCGCGGCTGCCGTCGGGCGAGCTCAGATGGATGACCATCAGCATGTCGGGCGAATTCTTGCGCACCGTCACGCCGAGGCGCCGGACCTCCTCCGGCAATCGCGGCTCGGCCACCGCTTCGCGATTCTGCACGAGCACCTGGGCGGTATCGAGATTGGTTCCGAGCGCGAAGGTGACCGTCAGCACCAGATTGCCGTCGCTGGTCGCCTGCGACGTCATATAGAGCATATTGTCGACGCCGTTGATCTCCTGCTCCAGCGGCGTCGCCACCGTGTTGCTGACGGTTTCGGCCGAGGCGCCCGGATAGCTGGCGCGCACCTCGATCGTCGGCGGCACGATGTCGGGATATTGCGACACCGGCAGCGTCAGATAGGCGATGGCGCCGATGATGGTGATGAAGATCGCGATGACGATCGCGAAGATCGGCCGATCGATGAAGAAATGGGAGAGTCGCATGATCGATCTACTCTTCCGGATCCGGCAGATCGATCTTGCCTTCTTCCACCGTCACCTTGCCGCCCGGTCGCGCCCGCAACAGCCCGCTGATGATGATCCGGTCGTTGGGATCGAGGCCCGAGCGGATGATCCGCAGATCGGGTCCGCGATTGGGACCGAGCCGCACCACCTTGGGCACGACGGTCCCATCGTCCGCCACCGTCATGACGAGCTTGCGCGCCTGATCGGAAACGATGGCGGCCTCGGGGATCAGGATGGCATCGTAGGGCTCCGAACCCGGGATCCGGACCCGTCCGAATTGACCGGGCGTGACCAGCAAGGTCGGGTTCGGCAGGAGCGCGCGGACCCGGATCGTGCCGGCACTGCGGTCGACCTGGTTGTCGATGAAGTCGATCGTGCCCTTCATGCTCCATTTCTGCTCGTCGATCAGCTGCGCCTGGACCTCGACCGATCCTTCGCGCACCGACTTCAGGCGCCCTTCCGCGATGGCGCGCTGATATTCCAGCAGATTGGATTCGCTGACATCGAACAGGAGGCGGATCGGATCGAGCGATACGATCGTGGTGAGGAGCGTCGTGCCTCCGCCCGAGCCTCCGGTCACCAGATTGCCGACGCTGATCGTATGGGCGCTGATGCGCCCGGTGACGGGCGCCGTGATCCGCGTATATTCTAGATTGAGCTTCGCCTCGTCGACCGCCGCCTGGGCCACCGTGATCGACGCCGCCGCGTTGCGGGACTGCTGCACCCGTTCGTCATAGGAGCTCGCCGAGGCGAAATCGTTCTTGCGCAGCGCCTCGGAACGCTTCACCTGGGCGATGGCGAGATCCGAGGCCGCGCGGGCCTGCTCGAGTTGTGCCTGGGCCGAGGCCAGTGCGATCTGGAAGGGCCGCGGATCGATCTCGAACAGCAGATCGCCTTCATGGACGATCTGCCCGTCCTCGAAATGGATCGCCTGCAGGTAACCGCTGACGCGCGCGCGCAGCTCCACCGAATCCACGGCGGTGAACTGACCGGTATATTCGTCCCATTCGGTGATCCGCTTCACCAGCGGCTTGCTGACGACGACGGAGGGTGGCGGAGCCGCCGTGGCGGCCGCGGCCGTGGTCGTCGACGCCGGGCCGATCAGACCCTGATGCCAGGCCAGGAAGCCCGCGACCGCGAGCAGCAGGACGACGATCCCCAACCAGACCCAGCGCCGGCTTCTGCCGGCAGCAGTCCGGCCGGGCGACGCCGTGCGGCGTGCCGGAGGCGCTTCCTGTCCATGATCGGTATCGCTCATCCCCGCCCCGGCCCGTCCTTCCCCAGCATCGACCGTGATGCGGTGAGATTGGCCCATTGGCGGAGAGTTGCAAGGGCGGCCTTCGTCCGAGGTGCCTATTCCACCAGTGAAATCAGGGTTATGGGGGTTTTTATAGCAAGATCAGACAAGTCACGGCGCAGAGGAACGCCTTAGGCGATAGAGCCGATGGCGGCGCAGCGGATGGCCGGCCGGCAGGACCGGATGATCGAAATCCTCGCGAGCCTCGGACGTCATGCCCAGGCGTTCCATGACCGCCAGCGAGCGCCGGTTGGCCGGAACGGTGAAGGAGACGATTTCCTCGAGGCCGGCTTCGGCGAATCCGAACGCGACCGCGGCGCGGGCCCCCTCGGTCGCGTAGCCCTGGCCCCAGTAGCGGCGCGCCAGCCGCCAGCCCACCTCGACGCAAGGTGTGAATGAAGCGGTGAACCGGGGGATGGCCAACCCGATGAAGCCGATGAACGCGGCGACGTCGGGCACCTCGACGGCCCAAAGACCATAGCCATGGCGGTCGAAATGCCCGCCGATGCGCTCCGCCAGAGCGTCGCTGGAGGCCCGTTCGAGAACGGACGGAAAATGTTCCATCACCACGGGATCGGCGTTGATCGCGGCGAACGGGGCGAGATCGGCTTCGCGCCAGGGCCGGAGCCGCAACCGCGTGGTTGTCAATGTCGGGCACTGAGAGGGAGTCGCTATGGCGAATTAACCCCGGCTCGGGACTTTACTGCTGGCCGTTCGACTTGATGACATCGTTCAAATGATCGATCGCCGCGTTCAGCAGAGGACCGGCACTGGTGTCGACTCTGCTGCCCATGGAAAAGACCGCGATCCGGCCGCTGTCGATTGCGCATACGGCGCCGTTCATGGTCTCCGCGCATTTGGCCGCCGGCAAGTTCGCCAAGGATCGTGGCGTCGCCTTGTTCTGCACGATCGCCTTTTCGAATTGAGAAATGTAGGCGTTTGCGGCCGCCATGTCCGGGAACAGAAGGTAATTGATCTTCGCCTCGGGATCGGAGGCCAGGAGCGTGATCTGCGCGTTGCCCATCATGCCGGCATTCCGATCCTCCTGGTCGATCGGTCCGGGCGCCACCTGCCTGACCTGGAATCCCGGCGGCAATTGCCGCGGCGTCGCCTTGAGCAGCGCCTCATAGAGCCCATCGGCGGCATTCGCCGTCGGTGTGAATGCACCCGCAAGCAACATGCCGAGAACCACGATGACGGCCAGGGATTCCCGGGGCTGTCGCCCCCTATAACCGGTCATGCCTGATCTCCTTCGACTGGAACCAGTTTCGGAACGCAATGCGGGCGCCTGCCCCGACGATGCTACGCCCCCTTCCGATCAGGACAAAGTGCCGGCGAAGAGCTTCCAGGTGCCGGCGACCTCGAGCCAGGGCAGCGAGGGATAGTCGGTGATGGTGAGACCGCCGTCGACGATCAGCGTCGCCCCGGTCACGAAGGAGGCCTCGTCGGAGGCAAGGAACATGACCGCGCGCGCGATCTCGTCCGGGGCACCCATGCGGCCGAGCAGCGAGGCGCCCTTCTCCCAACCGGCGTCCGCGGCCGCGTTCTTGGTGACGTCGGTTTTGATCCAGCCCGGCGAGACGGCGTTGGCCCGGATGCGATGGGGAGCGCCTTCGACGGCGAGCGAGCGGGTCAGGGCCTCGAGCCCCGCCTTGGCGACACCGTAGGTTCCCCAATTGCCGTGAAAGGTCGCGGTCGAGGAGATGTTGACGATGGCGCCGCCCCCGGCCGCCTTCAGCGCCGGGAGCGCATAGGCGGCGATGTAATAGGCACCCTCGAGATTGGGTCCGACGATCTTGCGCCAGCGCTCGCCTGGCGAGTCCGAGCGCTCGATCCCCGACCGGCGCGCGCCGGCGCCGGCATTGTTGATCAGCACATGGAGCTCGCCGAAGCGCGCCAGGACCGAGGCGACCAGTGCCTTGGCCTGGCCCTCATCGGCGACGTTGGTCTGGAAGAACTCGGCCTCCGCCCCTGTCGCGCGCAGTTCGGCCAGGGTCGAAGCGCCCTTCTCGCTGTCGCGCCCGCAGATGGCGAGCCGCGCGCCCTCGGCCGCCGCCCGCAAGGCGATGGCCCTGCCGATCCCCGAATTGCCGCCGGTGACCAGAACGGTCCGATTCTTGAACTTCATGGGATGGGTCTCCGATGCGGGGATTGAGCGCCGGCAGGATCCGGGCGCCCGGGAAGGCTCAGCGGGATTCGCGGTTGGAAAGGACTTCCCGGATCCGGCGGGCCAGATCCTGCTTGCGATAGGGCTTGCTGAGGAAGCTCCGGCCGCCCAGCCGGTCCTGGTCGCCCTGCAGCGCGTTTTCCGCGAAGCCCGAGGTAAACAGGATCTTGAGGTCCGGTCGCAGCTCGGTCGCATGTCGCGCCAGATCGACACCGGTCATGCCGCCCGGCATGACGATATCGGTGAAGAGCAGATCGACCGGCACGGACTGCCTCAGGAGCGCCAGCGCCGCATGCCCGTCCTGCGCCTGGATCACCTGGCAGCCGAATTCCTCGAGCTGCTTCACGGCCACCTCGCGCACGCCCGGATGGTCCTCGACCAGGAGCACCCGCACGCCCTTCAGATCGCCGGCGTTCTCGAGCGCCGCGATTTCCGGCGCCGGCACCGGCCCCGTCATGATCCGGGGCAGATAGATGCGGATGGTCGTCCCATGGTCGACCTCGCTGTAGATCTTCACATGGCCTTTCGACTGCTTCACGAAGCCATAGACCATGCTGAGGCCCAGCCCGGTTCCCCGCCCCTGCGGCTTGGTCGTGAAGAAGGGCTCGAACACCCGGCTCATGTTCTCAGGTGCGATGCCGCTGCCCGTATCCGTCACCGCAATCATGGCGTAATCGCCGGGGGCGACGTCCAAATTCTCCGCCGCGTAGCGCTCATCGAGCCGCTTGTTGCCGGTCTCGATGGTGAGGCGGCCGCCCCGGGGCATGGCATCGCGAGCGTTGATCGCCAGATTGGCGAGGGCCGCTTCCACCAGCGTCGGATCGGTCTGGGCCGGCCATAAATCCTCCGCCAGCTTCATCTCGACCTCGACCTGTTCGCCGAGGGTCCGCTGCAACAGCCGCGTGATGCTCGTGACCAGCTCGTTGAGGTTGACGAAACGGGTTTCCAGCGGCTGTCGCCGTGCGAAGGCCAGCAGCTGGCGCGTCAGGTCGGCGCCGCGCAAGCCCGCCTCGAGCGCCTGCTGCGCCATCTTGCGGGTCCGGCTCTCGGGTTCGAGTTGCTCGCAGAGGATATCGAGATTGCCGATGACCACCGCCAGCAGATTGTTGAAATCATGCGCCAGGCCGCCGGTCAGCTGACCGATCGCCTCGAGCCGCTGCGAGCGCCGCAGCTGCTCCTCGATCTCCTTGCGCCGGGTGATGTCCTCCGCGATGCCGACCAGATGGGTGACCTTGCCGGCCTCGTCGCGGATCGGCGAGATGGTCGCATAGACCGAGGCGCGGGTTCCATCCTTGCGCACCATCTCGAACTCGCCCTGCATGTCGCGGCTGTCGGCACCGCTGCTCCAGGCAGCGGCGCAATCGTTCTCCGCGACGCCGACCGGCTTCCACATGGTGGGGGTCTTTCCGATCAGATCGGAAAGCGCGAAGCCGGTCACCTCGAGCAGCTTCGGATTCACATACTGGATGGTGCCCGAAACGTCGGTGATGACCACAAGATTGGCGCTCTGCTCGACCGCGCGCGACAGGATGCGCAGCCGTTCCTCCGCGCGCTTGCGTTCCGCCAGCTCGCGGGCCCGGTCGCGGCGCAGTTCGCTGTCGCGGAGCTCACGCTCGATCGCCGGTCCCAGGCGGCGCAGATTGCCCTTGATCAGGTAGTCCTGAGCGCCGGCCTTCATCGCCGTGACCGCCGTGTCCTCGCCGATGCTGCCCGAAACGAAGATGAAAGGCGTATCGAGGTCGCGTTCGCGCAGGATCTTCAAGGCATCCGTGCCGCTGAAGCGCGGGAGGGAGAAATCGGCCAGGATGATGTCCCAGGGCTGCCGATCGAGCGCGGCTTTCAGGCCCTCGGCCGTATCCACATGCTCGCAATCGGGAGCAAACCCCGCGCGTCTGACCTCCAGGAGGAGGAGCTCGACATCGTCGTTCGAGTCCTCGACGATCAGGAGTTGAAGCGGCACGGCCATGGGAATGATCCTCGTCAGCGCGGCGGTGCTTCGTTCAAGAGCAGCCAATAGAGGCCGAGCTGACGCGCGGCCTCCACGAACTCGTCGAAATCGACCGGCTTGCGCACATAGCTGTTGCAGCCCAACCGATAGCTGGAGATCAGATCCTGCTCCTCCTTGGAGGAGGTCAGAACCACGATCGGCAATGTCTTGGTCGCTTCGTCCGCCCGGATCCGGCGCAGCACCTCGAGGCCCTCGAGCCGGGGCAGCTTGAGATCCAGCAGCACCACCTGCGGCAAGTCGCTCCGGTCCCGGCCGCTGTGAGTCCCCGTGGCAAAGAGATAGTCGAGCGCCTCGACGCCGTCGCGGGCCACCACGATCGTGTTCTTGATGTTGTTCTTCTTGAAGGCTCGAAGCGTCAGGGCGACGTCGTCGTCATTGTCCTCGACCAGAAGGATTGCCGCATTCCGCATCGTTCGAACCTCGCTCACAGCGTGAAATAGAAGGTGGCGCCCTGGTCCGGCCTGGCATGCGCCCAGATCCGCCCGCCATGCTTGCGGATCACGCGCTGGACCGTCGCCAGGCCGACTCCGGTGCCGGGAAAGTCGGTCGCATCATGCAGCCGTTGGAAGGCGCCGAAAAGCTTGCTCGCATAGGCCATGTCGAAGCCGGCCCCGTTGTCGCGCACGAAATAGGCCCGCTCGCCATCGACGGTCTCGATCCCGAGCTCGATCCGGGCGGGATCGCGGCGGCCGGTGAATTTCCAGGCATTCCCCAGGAGATTGTCGAGCACGACCCGCATCAGACGGCCATCGGCCTGAACTTTCAGCCCCGGCGCAATGGTCGCGTCGACATGGCGCTCCGGCTGCATCCGTTGCAACTCCTGCAGCACCTTGTCCGCCATGTCCGTGAGATCGACCTCTTCGCGCACCACCTCGCTGCGCGTCACATGGGCGAGGCGCAGCAGATCGTCGATCAGCATGCCCATGCGCTGGGCGGCCTGGCGAACGCGCCTGAGATAGCCCAGGCCCTCCGCATCGAGGCGGTCCGCATAGTCCTCGTTGAGAGCCTGGCTGAAACCGTCGATGGCCCGCAAGGGCGCCCGCAGGTCGTGCGAGACGGAGTAGCTGAAGGATTCCAGCTCGCGGTTCACCGCGTCGAGTTCCGCATTGTCCCGCGCGAGGCGCTGATTGAGCGCCGTCGTCTGTTCTTCCGCGGCGCGCCGCTCTTCCCAATAGAGCGCCAGGAACCAGCTGGCGACGGCGAACAACATCAGCAACACCGCCCCGGCCAGGCTCAGCCGCTGCCTCAGCGGCGCCAGATCGGCATCCAGCGCTGCCTGGGACATGAAGGCGACCAGGGTCCAGCCCGGCAGCCGCAGCGGGCGACTGTCCGCGTCGATCGCGCCACCGGAAGCAGCGCCGCTCAGTTCGCGTGTCAGCTTGGCATAGGTGAAGAGACCGGCGGGGGTCGCGAACTGCCCGCTTGCTGGGCCGTTCTGCAGCTGCGTCCAGGCATCGGGATAAAGGGTCTCCAGCCGGTGCTGCTCGCGGTCGGGATACATGAAGCTCCATTCGACGTCGCGGCTGGGTCCCAGCAGCCAGTAGCCCGCGTCGTTGAGCAGCCAGATTTCGTCGCGGCCGGGCGTGGCCATGAGCTGGATGCGATCGAGAATGCGTCGACCCAGATAGTTCAACACGATCATGCCGCGCGGGAGCCCGCTCGGATCATAGACCAGCGTGGAGACGCGGATCGCCGGATTGAGCGGCTCCTCGACCTTGTCATGCTCGACATTGAGATCGAAGGGCGAGACATAAATGTCGCCCGCCTGGAGTTTCAGCGTCTCCCGGACGAAATAGCGGACACCCTTGTCCTGCAGTTCCTCGACCGGCACGCGGATCGGGTCCCCTCCGTTCCAGTTCGCGCGGACTCGTTCGCGTCCCGTGAGGTCGATGAAGCGGACCTTGTCATAGAGGCCCTTGGTCGCGACGAAGGCGAGATACTCGTCGCCGACATCCCGCCATGTGACAGCGTTGTCATCCGCGAGCCATCGCCTCAGGGTCGGATCGTGCGACAGATAGCGGATATCGGAAATGACCGTGGCCAGGGTGGCGACGAAGCGCTGCTGCGCGACCTCGACGCTCTTCTGCTCCGTGGCCTGAGTGATCGAAAGGGAGGTCTCGGACTGGGCGCGATAGAGCAGCACCATGATCCCGACCGACGCCAGCGCCAGGGGCAGGAAAATGAGCGCGGCTCGGCGCAGCAGGCCGGCACTCGCTTTTGCCCGAAACATCAATCTTGCCTGCCTGCTGGTCCATGGGGGGACGGCGAGAATCGGCACTCGATTCCGATCGGATCGATCTCAAGGCGGGTCCGGCAACATTCTGTCCGATACGGCAGAATGAATAACATTCGCCGAGAACGCCGGTCAAATCATCGCGTTAGATTCAAATTGCACCGTTACACTGGCGGTTGCGGCATGCCGGCCGACTCCCTCGGGCCAGCCCGCCCCCCGTGACATCGCGATGACTTGCTTTTGCCATGCAATCAGTGGGGAATTGGACTATCAACGCAACGCATGCGGCAGAGGCTCGGCGCCTCTGCCGGGAGCATGGACGAGCGGCATGACGATGAATGGCAGCCTTCTGGCCTCGACCTCCGCGTCGAACGTGGTGCGCGAGCCCTTTGCCCATTTTGTGAGCAGGGCGGCACTGCCCCCCGACCGCTATCGGCAGCTGGATACCTCCTTCCCCTCGGCCGAGACGATCCTCGGCGGCCGGGCGGCGGCGATCGAGAACGCTGCGGCGCGCTTGCCCGCCTTCAAGGTGCTCGACAACGCGGCGATCGCGCCCGAATGGCGCGAGTTCTTCAAGATCCACACCTCGACGATATTCTGGAACGACATCGTCCGCGTTTTCGGAGACAGCCTGCGCGCGACCTTTCCCCATCTCGAGGAACGCGTCGGCCGCCGGCTCGAGGATTTCCGGGTGGGCGTGCGGGGTGCTGAGCCCGGCGTCGACATTCGGCTCGAATGCCAGTTCGTCATCAACACCCCGGGCACCCGGGTCTCGTCGGTCAAGACCCCCCATGTCGACAAGCGCCAGACCCTGTTCGCGGCGCTCTATTATTTCCGCGATCCGGCCGACCGGTCGGAGGGTGGCGATCTCGAATTCTATCGCTGGCAGCGCAGCCCGCGCTTCCTCAATTACCGCATGATTCTGCCCGAGGACGTGACGCCGATCGAGGCGGTGCCTTACGGCCCGAACACGCTTGCCTGTTTCGTCAATTCGGCGCAGTCGGTCCATGGGGTGACACCGCGCGGACCTTCGGTGCAGCCCCGCCGCTACATCAATTTCATCGCCGAACTGCCCTTCAAGGCCTTTGCCACGCGCGGCATGAGCATCCCGGCCCGGCTGCTGCATTGGCCCCAGATCCGCCAGATCAGCCGGCGCTCGGTGGGCGCGGACCGCTACTGACCCCCCCGCCCGACATGCCAACGGCGCCATCCGAGCCCCAGGCGCTCGAGCCCCCCGCTGGCGTCTGGCTGCTGACGAGCTACCGTGCCGGCGACAATGCGCAGGTGCTGGGCCTGGCCGAAGCGCTGGGCTGGCGCTTCGCGATCAAATCGCTTCGCTTCCGCAAAACCGAGTTCATCACCAACCGGCTCCTCGGCAGCACGCTTGCCGGCGTGATCGACCCGGGCGCGAGCGCGCTGGCGCCGCCCTGGCCCGATCTCGTCATCTCGGCCGGACGCCGCAACGAGCCGGTGGCGCGCTGGATCCAGGCGCAGGCCCGGCGCGCCTCGCCACCGCAGCGGACGCGGCTGGTTCATCTCGGCCGGCCCTGGGCCGACCCTCGCCATTTCGATCTGATCGTCACCACGCCGCAATATCGGGTGCCGGCCCGCGCCAACGTGCTCACCATCGGCGCGCCCCTGCATCGCGTCACGGCCGCGGGACTGGCCGCGGCCGCTCGGAAATGGGCACCGGTACTCGCCGCCCTGCCCCGTCCCTGGATCGCGATCCTCGTCGGCGGCAGCAGCCCGCCTTATGTCTTCGACGCGGCCATGGCGCGCGATCTGGCGCGGCAGGCCAACGCGCTTGCCCGCCAGCGCGGCGCCGCGCTCCTGGTCACCACCAGCCCGCGCACCCGCCCCGAAGCGGCGGCGGCCTTGCGCGACGCCATCGCCCAGCCCGCCTTCTTCCACGATTGGACGCCCGATCCCGACGCCAATCCCTATCTCGGGCTGCTGGCGCTGGCCGATGAGTTCATCGTGACCGGCGAAAGCATGTCGATGGCGGCCGAAGCCTGCAGCACCGGCAAGCCGGTCCATCTCTTCGATATGGGCTGGGGTTGGAGCGCGATGCGGCCGCCGGGTCATCCCGGCCTCGCCGCGTCGCGGGGGATCGGCGAAGCGCTGGCGCCGCAGCGTCTGAAACATTGGGCGCTGGCCCATCTGCTGCCGGAACGGGTCCGGCGCGATGTCAGGGTGATCCTCCGGCGCCTGGTCGAGGAAGGCCATGCGGCCTGGCTCGGCGATCCCGCCCCCGCGGCCGGGAAACCGGCGCCGGACGATAGGGCGGCCGCCGTGGCCCGGGTCCGCGCGCTGTTTGCGCGCCCGCGCTAACGCTGGTGGAGCGGCAGGACGCTGGCGACGGCCGGGCGCTGCTGCATGCGCCTGTAATGGTCGTGAATCTTCGGGAAGCGCGCCAACTCGACGTCGTCGCCCTTGAGCCAGCCCGACAGCGTGAAGAGATAGGGATCGCTGATCGAATAGCGCTCGCCCATCACCCAGGGCCCCTTGAACAACTCGTTCTCGATCAGGTCGAAGCATTCGCCGACATTCTGCGGCACCTTGCGCCGCATCTCGGCCATGGCGGCGGGATCGTCGGCCCAGCGATAGGCCCGCATGCGATGGGCATGGGCCACATGGACCGTCGAGCAGAGATAGCTGTTGAAAGACTGGATCCGCCCGAACTCATAGGCATCGTCCAGCGGCGCCAGTCCGGCGCCGGGATGGGTCTGCGCCACGAAGGCGAGGATGGCCGGATTCTCGGTGAGAATGCCGCGGTCGGTGACGAGCGCCGGCACGCGGCCCTTGGGATTGATGGCGAGATAGTCGGGCTTGCGCTGGTCGCCGGCGACCAGATCGACCTTCACCGCCTCATAGGCGGCGCCCGCTTCCTCAAGGGCGATGTGCGAGGCCATCGCGCAGCTGTTGGGCGCGTAGAACAGCTTGAGCATCGGATCCCTCTGCAAAGGAAACGTCCTCGCGACGGTCGGGCCCGGGAGAGCCCCACCGTCGCGGGACAGGATCGGATCAGGCCGCGAGCGGCCGCGATTCCAGCGGCGGCACGCGCCGCAGCAGATCGAGCGAATCGTGACGGATGTGATTGTGGCGCATCTCCTCGCGCAGCTGCGCCTCGGTCACGGTGCCGGCATCGAGACATTCGCGCAACAGGCCATAGAAGAAGGCCTCCTGCTTCGGATCTGGATGGGGATTGTAGCGGCCCATCAGGCCGTAATCGCCGAACAGCTTGCGCCGCGCGATCATGACCCAGGCCCAGGGCGGGAAGAAATAGACCCGGTCCACCGGCTGGAAATCGACCTTGAGGCCGGTCTTCCAGGGCTGGGTCTTGCGCTTGGTGTTGTGCACCAGCTTGGTCGCCGGCGTGAGATTGTCGAAATCGTTCCACTCGTTCTCCAGGAGTCCGATCGTCTCCTGCGGCTCGGTGATCAGGCTGGTCCATTCGATATAGTCGCGCTTGAACTCGAACAGCTCGTTGAACTGCTTCGGCACGTTCCAGTGCTTGAGCTTGGCGCAGTCGAGCAGCATCACGCTGGTGGCATGCAGCTTCCGCGCGCCGCGGCGCCGGCACATGATCGCGTTGCCCTGCATGTCGCGGGAGATGAGTTCCCAGATGTCGCCTTGGGCGAACACATCCGGATCGATCACGACCGCGCGGCCCTCATAGCCCATCAGCTCGGGCGGCATGAAGCGCAGCGGCGTGAAGGACTGCAGGTCGTCATTGTGCCAGACGCGCTTCAAGCCATCGCGCAGATAGGGTTTCCCCTCCTTCGCGCGGAAGAACTCGTGGTCCTCCTGGTGCATGATCCGGACGTCGAACGCATCGGGGTTCTTCGAATTGCGCTTCAGCGAATGGGCCGCGACCAGCGCGCCCACCAGCTGCTTTCCGTTGGTCTGAATGAACACGCAGGGCTTCTTCTGCATCACCGTCTCGCTCATCCTTGTCACCTCGTCACCATCACGCATGGGGCGTGAAACCCCCGACCGAATTCTTGGGACGCCTATTGCCCGGCCGCGCGCCGCATCTCGGTCACGACCGGCGCCGGCGTCTCCGCGCCGTCATAGCCGAACATCGGATCCAGATGGGCGCGGACATAGCTGTCGATCTGCCGGACCTGATCGTCGTCGAAATAATCGCGATAGCCGCCGACCTTGGCCCGCCGCACCTTGAAGGAATCCGGATTGCCCTTCTGGCCCGGCACCATCCGGGTGCCCGACCACCAGAACACCCGCTTCTGCTCGAGCTTCTTCAGATTTTCGAAGGCGGCGAACTCGACCGACTGCTCGATCTCGGCATCAGTCGGATCGAGGGCCATCCAGGTCAGCAGGCGGCGCAGCTCGGCCTGCGGCTGGGCGCGCATGTCTTCGTAGCGGATGATCAGCTTGTCGCGCAGCTTCGGCAGTTCCCGGGCCCACTCGTTCATGAAACCGACGACGCGCTTCAGTCCCTGCTCCTCGTTCATCACGAAATCGAAGATCGCCACCTCGGCGCCGTGCGCCGGATAGCCGTTGAGCTCCTTCTTGTGCGGCAGCATCCGATGCCGCCACTGGAAATACTGCGACACCGCGACGTCGGCCGGGTTGCGCACCAGGAGCGCCGTCGGCGTCTCGTAGAAGGCGGTCTTGCGGGTCCCGTTGCCGAGGTAGTCGCGGATGTAGTTGTCGTGGGTGAAGAGGATCTTGGGGATCGCCCGGTTCTTGCGGTGCAGATTGTCGAAGATCAGGAGGCTGCGCTCGGAGAGGCCGTAGCGAAGCTGGAAAAAGCGCGACAGCATCACGCTGAGCCAAGTCCGCCCGCTCTTGCCATGCGAGACCACGGCATAATCGGCCTGCGCCAGATTGCGGCTGTCTTCCCGGCCGCGGGCGCGGCGGCGGACACGGACGCGTTCCGAGGCCGGCAGCAGCCGTGCGGCCGTGACCACGATCTCGCGCACCACCCGGTTCACAACCGAATCGATCACACTTGCTCCTGCCGGATTCCCGGGGCCGTTCAAACACTTGAGGGGTGGTGCCGGGGCTCTCGATCGCACGAACCGCCTCGCCACCGCAGAATAGGCCGGCGCAGCGTGACCATCAAGCAAGCCTTTGGCAAGGCGGTAAAATGCCGCCATCCGCGGGCCCCGCTCGGGAATGGAATCCGCAGCTCCCGAGGAGCGCCGGCCGCCTCCGAGGATCGGTCGGATCCGCGCCGCGCGGCGGCTTCGTCGTCCCGATCCGCGCCCTTCCGACGGCCCCACGATTGCCAAGATTTCATCCCCAGTTGGCGGCAGGGCGACCAATGGTCACGTCATGGCGACGGTCCGGGCCGTATTGCGGCGCGACCTCGATTGGATAGGATGCGCCCGTCCTGACGCCAGGGCGCGAGGTCCAGCAACCTCGCGACACGGAGCCATATTGCCACACGACAAGCAGCCGCCCTACTTCCACCGCAAGAGCGTTCGTCCGAGTCATCTCTATCGGGATATCGGCCGGAGCGCCGAGCGGCCCTTCATGATTCTCGCGACCCTGCTCGAGACGTCGCTGGGCGATCTGATCGCGAAGACCGCATTTCTCTCGACGCTCAAGGACCAGTTCGATCATGCGCGCCTGATCGTGCGCTACAGCGATATCCGGCCCTACAGCGCCGAGGTCATCTCGCTCTCCCCCAACATCGATCATGCGACCCCGCTCAGGGGCGAGCGGCCGCGATGGCTGGCCGAATGGTTTCCCGACATGCGCCCCTGGCTGCCGCTGGGCCGCTGGACGCTCGGTCGCGAGAAGATGCAGGCCGCGTTCTACGACTTCGTCGTGATCGAATCGATGATGGACATCCGAAACATGCATGGCCTGGCGCAGCCGGTTCCGCTGCGCATCCCACCCGAGAAGGAGGCCGCACTCCAGCGCCAGCTCGTCGGATTGGGACTCGATCCCGGCCGCTGGTACGCGACCGTCCATTACCGGACCGGCAGTTATGGTCCCAAGCTGGACAAGGCTCCCTTACGCAACAGCGAGCCCGAGAACTATCGCCAGCTCATCGACTACATCATCGACGAGCTCGGCGGGCAGGTGGTGCAGCTCGGTCATCCGGAAATGGAGCCCTTTCCGCCACGGCCCGGCCTTGTCGATCTCAGCCGGATCAAGGACGGGTTCATGTTGCAGGCCTACGCCGTGTGCCATTCGCGATTCCTGATCGCGGGTCCCTCCGGTCCGGTCACGCTCGGCTTCGCCTTCGAGGTGCCCCTGGGCGTCGTCGACGCGACCGACGGCTATGGCGGTTGGGGCGACAGCGAGCAAGTCATCCTCACCCATGAAGTCACGACGCCCGACGGCGCGGTCCTGATGAACCGCGCGCTTCTCGAGTCCGGCCTGCTCGACCAGGTCGAGCTCAAGAGACAGATCCGGGAGGGCGTGAGCCACCGGATCCGCAAGAACAGCAGCGAGGAAATGGCGGCGGTGGCGCGCCATCTGTTCGACCGCACGAGCGACATCACCGGGTGGCGCTCGCCTCATCGGCGGCCGCAGCGCGTGCGGCCCAACCGCCTCACCTGGCCCTTGCCGACGCACGAAAACATGCGCTTCTTCGGCGAGTGACCGGCAGGGTTCAGGGCTTCACGATCCAGGCCGTCGGCGTGTTGGTCCAGGTGAAGGTCTTGAGCTTGAGTTCGGGCTTGTCGGCCATGAACTCGTCGACGGCCGCCGTCTCGCCGGGCCAATCGGGAATGCCGTACTCGTCGAACATCACGACACCGCCGCGGCTGACGCGAGGCCAGAACGCTTCGAGTCCCGCCTTGGTCGGCTTGTAGAGATCGCAGTCGAAATGGATCAGCGAGAACCGAACGCCCGGATTCTCGGCGACAAAACGCGGCGCCGTTTCCTCGACGTCGCCGTCGATGAGCTTGATGCGCGGCTTCCAGGGAACGAAGCGGTCGCGATCGAAGATGGCGATGGCATCCTCGAGCTCCTGGCGGAATGACGACGGATTGTATCCGCCCTGCACCTTGCCGGCCCGTTCCTTCAAGGCGCCGTCTTCATTCGCGAATCCCTTGAAGCCCGCCCAATTGTCGAAGCCATAGACCGTCTTGGTCCGGTTGCCGATGCAATAGGCCTCCAGCAGATTGGCCCAGGTCATGAGCCCCAGGCCCCGATAAACGCCGAGCTCCGCGATGTCCCCCGGCACCTCGAGCGTCTGCTTGAACAGCTCGGTGTGAGCAAGGAATCGCTTCAGGGCCTGGCGCCTCGACAAGATCGCAAAATTCTTGACCGCGTCGAGCGGAGCGATCCCGTAACGCTGACAATGGTCGGCGATCGCCGCCTCGATATCGGCATCCGTGCCGGATGTCTTGAACCCGCTCGCCGGGTCGAAACGTTCTGTCACGGCGCGATAACCTCCCATCGATCCATGTCGAGATAATGCTTCGACGTCTTGTCGCCGCCGAAGAAGCGGCAATCCATGCTGTAGCGGATGTGATCCGACCGGTTCGGCATCGACCGGTGGACCAGCAGCGGCTTGAACAGCAGGGCGTCGCCGGGCGACATCGGGCTGCAATCGACCGGCCGTCGATTCGAGGTGTCGATGCCCTCGAGCCACACGCCGTGATGCATGGACGCGGTCGGCCAGACCTGCTTGTCGCTGCCCGGAAACACGGTAATACCGCCGCAGGCCTCGTCGATTTCCACGAGGGGGACCCACACGGTCACGAAGTCGGCCATGTGGGTGTTGTAGGATATATCCTGGTGCGCGGGAACGCCCGCATCGTCATTGCCGGGCAGGATGAAGCGCGCCATCGGCGGCATATGCATGCGGAGCGACGTGACATCCAGGAGGGACCTGACCAGGGCCTGGACCGCCGGTTGCTGCGCGATCGCCCACAATCTCCGGTCGAGACGCACCTGCAGCGGGTAATGGCCGGCGGCGACCCTTCTCAGGGTCAGCTCGGCTTCGGGCACGTCTGGATTCGACATGACCGTCTTGATGCTCGCGATCGCATCCGGCGAATCGATGTCGACGCCCAGCCGCCGCAGTTCGAGATTGGCCGCTTCGAGGCTCCGTTCCAGGTAATCCCGCAGCCGCGCGATGACATCCGCCGGAATCAGGTTTCTCGCAATGAAATAGCCCTGCGCAGCAAAGAAATCGACTGCCCTCGATGTCATGCGCGTCGCAATTTCCTGTTGTCTTTCCGGCCGAATGGACCCGGACCGATGGTCCGGCATTTGAGCCGGTAAGGACCAGCAGTGCAATGGGCCCGTGATCGTTCAGGTCGAGGCGGCGCCCAGGATGGGCGCGACCCCTCGCCGCGGCCCTCTTTCGATATTTCGCCTTCCCGGCGAGGCACATAGCCTTGAAAAGGGCGCAGGAAACCGTAACAACGACAGGCCGGGTGCGCTATGCTCCGGCCCGGAACCGACGCCCGTCGGCGTCCCCGGATGGGCGACGGGATTCGTCGCATTTTCTTGCGAACCTGGATCGCAGCGGGGATCGATCTCCGGCGCGGATCGGCGGAGTCCGGTTCGGCGCGCCATGGCCGTCATGATGTGGAAAATATGAATCAACCGAGTCCAATGCCGAATCCGCGTCGTTCCAACAGCTTCGACCTGTCGTCGGCCCGGCAGCGCTGCCGGCGCTACCGGCGGCGCATCCTGGATATCTCGCAGCAGGTGAGCGCCCTCCATGTGGCGCCGGCCTTTTCCTGCACCGAGATCACCGATGCGATCTATCACGGACTCATGCGGCGGGCGCCGGACGGCAGTTTTCAGGACGTGTTCCTGATGTCGAAGGGCCACGGCTGCATGATCCAGTATGTGATCCTCGAGGAGCTGGGGATCCTGACGCGCGAGGATCTCGACCTTTATTGCACGCCGCGGGGACGCCTGGGCGCGCATCCGGATTTCGGCACGCCGGGCATCGCCGCCTCCACCGGCTCCCTGGGCCATGGGCTGGGCATCGCCACCGGCCAGGCCTGCGCGGAGCGGATGAAGGGCTCCGATGTGCTGATCTATTGTGTGCTGTCAGACGGCGAGTTCCAGGAAGGCTCCACCTGGGAGGCCATGATGATGGCGGCGAACCTGAAGTTGCCGAATCTGATCGCCTTCATGGACAACAACGACTTTTCCGGCCTCGAGCGGATGAGCGAGGGCCATCAGGCCTTCTATCCCCTGATCGAGAAGATCGATGCCTTCGGCTGGGAGACCGCCGAGGTCGACGGGCATAACGGAACCGACATTTTCAATGCGGTGACCGGGCGGCGCGGCGACCGGCCGCTGCTCGTGGTTTGTCATACGGTCAAGGGCAAGGGCGTCTCGTTCATGGAGCATGTGCCGGTCTGGCATTACCGCTCGCCCAACGCCGCCGAGCTCAAGCAGGCCATCGCAGAACTCGAGAAGGACGAGGCGTGAGAAACAAGTTCGCCGACGTATTCTACGAACTGGGCAAAGCCGATCCGCGGCTCTGCATCGTTGTCGCCGACATTTCGCCGGCAGGTTCGATCGCGAAGTTCCGACAGGACTTCCCCGAGCGCTTCATCAATACGGGCGTGGCCGAGCAGATCATGATCGGCATGACCGCCGGCATGGCGCAGCGGGGCTTGCGGCCCTTCGCCTACACCATCGCGACCTTCTCGCTCTACCGTCCCTTCGAGATGGTGCGCGACGATCTCTGCTACCAGAACCTGCCGGTGACGGTGGTCGGCATCGGCGGGGGCGTCACCTACTCGACCCTGGGCGCCACCCACCATGCGCAGGAGGATGTCAGCATCGCCTGCTCGATCCCCAATCTCTCGGTCGTGGCGCCCTGCGATCCTTCGGAAGCGGCCGCCGCCACGCGCTGGTGCGCAGCGCAGGAGAAGGGTCCGGTCTATCTGAGACTCGGCAAGGCCGGCGAGCCGGACTTCACCGCGAAGGCGCCCGAGCCCTGGGAATTCGGCAGAATCCGCATGATCAAGCCCGGCAGCGATGTCTGCATCCTCTCCTACGGTCCGATCATGAAGCGGGCCTTTGCCGTGGCGGATCGGTTCGAGGCGGCCGGTAAAAGCGTCGCCATCGCCTCCGCTCACACCCTGAAGCCGCTGGACCGGGAGCGGATCGAGCAGATCCTCGCCGGCTTCAAGCATGTCGTGGTGATCGAGGAATGCGCACCCAACGGCAGCCTTTCCATGCGCGTCCAGCAGATCGCCTGGACATCCCGCGCCCATTGCCGGCTCGACACCTTCACGCTGCAGGATGAGTTCAAGCATTGCTATGGCAGCCATGACGACCTGCTGGACGAGCATGGGTTGGCCGTCGGCGCCATCTGTGCGCAGCTCGGGCTGACGTGAAGCAGGCCGACGCGCCGGGTCCGGTTGTTGCGGCGGGCCGCGCGGCTGGCGGAAAGGCGCGATGACCGATCCCACCGACACCGGATTTCCTTGTCAGGTTTGCGGCTCGAAGGGCCTCGAACGGCAGAGCGCCTTCACCGCATTGCCGCGCGTCACGTCGGACTGCAAGCCCTGGCCGGCCGGCGGCAGCCTTGCCGTATGCAGCGACTGCGGCGCCATCCAGAAGATCCCCGACGCGCAATGGCAGAACGAGATCCGGCGGATCTATGGCGCTTACGAGATCTATCATTTGTCGGACGGCGCCGAGCAGGTCATCTTCGCCGGCGCCGGCGGCGAAGCATCGCCGCGGTCTCATATGCTGGTGGATTTCGTCGCCAAGACGATCGCGCTTCCGCCCACGGGCAAGCTGATCGACATCGGCTGTGGCAACGGCGCCGCGCTGGCCGGTTTCTCGAAAATCCTGCCGCAATGGGAACTCTACGGAAACGAGCTTTCCGATCGCGTGCTGCCGGCTCTCGAGAAAATCCCGAACTTCGTCGCGCTCTATACCGTCGACGATGTGAAGGCGATCCCGGGCCGGTATGACCTGGTGTCGATGATTCACTCGCTGGAGCATATGCCGGCACCCCTGTCGACCGTGACCGCGGCCACGAGACTGCTGGAGGACCGGGGCAGCGTCTTCATCGAGGTCCCCGACATCGAGACCTCGCCTTTCGATCTCGTGGTGGCGGATCACCTCAGTCACTTCTCCCTCGACACGCTGCGCTATCTGGCGAGCCGGGCCGGCTTGACCGCCGTCACGGCAACGACGTCGGTCCTGGGCAAGGAGATCACCTTCATCGGGCGAAGCGGTCAGACCTCTCTGCCGAGACCCGCCGCGGCAGCGGGCTTTCGCGCCGCCCGGGCGACCGTGACCTGGTTGCAATCGGTGATCGACCGGGCCCGGACGTTGTCGAAGGAGGGGCCGCTCGGAATCTTTGGCACCTCCATCTCCGGCATGTGGCTCTATGGTGCGCTCGAGGGCCGGATCGACTTTTTCGTGGATGAAGATCGATCACGGATCGGGCGCGACTATGAGGGCAAGCCGATCCTGGCGCCTCAGGACGCGCCCGCCGGCTCGACCGTCTATGTTCCGCTGACACCAGCGGTCTCGACCAAGGTCGTGGCGCGGCTGGCCGGCCATGGCGCGCGCTTCGTGCCGCCTCCCGAATGGCCGGGGAATTAGCCCCCGCCTGCGATCGCCCGGTTTCCCCGATCGGGCCTGAATTTGAAGTGACCGGGCCCCTGTGCTAGGGAAAGGCCTCGAAGACCGGGCCATTTCCTTGCCCCATCCCTCCCTCCACCGCGACATGTCAGGAACCGTTTCGTGACCGATTTCAAGGTGCCCTTTATCGATCTGGCATTGCGCTACCAAGAGGAGCGCGAAGAGATCCTCGCTTGCATCGACCGGGTCCTGTCAAAGGGACATCTGGTCCTGACCGAGGAGGTCAACGAGTTCGAGGCCGATGTCGTCCGGTACACGGGCGCCAGGCATTGCATCTCGATGAACTCGGGCACCGACGCGCTGATGATCGGCATGTGGGCGATGGGGATCGGCAAGGGCGACGAGGTGATCACGCCGCCGGTCTCGTTCGTGGCCTCGACGGGCTCGATCGCCCATATCGGCGCCGTCCCGGTCTATGCCGACGTCAAGGACGACCAGACCATCGATCCGGCCGAGATCGAGAAGCGGATCACGCCGCGCACCCGGGCGATCATGCCGGTCCATTGGGTCGGCCGCATCGCCGACATGGATGCGATTCGCGACATCGCCAAGCGCCACAATATCAAGATCATCGAGGACGCCGCCCAGTCCATGGGCGCCTATTACAAGGGCAAGCATGGCGGCACCTTCGGCGATGCCGGCGCCGTGTCCGCGCATCCGCTCAAGAACCTCAACGCGCTGGGCGACGGCGGCTTCCTGCTGACCGACGACGACGAGATCGCCCACAAGGCGCGGCTCTATCGCAACCATGGGCTCGAGAGCCGCGACAATTGCGCCTTTTACGGCGTCAATTCGCGGCTCGACGTGCTCAACGCCGAGGTCCTGAAGTTCCGCCTGACGCGCCTCAAGGGCGTCATCGACCAGCGGCGGCGCAACGCCAACATCTATCGCAAGATCATCAAGCCGGGTCACGTGCAGATTCCCGAAGAGAAGTCGCACGAGGTCGTGTCCTATGTGATGTTCATCACCCAGGCCGACGATCGCGACCGGCTGCAGAAATTCCTGGCGGAGCGCGGCGTGCAGACCCTGGTCTATTACGGAACGGCCCTGCATCTGCACAAGGCCGCGGCCAGCCTCGGCTACAAGCGCGGCGATTTCCCGATGGCGGAGCGGCAATGCGACCGCGTGCTGGCGCTGCCCCACATGCAGTATCTCTCCGAGGATCAGGTGGCCTACGCCGCCGAGCTGGTGAACAAGTTCTACGGCGTGTGAGCCCGGACATGGCCGGCATCCTGGTCATCGCCCCGCATGCGCTGGATGAAGTGCTCGGCTGCGGCGGCACGATGGCGCGCCATGCCGAAGACGGACGCCGGGTCGATACGCTGATCCTCTTCGGTGACGATTCCAGCCGTGGCCTGTTACGGCATGAAGCCGCGCCGAAAGCGGCGGCGGCGCTAGGTACGAATGCGCCGCGCTTCGTCGGGTTGCCCGAGAACCGCAGCGACACCCTGCCCCTGGTCGAGGTGGTCGGCGCGATCGAGCGGGCGATCGCCGAATCCGCGCCCGAGATCGTCTATGTGCCTCACGGCGGCAGCCTGCATATCGACCACCAGACCACCTTCCGGGCGGCGATGACCGCGATTCGTCCCGTGCCCAAGCATCCGGTGCGGGCGATCTATGCCTATGAAATCGTCTCGAGCACGGAATGGGCGCCAAGGGCGCTGGGCGAACCCTTCTCGCCGACCCGCTTCACCGACATCGAGCGGACCCTCGATCGCAAGATGCGGGCACTCGACTGCTATGCGGCCGAGATGAGGCCCACGCCCCATGCGCGATCGCGCGAGGGCGTGATCGCCCTTGCGCATAACCGCGGCCATTCGGTCGGCATGGCCGCCGCCGAGGCCTTCATGGTGCTGCGCGAGCTGGACTGAACGCGGCGCGCCATCAGGCGCGCAGGACAAACTCGGCGGGCGGCGGCAGCTGCTTGAGATAGTGGCGGCCCCACGCGACCATGTCGCGGACGCCTTCGCGCAAGCTGATGCGCTCCTGATAGCCCAGCTCGGTCTTGATCCGGGTGCTGTCGAGCCAGTATTGCGCGTCCTCGCCGACGCGGCCGGGGGTGATGTCGACCAGCGTCTCGAACGGAACGCCGGTTTCTTCCGCCACCAGCTCGACCAGATGGCGGATGCTCGAGGGCTGCTCGGGCCCGACATTGTAGAGGCGGCCGAACGGCGCCTTCTCCGTCATCAGCCAGATCGCATGCGCCAGGTCCTGGGCATGCATGTAGGATTTCTTGACGTTACCGCCGCCCTGCAGGGGCAGCTTCTGGCCGGTCAGCGCGCAATAGACCGCGCGCGGCAGGATGCGATAGAGCAGCTGGCCCGGCCCATAGGCGTTGGACGGGCGGATGATGTTCATCGGGAACTTGCGGACCGCCCACAGCGTGTCGAGATGCATGTCGCCCGCCAGCTTCGAGACGGCATAGGGGCTGGTCGGGTGCAGCGGCGCATCCTCGGCCGCCGGCTTCTCGACCGGGCCGTACAGCTCCGAGGTTCCGATCTGAACGAAGCGCTCGAGATAGTCGCGCTTCATGAGATCCTCGCACATCTTCGCCAGGGCGACGACATTGGTCTCGTAATAGCGGAACGACTTCTCCCAGGAGGTGGCGTAGGCGAGTGCTGCGAAATTGACGATCACCTCGGGCTTCTCGCGGTCGAACAGCTCGAACAGCCGGTCCTGCTCGAACACGACATGGATCTGCTCGTAGCGATAGCGCGCATCGCCCTTGCCGACTTCGAGCGTGAAGGGAGGGGCTGCCGGCGGATTGCGGCCGACGCAGATCACCTTCCGGGGGTCGGTCTTCTCGAGCAGATATTTCGCGAAATGGACCGCGAACACGCCACCGCCGCCCAAGAGAATATAGGTCCTCATCGGTCTCTCAGCTCCTCGTCATCGCCTGGGCGATCCCTGCGCGGGAAGGCTCAGCGGCGCTTTTGATAGAACGAACGGACCACATCGACAACCCGGTCCTGCTCCGCATGGCTGAGATACTGATCGACCGGGAAAGTGATCACTTCCCGCGCATGGCGATCGGCCACCGGGAAATCGCCTTCCTTATGGCCGAGATAGCGGAGGGCCTGCTGGCGATAGACCGGGATCGGGTAATGCACCTTGGCCTCGATGCCCTCGGCCACGCAATGCGCATGCAGCTCGTCCCGGTGCTCGGCGAACAGCACATAGAGCAGATAGACGTTCTTGCTGCGCGGATCGCGGTGTGGAATCCGGAGCTGGGGAATGTCGGCGAACGCGCGGTCGTAATAGGCGGCCGCGGCCGCGCGCCCTTCGACCCAGCCCGGGACCTGAGGCAGCATATGCTTGCCCACCACGGCCTGGAGCGAGTCCAGGCGCGTGTTGTAGCCCAGGATCTCCATCTCGTTGCGATTGCGCAGCCCGTGATTGCGCAAGAGCCGGCAGCGCCGGTCGATCGCGTCGTCGTCGGTCACGACGACGCCGGCATCGCCCCAGACATTGATGATCTTGAGCGGGTGCATCGAGAAGGCGCCGGCCAGCCCGAAGGTCCCGGCCTTGCGACCCTCCCACTCGCCCAGCAGGCTCTGGCAGGCATCCTCGATGACCGGCAGCTTGTGGGCGCGCGCGATCTCCATGATCCGCGGCATGTCGACCACATCGCCGGTCAGCTGCACCGGGACGATGGCCCTGGTGCGAGGGCCGATGGCGGCTTCGAGCCGGTCGATGTCGAGGCCGAACATGTCGTCGCAATCGACGAAGACCGGACGGGCGCCCAGCTCCGCGATGGCGCCCACCGTCGCCCAGAAGGTGTTGGCGGCGGTGATAACCTCGTCGCCGGGCTCCAGCCCCGCCGCCTTGAGCGAGACCTTGAGGGCATCGGTGCCGGAGCCGACGCCAATGGCGTGCCTGGTTCCCAGCATGGCGGCGAACATCGCCTCGAACTCGCCGACCACCTTTCCCAGCGTGAAATCTCCCGACGCGACCAGGCGGCGGATGTCGGCAAGGATCGGTTCGGGATCGGCGAATTGCTGGCCGAGCGGCGAATAGCGGACGGAGCGAGGCGTCGATGGGGATGGCATGGTGTCTTCGAATGGGAGGGGGCGAACGGGCAACGGATGTTGGCGGCAGAGGCCAATTGACGATATCATCGATCTTCTTAAGGAGCGAAAGTTAATGATTTCCGGCAATTGCGCTCATTGTCACGGGTGCCGTCGGCCGCGCCGCGATTGAGCGCGAGGCTGGCCGACCTGCGGTTCACGAACCCCTCGAAAATTCACGCAACGGAGTATCTTTATGGCTGAGGTCAATCTTCTCGCGCGCCTGCCGCGCTCGCGGCGCAATGTGAACGCCCGCGCGGAGGCCAAGAGCCCGGAGGTGATCGCCACCTCCCGGAAATTCGGCCAGGAATATTTCGACGGCCCGCGGGAATATGGCTATGGCGGCTATCGCTATGACGGGCGGTGGGTCCCGATCGCCGAGGACATCGTTGCCCATTTCGGCCTCAAGGCCGGCGATCGGGTGCTGGATGTCGGCTGCGCCAAGGGATTCCTGGTCAAGGACCTGATGAAGGTCTGCCCCGGGCTCGAGGTGTTCGGCATCGACATCTCGGAATACGCGGTCATGCATTGCGAGCCCGAGGTGGTCGGTCGGCTCCATCTCGGCAGCTGCGAGCATCTGCCCTTCCCCAGCAACAGCTTCAGCGCGGTGGTGTCGATCAACACGATTCATAACCAGAACCGCGAAGGCGTGATCCGCTCGCTCAAGGAAGTGCAGCGGCTCTGCGGCGGCCGGGCCTATGTGCAGGTCGATTCCTATCGCGACGAAGAACAGCGCCAGCTCTTCCTCGACTGGGTTCTGACCGCGAATTTCCACGATTATCCGGATGGCTGGCGCAAGGTGTTCGCCGAGGCCGGCTATACGGGCGACTATTACTGGACGATCGTGGAGTAGCGTGGCGGCGGGATCGCCCGAGCAGGGATCGCAGGACGAGAGCGGTTCGTGCGGCTAGGCGACGGGTCCGAACGCTCCGCTCGCGCGGAGCTCACGGGCATAGTCGTAGAGCGCGTCGTCCCAGCGGACCAGCGGCGCCATGGCCGCCTGGATATCGGCGGGGTTTTCCTGGTAGGTCTTGCCCTTGACCCAGGCCCGTTTGACGACGTCGTCCGTCGCATTGTCTCTGGGGATGACCGGCAGGCGCGGCAGGTCCAAGTCGCACAGAACCCGTCCGAAATCGGCCTCGTATGTTTCCTGCAAGCCGACGCGATTCAGGCGCCGGAGATTGCGCTTGGCGATCTCGAGAAGGGCCGGCCATTCCGATTCCCGAAACGGATAGTCGACCAGCCGGCCCGAGAGCTGGCGCACCATGTAGTTGTCGATCATGTTCCGGAGATCGAGATCCGACGTGGTGAACATGTCCAGTTGGGACATGTCCCGGCATCGCTCCACCCGGCTCATCACCGCTTCGGTCAGGTGATCCTTGGGGTAGTTCGTCATCACCCGATAGAAGGACTGCAGGCGGCTCCGCGGCTCGCGAAGAAAGGTGAAGATGTAGTCGTCGTCGCGAATGCCGATGCGCTCGACGCTGGCCCAGGAAAAATGGCCGCAAATGAAGCGCGATGCCCGCGCCCGTTCGATCTTCCGCTCATCGGGAGATTGATGAAGATAGATCTCACCCAGCTTGCACCGCCGCCCGCCCCGTTTTCCGCCGAGACAGCAGGTCAGATATTGCTGCGCCGTCATCCCGCCGGTCTTGGGGATATGCATGAAGAAGATCCGGCGGGGCTGACTCGGCGCCAAATGAAACATCGAGCGCGACCGGGCCAGCAATGTGCCCATACGCAGCCTCAGCGCCATTGGATCGGAAATCACAGAAACCTGGCGCGATTTCAGAAGCACCGGCCCCCCCATCATTAAGTTCTATTTAATAGGGTAAACAGACTGACGTAGTGGGGCAATACCGGTGTAACGGGGCAAGGAGGTTGCAGGACTGGCCACAAACTCGCCACAGGGCCTTGTGGCCGTCACCGGGACCGGGCTATCCGATGCGCTCCCGGTTGATATGCAGCCAGAGGCCGAAGGCGTCATAGGGCGTAACGCGGAGGTTCTGGATCTCGGCGGGCGAGAAGACGCGAAGGTCCGCGCCTTCCCGCAAAACCACGGAGCGAACCCTCTCCGCCGCCAGGGAGACCTCGAAGAACGCGCGCGTCTTCATCCCGAATCCCGGCCGGTTCCAGTCGATGTCGATGCGCGTGGCGTAGCGCACCGCCTCGGGTGGGAAATCGACCCCGATCTCCTCCAGAAGTTCGCGGCGCAGCGCAGCCTCCTCGCTCTCGCCGGGCTCGATGGCGCCGCCGAAGAGGCCCCAATGATCGGGGAAGAAGATATCCGGGCGATTGTCGCGGAGCTGCAGCAGATATCCCTGCGGCGGCACGACGATGATCGCGGCGACCGCATCGCGCGGATGCAGGCGCGGGCCGGCCGGCGGGCGTGAGGCGTCGCTCTCCGTCATCGATGTTCCCTCTGGTCTTTCATGCCGTGAGGACGCGATCGAGCCGTCGATCGGTGCCGCGACGGATCACGCGCCCGACTGCGCCTCGCGATGGACCTTGCGCAGGCCGTCGATCAGTGGCGTGAAGCGGAACTCGGGAAAGGCGCGCCGGCGCAGCGCCGGATCGAAATGCCGGTGGGTGACCGGCGACTGCCGCGGCGTATGGATCACCTCCGCTGCCGGACTGAAAAGCCCTCCCACCAGCCGCGCCAGCTCGTCGAACGTGACCGACTGCCCGGTGACCATGTTCAGGATGCCGTGGCTGCGATGCCGGAGCACCTCCCGGATCATGGCGACGGCATCGTCGATCAGCAGATGATCGCGGGTCTCCTCGCCCTTGCCGCCCAGAGTGATCTTGCGATCCTTCTCGGCCAGGCGCCGGAAGCGGTTGGCGCCGTAGGAATTGTGCGTATCCGCCGCGCCATAGACGAGGGTCGAGCGCAAGATCGCCAGCGGCCCCTTGAACGCCTGCTGCAGCATGAGCTCGCGGGTGCGGTGCATGACGCCGTAGAGGTCGATGGGCGCGGCCGGCGTGGCTTCGGAGACGAGGCCGGCCTCGAAGGAATAGACCGCATCCGAGCTGAGATAGACCAGATGGGCAACCGGCCGCGCTTGCAGCGCCGCTGCCACCGCCTCGCCCATCCGCAGATTGCGCATGGTGCTGGCGATGTCGCGGCCCTTGTCCGGCGTCACGGCCGACAGGAACACCAGTGCATCCTCGGGCTGCAGCAGGGCGGTCAGTTTCGCGGCCGCATCGGGCATCGCCAGGTCGAGATCGGCCGAGGAGAGCGCCAGGGTCGGGACGCCGCCGGCCGCGAGATCGCGGACGAGGGCCGCGCCGATGAAACCGCGCGAGCCCAGCACCACGACACGGGCGGGTTCGGCGGGAGGAGTCTGTCGATGATCGAAGGTCACGGGCGTCACGGAGCTCCAAGGACGGCTTGCTGAAGGCCGGCCGCGCGGCAGGCCTGGGGATCGAGGATGCGATAGGGGTCCAACAGGACGCGCCCCTTCATGGCGGTGGCGACGTCGCCGGGCGCGACGCTCCTGAACTGCGGCCAGGGCGTCAGGATCGCCAGCGCGTCGGCGCCGCGGCAGGCATCGAGCGGATCCTTGGCCTGGACGATGCCGGGATGATAGCGGGCCTCGGCGGCGACCAGTGGATCGAAGGCTTGCACGACCGAGGGGCCGAGCCCGCTCAAGAAGGCCAGGGCCGGCGAGTTCTTGGTCGAATGGGTGTTCTCCTTGTAGGCGAGGCCCCAGAGCGCGACGCGCGGATGCTTGACCCGGTCCGCCACCAGCTCGCCGAACCGGCGCAAGGGCCAATCCTTGCAGTGGCGGCTGTTGACGAGCATCGCGCGGATGGCACTCGCATCGGCGCCGGCGGCGTCGGCGAGCCGGGTCACGGTCGAGAGGTCGCGCTCGATATTGCCGCCGGAGAGGCCAAGGCCCGGCGTCAGATAGGAATGCGGGCCGATGCGGCGATCGAGCCGCAGGGTGGGAACGATCTCCGACCAGTCGGCGCCCACGCCCTCGGCCAGCTCGGCCAGCGAGTTGGCGACCGTGACGCTCGCCGCGAGGCAGCAATTGATGGCGATCTTCGCGAGCTCCGCGCTCTCATAGCGCATCGGCAGGATGGGACAGCCGAACCGCTCGAGATAGGCCCGAAAGGCCGGCGGCAGGGGGCGGGCCGGGTCGGCGCAGCCGACGATGTAGCGCTCCGGCTCGAGCGCACGCTCGAAGGCGCGGCCGAACACCAGGGTTTCGACCTGATAATAGAGGCTCTCGTCTCGCAGCGCCCGGGTGAAGCCCGGCGGCACCTGGCTCAGCAGGACCCGCGTCCTTCCGGCCGCGGCCTTGCCGACGATATCGAGCAGCCGATGGACGGGCTCGAGATCGCTCTCGCCGCTATCGCCGGTGGGAACATCCGGCGCGACATAGATCGGGTCGCAGGCGGAGAGGTCGGACGCCTGGCTGGTGAAGCGGATGTTCCCCCGATGGGCCGTCCAGATCTCGGCGAGCCGGGGTTCGTCGATCGGGAACCGTCCCTGACTCAGCTGCGCGACGAGTTCCGCGCTCGGATCGAAGGCGACCGTCGACACACCCTTGGCCGCCGCCGCGAGGCTCGAGACGATGCCCAGATGCGTCATGCCCGCAAAGCCGATCATGACGCCAGGGCCTCGGCGGCGAGCTTCCGCAAGCTGCGGTTGATCCAGAGATCGTTGTCGAGATTGTCGGGGCCGCCCGATTCGCAGAGCGACTTGAAATGCGCGTACTCCGCGACCCAGGTCGGATCGGGCTGGATCAGCGTTTTCGACGACTCGTCTGGCCGACCGCTGGGGAGCTTGCGGTCGCGAACGGTGAAGTGGGTCGGGCCCCATTTGCACAGCGATTCGATGTGCGCGCTGCCGTTCTCGGCCAGCAGGTCGCATTTGAAATCGTTGCGCCAGGAACAGAGCGTCATCTCCAGCTCGATCGAGGGCGGCCCGGCCGAGGCGAGCACGACATGATCGAACGCCCGATTCTCGAATCGGTCCGCGGACACGACGCGAAACGGTGCCGCGGGGGGCGATCCCAGCCAGAACAGGATGGTGTCGAGCAGATGCGATCCCAGATCGGGGAGCACGCCGGCACCGGCATCGCGCCAGGCCGAGTCATGCACCAGGCGCGCCGTTCCGTTGCCGTAGAACATGCGCAAGCGATAGATCCGGCCGAGCCGGCCGCTTTGCAGCAGCTCGCGCATCCGGATGAAATGCGGCTCGAAGCGATGGTTATAGGCGGTGTAGAGCACCGCCCCCTTTGCCCGCGCCCGATCCCGAAGGCCGGCAATGGCAGCATCGTCGTCCGCGATCAAGGGCTTCTCGACCAGCGCATGCTTCCGGTGGGAGGCCAGGTAATCGAGGATGGCGAGCTTGGGCTCGTCCGGCGTGCAGATCAGGGCCGCGTCATAACTCGAGATCGGCGCCTCCTCGATGCGGCGGTAGTCGGCCTCGGGGTTGACCGGGTCGACGGTGGCGGCCAGGTCCGCCCCCGCGACGCTTCGCCTCTTATGGCCCTGGACACCGAGTCCGACAACGGCGACACGCATTTTCGGTAGGTTTTCCGCGGATTTGAGCCGGCTCCGTCGTCTTGACAAGCCGAAACTGAAAGAGTTTATAGCCGATCACGCGCCCCACCCCAAAGCCCCGGAATGACGCGACTCGAAGGCGGCGAACGGACCGCCGACGCGCAATTCCGGCCGAGCGGCTGATCGACGGGACCCTCGCGGGACACCGGCCTCGGACAGGGCTGGCTCCGCGACGCGGGAGGCGGGGCGCCTATGGCAACGCTATCGCTGGCGCCTCGCAATCGCGCCATGCCGCGACAGGAAGGCGGGATTCGGATGAGCCACGCAGCTTTGTTCTTCGACGAAGTCGCGCAGATCGCGCGCGAGATCGATCGTGCCGCGATCGATCGACTGGCTTCGGAGCTGGCGGCGGTGCGCGAGCGGCGCGGCCGCCTGTTCCTGCTCGGCGTCGGCGGCAGCGCCGGCAATTGCAGCCATGCGGTCAACGACTTCCGCAAGCTCTGCGGGATCGAAGCCTATACCCCGGTCGACAATGTCTCGGAGCTGACGGCACGCACCAACGACGAAGGCTGGGACACGGTGTTCGAGGGCTGGCTCGAGGTCAGCAATATCAACGAGAAGGATGCGATCCTGATCTTCTCGGTCGGCGGCGGCGACGCCGAGAAGAACGTCTCGCCCAATCTCGTCAAAGCGATCGATCTGGCCAAGCGGCGCGGCACGAAAGTCTTCGGGATCGTCGGGCGTGCGACCGGCTACACCGCCAAGAAGGGCGACGTGGTGGTCGTGATTCCGGCGCCGAACGCGGCGCACATCACGCCGCAGAGCGAAGGCTTCCAGGCCGTGGTGTGGCACTGCCTCGTCTCCAACCCGGTCCTGCAGCGCCGGGCGACGAAATGGGAGAGTGTGACCGCCACGAGCGCAGCCCCTCGGTGATGGCCGCGGCACCGCGCCGGGCGGTGTTCTTCGACCGCGACGGCACGCTCAACGAGGCGGTGATCCGGGACGGACACCCCTACCCGCCGGCCGGCGTGGCGGACATGATTCTCATGCCGGGCGCGGTCGACGCGCTCCAGCGACTGAAAGCCGCAGGCTTGTTCCTGGCCATCGCGACCAACCAGCCGGATGCGGCCAAGGGCCTGACCTCCCGGGCGACGGTCGAGGCGATGAACCGCTGGCTGACGGACCGGCTGCCGATCGACCATGTCGAGGTCTGCTGGTGCCTTGAGGGGCCTGACTGCAAGTGCTATAAGCCGCTGCCCGGCATGCTCTTTGACGCAGCCGCGCGACACAATATCCGATTGGACCAGAGCTTCATGGTCGGGGATCGTTGGCGCGACATCGGGGCCGGAAAAGCCGCCGGCTGCCACACCATATGGTTGCGCAACGACTATGACGTCCCGCGGGAACGACCCGATCGAATCGTGTGCTCGCTCGCGGAAGCGGCGGACGTCATTCTCCAACAATTCTAGATGAAGGTCTCACGACCGATGGAACCCGTGCCCTCGATCTCCGATCTGCGGATCAAGATTTTCGCCGACGGCGCCGACCTCAACGGCATTCGCGAAATGTACGCCAAGCCCTTCATCAAGGGGTTCACCACGAATCCCACGCTGATGCGCAAGGCCGGCGTGAAGGACTATCGCGCCTTCGCGCGCGAGGCGATCGCGGCGGTGCCCGACCGGCCGATCTCCTTCGAGGTCTTCGCCGACGATCACGCGACGATGGAAGCGCAGGCCATGGAGATCGCTTCCTGGGGCGCCAACGTCAATGTGAAGATCCCCATCACCAACACCAAGCGCCAGTCCTCGGTGCCGCTGGTCGGCCGCCTGTCGAAGCGCGGCGTCGCCGTCAACGTGACGGCGATGTTCACGCTGGACCAGGTGCGCGCCACGCTGGATGTCCTGTCGGCTGACACGCCGGCGATCCTCTCGATCTTCGCCGGCCGCGTCGCCGACAGCGGGCGCGACCCGATGCCGATCATGACCGAAGCGGTCCGGCTCGCGGCGAAGGCCCATCCCAAGGCGGAAGTGCTGTGGGCGAGCCCGCGCGAGGTGCTCAACCTGTTTCATGCCGACGCCTGCGGCTGCCACATCATCACCGTCACCAACGACCTGCTGAACAAGCTGGGCTCGGTGGGCAAGGATCTCGAGCGCTTCTCGCTCGAGACCGTGGAGATGTTCTGGCGGGACGCCGATGCCGCCGGCTACAACATCCCGACGCGGGACGCCGCGCCGGTCCTGGCGAATGGAGCTCGTTCGTGAAGTTCAAGAATGTCCTGGTGACCGGCGGCGCCGGCTATGTCGGATCGCTGCTCGTCCCGCAGCTGCTGGATCTCGGCTATCACGTCACCGTCTACGACATCATGTATTTCGGCGACGACTTCCTGCCGAAGCAGGATCCGGCCCTGCGCATCATCGAGGGCGATATCCGCGACACGGCGAAGCTGGCCAAGGCCTGCCAGGGCCAGGATGTCGTGATTTCGCTCGCCTGCATCTCCAACGATGCGAGCTTCGAGCTGGACGAACGGCTTTCGACCTCGGTCAACCTGGACGCCTTCGAGCCCATGGTGATCGCGGCCAAGCGCGCGGGCGTGAAGCGCTTCATCTATGCCAGCTCGAGCTCGGTCTATGGCGTCTCCGACAAGCCGAACGTCACCGAGGACCATCCTCTGCTGCCGCTGACGCTCTACAACAAGTACAAGGGCATGTGCGAGCCGCTGCTGTTCAAGCATCAGTCGCCCGACTTCGTCTGCGTCACGATCCGGCCCGCGACCGTCTGCGGCTACGCGCCGCGCCAGCGCCTGGATCTCAGCGTCAACATCCTGACGAACCACGCCATCAACAACGGCAAGATCACCGTGTTCGGCGGCACGCAGCTCCGGCCCAACCTGCATGTGCAGGACATGTGCGACCTCTATGAGCTGCTGCTGGAGCTGCCCGACGAGAAGATCGCCGGCGAGACCTTCAATGCCGGCTATCAGAACATGAGCATCATGGACATCGCGCGCACCGTCCGCGACGTGGTCATGAAGGAATTCCCGGACCGGGGCGCCATCGACATCGTCACCACGCCCACCGACGACATCCGCAGCTATCACATCAACTCGGACAAGATCCGCCGCCTGCTGGGCTTCTCGCCGCGCCACACCGTGGAGGACGCGGTTCGCGACCTGTGCAAGGCCTTCAAGGCGAACAAGCTGCCCAACAGCATGACCGACGATCGGTACTTCAACGTCCGTCAGCTGAAGTCCCTGCGCGCCGCATGACCAGGAAGCCTCTGGCCGTCGTCACCGGCGGGGCGGGCTTCATCGGCAGCCATATGGTGGATCTGCTGGTCGAGCGCGGCTTCCGCGTTCACGCGATCGACAATATGGTCGGTGGCCGCGCCGCCAATCTGGCCCAGCATGCCGGTTCCGGCGACGTGGTGCTGGAGACCCGCGACATCCGCGACATCAAGCCGGAGGATCCGTCCTTCCGCGGCGCGCGCTTCGTCTTCCATTTCGCCGGCATCGGCGACATCGTCCCGTCGATCGAACGGCCGGCGGAATACATGTCGGCGAACGTCCAGGGCACGGTCGCGGTGCTCGAGGCGGCCCGCCAGGCGGGCGTGACCAAGTTCGTCTATGCGGCGTCCTCCTCCTGCTACGGCCTGGCAGCGACGCCGACGCGCGAGGATCATCCGATCAACCCGCTCTATCCCTATGCCCTGTCGAAATATCAGGGCGAACAGGCCGGCTTCCATTGGCACAAGGTCTATGGCCTGCCGGTGAATTCGGTCCGCATCTTCAATGCCTATGGCACGCGTTCGCGCACCTCGGGTGCCTATGGCGCGGTGTTCGGCGTGTTCCTACGCCAGAAGCTGGCCGGCAAGCCCTTCACCGTCGTCGGCGACGGCACGCAGCGCCGCGACTTCCTCTATGTCACGGACGTCGCCCGCGCCTTTCTCGCCGCGGCGGAGACCGACCGTGTGGGGACCTTCTGGAATCTGGGCGGCGGCAATCCGCAATCGGTCAACCGCCTGATCGAGCTCCTGGGCGGGGAAAAGACCTACATCCCGAAGCGCCCGGGCGAGCCGGACGTGACCTGGGCCGACATCGGCAAGATCCAGCGCGAGCTGAGCTGGGCGCCGGCGGTCAGTTTCGAGGAAGGCGTGGCCAGGATCGTGGCCACCATCGACTATTGGCGCGAAGCGCCGCTCTGGGACCCCCAGTCGATCGCCAGCGCCACGGAAACCTGGTTCAAATTCATGAAGCAGGCCGGCCGGGAGAACGCATAAGCCATGGATCCACAAAGCCGCAAGCTGGTGAGCCACAAGATCAAGACGGCGCAGGAAGTTGCGGCCATCATCGGCCCCCGCCCGCGCAAGAAACGGGTCATCATGTGCCACGGCACCTTCGATGTCGTGCATCCGGGCCATGTCCGCCATCTGCTCTACGCCAAGAGCAAATCGGACATCCTCGTCGCCAGCATCACCGCCGACGCCCACATCCTGAAGGCGGCCCATCGGCCCTTCGTGCCCCAGGATCTGCGGGCGATCAACCTGGCGGCGCTCGAGGCCGTCGACTATGTCGTCGTCGATCCCAACCCGACGCCGGTCGAGAATCTGAAGCTGATCCAGCCGGATTTCTATGCCAAGGGCTACGAATATGCCGGCGGCCACAATCCGAAGACCCAGGAAGAGATGCGCACGCTCGAGAGCTTCGGCGGCGAGGTGCTCTTCACGCCGGGCGATATCGTCTATTCATCCTCGCGCCTGATCGAGTCCGGACCGCCAGATATCGGCATCGAGAAGCTGATGATGATGATGGAAGGCGAAGGCTTCGGCTTCTCGGAGCTCTATAGCGCCCTGGACAATCTCAAGGGCATCCGGGTCCATGTGGTGGGCGACACCATCGTCGACAGCCTGACCCATTGCAGCATGATCGGCGGGATGACCAAGACGCCGACCATGAGCGTGCTCTATGAGAACAAGGTGGACTATGTCGGCGGCGCCGGCATCGTCGCCAAGCATCTGCGCGCGGCCGGCGCGGACGTGACCTTCTCGACCGTTCTCGGCAACGACGCGCTGAAGGATTTCGTCCTGCAGGATCTGGAGAAGGCGGGCGTCAAGACGCGCGCCATCATCGATTCGACGCGCCCGACGACCAACAAGAACGCCATCGTCGCCCACGATTACCGCCTGCTGAAGATCGACACCGTCGACAATCGCTCGATCTCCGACAAGGTGCTGACCGAGTTCCGGCGCGACATCGCCGAGACCGCGGCGGACATCACCTGCTTCAGCGACTTCCGCCATGGCATCTTCAACCGCATGACGGTGCCGCGCCTCACCGAGGCGATTCCTGCCGGGCGCATGCGCGTCGCCGACAGCCAGGTCGCCAGCCGCTGGGGCAACATCCTCGAATTCAAGGGCTTCGATCTGATCACGCCGAACGAGCGCGAGGCGCGTTTCGCGCTGGGCGATCAGGATTCGGCGATCCGTCCGCTGGCGACGGCGCTGTTCGAGCAGGCCCATTGCAAGACGCTGATCCTCAAGCTCGGCGACCGCGGCGTTCTCACCTATCGCACCCGGCCGCCGGAGGACCTGCGCACCGTGGCGGCGCTCGACAGCTTCGCGAACAAGATCGTCGATCCGGTCGGCGCCGGCGACGCGCTCCTGGCCTATGCGACGCTGGCCTATTTCGCGACCGGAAACGACGTCCTGGCGGCGATCCTCGGCAATATCGCGGCCGCCGTGGAATGCAGCCGCGAGGGCAACGAGCCGGTGACGCCGGACTCCGTCCATCAGCGCATCAAGGAACTCGAGCGGGTCGCCAACCTGGCCTGACCTGGCTGAAGCGAGCGGCTGACCCCGCGCGGATCAGACCCGCTCCATCAGGGCCCGGACCCGCGCCACCACGGCCCCCAATTCGTCGGGCAAGGGCCGGTTGTCGCGCCTGAACGGGTCGCCGAACCAGACGGCATGCCCCTCCCTGATCATCAGGCGATGGATCGCCGTCAGGTCGCGGTCATGCCCGATCGCCCCCAGGCGATCGGCCAGCCCGGCGATCGCCCGGCGCAGCCGGCGCGCGATCGGCCGCGGCAACAGCTCCGCCAGCCTGCCGAGAAATCCCGATCCGAAGCCGGCGGAAAGCGGCAGCGGATAGATCGCGAGCGGCCGGCCGAGGCGGCCGATCTCCATCAGCATCGAGATGCTGTCGCTGGTGACGATGAAGCGATCGGCGAGGCCCAGGAGGGCGCGGTAGGGATTGCGTTCCCCGCCCGGGCTCCAGCGATGCAGCAGCGAGCCCGGCGGCAGCATGCGCTCCAGCACGGCGATGACCGCGTCGGGCGTCCGCCGGCTGGTGGTGACGACGAGCGTGCCCCCTTCACGGGCGGCGAGGTCGGCGATGCCGGCGGCGAGCTGCCGCGCGACCGTCTCGTCGAAGCGCACCGCCTTGGTGCGTCCGCCCACCATGACCGCGATCAAGGGCCGCGGCAGCGGTTCGAGTTCACGCCGCCAACCCTCGGCCTCGGCGGCAATGGCGGCCATGTCGATGCGCTGCAGCGGGAAATTGATCCGCAGCAGGTTGGGCTGCGGCGGCAATCGGTACTGGACCGAGGCGACCGCCAGGTCGAAGCGGTCGAGCATGCGCTTGGGCGGCCCGATCAGGGCGATCCGGGTCCGCCCTCCCGACTGTTCCTTGATCCAGAGCGCCACCATCGACATCCGCCGGCCGATGGTGATGACGAGATCGGGCCAGGGGGCTTCGAGCGGATCGGACTTCGCCGGATCGACATGATGGATCGAGGCGGCGACCCGGGGCTTGGCGTCGGCGAACTCCGGGCGCACCCGAATCTGCTTGGGCTGGCTCGGCCAGGGCAGCGCGTCGGCGACCACCTGCAACTGCGCATTGTCGCCGGTCTTGTCGGACATCAGCAGCCAGACGAGGGGCGACGGACGAGCGCCGGCCGGCATCGACGCGCTGGTCCTGGGGTCTGGCGATGGCATGGGCGATAAAGGGCCTGGCACGATCGAGTCCGGATGGCTGGCGGGCTAAGGCGCGCCGGGAAGCATCGGTGCGGCCGCTGGACCGACCGCATCATGCGGGCCCGAGCGGGCCTTGTGAACAGGATCCGCACCCGACCCGGAGCGACCGAGGAGCGCATAGACCCGTGCCACGGCACGGTCGAGATCCTGCAAGGGGGCCGGATGCCAGGGGCGCGGATCGTCCTGCCCCAGCCAACGCGCCCGATCCAGCGAGACGAAACGGTCCTGGGCCAGCCGGATATCGCGGCTGCGGTTGATCCGCCAGGGCGGCAGGCCGATAGCCAAGGCATAGTGAAGCCCGAGCAGACCCTGATCCTTGAGCTGCGACCAGCGCCACCATTGACGGATGCGCGGATCGCGGGCGCGGGGCCCGTGCATGGCGGCGGGGCCGCCGCCGAACTCGAACATGAAGACGGGCCGGCCGGAGGCGCAGGCTTCGGCCAGCATCGACAGGCTGTCGGCGGTGACGATGAAGCGGTCGGCCAGGGCCAGATAGCCCAGATAGGGATTCTCCGGATCGGACGGGCGCCAGCGATAGAACTTGTGCGGAACCTCGATCGCGCGATCGAGCGCCTCCATGGCGCCGCGGCTGGTGCGCGGGCTGGTGGTCACCAGCAGCGAGCCGCCATGGGTCCGCGCGAAGGCGCTCGCCTCCCGTCCCAGGCGCCGCGCGGTTTCGCGGCTGAACACATAGGGGCCGCTGGAACCGCCCACCACCAGCGCGATCCAGGGATGCGGCAGGTCCGCCAGCCGCGGCCGCCAGACACGGGCGGCCTCGTCGAGCTTGTCGCGCGTCACCTGGTGCAGCGGGAAATCGTTGACCAGCACATGCGGATGCTCGCGCAGCCGGAATTGCGGCGGCGTCACGACCAGATCGAGCTCCGCCGCGGGCGTCCAATAGCGCCCGATCACGACGATGCGGGTGTGGCCCCCCGACTGGTCGCGCACCCATTTGGCCGGCGTCTCGTTCTGGCGGCCGGCCATGATGATGAGGTCGGGCCAGGGCGGCTGCAGCGGGCTCGAGCGGCGCCGGTCGATTCCGGCCAAGGTTCCTTTGCCCCGCAGCGCGTAATAGAGCTCATGCGGCAGGAACTTCATTTCCTTCACGACATAGGGCCAGCCCAGCGCGTCGGCCAGGGCGATGCTCTGCGCGTGATCGCCGGCGCGATGGCATTTGAAGACCCACACGCTCGGCGGCCGATCGAGGGCCGTTCCCGATTCGCCTGCGGTGACGGCGACCCTGGAATCCATGTCGTTCGGCCGTTCAGCCACCGCGGGCAGCATGGGCCAGGCCCGCGGCCCGATCGATCTCGATCTGCCGGCCCCGGCAGAGGCGATTGGTGAGGAGGATGGCGATCGCCGCCAGCAGGAGGCCGACCGGCAGGTCGATCACGTAATGCCAGCGGGCGACGACCGATTCGATGACGATCCAGGCGAAAGCCAGGACCGCCAGCGGCGACACCCACTGCCGCGCCTTGACCGCATAATAGACGATGACGAAGGTGGCGCCGACATGGAGCGAGGGCATCGCCGCCAGCGGCTGCGCGAAATACTGCCCGCCATGCTCCGACACCCAGGCGGCGCCGCCGGCGAGGACCTGTTTATAGACCTCGTACATCGTCAGCTCCGCATTGGTCGCCATCGCGTTCGGTCCCTGCTCGTAGATGAAGGGGCCGACAGCCGGCGCGAACAGATAGCTCAGCGGCCCGATCATCTCGATCAGCAGCAAGCCGATCATGTTGTGATAATGCCAGCGCCGGTTGCCGATCGAATGGGTCAGGTAGGACAGCACGAAGACGGCGAAGAAGCCTGCCTGATACCAGATGTCGACCGCCGGGATGACGCGGGCGCCGAGGCCCCGCAGCCAGGCGAACAGGTCGATCACCGGCCGCAGCGCCTGGTCGATGGCGAAATAGGTCTCGTCATAGAGCGCCGGATTGACGACCGGGATCCACATCTTGATGTTGAAATGGACGTAGATGACGAAGATGAAGAGCGCCAGCAGGTAGTAGTCGTCGAAGATGCGCCGCCCGAAGGCGGCCCAGGACGGGCGATTCGATCGGGCGACCTGCCGGCCGATCAACTGAATCACCAGATAGGCGATCGCGGCGAAGATCGGCGGCGCCCAGTAATTGGCGTCGAGGCCGGGAATCTTGCCCGGGCGGGGTTCGGTGAAGCTGATCCCGTAACGGTGGGCGATGGCGAGCGCGATGGCAAAGAAGCCGAGCACGACCAGGGTGACGACCAGCATGTCGGGCGGAAGCAGCCGCCGCCAGGAGGCCTTGCCCGTCACGACCGGCGACGCCAGGGCTGCGGTGCCGTCGGCCTTCTCCCAATTCACCAGGAACGCCCTTTCCGTGACGATTCATCGAGACTTGTCGCGGCCGCGCGCCCAAGGTCGTCGTCGCCGGCGGGCGCGAGGCGAATCCGGCGGGGAGGCCGGACCGGGCGCCAGACTTACTCGGCCCGCCCGCCCACGGCAAGCCCGCCGCCCGCCTCGGCATCACGGATCCCAAAGCCTGCGGCCGGCGGCCGCAGGGGTCTGAAATTCCTTAATTTTAGGGCCAATTCCGGAATGCCGGCCGGGACCCGAATGTTGCCGGTCAGGGGCGCCTTCAGGTAACACTATCGCCCAGATTTCAGCCGCGCCGACCCGGTGCCGACGGGCCTTGGCGAGGGGTTGAGAAAGCCGTCCGATCGACGGCGCTTCCGGCGATGCCCCCCGAGGGGTCCCCAGGGCCCCCATCACCGGTCCTAATCGACAGGATGACATGTCCAAAAAGCGCAACCATGCCCTGAAGCGTAAGAAGTCCCGGGTGCCGCAGCTCCTGCGCATTGCCGCGGCTGCGCCGCCGCTGAGCAACCTGGTCGTCCTGCTCTGCCTGCTCCTGAGCGGCGTCGCCGAGGGCATCGGCATCGCCAGCCTGATCCCGCTCCTCGCCGCTGCCGGCGACCCCGCCGGCGCCAACCAGAGCGGGCTCGGCAAGTATGTGATGACCGCCCTCGACAAGGTCGGCCTGCCCCACAATCTGCTGATCCTGCTCGTCATCCTGATCGTCGCCATGATCGGCAAGGCGCTCCTGCATATGGCCGCGATGCGCCAGGTGAGCCATGCGGTGGCGCGCGTCGGCACCAATATGAGGATGGGCCTGATCACGGCCCTGCTCGACGCCCGCTGGAGCTTTTTCGTGCGCGAGCCGCTGGGCCGGTTCGCCAATGCCATCGGCTTCGACGCCATGCGCGCCAGCGAGGCTTACAGCGCCGTCGCCAATTTCATGGCGCATGTCATCCAGGCCGCGATCTATCTCGGCATCGCCGCGGCGTTTTCCTGGAAGCTGGCGGGCTTCGCGCTCGCGATCGGCGTCGTCATGATGCTGTCCTTGAGCCGCTTCATCGTCATTTCGCGCCGCAATGCGCGCAAGCAGACGAAGCGGACCACCACCATGATCGGACGGCTGGCCGACGTGCTGGTCGGGCTGAAGCCGATGAAGGCGATGGGCCGCCAGGCGCGGTTCGCGGCGCTGTTCGCCAAGGACATCGCCGCCATCCATCTGTCGATGCGCCGCCAGCTCTCCGCCCGCCATGCCAGCAAGGTGCTGCAGGAACCGGTCATCCTCATCTGCATCGGCGTCGGCACCTACTTCGCCGCGACCTTGTCCACCATTCCGCTGGCCGAGCTGCTGGTGATGGCCGTGCTGCTGGTGAAGACCGTGATGGTGATCGGCAAGGTCCAGGAGGACCTGCAGGCGGTCAGCGTCGCCGAGAGCGGCTACTGGTCCATCTACGATGCCATCGAGGACGCCAAGGCCGCGCGCGAGGAAACCTCGGTCGGCCGGGTGCCCACCCTGAAGAAGGGCATCGAGCTTCGCGACGTGTCGATGGCGTTCGGCCCCAAGCGCGTCATCGATCATGCCTCCTTGACGATTGCGGCGGGCGAAGTGACCGCGGTCATCGGTTCGTCGGGCGCCGGCAAGACCACCATGGTCGATCTGATTCTGGGGCTGCACCAGCCGACCTCGGGCCAGATCCTGATCGACGGCGAGCCGCTGTCCGCCATCGACGTTCAGAAGTGGCGGATGATGGTGGGTTATGTGCCGCAGGAACTGCTGCTGTATCACGATTCCATCATGGCCAATATCACGCTGGGCGAACCCAGCTTCTCGCGGGCCGATGTCGAGCGCGCCCTGAGACAGGCCGGCGCCTGGGACTTCGTGTCGGCGCTCAGCGACGGCGTGGATCACATCGTGGGCGAGCGCGGCGGGCTGTTGTCCGGCGGGCAGCGCCAGCGCATCGCCATGGCCCGGGCCCTCATTCATCAGCCGCAGCTGCTGATCCTGGACGAAGCCACGAGCGCGCTCGATCCCAAGACCGAAGCGGAGATCGTGCGCAATGTGCGCGAGCTCTCCGATCAGAGCGGCATCACCGTCCTGTCGATCTCGCATCAGCCGGCCTGGATGACGGTCGCCGACAAGATCCTGCGGATTCAGGACGGCGTCGTCACCGGGGAGACGCCCTCGTCGCTGCCCAAGGTGGCCTCGCGCTGATCCGCGCGGCGCTAGCGAGCTCGGCGGCTCACGAGGCCCATTTCGGCTTTTCGATATTGATCGTCAGGGTGCGCCGCAGGATCTCCGGGTCGGTGCCGGTGATCGGGCTGACCGAATGCCAGGAGTTGTAGGTCTTCACGAAGAGGACCGCCTGGTTTGGACGGAAGGCGTAGCTGTCGAGCCGCTCGAAATCCGAAAACTGCGCCTGCTCGTTCAGATAGTTGAAGGCGTGCCGGTTGTCCTTCGGACGCAGCACATCCGTGCCGCCGCCGATCGCCTCGTTCCATTCGCCCGGCCGCGCCATCGAAATGACGAGCGTGATGATCTTGTTCGCATTGTCGGTGTGCGGCAGCAGGAACCCGCCGGCCGCGGACAGCATCGAGAATTCAAAGCGCGCGTTGAGCGGGATGTCCTTCCGGTTGCCCGGAAAGAGGCGCCGCAGCCGGCGCAGGCCCCGCAGCGGCTTGCCGTCCAATCCCAGATCGATGTAGCGCTTCTGCAGCGCTTCGAGCACGCTCGGGATGAAGCCGTCGCCCTTCACCCAGCTATGGAACTCGCGCCAGGTCGGCTGGGCGCGGACATAGTCATGATAGTTCTTCGGGTTGAACTTCTCCGACAACACGTATTTGTTGCCGAACTTCGGCATATGCAGGAACAGCTCCTTCGGCGGGAAACTGGCGACGAGGTGGTCGTAGGTACCCTGCTCCATGAGCGGCTGGGCGAGCCCGATCGGAAAGGGCTCGTAGCGCATCTGCAAGCTGTCGAGGTTGAAGAACATAGGGCCTGCGGCGGAACAACGACGTGTCGGAGGAAGAGGGCGCTGAGATTATCGCATCGGTCAGACCCGTTCCACAGCCATCCGCTCCGCCGGGCCGGCGCCACCATCCGTCGGAAGACGCCCGCTGCGCCGCTCTGGCGCGGCATTTCCGGATTTAAGTCCCCGCCGCCGCGGCGTTCCGTCACGGCGTTCTTCCCGCGCCCGGCGCGAGGCGTCACCCCCGCGCCAGTCTGCGCCTGCGAGCCCTCGCCCGCCCCTGGCGCCCACAGACTCGACCGAGTACTCTCCCAACCGCTCAATGGGTGGGGGAGCGTGAGTCGGCGTGAAGATCTTAACCGACGGGCGGCAATGGCCGCCCAGCCTGTGGCGGAAGATTCAATTCGGGGTTGCGCGTTGGCTGCGGCGTGCCTTGCGTCCGGAGGTCGAGATCCGGGCCGGTGGGAAGGTCTATCGCTTTCGCTGCGACGGCGATCGCGACCTGCGTCGCTGCCTGAGCGCCCTCGTCAAGGAACCGGGAACCTGCGCCTGGATCGTCTCGGAAGTGAAGCCGGGCGAGGTGTTCTACGATATCGGCGCGAATATCGGGCTCTACACCGTCATGGCGGCCCAGCAGGTCGGACCGTCCGGGCGGGTGTACGCTTTCGAGCCGCACGGCGCCAATTTTGCGCGCCTGGTGGACAATATCGACGCCAACGATCTGGCCGGTTCCGTCAGCCCCTGCAGTTTCGCCCTGAACGACCGCAGCGGGCTCATCCCCTTCAACTACATCTCGCTGACGATCGGTTCTTCCAACAGCCAGCTCGGCTCTCTCCGCGATGGCGAAGAGAAGGAGTTCCGCCCGGCGCTGTCCGAACCCAAGGCCGCCATGGCGCTCGACGATCTGATCGCCAGTCACGATTTCCGTCCGCCCCACCATCTGAAGCTGGATGTCGACGGCAACGAGTTGCTGGTGTTGCGCGGCATGACCCGGACCTTGAAAAGTCCGAACCGGCCGCGCTCGATCCAGATCGAGGTCAATCTCCGGGGCAAGGCCGAGATCTTCGATTTTCTGTCGACCCATGGCTATGCGCTGGTGGACCGTCATTACACGCGTTCGGGGCTGAGAAAGATCGCGGCCGGCGGGGACCCCGAGGCCTATGCCTACAACGCGATCTTCCGGCCGACGTCGGGCTGAGGCCGCGGCCTCACGGGGCCCGTGCCAGGACCTCGCCGAGCGCAGCCATCTCCTGCGGATCGAGATCCGAAACCGCCCAGACCTGCAGGCCGCCGACGCGCCGACGAATCAGGTTGAGGCCTTGGCGCATCAGCGGCGCACTTGCCTCGCCGGCATTCGTCGCCGCCCCCGTTGCGTCATCCGGCAGCACATAGAGATCGACGACATGCTGGCCATGCTTATAGACCAGCACGGCCACCCGGCGGCCGCCGACATAATCGACGCGTCCGCCCAGCAGCTCGAAACCCTGTGACGACAGATCGAGCGCCGGCGGCGACACCTCGACGCGTCCCGCGAACCAGGGCCGCACCGTATGGCGATCGGACGAGGGCACATCCACGCTGTTGGTCGCCGCCAAGGCCCGCAAGTGACTGGACACCAGGTCGTGCAGCAGGAGCTCGGTCGAGGTCGCGCCGACGTTCGGCCCCATCAGGCTGCGCGTCACCCCGACGCTGAGACTCGCCACCAGCAGCAAGGAGGCCGCCATCGCCACCCATCGCGGCAGGGACCGGCGTTTCGCTGGCGCCGGAACTGCCGGCGCGGCCGCGGGCTCGGCTGCCGAGGCGTGGATCCGATCGCGCAGGCTTTGCGGTGCGGCGTAGCGCGGCAGCGCACGTTTCATGCCCTCGCGCAAGGCCTGGAGGGCCGCCATCTCCCGGCTGCAGTCGGCGCAGCCCGCGACATGGGCCCTGACCGTGGCGGCGGTGCCCTCGTCGAGCTCGCCGTCGAAGCAGGGCTGAAGCAGCGTGGCAGCGGTTCTGCAATCCATGAGCGCCCTACCTTCCCTGCCGCGCGGCCCAGGCGCGCTTCAGCATCTCGCGCGCCCGCGCCAGCCGGGACATGACGGTTCCCACGGGCACCTCGAGCAGATCCGCGATCTCGCGGTAGGAAAGCTCTTCCATCTCGCGCAGCAGGATGATCTCCCGGAAGCCCGCCGGCAACGCTTCCACCAGCTCGGTCAGCATGGAAGCGCATTGCGACCAGTGCGCCAGTTCCTCGGGGCTGCGGCCGCCATCGGCCGGGAGATCGCCGTCGCCCGACGTCATCACTTCTTCGAGCGACAGGGGCGAACGGGCGCCGCTCGTCTTGGCGACCCAGGTCAGATAGGTCGTGCGCACGATCGCGAGCCACCAGGCGCGCGCGTTGCCGCCCTCGAAGCTGTCGGCATAGCGGACCGCGCGCAGGAACGCCTCATGGACGATGTCGGCCGCGTCCTGATCGCTGCGCGCGAGCCAGCGCGCCAGGTTATAGGCAGCATCCAGATGCGGCAGGATCAGCCGCTCGATGCGGCCGGCCTTGTCCGAGGAAGGCGCCTGACTTTCGTCCCTGAAGGGCGGGTTCATGGGCGGCGACTCTATGTCACGCGCCCACGGGGGGCCATATGAACCGCGCATCGAACCGCCTGCGCCCACCTTAAGACCTTGCAATGTTCCGGCTGCCCAACCCACCGTCCGCCCTCATGGCCGGCGCACCTTGACGATACCGGTCATGTAGGGATGCAGGCTGCAGAGATAGGCGTAGTCGCCCTCCTTCTCGAACACGAAGCTGTATTCGTCTTCGGTGTCCATGCCGGTCGAGCCGAACAGATGGTCGGCCGAGACCACGCTATGCACCATCTCGTCGTGATTGACCCAGACGACCCTGGTCCCCGGCGCCACGGTCACCTCGGCGGGAACGAAGCTGTAGTTGCCGATCTCGATCGTCACGGTGTCGGCGGCCGATGCGGCGACCGGCAGGACGGCCGAGGAACCGAGGCCGAGAATCAACAGGAGACCCGCTATCCGCGCCCCCGCCATCCCCATCATCATTCTGTCTGCGATCGAAATGCGCGTTGTCTCGCGTTCCATGGCCGAGCTCAGACCGTGCCGTCGAGGGGCGTGTCGATCGTCGCCAGTGTCTTCGTCCCCGGAACGACATTGATGCTGCGCGTGCCGAGGAGCTTGCCGAGTTCGGCGGCATCGACCTTGAGCGGTCCCGGTGCCGGAGCCTCGCCCGGCTTGGGCTGCGGATAGGCGGTGGACATGGCCGTGTGGAACGTCACATTGCCTTCGACCTTCTGGATCACCTGATGGATATGGCCGTTGAGGACCGTGACCGACCCGAAGCGCTTCAGCGATGCAAGGGCCTGCGGCGCGTCGGCGGTGCCCCAGCCCCAGGGCTCATAGACGGTCCAGAGCGGAATGTGGGCGAAGACCACGATGGGCGTGCTGGCCGACTGGCCGGCAAGATCCTTCTCCAGCCAGGCGAGTTGCTCCGCCCCGAGCTTGGTCATGGCTTTCGGCTGGAAATCGGTGACATTCACCAGGCCCACGAAATGCACGCCGTTCTGGTCGAAGCTGTACCAGCCGGTCTGGGCGCTCTCCTGGCCGAAAGCCTTGAGGAATCCGGTCAGGCCGTCGTCGAGCGCATCATGCTCGCCCGGCACGAAATGGATGCGGTCGACCTTCATCTCCTGAAGCAGCTCGCGCGCCTGTCCGAACTCATCGGGCTTGGAGAGATGAGAGACGTCACCGGTATGGATCGCGAAAGCAGGCCGCGGATCGAGGCGGTTCACCTCGCCGATGGCGCGCCGCAAGGTGCCGGCGACATCCGGATTGGCCTCCTTGTTGAAGCCGATATGGGTGTCGGAAATCTGGACGAAGGTGAAGGCGCCGGCCGGCAGCTGGTCGGCGCGTGCTTCGCCGATGAGGCCGAGGCTGCGGGGAACGCCACCGGCCAGGGTCCAGAGCAGCCCGGTACCGGTCCAGGCCATGCAGCCGAGCATTCGGCGGCGCGTCAGGTCAGGCGATGAATTTTCCGCGACAGTCTGCGACGCGAACGACGTGTCCTGAGATTTGCGCATGGGATCGTTTCTCCTTTCGAGCGGAAGGGACCCCATGAGGACCGCGGCGACGTGCGTTCTATTCCCCCGAAGGAGGTCTCGTCACGGAAAGGTGATGGAACTTTCCGGCGTCCGTCGCATGGCGATGGAACGCCGTTGGCGAGACGTCATTCACCGGTCGTCCAATCAGACTAAGCGCAGGGGATTCTTCATCTTTCCGAGGCGCGCAGGAGCCACAACTTTGCCCCTCGCTGAGGCTGCGCGGCGACCCTTACGATGCATCGCTATCCTACTGACGTAACAAGTATTTCTTGGTTGCCCCCGGCGTTGGCAGAGAGCTGGACAAGGGGGCTCTGCTAACGCGTCGGTGCAGGCGACGGCCGACGCCGGTCTTGGCGCTTCCAAGGCCCGATTTGCCGTCGCGCTTTTCGGTCATGAGGCGCCGCTGAAGAGGGGGAGCTTTGGTACGCAGCTTGGCCTTGGTGATGGCGTTGACCATCGGTGTCGGGATTTCGCTCCAGGCGATCGCCGCGTCGAACGATCTGATGTCGAGCGAGCCGACAAAGACGACCACCCCGGCAAAGTCGAGCGATGCCGGACCGACCACCGAGGAAAACTCGGCCCAGGACGACACAAGGCCCCAGAAGAGCATGCTGAGCGTCGATAGCAGCACCGCCACTCCCTCCGACGTCGCTCCGGTGCAGATCGCCGATGCCGCCTCCGACGCTTCGGGCCCGGTGGTTTCCAGCGACTATCAGCAGCCGACCTTCTCGACGGCCTACGAGGAAGTGCCGCGCGACCAGACGGTGCGCGAGCGGCCGCGCCCGGAAGTGGATGCGCTGGGAGTTCATCTCGGCGGGTTCTACGCCTATCCGTCGGTCCGCACCTCCGAGATCTACGACGACAACATCTTCGTCACCCCATCCGACAAGCGCGGCGATTTCATCACCGAGATCGCGCCGGAACTGTCGCTCGAATCGAACTGGAACAACCACGCGCTCAATTTCGACGCCGGCGCCGCGGCCGGCTACTATGCGAGCCATACCGGCGAGGACTATGTCGACTACCATTTCGGGGCCGACGGGCGTCTCGATTTGACGCGCGACGACCAGCTCTCCGCCGCCTTCACCTATCGCCACGCGCATGAAGACCGGTCTTCGCCCGACGACGTCCAAGGCAAGACCCCGACGGAATATGACCTCTACCACGGCGAAATCGGCGACCAGAATCGCTTCGGCCGCTTCACGCTGAAACTGGACAGCCAGCTCAACCGCTACAAATATTTCGATGACGAGGCCGAAAACGGAACCACGATCGACAACAACGATCGCGATCGCATCTCCTCGCTGCACAGCGTCACGCTCAGCTACGAGATCGTGCCCGACTACGATGCCTATGTGCGGGCGTCCTACAACCGGCAGGATTACGACAGCCAGCAGGACAACCAGGGTTTCGACCGCAGCTCGCAGGGCTTCGAAACGGTGGTCGGACTCGCCATCGATCTGGGCGGCGTGACCCGCGCCGACATCTTCGCGGGCTATCTGACGCAGTTCTATCAGGACTCCGAATTCGACACCGTCTCGGGACCCAGCTTCGGCGGCTCCCTGATCTGGAATCCGACCGGCCTCACCACCGTGACCGCCACGGTGTCGCGGACCCTGCAGGAAACCACGCAGGCGGGAGCGGCCGGTTATTTCTCCACCGATGCCCTCATCAATATCGACCACGAGCTGCTGCGCAATCTCCTCCTCAACGCCTTCGGCGGCTTCATCAACAACAACTATGAAGGCATCAGCCGCAACGACGATATCTGGACCGGCGGCGTCGGTGCCGAATATCTGATGAACCACTATGCGTCGATCGACCTCAAATACCGCTACGACACCCGCGATTCGAGCGAGAGCGACGAGAACTACGAGCGCAATCTGATTCTGCTGAGCCTCGACCTGAAACTCTAACCGACGGATCGGGGACGGTCCGTCGACATCGCGACGGACCGCCCCGCCGCCCCTGCCGGGAGATGACCGTGCTGAACCGTCTGCATATCCGCCTTTCCGCACTTGCCGTCCTGGGCCTGGCGATGATGCTGTCGGGCCACGTCGAGGCCGCGAACGATCAGTATCACCTCGGGCCCGGCGACAAGGTCCGGGTGACCGTCTTCGGCGACGACCAGCTGAGCGGCGAGTTCCAGGTGGACGCCAACGGCGCGATCGCGATGCCGCTGATCGGCGAAGTCGATGCGCATGGACATACGACGTCCGAGCTGGCCGCCGCCGTCGCCGAGAAGCTTTCGAAGGATTACCTGAAGGATCCCAAGGTCAGCGTCGAGGTGATCGACTATCGCCCCTTCTACATCCTGGGCGAAGTTCGCAATCCCGGCAGCTATCCCTTCGTGAACGGCATGCGGGTGATGAACGCGATCGCCTTGGCCGGCGGGTTCACCTACCGCGCCCGCGAGGGGCATATGAAGATCAATCGCGATATCGACGGCCAGGTGCAGGAGCTCGAGGCGGATCAGACCACGGTCGTCCTCCCGGGCGACGTGATCGAGGTCCCCGAACGCTTCTTCTGATCGGGATCGGTTGTTTCAACGCGGCCAGGCGGGAAGCTGGATCGCCAGACGCGAAAGGAAATCTATCATGGCGGACACGAGACTGCTTGTCCCCCGGCCCATAGAGCCGCCGCAACTCTTGGCCCCGGACTGGGCCCAGTCCAGCGGGCCCGATCTTCAGGAGCTGTTCCGACGGATCTGGCGCCGCAAGCTCATGATCGCGACCATCGCGGTCGGCTGCACCCTGCTGACCGCGGCCGCGCTGTTCGCGATTGCGCCGCGCTATACCGCGACCGCGCAGGTGATGCTGGACCCCTCGCAATCGAAGCTGCTCGATGCCAACCAGGCGCTGGCAGGCCTGTCGCCCGATACCGAGGCGGTCAACAGCGCGATCGCCGTGGTGCAGTCGCGCGACCTGGCCGATCGGGTGATCGACAAGCTCGAGCTGATGCGCGACCCCGATTTCAACACCGCGCTCGAGCCGCCGACCTGGTTCTCGAGCCTGCTCGATCCGCATACCTATCTCCCGGCGGATTGGGCCGATAGCATCGCCAAGCTGCTGTCGAACGATGCGGGCAGTCCGCCCGACGAGGTGCGTCGCAACCATAATCGCGTGGTCGAGGCTTTCCTCAAGCGGCTCGACGCCGGTGCGGCCGGCGAGTCGCGCGTCGTCAGCGTGAGCTTCCAGGCGGAAAACCCTCGCACGGCCGCCAAGATCGCGAATGCGATCGTCGAGGAATATATCAGCAGCGGCGTCGAGCAGCGCACCGCGTCGAGCAAGGAAGTCAATGTCTGGCTGACGCAGCAGCTCGATACCTTGCGCGAGCAGGTGGTCGCGGCCGATCAGGCGGTCGAGGATTATCGCACCAAGAACGGCCTGATCGAAAGCCGCGGCGACACGCTGGCCACACAGGAGTCGGCCGAGCTCGGCACGCAGCTGGTCATGGCCCGCACCGACCGCGCCGCCGCCGAAGCCAAGCTGCAGCAGGTGCAGTCGCTCCTCAATTCCCCGCAAGGGACCGAATCCGCCGGCGCCGTGCTGCAATCGCCGCTGATCCAGGGCCTGCGCGCGCAGGAAGCGCAGGTCGAGCAGACCATTGCCGATCTGTCGCAGACCTATGGCGAACGCCACCCGAAGATCCTGGGTGCGAAAGCGCAGCTGGCCGATTTGCAGGGGAAGATCCGGCAAGAGATCGGCCGGATCGTCAAGGACTACACCAACGAGGTGGCCGTCGCCCGCGCCCGGGAAGTCTCGATTTCCTCGAGCCTGGAGCAGACCCGCAGCCAGGTCGCGAGCCAGAATCAGTCCGACGTGCATCTGCGCTCGCTGGAACGCGAGGCCGATGCGAGCCGGACCCTCCTGGAGAATTTCCTCGCGCAGTATCAGCAGACCGGCAGCCAGCAGAGCTTCAAGCAGCCGGACGCGATCATCATCTCGCATGCCAGCGAGCCGGAGAAGCCGTCCTTCCCGAAGAAACGGATCCTGCTGGTGCTGGCCCTGGGCGCCTTCGGCATGCTGGGCGTGCTGATCGCGCTGCTGATCGAGGAATTCGACCGGGGCTTGCGCAGCCTGGGACAGGTCGAGCGTGTGCTGGGCGTGCGCGGCCTGGGGCTGATCCCGACCGTGCAGACCTGGCTGGGCCGGTTGCGCAAGCCCGAGGACTATGTCGTGGAGAAGCCGGCTTCGGCCTTGTCCGAGGCCTTGCGCAGTCTCCATACCGGCATCGCCCTCTCGGCACGCTCGGAAGTCGCGCGCACGGTGATGTTCGCATCCTCGCTGCCCAAGGAAGGCAAGACCTCGCTGGCGCTCTCCTATGCGCGCGTGCTGGCCCATGCCGGCAAGAAGGTCGTGGTGGTCGATTGCGATCTGCGCCGTTCGGCGCTCTGCCGCCGGCTGGGCTTGCGGCGCAAAGCCGGACTTTCCGACTATATCCGGGGCACCGCCGAGCTCGACGACATCATCCATCCCGATCCGCGCTCGACCGCCCTGATCGTGCCGGCCGGTACGGCGCCGGCCACCAGCGCCACCGACATCCTCGCTTCCGAGCGTCTCGCGGCTTTCCTGCGGGCGCTGGCCGAGCATTACGACATGGTGGTGATCGATACGCCGCCGGTGCTGGCAGTTTCCGACACGCAGCTGTTGAGCCGGCTCGTGGACAAGACCGTCTTCGTCGTGCGCTGGGAAAAGACCCGGGCCGAGACGGCCGCCCTCGCGGTGCGTGCGCTGCATGACGCCGGCGCCGACATCGCGGGCGTGGTGCTTTCGATGGTGAACCTCAAGCGCCATGCCCGTTACGGCTATGGCGACGCCGGGTCCTATTACGCGGAGCTGCGCCGCTATTATGTGGGTTGAGGCCGTCTTACCGATCGATACCGGCGCTTGGTGATGGCCGTGACACTCGAGGCGGGCACGGAGCGCTTGGCGCCGCCGTCCTGGCAGCCGGCGGAGTCCGTCGCACCACGGCAGAACGGATGGCTTAACCTCGCCCTTGGCCATACCCTGCTCTTCCTGCTGCTGGCCTTCGGCATGGTCGGCGCCCGGCCCTTCTCCGGCGCCGACATCGACAGCGCCAGTACCGCGTCCGACGGATTCCTCAATCAGGCGATCTGGCTGGGCGGCGTCGCGTTGGCCCTGCCGCTGATCTTCAGCCGCTTTCGCCTTGCCGTGACCCTGGCAATACAAGCCTGGCCGCTCCTCCTGGTGATCGCGTGGGACACGGCGACGGCCGTCTGGTCGCCTTTGCCCGATGTCACGCTGCGCCGCGTCGCGGTCCTGTGGCTCATGTATGCGGCTGCTCTCGGCGTGGCCGTCTCCGGCATTTCGCTGCGCGACTTCCATCGCATGGCATTCCTCATCGCCGGGGTCGTGATGGCGCTCGACATCATGGCCGCCATCGGCATGCCCAGCCGCGGCCTCGACAATGAAGGGCGCGTGATCGGCATGCACGGGCATAAGAACTCCGCCGGCCAGGTCGCCGTGATGGCGAGCCTCTGCTGGTATTTCTATGCCGGGCGCTTGTCGTGGGGCGCCACGCGGATCCTGATGCTGGGCGCTGCCGCCGTCTTCTATCTCGTGATCTTCGCCACCGGGTCGAAGACCGGCAGCGCGCTTGCCATGCTGGTCGTGATCTGGACCGCCCTGGCCGCCATGCTCTGTCGCAAGGGACCCAGCGCGGTCGCACTCTTCGGCAGCGGGCTCGGTTTTCTGGTGCTGGCCATTGTGGTGGTGCTGATGCTCGCCGGAGTCAGTGCAACCGAAGTCGGCACAGCGGTCTTCGGCGATCTCACCTTCACGGGCCGGTTGCCGCTCTGGGAAGCGATCTGGGATCAGATCACGAAGCATTTCTGGACCGGCTATGGCTTCGGCGCGTTCTGGGACGTGGCCGGTTCAGACAACTCCTTCGGCTTCTCCAAGTCGGTCGGCTGGCTGGGCGTCGTCGGCCAGGCCCATAACGGCTATCTCGACCTCTTCCTGCAGACGGGCCTCGTCGGCTTGGGATTGGCGCTGCTCTCCCTGGGCTGGATGTTCCGCCTGGGCGCGCGACTGCTCGGGCAACCACCGCGCCGCCCCTTCGACATGCCGGCGCGCGCCTTCGCCTACGCGATGATTCTCTCCATCGCCCTCTACAATCTTCTCGAAAGCTCCTATCTGCGGCCGCATCACATGCAGGCGGTCTGGCTGTTCATGCTGGTGGCGCTCATGCAGCGTGAGTTGCTGGAGGGGCGTATCGTCCGCCAGAGGGCGTTGCTCCGGCGCCGGAGGAGCGAGCCGGTTCACGGTCAATCGCTGATGGGGACGCCGCGGGAGCCCTTCCTGAAGGCTTAGGCTGCCGATGCCAGGCTCGCCGCCGATCCGCGATGCCGGCCCGCCTGGAAGCGCTCGAACCAGCAGCCCAGGATGAAGAGCGCGTAGATCTGCCGGTCGAGCGGCTGCGACTGGGACAGATGCTGGCGCCAGAGCGCTTCGATGGCGGCCCGATCGAACAACCCCGTCCGCGGCAGGATCTCGAGCAGGGTGGATTCGACGCGAGAGCGCAAAGCGTCGCGCGACCAGGCGCCGAAGGGGATCGGGAAACCCTTCTTCTTGCGATTGACGATTTCGGCCGGCAGAAAGCGGCGCGCCATCATCTTATGGACGATCTTGCGCCGGCCCGGCGCCAGCCGGAAAGCACGCGGCAGGGATTCGACGAAGCGCACCACCTCGAGATCGAGGATCGGCACCCGGACCTCCAGCGCGTAGGCCATGGAGATCTTGTCGGTATAGAGCAGCCAATCGTCCGGCAGGCAGGTCCGCGCATCGACGCTCATCATGGTCTCGACCGGCTCGCGGCCGGTGCCCCGGCTCCAGTCGAGCCAATAGCCGATATCACCCAGCGCCTTGCCGTCGTCGGCGCGACCCGTGAGAGCCTGGCGCTGGCCCGCGGTGAAGAGCGCATAGGCCTCGCGGAAGCGTTCGGCCGGCGATTCGATCGGCAGGCTGCGCAATGCGCGCTGCACCGCTTCCGGCAGTTTGCCGTAGCCGCCCATCGCGCGCCCGACCCAGCCGGCCATCGCGGGCGCCGGCAGCAGGCGGCGCAGCACCTCGTTCTGATAGCGGGTATAGCCGCCCCAGGGTTCGTCGCTGCCCTGGCCGCTCAAGGCCACGGTCACGTCCTGGCGCATGCGGCCAATCAGATGCCAGATCGCCAGCGCCGAGGTGGAGACGATCGGCTCCTCCAGGCTGTCGATCACCTGGTCGAGCGTCGCCATCAGATCCTCCGGCGCGACATTGACGGCGACGAAGGGCAGATCCAGCGCCGCCGCGGTCCCGCGCGCATCCTCGATCTCGCATTCCTTATGCCCGGCGCCGAAGCCCACCGTGTAGCAAGGCAGCACGCGCCCCTTCTCCTTGGCCAGGGCCGCAACCAGCGCCGAATCGATCCCGCCCGACAGCAGAATCCCGACCGGCACGTCCGACAGGAGCTGGCGGTCCACGGCCTCGCCCAGCACCTCGTGATAGCGCTCGACCGCATCGGCGCGATTGCCCGCATAGCGCTCCGCCACCGGCTCGATATAGCGCGCGAGCTCGGTCTCGCCCGTCGCCAGATCGAAGCTGAGGCGGTGGCCGGCGGGCAGACGCTGGATCCCGCGCCAGAGCGTGCGCGGCGAGGGCACGAAGCGCAGCGTCAGGAAGCATTGCAGCGCATCTTCATCGGCCTCGGGCGCCGTGCCTGTCAGCACCATCAGCGCCCTCGCCTCCGAGGCGAAGGCGATCCCGCCTTGGGGCAGCATCGTGTAATAGACCGGCTTGATGCCGAAGGCGTCGCGGACCAGATGCAGCTTGCCCTTGGCGCGATCGAGCGCCGCGAAGGCGAACATGCCGTCCAGACGCGTCAAGGTCGCCTCGAGGCCTCGGGCCGCGAGGAACTCGACCAGGGTCTCCGTGTCCGAATGGCCGCGGAAATTCCCGGCCAGATCCCGGCGCAGCGCCTGATGGTTATAGGCCTCACCATTATAGGAGAGCAACCAGCGCCCGTCGCGGCTGGCCATCGGCTGATGGCCGGCGGGGCTGAGGTCGAGGATCGCGAGCCGGGTATGACCCAACACCACCTGCTTGCCACGCAGATCCTCGCGGGCGACGCCTTCGCTGTCGGGACCGCGATGACGCAAGGCCGCCAAGCCCGCTTCCACATGGACCGCGACCGAGGGCGAAGTGACCGCACCGAAGATTCCGCACATGGATTGGGCCTCCGAAGTGATTTTGAGACGGCAATTTCAGGCGGCGCTGCGCAAATCCGCGCCCTGCGCGCGGCGCACCGTCGCGAGCACGGCCTGATCGAAGCGCTCGACCATGTGATCGAGATGCAGCTCCTCGCGGGATCTGAGCGCGCCCGCCGCCAGGCGCTGCTGGATCTCGGGCGAATCGACGAAGCGCGCCAGCACATGGGCGAAATCCTCCATGTCGCCGGGCACGATCAGTCCATTCTCGCCGTTGCGCAGATACTCGATCTCCGGGCTGTGCAGCGCATGGTCGCGGGTGATCACGGGAACACCTTGCGCGAAGGCGTGATTGACCGCGAGGCCGACGAAACCCGGAATCACCATCGCCGCCGCGACGCGCATATAGCGCGCCACCTGGTCCTGGTCGTAGAGCGCGCCCAGGAAGCGGACCGAGGGCAGGTTGACGGCGCGGCCCTGCAGGCTCTCGGCCGCAGGACCGTCGCCGATGATGAGCACCTCGACCGGCTGGCGGCTGAGCTGCATGGAATTGATGCGGCGGACGGCCTGGATCAGGAGATCGACCTGCTTGGCCGGCAACAGCCGTCCGATATAGAGCAGCACCACCGAATCCGGTTTCAGTCCGAGTTGCTGACGCAATTCGGCCCGGTCGGTCTGCAGATATTTCGCGTGAAGCCGTGTCTGCGCTTCGACGTCGATGGTGTTGCGCACCACCCAGACCCTGTCGTCGGGCATGCCGATACGCCGGAGATTCTCGGCCCCGCCCTCGGTATAGGCCAGATAGCCGTCGGCCTGGCGTGCCAGCAGATCCTTCACCTGCGAAACCATGCCGAAGGCGAGGCCCGAGGACTTTGCCGTGAAGCCCATGCCGACCTTGGCGTGATAGCCAAATCCCCAAAAGATCACAGGCAAGCGACGCTGACGCGCACGCAAGGCCAGCAGCAGGTTGGAGAGGAATTTAAGCTCGTGGCCCATCACCACGGCATCGAACCGATCGGTCAGGATCCGCTGCACGACGGGTTGATAGATCGCACGCCAGCGCCCGAGCGGGATTTCACGATTGTCCACGCGCACATTGGGGAACTGGAGCGGCTCGGGCGCCGCCTGCCAGCCGCTGCCGGTCGGCGGATTGCCGTGAAAGACGACATATTCCGCGCCGCCGCGCGCATTCAACTGCTCGAAGAATCGCGCGCGATAGGTCGGCACGAAACCTTGATGCAGAACGGCGATTCGATAGCTCATGGCGTCGGGGCCTCCTCGCTAATTTGTCTCGGCCTCGGGAGAATCCGCCGGCCATGCCGACGCCGAGGTTGGGACACGATGTTGCCACTTGCTTGACCCGGGGCGGGACCGCCACGATTGAGCCGCATACTGCACGACACAAGGTCGGCGGCGTGTGACCTCCTCATGGCATTCAGGCACGGCGTGGCTTGCATTACGGAGCGCATATATCGGAGACGATTTAGCCGAACGGACCGGCGGGCGACGCCTTTGAACGAGGCCGAGCCATGCGCCTGATCAGTCCACCGCACGCCCGGCAGATCCGGGCCCTGCCGCATCTGGCCGACGGCACCTACCGCAATCTCGATATCGACGGCACGATCGATTTCATGACGCGCCGCTATGTGACGCCGATGGCGCAGCGCTACGACCTGAGCGAGGTGACGTTGGCGGACGGCGCGGCGGGCTATGGCTGGCTCTCGATCGCGTTCCTCCTGCGCGGCGGGCGCGATGCGATCCTGATCGATCCGGATGCCCAGCGCCTGGAGAACGCGGAAGAGATCTGCCACATCCTGGGCGTCGCCAATCGCTGCCGCTTCGTCAATCGGACGCTGCAGGATACGGGCCTGGAGAACGACAGCGTCGATATCTTCGCCTCGATCGAGACGCTCGAGCATGTCGGCCGGCCCAATGTCCGCAACTGCCTGTCCGAGATTGCGCGCATTACGACGGGCCTGGTCGTTCTGACAACGCCGAACCGATTGTTCCCGGTGGTGGCGCATGACACGGGGCTGCCCTTCGCCCATTGGCTGCCGCGCCCGCTGCGCCGCCTCTATGCGCGGCCGTTCGGACGCCTGTCGCAGGAGAATGGCAACCGCTTCCTGGCGCCCTGGGATCTGCAGCCCCTGACGCGGAAGTTCGAGCCCGACAGCCGGATCGCCACCTTCCGCACCCTCGACGAGCTCAAGCGCTTCTATCCGCACTACCTGCCCTATGGACCCGATCCGGCCCATCGATTGCGGCAGCGCCCCAATCCGCTGCTCTGGCGCTATCAGACGGTCATTGCCACTCTGCTCAGCACGCGCTCCTATTGGCTGGCACCCAACCTCGCCTCCGTGTGGGTCCGTCGGGAAACAGCCTGAGGCCGGAACGCTTTCATGAGCCAAGTCAGCATCGTGATCTGCACCTTCAACCGGCCTGCCCTGATGGCGAAGGCGGTTCGCTCCTGCGTGGCGCAGGAAGGCCTGCCCGCGAACACGATCGCCATCCACGTCGTCGACAACAGCGCCGACGGCAATGCAGCCGCGCAGGTTCAGGCGCTGGCCACGTCCAGCCCGGTTCCGATCACCTATGTCGGCGAGCGGCGCTCCAATATCGCGCGCGCGCGCAATGCCGGCATCGCCGCCAGCGACGCGCCCTTCATCGCCTTCCTCGACGATGACGAGGAGGCCAGCCCGCGCTGGATCGCCGGGCTGCTGGCGACGATCGAGCGCACCGGTGCCGACGTCGCTTTCGCCCCGGTGCTGCCGCAGTTCGAGGCCGGCCAGCCGCCGGCATGGGATCCGGAGGCGCTTCTCTTCAAGCGCGATATGGGACTGCCGGACGGCACGCCGGCCCCCTTGCACGCGACCGGGGCCTCGCGCGGCGGCGGCACGGGCAATTGCATGCTGCGGCGCGCGACCTGCATCGGCTCGGGCGAGCCCTTCGATCCCGGCTTCGGCGTCACCGGTGGAGAAGACACCGACTTCTTCATGGGGCTGTCCCGTGCCGGCCGCCGCTTCGTCTGGTGCGCCAGCGCACCCGTGAGCGAGTTCGTGCCGGCGGCGCGCAGCCGGCTCGACTACATGGCGCGCCGGACCTTCCGGCAGAACCAGAGCTATGTGCGGCTGCGCAAGAAGAACAGCGCGCGGCCATTGCTGGTGACAGCCAATCTGATGGCCCGGGGTGCCGTCCAGCTGGGGCTCTGGAGTCTCCTGGCCGTCCTCGGACGCCTGGCCCGCCGCGGCGACGCTTCGCGCGCCTGGATCAAGATGAATGCCGGCGCCGGCAAGCTGCTCTGGGCACGCGCCGCCGACAAGCATAGCTGACGACCGGACGGAATCGCGCGCCATCAGGGCGCCGAGCCGGGCATGGCGGTCTTGCCGCCGCCTGAAAAGCAATGGCGCAGGCTCAAGACCGAGGGCGTGATCCCCACATGGCGGACCACGATCCGGTGCAGCCAGAGATTCCAGATCAGCGTGACCAGCAGCGACGCCACTGCTCCGCCAAGCATCCCGAAGAGCGGCAGCAGCAGCGCGTTCAGGGCCAGGGTCGCGACCAGCGAGATCGCGAAGGCCAGCAGGCTCTGGGTCTGGTGGCCCGAGAGAGTCAGGATCTGCGTCACCGGCCCCGCGGCCGCAATCACGAGCTGGCTCACGCCCAGGATGACCAGCGTCAGCTGGCCGCGCGCGAAGTCGGGTCCGAAGACATGCAGGATCTGCTGCCCCGCCACGACCAGCACCGCCACCGCCGCCAGCGACGGCCAGAAGCGCAGCTGGGTGGCGCGCGCCACCAACGACTGCAGTCCGGCTGCGTTCTTGTTGGCGATCAGATGCGAGGCCTGCGGGGACAGGATCGCGTTGATGGCATAGAGCCCGAAGCTGATCAGGTTGGCGGTGCGGAAGCAGGCGCTATAGACCGCCATATCCTCCGATGGCAGGAAGAAGCCGGCGATGGTGAGGCTCATTTCCTGGAAATAGGTCGTGAACAGCACCAGGAGCTGCAGCTCGAGGCTGGTTCGGGTCCAGAACCAGGTGCGGTAGGTCGGGGACGCGCCTTTGCGCAGCGGTTTCAGGCCGCGGTCGATATAGACATGCTGGCCCAGCAGCAGGAAGGGCAGCATCGCGACGGTGAAGAGCATCACCAGGCTAGCCGAGAGGCCGCCCCAGAGCAATTGCCAGGCCACCACGATCAGCAGAAGGAAGAGCTGACGCAGGAAGTTCGAGGGCAGGAAGGCCGCGGTGAAATTCGAGATCGACTGGGCGTAGCTGCTATGGAGCTGGAGGATCGCGAAGAGGGGCACGCCGACGAAGGCGAGCGCCAGCGCGCCGTCCATGCCGCCGGTTCCCTGCCGCCACCAGAGGAAGGCCAGGCCACCCAGCATGGCGACGATGCTGGCGATGAAGGAAAGCTGGTTGCCGCGCTTGAGGAAGCCCGCCACCTCGTCGCGCTGGTCGCGCGCCGCCGCCTGGCGGACGAAGCGGACCGCCGAGGCGGGATAGCCCAGCGTCGTCAACGACGACACCACCATGCAGGCCGAGAAGGCGAAGACATAATTACCCAGCTCGGCCGCCCCCATCCAGCGGGCCAGCAGGATATAGGTGACGTAGGTCAGGGCCGTGCCGCCGACGCGCAGCAGGAACACGACCGCCGACCAGCGCACGAACGACTTGAAGGTCGCGACCTTGCTCAGCGCGGGGTCGGCCGGCTCGGCGGGCGCGGCGATGGCGGCGGGACCCGGCCGGTCAGGCGATGAAGCGGCGACGTGCATGCTCATAGAACTCCAGGTCTCCCGCGCAGAGCTGCTCCATCCGGGCGCGCGCACTGCGGTCGATCTCCGGCTTCTGGAAACGGCCGGAGCGCATATGATGCAACCGTAGCGGCGCGCCGAAGACGCCGGCGAAGCCGGCCGCGAAGTCGGGCAGCCTGTCGGTGAAGCCGACCAGGGCGAATTTCTCCAGATTGGTGCGCGCGGCCGTCATCGCCTCGCCTATGCCCGCGGGCGGGATGATCGCCCGCCCGCTGAAATAGCGCAGCATCACGGTGGCATGACGCCAGCCCACCTCGGAATCGAGATAGGCCGCAAACGGCATGTCGATGTAGTTCCCGAGCCGTGCGTCGGCATAGTTCGACACCAGCCGGTCGAGGGGATTGCGCAGCACCGACACGAAGCGATAACGGTCGCCGAAGGCGGTATGCGCCAGCTCGCTGAAGAGGAAATGGCCGCAGACCAGGGGCGCGTCGTCGGCCATGTAATAGAGCATGAGATGTTCGCGATAGGCGAAGATCACCTGCGATTCGGGTCCGTCCTCGTGGATGTTCCATTCCGGCCGCCCCGATTGCAGCGCGGTCGCCCGGCGCGAGGGGCGCGCCAGGATCATCCCGATCCGCTTCTGCAGGGGGCAGAGGCTGCGCATGGCGTCCGTGACCGAGGTCCCGGCGCATTTGGGCACATGCATATAGAGGCAGTTGTAGGCGAGCGGCCGGCGCAGCGAACGCAGCGCGCGGGCCGCATAGAGGCGCATCCGCTCGTAGGTCTGCCGCGCCAGCGGCCGCGCTTCGGGATCGGGATTGAGCCCATGCCGCAGCAAGGGCGGCAAAGCGGGGGGAGACTCGGGCGATGGCGAGGTCGACATGTCTCACCCGATCGCCCCCGGTTTGAAGGCCTCCGCGAGCGCCGCCCAGCAGGGCTTGCGCTTGAGCTGATCGTCCAGCGGCAGGGGACGGTTAGGCTGTCCGTCGTTGCGGCGGAAATTGGCACCGGCGTTGGGCGCGTTGTACCAGCTCTGCTTGTCGACCAGGCCCCAGGTGAAGACCGCGTCGACGGCCTTCTCGGTCAGCGCCGGGCCGATCGTCTTGTAGTAGAGCTGGGCCACCTGCTCGTCGCGCTGCGCGAAATCGTAGGGCAGCATGTTGTCGAGCACGTCGAGCTCGGTGAACATCACCTTGAGCCCGAGCTGGCCGACCGCCTGGACGAAGGCGCGGATCTTCTCGGAATCGAGCCCCTCGGTCGTCTTGATATGCGCCTGGATGCCCAGGGCATGGATCGGGGTTCCCGCTGCCTTGAAGGCCCGCAACTGATCCAGCACCTTCTTGCGCTGCGCGTCGTTGAAAGAGCTGTCGGCGGTCAGGTGGGTGTCGTTCAGGATCAGGATCGCGTCGGGGTCGGCGGCCGCCGCGGTGCGGAACGCCAGATCGATATAGCCCGGCCCCAGCACGTCCAGCCAATAGGATGAACGGTAGATCGCATTCGGCACGGGCGCGAAGATCTCGTTGACCACGACCCAGTGATAGATCTTGCCGCGATAACGTCCGACCACGGCGTTGATGTGATCGACCATCGCGCGCTTGGCGCCGTCGACGGTCGACAAGTTGCGCAGCCAGTCTGGGATGTCCTGATACCAGACCAGGCAGTGGCCGCCGGCCTTCATGTTGTTCTTGGCCGCATAGTCCATCATCCAGTCGGCATCGGAGAAGGTGTAGCTGTCGGGGGTCTTGTGGCAGGCACGCCACATGAAATCCCAGCCGTTATGCAGCACCCCGCATTCGCGCGCATAGGCGGCCGCAAAATCGGGATCCTTGTTGGTGAAACGGAACTGGTTGTGCGAGCCGAATTTGACCCCTCTGTTCTGCACCAGCTCGCGCAACGGCGGCAGCGATTCCAGATTGCGGCCCGAGAAGCTCGCCGGCGGCGCAGCCTGCAGCCCGCGCAAGGGCCGCAGCACGCCCAGCGCCGTCGCGGCGGCGCCGGCCGCAATCAGGCGCCGACGTCCGATCAAGCCCGAACGGCCGCCCATCACGATTGACCCCCGGCCGCTCATCAGCCTCTCTCGGACGGTCGCTGGTCGAGACGCGCCGCGCCCGCAGCCTCGGTCGATCCGGCAGGCGCGAAGAGCACGTCATAGGCGCCCAGCAGGACCGGCACCGAATGTTCCCAGGCGAGGCTCTCGCGCAGGCGGCGCTGGCCGAAATCGGCCATCAGCTTGCGACGCGGCTCGTCGTCGAGCAGCTGCGCGATCAGCGACGCCATCGCCGTCTCGGCATTGGCGGGCGCATAGAGGGCCGCCTCCTGCGCCGAGAAGCGGGTCTCGCGCAGGTCGAAGGCGACGATCGGCAGGCCGAAATACATGTACTCCATGATCTTGTTCATGGTGCTCTTGTCCGACCAGTCGTTCTTCGGGTCGGGATCGACGCCGATATCGGCCGAGGACAGGATGCGGCAGAGATCCTCGTCGCTGACCCGGCCGGTGAAGGTCGTCATGTCGGCGAGGCCCAGCGTCTGCGCATAGGCCTTGATCTCCGGCTGATGCGGGCCGCCGCCGACGAAGACCGCCTGGATGTCGTCGCGGCCGCGCTCGCGCAGCTCCTTGAGCGCGCGCAGCATGTAGTCGACCCCGTCCTGCTTGCAGATCTCGCCCAGATAGACCACGAGATGGCGCTTGCCGTTGCGCCAGGAGGGATCGGCCGGATAGCGCTTGAAGCGCGCCAGATCGGGGCCCGACCGCACGATATGGACCTGGTCCGGCCGCATCCCGCCGCGCTCGACCGCGATGCGCTTGTGGCTTTCGTTGGTGGTGATGATCTGGTCGGCGGTGCGGAAGGTCATCCGCTCGAGGAACAGCAGGCCCCGATACATGGCGCCGTCGCTGCGATCGAACTTCGCCGCATACATCTCGGGCGAGAGATCGTGATGATCGAACAGGAAGCGTTTGCCGAAGGGACGCCAGAACCAGGCCAGCGCCCAATAGGTCTCGGGCGGGTTGCAGGCATGGATGACGTCGAAGCCGCGGCCCCGGAACGCGACCCGCAGGCTCTTCATCCAGGTCCGGATGAAGCACCAGAGGAACTCGGCCACGAATCCCAAGGCGCCCTTGGCGTCGATCGGCAGGCCGTAGCGATAGATATCGACGCCCTCGAGCCGCTCGAAGCTGCGGTTGAAGCCCTTGGCCTTGGGGCAGATCACGCTGACGCCGTAGCCCGCCTTGGTCAGGCTGGTGGCTTCGAGCCAGACCCTCCGGTCGAAGGGAACCGGCAGGTTCTGGACGACGATGAGGACGCGACGCGAGGATTCGGATCGGGCCATCATCTCACCAGCAGATGCCGTGATATTGCCCGCCATCCGACGTGCGATTGCCGATGCGGGCGAAATCGACGATCACTTGTCCGTTCTTGACCTTCTCGAAGACCTCGTCGTGGCTGGGATCGTTGTTGCCGATGACCACGGTCTCGGCGTGATCCATGACGGCGTCGATGCTGTCCACCACCAGGTTGTAGATATGCGGGATGTGGTTGAGCAGATAGCTCTTGTTCGAGCCCATCAGCCCGGCCAGCTTGACGTTGCGATCGAAGATGCGCACGTCGTAGCCCTTGCCGATCAGGTTCTCGACCACGTTCACCATCGGACTCTCGCGCAGATCGTCGGTGCCAGCCTTGAAGCTCAGGCCCAGCACCCCGATGCGCCGATGGCCCTGCTCGGCGATCATGCGCAAGCCGCTGCTGGTATGGCGCTCGTTGCTGGGGATGACGGAGGTCAGGATCGGCAGTTCGAGATCGAGCCGGCGGGCGCGGTAGTTGAGCGCACGCAGGTCCTTCGGCAGGCAGGACCCGCCGAAGGAGAAGCCTGGCTTCAGATATTTGGGCGAGATGTTGAGCTTGGTATCCTGGCAGAAGATGTCCATGACCTTGTGGCCATCGATGCCGAGCGCCTTGGCGATGGCGCCCATCTCGTTGCCGAAGCCGACCTTGAGCGCATGCCAGGCGTTGTCGGCATATTTCACCATCTCGGCGATCTCGATGTCGGTATGGATCATCGGCGCGTCGATGCCGTCATAGAGACCGGCGAGGGTCTTGCGACTGCGCTCGTCGGTGGCGCCGATGACGGTCTTGGGCGGATTGAAGAAGTCGTCGACCGCCGTGCCTTCGCGCAGGAACTCCGGATTGAAGCAGACGCCGAAATCGACGCCGGCCTTCTTGCCCGAGGCGCGCTCCAGCAGCGGAATCACCACGTCGCGGGTCGTGCCCGGCAGCACGGTGCTGCGCATCACCACCACGAAGAAATCCTTGCGCGCCTTGAGGGCGCTGCCGATCTCCTCGCACACCGCGCGGACATAGGTCAGGTCGAGATTGCCGTTCTGCTGGCTGGGGGTGCCGACGCAGACGAAGGCGAGGTCGGTGACGGCGACCGCGGCGGGCCCGTCGGTCGTGCCGGTGAGCCGGCCCTCGCGCACGGCCTTGGCGATCAGATCGCCGATCTTGGCCTCGATCACCGGGGATTCGCCGCGCGCGATGAAGGCCGTCTTGGTCGGATTGACATCGACGCCGACGATCTGATGGCCGCGCGCGGCCAGGCAACCCACCGAGACCGCGCCAACATAACCGAGTCCGAAAATGCTGATCTTCACGCTGTTCACCTGTGACTGGAGGAAGACGCCAGGCGCCCCGTCATCGCGCTGGCGATGGCGGCGGTTCCGGCCGTGGGATCGCGGTCGAACGCGATCCGGGTCTCGAATTCGACATGGCCCTCGACGTTCCCCTCGCCCAGCAGCGTCCAGGCCGGCTCGCGGCGGCCGAAACCGGCCGAGTACCAGCCGAGCGGCGGCTCGACCGAGCCGCGCGCCAGGGACCAGGCGAGGCCCTCGGGCAGCGACATCGAGGCTGAGCGCGCGATGGCGCCGGCCGGCCATCGGAGCCGCGCGACGGTTCCTTCGAGGCTGATCTCGACGGCGGGGCCGAAATGAAAGGCGAGACGGCAACGGCCGCGCCGAGCCAGATCCAGCCGGTCGGTGACCGCGAGGCCGGGTTCGGCGCGGTCGAGGGTGACGCTGCGCTCATGGGATGCGCGCGAGGGCAGGCGGCGATAGCCGTCATGGGTCGCGCGCAATTCGGCGACCGGGCCGGAATCAAGGCCGGTCGCCGCGATCAGCCGCGACCGGGCAGGCTTCTGCCAGAAGAACATGCCGCCGGCGACCGACTGGTCCTGACCGTCGAGCTCGAGCGCGTTGTGCGCGAGCGTCGAGCGGAAATAGTTCCGCCAGGCAGGCTCCGACTGGTAGCAGCCGGTGCCGGGATCGGCCAGGATCTCGACGCCGCCGACCCGCAGCTCGATCGAAAGCGCGTCGGCGTGGGCATGGGCCGCGAGCGGCTCCAGCCCGTGAGGGCCGTGATCGCAGCGGCACCAGATCTCGTCGCCCAAGCGGGTCTCGCCGCGCAGGATGGCGATCCCGGACTGGGGAAACAGGGCCGGCCGCGTTGTCGGGCGTGGCGAGAGCGGCAGGGCATCGGGCGCCAGGGCCGCCCAAAAGGCCGCCCGCAGGCCGGCGCGGCGTGGCGTCGGCCACCAGGGCGCGGCGGTGAAGAGGGCGGCGCCGCTGGCGAGCAGGGAATCCGCGCGGGGCTGCTCCGGCGCATCCAGCAGCAGTGCCGTGCAATCGTCGCTGTCGCCCTGGCGGGGCGGCCTGCCCTCGCGGTCGACCCAGCCTGCCAGCGCATCCGTCATGGACTGGGCGGCGACCCAGACATCGCGGCCGAGCGGGAAGCCGGCCGCATAGCCTTCCAGCATGGCGGTTACGGTCAATTCGAGCACGAAGAGGTGGTAGTCGGTCGCGAGCTCGCGGTTGCTGCCGTCGGCGAAGGTCTGGCGGGGAATCTCCCGGCGGAGCCGCGCCAGCGCCTTCGCGCGCCAGCGGTCGGTCTGGGCGAAACCGCGAAACGCGCAGGAGGCCGCGAACAGCCCCACCGTCTCGGCCAGGAGATGGTTGTTGGCCGAGGAGCCATGGCTGCGGAAGCGGGCCAGATAGAGCTGATGGCTATAGAGCTGGCGCAGGAAGATCGGGTTGCGCTCGAACAGGGCCGGCGCCTCGCTCCAGCTCTGCAGCAGCCGGCGGATCCAGACCCAGGCGATCAGCCGCATGCCGACCTCGATGCCCATGGTCCAGTGGATGCCGGAGAGAACCGGATTGGCGTCCCACCAGGATTGCAGCTGCATGCCGACCCTCTCGGCATAGCGGGTCTCGCCGGTGAGCGTATAGGCCGCCGCGAGCAGGGTCAGGTGGTGGTGGCGCGACAGCTCCCAGATACGCTTGACGTCGCGGTCGGGCGCGCCCTGGCGCCAATCGACGTCGAACCCGTACTCGTTCCGGCTGGCGGAGAAATCGCTGCTGCCGTCGCCGAACCAGTCCGGCACCGGCGCCATGTCGGAACGGGCCCGGCCGAACACGTCCCAATGGCCGTCCATGATCCGGTCGGCGGCGGCGACCAGGGCCAGCGTCGAAGGATCATCCGCGGCGATGGCGGGCAGGCGCGAGAGCGGCGTGGCGAAGATGACGGGCCCGAGGATCCGCGGGAACAATGAGAGGCGGGAGCCCGCCTTGCGGCGCGAGCGCCACGATGCCTTCCGTGCCGCATCGCTGGCGCGCAGGACGATTTCGAGCGCCGACATCCGCCGCAGCCTCGCGGCATACCAGGCCAGATTCATCGCGGGCATCCTGCTCCGTCTCGGGTCCCCGGGTGCCGCCCGATCGGGGCCGCCCCGACCGCGACCGTCCAGCGGGCGGTCAATAGGCGTTTTCGCGTTTCAAAACGGCCACGATCGTCAGCAGCAGGATCTTGATGTCGAGCAGGACCGACCAGTTCTCGATGTAATAGAGGTCATGCTCGACCCGCTTAACCGCCTTCTCGACCGTGTCGATCTCGCCGCGCCAGCCATTGACCTGGGCCCAGCCGGTGATGCCCGGGCGAACGCGGTGACGCGCCGCATACTCGGCCACAATCTCGTCGTAATAGCGGTTGTTGATCTTGAGCGCGGCCTGGTGGGGGCGCGGCCCCACGATCGACATCTCGCCGCGCAGGACATTGATGATCTGCGGCAGCTCGTCGAGGCTGGTCTTGCGCAGGAAGCCGCCGAGCCGCGTGACGCGCGAATCGCCGCGCTTGACGACGTTCTCGCCCGCCGCGTCGCATTGATCGGTGTACATGGTCCGGAACTTGAAGACCTCGATCATCTGGTTGTTGTAGCCATAGCGGCGCTGGCGGAAGAAGACGGGCCCCGGGCTGTCGAGCTTGACGGCCAGGGCCACCAGCGCCAGCAGCGGGGAGATGAGCACCAGGATCGCGGCCGCGAGGAACCGGTCCTCGATCTCCTTGCGGACCCATTTCCAGTCGCTGAGCGGGCGCTCCACCAGATTGAGCACGGGCTGATCGGCGACGCGGCCGATCGAGCAGTTCTCGAGCGGCAGGCCCTTGAGGTCGGGGCAGAGGCTGACGGCGACGGGGAGCTGGCGCAGCCGGCGGAAGATCTCCGCGAGCTCGGTCTCGGCCTGGGCCGGCATGGCCACCACCACCTGGTCCACATGGACCCGGCGGCAGAACTCGGTCAGGTCGTCGATATTGCCCGCCAGGCCGCGCCCCGCGACGACCGGCCGACGGTCGCTGAAACGCTCGTCGAACACGCCGACGATCTCCACCTCGGCACTGTGGCTGGCCTCGACCATGGCGATGAAACGCTCGGCTTCGAGACCGGCACCCACCACCACGAGATTCCGGGAGAGGCGCCCCTGCCGGGTCCAGTGGCGGACCAGGGCGCTCAACGCCACGCGATTGACCGCCAGCCCCGACAGCCCGATCAGGAACCAGGAGACCACCCAGCCGCGGGAGAAATTCTCCCCGGTCTTGGTGAAGAACAGGGCGGCGGCGAACACCAGCAGCACCAGCGACCAGGCCAGCACCGCGCGGCCGAAGCGGCGCAAGGGGGAACGCAGGGTCGGGTGGGTGTAGAGATGAGCCAGCTGGAAGCCATTGGCGCAGAGCAGACCGATGATGGCCACGAAGACCAGGGACAGATCGGCCGCCAGCGCCTGCTGGGCCGGGGGATAGACCCGATAGGCGATCAGGCCGGCGCCGAGCACCGCAACCAGGTCCGCAAGCCGAAGACACCCGGAGACGATTGGCAGCGACACGGTTCGTCTCTCCGATATCATCGAAGTCACCTATCGATTTCTTTTTCTGAGATCGCGGGCACGACTGCCGCGGTTGACGCCACGCCTTGGCGTTCGGGGGAGCGGCAACGTCACGCTAACAGCGAGGGCCAGAGCCTTGGGAAGCAAAGTTGTGGCAGCGTCACCGCCATTGAATAGCGGCTCAGCAATAAGCCGCTCGCAGCGCGCGCTTGCGCATATCGCGTTTCGCGCAAGCCGTGGCATCCTTGTGGCACAAGAATCGGAGCGCGTGATTCCTTCTCTCGCGACGCGCGCATAGTCGGCGATGCGATCGTCGAACTCGCATCGACCCGTCGTTGATTTGGGCGCCAATGAAGTGGTGAAATTTACCTAGATGAAGAGATCGTTGATGAAAGATCGCGTGTTAATGAATGAGGGAAAGCCGCAACGCGCGCTCCAGGCGCTGCAGCATTTTCTCGAAACGCCGTTGAACCGGTTGCTCGAGAACGTCGGCATGGCGGACAGCGAGGCATCCGTCCTTGCACTCTTTCGCGATGTGGCCGCGCGCGTCCCCGCCTATCGGCAGTTCCTCGATGAGCGCGGCATCGATCCGGCGTCGATCCGTAGCGCCGGCGACTTCTCGACGCTGCCGCTCACCGACAAGGCGAACTATCTCCAGCAGCACAAGCTGGATGAGCTCTGCCGCGACGGTCGACTCGACAGCTGCGACATCATGGCAGTCTCCTCGGGCTCGACCGGCAAGCCGACCTTCTGGCCGCGCTTCCTGAGCGACGAGCTGGTCACCGCCGTCCGCTTCGAGCAGGCCTTCCATGACAGTTTCGCGGCCGACCGGCGCCGCACCCTCGCCGTCGTCTGCTTCGCGCTGGGAACCTGGGTCGGCGGTCTCTTCACGACCGCATGCTGCCGCCATCTCGCCGCCAAGGGCTATCCGCTGATGGTGGTCGCCCCCGGCAACAACAAGGCGGAGATCTGGCGGGTGGTCCGCGAGCTGGCGCCGCAGTTCGACCAGACCGTGCTCCTGGGTTATCCGCCCTTCCTCAAGGACGTGATCGATGGCGGCATCGCCGAGGGCCTCGACTGGCGGCCCTTCCAGCTCAAGCTGGTGATGGCGGGCGAGGTCTTCAGCGAGGAATGGCGCGACCTGGTCGGCGCCCGTGCGGGGATCGCCGATCCCGCCTACGGCTCGGTCGCTCTCTACGGCACCGCCGACGCCGGGGTGCTCGGCAACGAGACGCCGCTCAGCATCGTCATCCGCCGCTTCCTGGGCCGCAATCCCGCAGCCGCCCGCGAGCTCTTCGGCGAATCCCGGCTGCCGACGCTGGTCCAGTACGATCCGCGCGCGCGTTACTTCGAGACGCGCGACGGCACCCTGCTCTTCTCCGGCGACAATGGCGTGCCGCTCCTGCGCTACCACATCGCCGACACGGGCGGGCTCGTGCCCTATGAAGAGATGCTGAGGTTCCTGGCTGCGCGCGGCTTCGATCCGGTCGCCGCCCTGTCACAAGCAGGGGCGCAAGCGGGCGGGCGCGGGGTCCGGCCGCTGCCCTTCGTCTATGTGTTCGGCCGCTCCAATTTCACCGTCTCCTATTTCGGCGCGAACATCTATCCCGAGAACATCACGGTCGGGCTCGAGCAGGAGCAGGTCGCGGGCTGGGTGACGGGCAAGTTCGTGCTGCAGGCGATCGAGGGGCTGGAGCAGGCCCCGCACCTCGCGATCGCGGTCGAGCTGGCGCCCGGGATCGCAGCCGACGACTCCAAGCGCGACAGCATCGCGCAGTCGATCCTGACGCAGCTCCTGCGCCTCAACAGCGAGTTTCAGGCCTACACGCCGCCGGAATATCGCCTGCCGCGCGTCAGCCTGAAGCCGTCCGGCGATCCCGACTGGTTTCCGGTCGGGGTCAAGCATCGCTATACGCGCAAGTAAGGGATCCTTGCGATCAGGCGGCGCTTTTGCTGCCGCCCGGGCGCTTCTCGATGTCATCGAGGAAGGAGGAGAGATCCTCCAGCCCTTCGGGATTCGCCGCCTCGGCCGCCGACCCGGGGATCTCGGGCGTGAAGGCGGCCATGGTGGCGCCGGTCTGGCGCGCGATCGCCGCCAGGAGATCGGGCGTGTTGATCGGCTTGGAGACATAGTCGTTCATCCCGGCGCCGAGATAGGTCTCGCGGTCGCCGGAAAGCGCATTGGCGGTGAGGGCGATGATCGGCACGCGACCGGCGGGCCCCGGCAATGCACGGATCAGTCGCGTCGCCTCGATGCCGTCCATCTCCGGCATATGGCCGTCCATCAGGATGAAGTCGAACTGGCCGATCCCGGCGGCATCGACCGCCTCGCGGCCATTGGCGACGAAGCTCGCCTTGATGCCGGCGGCGCCCAGGATGCCCTCGATCACCAACTGGTTGACGCGATTATCCTCGGCGACCAGTGCCCTGAGCCCCGCGCGCAGCCCGGCGGCGGGCCCCGCCTCGATCAGCTCGGCGCGATCGAAGCTGCCATCGTCGCGGCGCAGGGGGATCTCGAACCAGAAGCGGCTGCCGCGGCCCGGCTCGCTGTCGACGCCGATGTCGCCGTTCATCAGGTCCACGAGCTGCTTGCAGATGGCGAGGCCCAGGCCCGTGCCGCCATATTTGCGCGTGGTGGAGCTGTCGGCCTGGCTGAAGCGGACGAAGAGGTTGGCCTGCACCGCCTTGGGAATACCGATGCCGGAATCCTCGACCTCGACATGGATCACGACCCGATCGCCCTCCTCCCGGGTCCGGGCGCGCAGGATTACCTGACCCTTCTCGGTGAATTTGATCGCGTTGCCGACGAGATTGATCAGGATCTGGCGCAGCCGCATCGGATCGCCCACCAGCCGTTCCGGCAGGTCGTCGAGCCCTTCCAATCCGAGATGGAGCTGCCGCCCGGCGGCGCGATGCGTCATGAGGATGCTGACCGACTGCAGCAGATCGGGCAGCGAGAAGGCAACCGCTTCCAGATCGAGCTTGCGAGCCTCCATCTTGGAGAAGTCGAGGATGTCGTTGATGATCGCCATCAGCGATTCGGCCGACACCGTGATGACGTCGACATAGCCCGCCTGCTCGCGATCGAGATCGGTGCGCTTCAGGAGCGACACCATGCCGATCACGCCATTCATCGGCGTGCGGATCTCGTGGCTCATCATCGCCAGGAACTGCGACTTGGCCTGGCTGCTGGCGGCAGCCGCCTCGAGGGCGTGCGTCAGGCGCTCGGTCGTGGACTGGAGATGCTTCTGCGTGGCTTCGAGTTCGGCCACCGTGGCGCGGAGCCGGGCCGCCTCGCGCTCGGAGTTGCGGGCAATCCGGCGATCGGCGATGGCGCCTGCCATGGCCGCCAGGAGGATGATCAGGGTGATGCCGACGATGCCGGCGGCCAGCCATTCGGGGCGGACTTCCTGGGCGCGCATCAGCTTGGCGGGGTCGGGAACGATGCCGACCGCGGCCATCGCGGTAAAATGGAGGCCGCAGATGGCGCCGGCCAGCAGCAGCGTCCCGGCCAGGCGGCGACCGCGACGCTGCGGATCGAAGGCCAGGACAAAGCCGGGGGCACCGAGAAGCAACCCGATGCACTGCGCCGCAATGACATAGCTGACGCTATAGGTGAGGCTGCCCGGCACCTCGATCGCCGCCATGCCGGTGAAATGCATGGCGAAGACACCGATGCCGAAGATCGAGCCGCCGGCCAGGCGATGCCTGACCGAAGGCTTGCTCGGCCATAGCGCGACGGCAAAGCCGAGGCCGGTCAGGGCGATCGCGACCGCGACCGAATCCACGGTGAGAAGAACGTCATAGACGACGGGGAAGTTCGGCCTGAAGGCAAGCATCGCGACGAAATGGGTGGCCCAGATGCCGCTGCCGGTGACGATGGCGGTCCCGAGCAGCCAGCCGATGCGCGCGCCCGTATGGGTGCGCTCCGCGCGCGCGGCCATGTTCACCGCCACGAAGCAGGCGGTCGCACACAGGATGGCCGCCAGGACCACCAGTCGCCAGTCATGGTCCTGCGCCAGGCATTGATAGACCCGGAACATGGGCCCGAGTTTGGCGAAACGCGATTAAACGGCCCTTAAACGCTTGGCCAATCACCGCCTCAGGCAATCCGTGGATTTACGGATGCCGGCGGATGAGGGGCGGGATCGAGGTCGCGCCCGCGATCGAGAACCTGCAGACGATCCTATGGTAAACGAAACCTTACCCGGAGAATTTTCCTGAAGAATCAAACGACCTTCAGGCAGGGCGGCGTCGGGGCGCGGTTATCGCCTCTTGTTGCGGCGCGCCCCGAAGGTCTCCCGAGCGGGGGGCTTTCGCCTGGACGGCTTCTCCTCTCCCGGAAATTTGATGTCCTTGCTGAAGCAGATCGAGAGCATCCAGGCCTTGCCCTTGCCGCGGTTGAGAAAGGCATGGGGCATCTTGCTGTCGATATAGGCACTGTCGCCGGCCTTCAGGGGCATGGGCGCATAGAGCTCGGTATGGAGCTCGATCCGGCCCTGCAGCACATAGATGAACTCCTCGCCTTCATGCGAGCTCCACCGCCTGATGTCGGCGAGCTCGCGCGCCTTCACCTCCATATGGAGCGGGATCATGTGCTTCTGGCGCAGCTCGGCCGAGTGGACCTGGTACTCGTACATGTCGGTCGAGAAGAAGACGCCGGTTCCCTCGCGCGTCGTGGTGAGGCGCCCCGCCGGCAGGAGCGGCGACACGCCGTTCAGCATCGCCTCGAAGCCCAGCTCGAAGCCCCGTGCGATCTTGAGCAGGGTGTCGAACGAGGCCGCGACCTGCGCGTTCTCGACCTTGGACAGGGCCGAGATCGAGACGCCGGCCCGCTTGCCCAGCTCCTGCAGGGTCCAGCGCCGTTCCTTGCGCAAGGTCTTGATGCGCTCGCCGATCTGCGCGGGCGTCAGATCCATGGGTGGCGATCCGGTTCCTGGGCTTCGATCCGCGGTCTACGACAGGGGCAGCGAGGCCGCACGATTGAACTGATCCCACATCGTGCGGTAGGCGGGATTCTGGATGAAGTAATTGCGCGCCTCGAGCTTCGCGATCCAGCGGTCGCGGGCCTCGTCCGCCTCCCGCCAGCACGCCGTCACGAACGCCGCCTTCTCCTGGGCATCGCCGCGGCGCACGGTCTCGGAGTCCCGGAAGAACCGGTCTTCGATCGCCTCGAACTCGCCGCGGATCTGCGGCATCAGGCTCTTATAGTCGGCCATGGCGCGGCGATGCAGGAACTCGTGCTTCCACCAATAGGCCTCAGGCGTATAGGACTCGCGCGGCATCGGCCCCAGGTCGGGCAGATCGACGCCGAAGAAGGCCGGCTTGAAGATCGAGACGTCGGTGCCGGAGGTCGCTGTCACCCAGGCCATGACGTCGTCGCCCCGCGTGTCGGCGATGAGGGCGCCCGTCGCCTGCCAGAACCGGTACTCGTAGGGGGCCGCATGCATGCAGATGCGGGTCGGGCGTTCGCCCATCATCGGCTCGTAGTCGCCTTCGCCGGTGTAACGCAGCAGATCCGCCATGGTGCGGACGGTGATCTTGCCGGCACGGGCCTTGAGGAAGCCGTAAGACGCCTTCTGCCGCTCCGCAGCCGCCACGCAGCGCGTCCGCTCGACATCGTCGAACAGCGCCCCGAAATCGGGCTTCCGGCCATTGTCGGCCTCGAGGGAGCAGCGGTCCCAGTCGCTGCCGATGGTGTAGCCGTTGGAAATCGAGCCGAAGCCCTTGACCTCGCGCGCCGCCCACTCGCCGGCGGCCGTCTCCAGCACGATCGCGCCCTCCTTGTCCGACACGATGAAGGAACCGTCGAAATGGCTGTTGCCGCGCAGCTCGCAATTACCGCCCTGACCGAACGTTTTGAGCATGTCGGCCACGACATCGACGGCTTCGTGACGGGTCGCGGCGCGCTCGAGGATGAGGCGCAGCAGATCGATCAGCACGACGCCGTCGCCTTGCGACGAGAGCTTGCTGAAGACGGCTTCGTTGCCGACCGCAACGCCCCGCTCGTTGACGCCGATCTCGCCGCCATAGAGCCAGAACGACTTGTCTATAATCGCCTCATAGGTGTGCCGCGCCTGGGGAATGACGCGGTGGCTGATCCGCACCTGGGCGCCCTCCGGATAATCGCGGCGCGGCAGCTTCAGCAGATGCTGCGCTTCGTTGATCTCGGTATCCGCGCTCTTGGCCAGCAGCACCGAGCGGTTCGCGGTGGCGTCAGGCAGGGCGACGAAGGTATCGCACATGGGTCTCTCCGTTCTGGGACATCAGGCGAAATGACAGCGGGCCTCGTGGGTTTCGGACAGTTTCGCCGCCTCGGGCTCGTTGGTACAGAGGGGCTCGGCGCGCGGGCACCGGGTCCGGAAGCGGCAGCCGGAAGGGATCGCGAAGGGGCTAGGGACCTCGCCTTGCAGCACGGCGGCGCGGGTCCGCTTGACCGGTTCCAGCCGCGGCACGGCCTTGAGCAGCCCTTGCGTATAGGGATGGCGGGGAGTCGTGAAGATCTCAGCCGCCGTGCCGGTCTCGACGATCTTGCCCAGATACATCACGGCGATTCGATCGGACATGTGCCGCACCACGCCCAGCTCATGGGCGATGAACAGCATGGTGAGCCCCAGTTCGTCGCGCAGATCCTTCAGGAGATTGAGGATCTGCGCCTGGATCGAGACATCGAGGGCCGCCACCGGCTCGTCCAGCACGAGAAACCGCGGCCGCACGGCCAGGGCCCGCGCCAAGCCGACGCGCTGGCGCTGCCCGCCGGAAAGCCCGCGCGGGAGGCGCTCCGCCATATCCGGCAGCAACCCTACCCGATCGAGGAGACGGCGCACCTCGCCCGCGATTTCCCCCTCGGGCACGATCTGGTGGAAGCGCAGCACCTCGGCGATCGCCTTGCCCACCGGCAGGCGCGGATTGAGCGATGAATAGGGGTCCTGGAAAACGATCTGGGCCTGCCGGCGGAACCGGGCCAGCGCCGCGCCCTTGAGCGACGAGACATCCTGGTCGTCATAGAGGATTTGGCCGGCACCCGGCTTGATCAGCCCCAGGATGGCGCGCCCGACCGTGGTCTTGCCGCTGCCGCTTTCGCCCACCAGCCCGACCGTTTCGCCGGCACCCACCGAGAGGCTGACACCGTCGACCGCGCGCACGGCGGCGGCTGCACGGCCGAGCGCCGCATCGACCACCGAGCGGGGGCTCTTGAAAGCGATGACCAGATCCTCGATCCGCAGCACGTCCTTGGCCGCGCCGCCGCGTGCCGGAAGGCGACTCGGGGCGGGCACGGGCGCGGGCCTCGTCATGCTGGTCATGTTGCGCCCGCCATCGCCGGCGCCACCCGGTCGGCATGGATGCAGGCGGCCCGGTGATCGCGTCCGACAGGCTCGAGAGGAATGGACCGGGCCCGGCATTCCGCGGTCGCCCGGTCGCAGCGTTCGGCGAAGGCGCAGCCCGCGCCGAGCCGTGCCAGATCGGGCGGCTGGCCCGGGATCGAGGCCAGCCTCGCTTCGCGCCCCTCGATGCGCGGGATCGAGCGCAGCAGGGCCTGGGTATAGGGGTGCGCCGGCGCCTCGAAGATGGCCTTGGTCTCCGCGAGCTCGACAATGCGGCCCGCATACATCACCGCCACGCGGTCGCAGGTCTCGGCGATCACTCCCATGTCATGCGAGACCAGCACCAGCGCCATGCCGGTCTCGCGCTGCAGCTCGAGCAGCAGCGACAGGATCTGATCCTGGATGGTGACGTCGAGCGCGGTGGTGGGCTCGTCCGCCAGCATCAGCTTGGGATTGCCTGCCATGGCCATGGCGATGACGGCACGCTGCATCATGCCGCCCGACCATTGGAAGGGAAACTCGTCGACCCGGGTCTGGGGCGAGGGAATCCCGACCCGCCGTAGCAGCTCGACCGCCGCCTTGCGCGCCTCGCGCTGGCCGATGCCCTTATGCACGCGCAAGGACTCCGAGACCTGATCGCCGATCGGCCAGACCGGATTGAGGCAGCTCATCGGGTTCTGGAAGATCATGGCGATGGATTGGCCGCGCACACGGCGCATCTCGGCATCCCTGAGCTGCATCAGATCGCGGCCCTCGAACAGGATCGCGTCGGCCCGCTGCGTCGCGGGCGGCGAGGGCAGCAGCCGCAGCAGGGCGCGGCAGAACACCGATTTGCCGCTGCCGGACTCGCCGACGATTCCCAGGGTCTCGCCGGGCCGGATCGAGAGCGAGATCCGGTCGTTGGCGACGACCGGCCCGCGGGACCCGCGAAACTCGACCGTGAGATTGCGAATTTCCAGAAGCGCGCCGGGCGAAGGGGTCATCGGCGCGCTCATACGAAGGTGTGGTGGCGTTCGCCGAGCCGGCGGGCGAGACCGTCGCCGATGAGGCTCAGGGTGGTACCGGTGAAGACGATGGCAAGCCCGGGCAGCGTGCAGATCCACCAGGCCTGCAGGATGAAATCGCGCCCCTCCGCGATCATGGCGCCCCATTCCGGGATTGGAGGCTGGATGCCGAGGCCGAGGAAGCTCAAGCCCGACACCAGCAGGATGTTGAGCACGAAATCCGACATCGAGAACACGATCGAGGAGTTGATCACGTTGGGCAGGCCGTGCCGCAGGATGATGCGGTTGGTGGGGAAGCCCAGCACCCTGGCGGCCGTGATGTAGTCCTTGCCGCGCTCGACCATCATCTCGGCGCGGGCGAGGCGCGCATACATGGTCCAGGCCACCAGGAACACCGAGATATAGATGTTCTGCACGCCGGGTCCCAGGATCGCCAGGATCACGATGATCAGCACCAGGAAGGGGAAGGCCATGGCGACATCGAGGACGCGCATCAGGACCGCGTCGAAGCGCCCGCCGAGATAACCCGAATAGGCCCCCAGCATCACGCCATAGATCATCGGGACATAGGTCGTGATGACGCCGATCTGCAGATCGATCCGGGCGCCATGGATCACGCGGGAGAACACGTCGCGGCCCAGGCTGTCGGTACCGAAGAGATGCGCGAAGCCCGGCGGCAGCAGCACGGACCCGAAGTCCTGGAAATTGGGATCGTAGGGCGCGACCCAGGGCGCGAAGATCGCCGACAGGGCGATCAGCAGCATCATGGCCGTGCCGATCTTGAGCGACAGGCTCCAGGAGCCGATCTCGCTCGCGATCCCAGCGAGGGGCTGAGGGCGGGAGGTGCTGCCGATCGATGCCATCGCTCAACCCTTCAGCACACGGCGATCGACCAGCATGTAGCTGAGATCGGCCAGGAGATTCACCACCACGACGATGACCGCAAAAATCAGGGAGAGACCCTGGATCACGGGATAGTCGCGGAATCCGACCGAGCGCACCAGCAGTGAGCCCAGTCCCGGCAGGGAGAAGACATATTCGACGATGACCGCCCCGCTCACCAGCCAGCTGATATTGACGGCCAGCACGGTGATGGCCGGGATCAGCGCGTTGCGCAGCACATGCTTGAGGAGAATGCGCCATTCCGAGAGGCCCTTGGCGCGCGCCACCTCGACATAGTCGGTGGCGAGGATATCGAGCATCGAAGAGCGCAGCGACTGCACCAGGATCGGCGCCAGGAAGAGGGCAATGGTCAGGCTTGGCAGGAACATATGGTGGGCATGACCGACCAATCCCTCGCCGAAGCCGGAAATCGGGAACCAGCCCAGCCACAAGCCGAAAAAGAGCATCACCAGGAGGCCGATCCAGAAGGGTGGCATGGCGAAGCCGATCATGCTGCCGACCCGGATGACATGGTCGGCCCAGCGATTGCGGTAGAAGGCCGAGAGCAAGGCCAGCGGCAGGGCTAGCAGGACCGAGAGCAGGGTGCTGTTGATCAGAAGCCACATCGAGGGCCAGATCTTCTCGGCCACCAGGGCCGTGACCGGCGCATTCTGGACGATGCTGATGCCGAGATCGCCGATCGCGGCCTTGCCGACGAAATGGACATACTGGATCAGGAGCGGACGATCCATCCCGAGGCGGGCATAGATCGCCGCCACTTCCTCGTCGCTGATCCTGCCATGCATCATGATCCGGATCGGATCGCCCGGAACGAGCTGGATCGCGAAGAAAACGAAGACCGTCACGCCCAGGATCACCGGCAGGGCGTGCAGGATTCGCTCGAGCGTGTAGCGCAGAAAGATCATCGCAATGAAACGGCCGCCCCCGGACCACCGGGCCCGGGAGCAGCGTCGTCCGAAGCGCCGGTTACGACTTCAGCCAGACTTCCCGCAGCCACCACCAGCCGACCGCGATATTGGCCCAATTCTGCACCTTGTTCTGATAGGCATTGACATAGGGCAGGAAGTTCAGCGGCACGCTATAGCCGTCGTGATAGACGATGTCCTGGATCTTGGCATAGAGCTCGGCCCGCTTGGCGCTGTCGTTGGTATGGCGGGCATCGGACAGGAGCTTCACCACCTCGTCGTTCTTGTAGCGCGAGAAGAAGGCCTCGGTCGAACCGGTGCCGTCCGCCTCGAGCGTGGCCAGCTCGTCGCTGTCGTTGATGTCGCTGGTGATGTAGCTCACATAGGCCTGGTAGTCGCCCTTCTGCGTCATGCTGAAGGCGGTGCCGACGTCATATTCGACGATGTCCACCTTGAGCCCCGCCTGGGTCCAGCCCTGCTGCAGGATCGTCGCGATCTGGCGCGAGGGCGCATTGCCGGTATCGACCATCAGATGGATCGGGGTCCCGTCATAGCCGGCCTCTTTCACCAGTGCCTTGGCCTTCTCCAGATCGTAGGGAATGAGCTGGACCTTGTCCGACCAGTAATTGACCTTCGGCATGAAGGAATTGGCGATCTCGCCATAGCCGAAATAGACCGCCTTCATGATCGCGTCGCGGTTGGCCGCGTAGTTCAGGGCGAGGCGGATTCGCTTGTCGTCGATCGGCTTCTGGGCGTGATTGAGATAGACATAGTCGAGCCGGTAGGAGGGTGCCACCTCGAGGGTCACGCCATCGACCGCCTTGACCGAGGCGGCCTGGTTCAGGGGCACGGCGAGAATCGCGTCGAAATCGCCGTTGCGCAGGCCCAGCACGCGCGAATTGCTTTCCGGCACATATTTCAGCACGACCTGGTCCAGATAAGGCATCGGCTTTCCGTCCGTCCCCTGGCGCCAGTAATACTCGTTGGGCACCAGCACGATCTGGCTGCCGCGCTCATAGCTCTTCACCTTGAAGGGCCCGGCGCAGACCGGCGCCAGGCCGAAGGCCGTCGCATCCTTCTCGTAAGCCGCCTTGGAGACGACCGAGGCGGAGAACAGCGACATCGCCGAGAGCAGGGCCGCATTAGGCGATTTGAGCGTGACGGTCAGATGGCTGTCGTCCGTCTTCTCGATCGATGAGACGGTCTCGAAGGCGAACCCATAGGCGGCGGCCGGATCGGCCACCCGCTTCAGGGAGAACACCGCGTCCTCGACCGTGACCAGTGTGCCGTCGTTGAATTTGAGGCCCGGACGCAGCTTGAAGACATAGGAGAGCCCGTCGGCCGATACGGTCCAGGATTCCGCGAGGCCCGGCTCGAGCCCTTGCCCGGTCTTGTCCGCCGCCACCAGCGGCTCGCAGATCTGTGCGATCGCATAGATCGAGCCATTGTCCGAAGGAATGAACGGATCGAGCGTCAGGGGCTCGTCCGGACGCGCCACGGTCAAGGTGCCGCCGCGCTTGACGTCATCGGCCGAGGCCGAGGCCGCACCGATCAGCGCGGCGAGAGCCAGCGTGGCCAAGGCCACGCCCGTCGATCGTTTTCCGAGTTTCAGCATGCTGTCCTCCCTAGGCTTTTTCGTTGCAACCGCCCATTCCATCCCGGGCCGGCTGATCTTTCATCCCAGGCATTGGCGCCTGTTCTGTCAATGGAAAAACATTTCCTATGAGAAAAAAGCAGCGGTGCGCTATAAAACCCGAACCATGAGCACGAGCCAGAACATCCTGTGCGCCACGCCCCGGGGACACCGCGAAACCGCGCTCGCCGCGTTGGAAACGCCGGCGGTCGTGATCGACCGGACGATCCTCGAGGCCAACATCGCCCTGGGGGCCGCGATCGCCCGCCAGCACAAGGTGGCGTTGCGCCCGCACATCAAGACGCACAAGTCGCCCGCCATCGCCAAGCTGCAGATGGAGGCCGGCGCCGCCGGCATCACTGCGTCCAAGACCGACGAGGCCCTCGTCTTCATCGAGGCCGGCATCCCCTCGGTCACGGTCGCCTACCCGCTGGTCGATCGCGCCAAGATCAGCCGCCTGATCCGCGCCGCGAAGATCAAAGGGACCGATCTTCGGGTCGTCGCCGACAGCGCCGATGGCATCGCGGCCCTGTCGGCCGAGGCCCGGGCGCAGTCGCACCGTCTGCCGGTCTTCCTCAAGGTGGATGTCGGGCTGCATCGCTGCGGCGTCGACCCGGCGCTCCCGGCCTCGCGCGATCTCGCCTTGTCGGTGGGCCGCACCGCGGGGCTGCGGTTTGCCGGCCTCCTCTCCCATGCCGGCCATGCCTATGCCGCGGGTACGCCCGAGGGCGTGCGCCTGGTCGCGCGTCAGGAACGCGATCTGATGGTCGGTTTTGCCGAGAGCCTCCGCCAGGCCGGACTCGAGGTGCCGGCGATCTCGGTCGGCAGCACGCCCACCGTGCTCCTCAATGACGGATTCGAGGGCCTGAGCGAGGCGCGGCCCGGCAATTACGTGTTCATGGACATGACCCAGGTCGGGCTTGGCGTGGCGCGTCCCGCGCAGGTTTCCCTGAGCGTGATCGTCACCGTCGTCAGCCGCAACGACCGCTACGCGATCGTCGATGCGGGCTCGAAGGTGATGAGCTCGGATCGAGGTCCTCACGGTTCCGACAGCGTGCGCGGCTTCGGTGCCGTGTTCACGCTGGAGGAACCCGATGCGCCGGCGATGACGCTGGCGCGGCTTTCCGAGGAGCATGGCTTCGTCGAGCATGAGGGCCGCGATCTCAAGATCGGATCCCGCTTGCGGATCGTCCCGAACCACTCCTGCCCGGTCGCCAATCTGACAGACCGTTTTGTCGCGATCGACGAAGCCGGCGGCGTCGAGTACTGGCCGGTCGAGGGCCGCGGCTGCGTGCGCTGATCGTGACAGGCGGCGAGCATCGCCGACCCCTCCGGTCCCGCAGGTCCCGTTGAATATCTAGACACCCTTGTATAGCGGTGCGAGAATCGCCGGCGCATGCCTGGGGGAAGCCGTCGACGCGGCTTTCGACCCGACCTGTCGACCGGTGGGAGGAGCGCATTCGGTGAAGCCTGCGCCATCAGCCGCGACGAGCCATTATCCGCAGACCAAGGCGAGCCGCGAGGATTGGATCCAGGCGGCACTCCGCAGCCTGATTGCCGATGGTGTGGAGCAGGTCAGGATTCTGCCGCTGGCGAAGAAGCTTTCGGTGTCGCGTTCGAGTTTCTATTGGTACTTCAAGCGCCGGGAAGATCTGTTGAACGAGCTTCTGCGGCATTGGCAGGAGAAGAACACGCGATCGATCATCGAACGGACGCATAGGCCATCCCAATCGATCGATCAGGGCGTCCTGAATATTTTCGAATGCTGGGCCAATGACAAGCTCTTCGACCCGCGGCTCGATTCGGCGATCCGCGACTGGGCCCGCCGCTCGAAGCCAGTCCGCAAAGTCGTTCAGAAGGCCGATGAGAAACGGGTCGAGGCCGTCACCGGGCTCTTCCTTCGGCACGGCTATGAGGGTTCTGAAGCCTTCATTCGCGCCCGCGTGCTCTATTTTACGCAGATCGGCTATTACGCGCTGGGGGTCGAGGAGTCGTTGCGGCAGCGGCACACCTATCTGGCTCCCTACCTGAAGAGTTTCACCGGGCAAGAGCCCCGCCAGGAGAACATCGACAGATTCCTGCGGGCCGTCGGCACGGGCTAACATCCGCGAGCCTGCTCTGGCCTCGAGCCCAGACGTTCGTTGCAGCACGACCTGCGGTACGGATCAATCCGCCGGCAACGCCGCGACCGAATCATGCAAGGCCTGGGCGATCCTTGCGATCTCGTCCTTGCCTTCGCCGCGGGCAGCCAGCGCCTCGGCCGTCGTCGCGGCGCCGAAGATCACGCGCAATCGGCCAGGCCTGGGCCAGCGTCGGTTTCGCGGCAGCGCCTCGAACGTCCCGACCAGCCGGACGGGCACCGCGCGCGCGCCGGTCTTCTGCAGCAACAGGCCGACACCGTGCAGGAAGGGACTGATCTCCCCAGTGGGAGAGAGACGTCCTTCCGGGAACCAGACCAAGCGGCGGCCCCGGTTCAGCACGGCCACGCCCATCGCCAGGGCGCGCGCCGGCTCACGATCCGGATCGACGGGCAGCACATTCCCGGCGCGGCTGATCGCCCGCATCATCGGGGTGGAGAAGAGCAAGGCGGCCCACCCGGCCCAGTAGGTTCGGCGCAGATCCGCAAAGCCGAAGGCCGCCGCGAGCACCAGCGGATCGAGATAGCTGGCATGATTTGGAGTCAGAAGGACCGGCCCGTCGGCGGGGACGTTGTCGCGACCCTGCACATCGAGGCGGAACAGGGTCCGGATCAGGAGGCTCAGCCCGACATAGAGGGCGAAGCCGAGGCAGCGCCAGAAGAATGTCGGTTCGGCGGCGAGCTCCGCTGGGGCATCGGCGGCACCCGCAACCGCGGAATCGCCACCGGATGACGCGGGCGCCCGCGCAATCTCCCGCAAGAGGTCGCGCAATGTCAGTGCGCGCGCGATCGCCGCTTCGTCGAGCCGCACCCGGAAGCGGCCCTCGATCTCCGCCGTGAGCTCGATCCATTGCAGGGAATCGATGCCGAGATCGAGTTGCGGGCTGGTACCCGGCGTCAGGCGATAGCCAGGATAGCGCGCCAGGAGCCAGTCCCACACCGGACGCGACGAAGCGCTTTCGAGAAGCTGGCGGTCTTCGAGCGAGAGCGGCTCGGGCTCGCCCTCCGTCACGCCCGCCTTGGCATGCGCGTAGTGGGCCACCAATTGATGGCGCTTGAGCTTTCCCAGATGGGTGCGAGGCAAAGCTTCCAGCGTGAAGGCATAGCCCACGACCCGCTCCTGCGGCTTCAGCAACGCGGCCCGCCGTTCGATCTCCTCGCGCAACAACCCTTCGACCCTTGCCGCTCCCCGCTCACGGATGGCGTCGGGCTCCGGCACCACCAACGCGACCAGCGCGTTGTCGGCGAGCAGCACCGCCATTTCCTTGACGAACGGCATCGCGGCGTAGGCGGCCTCGATATCGTCGGGAAACACCTTCTTGCCGCTCGGCAGCGTGAGGGTCTCGTTGGCCCGGCCCACGACATGCAGATAACCGGCGATGTCGACAAATCCGAGATCCCCCGTTCGAAACCATCCCGGTTCGGCAAAGGCGGCGGCGTTCGCCGCGGGGTCTCCGAGATAGCCGGAGAAGATGCTGGCGCCACGCGCCAGAATGGGGGCGGGGGCGAGCTCCGATCCCCCGTCGGCACGCAGCTCGACGCCCAGAACGGGCAGGCCCTCCGTCTCGAGCCGCGCCTTGCCCGGCGGATTGAAGGTCAGGATCGGCGAGGTCTCGGTCAGGCCGTAGCCGGTCAGAACCTGCCAGCCCAGCCCTTCCAACCGCCACGCGACTTTCAGATCGAGTTTCGCGCCGCCGGAGCTCAATGCCCGCAATGCGCCGCCAAACTCGGCATGAAGACGGTGAAACAAAACCCGCCCGAGGCGCAGATGAAAATGCCGACGGAGCCAGATGGAAAGCCGCAAGAGGCGCCAAAACAGCCACGCCGTCGGCCCCCCCTGGCGCGCGACACGGGCTTCAATACCGCTCAAGAGCGCCGCATACAGCCCTGGAACGCCGATGATGACCGCGGCATGCCCAACGCGAACGGCATGGAGGATCTGGGGTCCGGTCAACCCGGCTGGGAAGATGAGCATCGCCCCGCTCGCCAGCGCTCCCAGCATGCCGACGGTGAAGGGATAGGCATGGTGCAGCGGCAGGGGCAGCAGGACGGGATCGCCGGCAGCGACGATCCGCGCCGCCAGCAGGCTCTCCAGATTGGCGATGAAATTGGCGTGGGTCAGCGGCACAGCCTTGGGTGTGCCGGTGGTGCCTGAGGTAAAGAGGAGAGAGGCGCGCCGATCGGGTGGGATCGTCGGTAGTGTGCCCTTGGGTTCGGTCAGGAGCGAGCGCCAGTTCCGCGCCTTCGCACGCTCGCCAACCGCCTCGGGCTCTTCGCTGTCGAAGAGATAGACGGCGCTCTCCGCTTCAGCCAATGACAGTCGCGACAGTCTTTCGCGGGTCGTGAAGAGCCTGTGGCAGCCGGCCCTCCCGAGCATCGCGCCGACCTCGGCGTCTTTCGACAGGACATCGAGCGGCAAGGCCGTGGCGCCGGCGGCCACGATGCCGAAATAGGCCACGATCCATTCGGCCCGGTTCGGGGCCAGGATCGCGACCGGCTCTTCGGGCTGGACCCTCTCGGCGATCAATCCGTGGGCCAGCCGCCGGGCGTGGTCCGCGAGCGTCTTGTAGGACCAGGTCTCGGCGCCGGTCTCGCGGTCGACACTGACCGCCGGACGGTCGCCCAGCCGATCCCATCGGTCGAACAGGTCCGGCAGCGTCCTCAGTTCGCCCATGGCGCCAATCCTTCTTGGGGAGCGCCGCCCGCCCCCGGATCGTCATGACGGCATGATCGTTTCCGAAGCGTATGATCTGAATCAAGGCCAAACCCGAGGGATCGGGCCAGTCTGGAGCCTTCAGAAGAGGTTCCCAATGTCCATTCCGATCGATATCAGCTTTCGCGACATCGACCCCTCCCCGGCCATCGAGGCGCGCATTCGCGAAAAAGCGGCGACGCTCGAGCATTTCTTCGATCGCGCGATCTCCCTGAAGGCCGTGGTCGAGGCGCGCCATCGCCACCAACACAAGGGTAAGCTCTATAATGTGCGCCTTCATCTCGCGGTTCCCGGCCAGGACATCATGGTCAATCACGAGCACAAGCAGGATCACGCGCATGAGGACGTCTATGTCGCGATCCGCGACGCCTTCGACGCCTTGACCCGGCGGGTCGAAGACCATGCGCGGCGGCGCAGCGACCGGGTCAAGACCCACGCCGTGCCCGATCATGGCCGTGTCGCCAAGCTGATGCTTCAGGAAGGCTATGGCTTCGTGCAGATGTCCGACGGCCAGGAGGTCTATTTCCACAAGAACGCCGCGGGCAACAGCTTCGATAAGCTCGCCGTCGGCGACGAGGTGCGCGTCATTGTCCAGGACAAGGAAGGCGAGAAAGGCCCGCAGGCGAGCCTGGTGACGCCGATCGGCAAACATCACCTGCAGGATGGCGGGAAGCGCTAGGAGGCGCGCCCGCCCCCGTCTGCGCCCGAGCCGGGCTTGACGCCGGACGGCGCAAGTCCGAATCATGGCGCAGTCCCGGCCCGGGAAGCGGACAATCGGCGGGACAGGGGAGAGACATGGCCGAGCTCGACGCCACGCTGGAGCGGCTCCGGACATTGGCCGAAGGTGGCCTCGAGCAGGCGACAGCCATGCCGCCGGCGATCTATCGCAGCGCCGAGTTCCATGAACTCGAGAAGAAGGAAATCTTCGCCCGCGAATGGCTCTGCGTCGGCCTCGCGGCCGATGTGCCGGCCGCCGGCCATTATCTGAGCTTCTCGATCAACGACCAGCCGGTCTTCGTGATGCGCGGGCGCGACGGCCTCATCCGCGGCTTCTCCAATGTCTGCCTGCACCGGATGATGCGGCTGGTCGAGGGCCAGGGCAGCTGCCAGCGGCTGGTCTGCCCCTATCATGCCTGGACCTACGATTTCGACGGCAGGCTGCTGGGCGCGCCGCATATGAAGCAGACTCCCGGCTTCGAGCCGCGCAGCCATCATCTGCCCGCGATCCGCACCGAGGTCTGGGAAGGCTGGGTCTATGTCACGCTCAACGAGCAGGCCCCGCCGGTCGGCGAGCTGCTGGCGTCGCTGGCGCCCCTGGTCGCGCCCTATCAGATGCAGAACTATGTCTCGGTCGCGCTCCAGGACCATGTCTGGAACACCAACTGGAAGCTGCTGACCGAGAACTTCATGGAGGGCTATCACCTCCCGGTGGCCCATCGGGCGACGGTCGGCGCCTGGATGCCGATCGAGGACACGCGCTTCCCGACCGAGCCCAACGACCATTTCACGGTCCAGACCTTCACCAAGGACGAGACCGCGCGCTATGGCCGCGCGCATCCCTCGAACACGCGTCTCGAAGGCCATCACCGCTACACCACCGTCATGCCCTCGGTATTTCCGGCGCATATGTATGTGCTGGCGCCCGATCATCTCTGGTACCTGTCGCTCCGGCCCAAATCGTTGGGCGAGGTCCATGTCCGCTTCGGCGTGGCGCTGGCGCCCGAGGTCGTCGCCAACCTGCCCGACCTCGAGAAGGAGAAAGCCGAGCTGCTGGCGTTCTTCGACAAGGTGAACGCCGAGGACCGCTTCGTGGTCGAGGGTCTCTACCAGGGCGTGCAGGCGCCGCTCGCCAAGCCGGGGCGGCTCAGCTGGCTCGAGCGCGAGATCCACGATTTCACCTGCTATCTGGCGACCCGGCTCGCGGGCTGGCGGCGCAGCGAGTCGCTCTCTCGGCGCCAGCGTGCCGCCTCCTGATCCGTCAGGGGCCGCGATAGCCGAAGCTGACGATGCGGTAGCGCATCAGGATATACATCACCGCGAAGATGAAGAAGACGGCGCCATTGACGAGCGTCGCCAGCGCGAAGAGCTCCGGTCCCAATCCGAATCTTAGAGAGCCCCAAGCCACTGCCGGCAAGGTTGGGATGGCGCCGAGGTTGTAGAACGAGATCTCGAGATTGTTGAAGGCGAGGATGAAGCTGATGAGGAAGGCCCCGAAGAGCGAGGGCCAGATCGTCGGCAGGGTGATCTCGATGAAGCTGCGGAAAGGCCCGGCGCCGAACACCATCGCCGCATCGTCCATGTTCCAGTCATAGCGCACGAGCTGCGCCAGGATGATGAGGAAGGCAAAGGAGGTGCCGGGCACGGCGTTGGCGGCCATGGCGGAATAGAGATTGCCCGGCAGCCCCAGCACGCGCGCATTGAAGGCAAGCGTCGAGATCCCGATCAGGAGCTCGGCCACGAACAGGGGCGCCAGGAACATGAACATGGCGAAGCCCCGCCAGCGCGAGCGGTAGCGCAGGATACCGATGGCGCCCGCCGCCGCCAGCACGGTCGACAGGACGGCGCTCCCCAGCGCCAGAGTGATGCTGTTGGCGAGCGCATCGCCGTAAAGCGAGCTGGCGAAGAGGTCGCCGTAGGACTGCGCCGAGAAATGCGGCGGGAAGGGCCAGACGATGTCGGCCGAGAAGGAGGTGTAGATCACATAGAAGATCGGCGCATAGAGGAAGACATAGACCGCGGCCAGCACCAGACCCATGGCCAGGACCGCCGGCTTCAGAGTCTTGTGCTTCCCCGCGATCATGGGTTGATCACCCCGGTGAAGCCGCTGCGTTTCAGGTTGATCGAGCGGCCGATCAGGACGATGGCGACGATCGAGGAGACGAAGAGCGCAACCCCCATGGCCGAGCCGAGCGCCCAGGTGCCGGTCTCGCCGAACTGCTGGGCGAGACTCATGCCGAAGGAGCTCGATTGCGTGCCGCCGAGGAAGCGCTGGGTCACGGCCGAGGCGAGGCAGGGAATGAAGACCACCACCAGTCCGATCGCCGTGCCGATCCAGTTGAGCGGCCAGGTGATCTCGATGAAGGCACGCCAGGGCTTGGCCCCGTTGATCTTGGCAACCTCGAGCAGCTCGAAATTGAAGTTGATCACCGAGAGATAGATCGCGGTGATCATGAAGGGCACATAGAGATAGACGAGCCCGATTCCGGCTGCGAGCGGCGTGTACATCAGCACCTGGATCGGCGGCAGCCCGATCTCGGTCAAGGTCATGTTGATGAGCCCGATCGGCCCGAACAATCCCTGCAGCGCCGCGATGCGCAGGATGACGCCGGTGAAGAAGGGTGCGGCCAGCAGCAGCACCAGCAGCAGGCGGTAGCGCCCGCCATGCTTGGCGATGAAATAGGCAACCGGCCAGGAGATCACGAGGCAGGCGAGCGTCACCGCCAGCGCCATGAAGAAGGAGCGCAGGAAGAACACCCGATAGGCAGGCTCGGTCAGCATCACCCGGTAATTGTCGAGATTCCAGTCGGCATAGAGCTCGTAGCTCTCGGTCCGCCAGAAGCTGAACACCACGATCGAGAGCAGCGGCAGGAGCAGCGCGATCATGATGAAGAGCGCGCCCGGTCCCGCCAGCAGCGCGAAGCGATAGGCGAAGAGCCGGTGCAGCTTGGTGCGGCGGGGGGTGATCTGCAGCGTGCCGGCGGTCATCGCCTCAGCCTGCGAAACAGGCGCCGCCGCCGGCGGGCCAATGCACCACGACCGCTTCCTCGGGTCGCAGGCTCAAGGCGCGGGGCGTGGCGCTGGCGATGATCTCGACGCCGTCGGCCAGCGTGACGATGTAGTTCGCGGTCTGGCCCTTGAAGATGATATCGCGCAGCTTGCCCGGAAGCTGGTTGCGGCCCTGGAGGCTGGCGCCATTGACGCCGGCCGGCGCGATCTCGAGATCCTCATATTTGATCGAGAGCTGGACAGCGGCACCCGCCACCGCGCCGTCCGGGCAGGGCACCATGATCGAGCGGCCGCGCCATTCCATGCGGCCGAGCGTGCCCTTGGCCTCGACCAACTTGCCTTCGAGGCGGTTGGCATGGCCGACGAAGCTCGCCACGAAGGCCGAGGCCGGGTTGGTGTAGATCTCGACCTTGGCGCCGACCTGCTCGAACTTGCCGTTGCGCATGACCGCGATGCGGTCGCTCATGGTCAGCGCTTCTTCTTGATTGTGCGTGACATAGATAAAGGGGATCTGCAGCTCCTTCTGGTAGCGGCGGATCTCCACTTCCATCTCGGAACGCAGCTCGCGATCGAGATTGGCCAACGGCTCGTCGAGCAGCAGAAGCTCGGGCTCGGCGATGAGCCCGCGCGCCAGCGCCACGCGCTGCTGCTGCCCGCCCGAAAGCTCGTTGGGATAGCGGCCCTCGAGCCGGTCCAGATGCATCAGCTTGATGATCCAGGCGAGCCGTTCGTCGCGCTTGGCCCGGTCGACCCGCTGCATGCGCAAGGGGAAGACGATGTTCTCGGCGACCGTCTTGTGCGGGAACAGCAGGAAGTTCTGGAACACCATGCCGATATTGCGCCCATAGGGCGGCAGATCGGTCACGTCGCGCCCGGCGATCAGCACGCGACCGGTATCGGGCGGCTCGAGCCCGGCGATGATCCGCAGGAGCGTTGTCTTGCCCGAGCCGCTGGGTCCCAGCAGCGTGAAGAACTCGCCACGATCGATCGTCAGGTCGATGCCGTCGACGGCCGTGATCGGACCGAAGCGCTTGCCGACGGACTCAAGCTTCAGCGTTGCGTTTGGCACGGCTCTCCCGTTCGCCTCGACTGACCGATCCAGAATTTGGGGGCCGCCCCTTGGCGGGGCGGCCCGGCTCCCGTGAACGTCCCCCGACGTTACGAGGCCTCGACGTCGGACCAGATCCGCTCCCATTTCTCGGGCGAGGAGGGCTGATCGAACATATGCAGCTGGCTAGCCTCGCTGCTGCGATTCTGGAAGTAAAGTTCGATCTCGTTGGGCGAGAGCAGGTCGCGCAGGTCGACGGTGCCGCCATAGCCGGTGCTGCGCACCACCCGCACGTAATTGTCCTTCTTGAGGAAGCTGTCCATCCAGTGATGCGCCAGCTCGACCCGCTCGGAATCGGCGCCCGAGCTGATCATCCAGGTATCGACCCAGCCGAGCCCGCCTTCCTTCGGCTTCAGCACGTGCTGGATGTCGAAGTCGAGCTTGCCGTCCTGCTTCAGCACCGTCAGATGGCGATAGGTCTCGGCGAACTCGGGTGCGGCCCATACCGCCCCGCCGCGCATCAGCCGGTCGAGCGCGTCATAGTCCTGATAGCGCGTGAGCAGGAGCTTCTTCTGCTGGATCAGAAGCTTCTTGGTCTCCTCGAGTTCGGCATCGGTGAGATTGTAGGGGTTGAAGGGGTTGCCGTCGGGCCGGGGGCCCGAGATGGTGCCGAGATTGGTCGCGGCGAGGATGCCGATCAGCGCGATGTTCTCCTCGAAGCGCGAGTTGGTCGACATCTTGCCTTTGTACTTCTCGTTCAGCAGCAGGCTGATCGAGCCGATATCGCCCGCGGCGACCTGGCTCGAATTGACCGTGATGCCGTAGCCGCCCCAGCAATTGGGCGCCGCCACCTTATGCTCGCCCGACGGATCAGCGAGCAGCGGGAAATTCGGCGGCAGGAAATCGGGAAACACGTTCGCCATGCTGGCGATCTTGCCGTAATCGACCGCCTGGGTGAGGCCCTGGCGGAAATAGAGGCGCGGCCAGAAGCCGTCGCCCTGGACGATGTCGAAGTCCTTGGTGCCGCCCACCTTCATCTTGTTGAAGGCCTCGGAGTTGCCGTCGAAGAAGGTGGGCGCGAACTTGGCCCCGAACTTCGATTCGAACTCGGCGATCGTTTCGTTGATGGCGTAGGGCTGCCACATGAGCAGCCGCAAGGTCGGCGTCGCCGCCTCGGCATTGCTGATGAAAGGCGCCATCGGACGGAAGACCAGTCCCGCGCCGGCGATCGCTGCGCCTTTGAGCAGCGCCCGGCGGGTGGTGCCGACGCGGCGCGCCGACGAAGCAATGCGCAGTCTCGTATGAGAAATCGACATGGCGTTCTCTCCCTGTGGGGTGCCGGCAGGCCGGCCGATGGCGTTCGCCATCTTCTTGACCTCCCCAGATTGCAACATAATTGCTACTAAATGCAATATAGTGCTAAAAATGCCTCATCGAGGGGCGGCGGCGCCCATTCCCTGGGCGCCGGAGCGGCAGAAATCCTCGAGGGGGCACGCACCCGATTCGCCGGCGCCGGCTATAGAGACGGGGCGCGGGCGACGGGACGGACGAGAGGAAACAGGCGTGTTAGCCGAGGAACGGCAAAATCAGATTCTGTCGATGGTGAACTCGCGCGGCTCGGTCTCGATCACCGAGATCCAGCGCAAGCTCAAGGTGTCGCGCGAGACCGTGCGCCGCGACCTGCTGCTGCTGGCCGAGCGCAACCGGCTGCGCAAGACCCATGGCGGTGCGCTCTCGCTCGAGCGCAACGAGCCCGAGATCGAGGTCCGCCAGGTCACCAATGTCGAGGGCAAGCGCGCCATGGGGCGACTCGCGGCCAGCCTCGTCCCCGACGGCGCGTCGGTGATCCTCGCCAGCGGCACCACGATGCAGAGCGTGGCCGATGCGCTGCTGGTGCGCGAGGGCCTCACCATCTTCACCAACAGCATCTCGAGCTGCAGCAAGCTCGTCGGCCACAACAAGAACCGCGTCTATATGCTGGGCGGCGAGGTGCAGCCTGCGAACGGGGCCACGCTGGGCCGCGACGCCACCACCATGCTGACGCATTACTTCGCCGATTTCGTCTTCGTCGGCGCCGGTGCCATTTCGCCCGCGGGCTGGCTCATGGACTACACCCGCGAGGAAGGCGAGCTGCACAGCCTGATGCTGCAATCCGCGCGCACGCCGGTCGTGGTCGCCGATCACACCAAGTTCAACCGCTACGCCCCGGTCCGCGTCGACAATTTCGACAAGGTCACGCATCTGGTGACCGACCGGCGCCCTGACCCGGCCACCGCCGCCACGCTTGCCAATCTGCCGCTCGAGCTGCTCGTGGTGGGCAGCGAGAATTCATGAGGCCCGCCGCCCGCGACCTGTTCCGGACGGCCAGGCCACCGCATTTCTGATCGGAGACGAAAGATGAAGCATGAAGCCCTGCGGCGGGAAATCGTCGCCGCCTGCATCAACATGAACGCCCGCGGCATCAACCAGGGCACCTCGGGCAATATCAGCGTGCGCGTGCCCGAAGGCTTCCTGATCACGCCCTCGGGCATGACCTATGAGGAGACCAGGCCCGGCGACATCGTGGTGATGCATCTCGACGGCACCCATGAAGGCAAGCGCAAGCCCTCCAGCGAATGGCGCTTCCATCGCGACCTGATGAAGACGCGCCCCGAGGTCGGCGCCGTCGTCCACACCCATTCGATGTTCGCGGCGACGCTCTCCTGCCTTCATCTCGACATTCCGGCGGTGCATTACATGATCGCCGCCACGGGCGGCAGCAAGATCCGCTGCGCGCCCTATGCGACCTATGGCACGCAGGAGACTGCGGACAATGCGCTGAAAGCGCTCAAGGGCAGCCTCGCCTGCCTGCTCGCCAACCACGGCATGATCGTGCTGGGCCCCAACCTCAAGAAGGCGATGTGGCTCGCGGTCGAGGTCGAGACCCTGGCGGCGCAATATTGGCGGGCGCTCCAGGTCGGCAAGCCGAAGATCCTGCCCGACGCGGAAATCCAGCGGGTGATCGAGAAATTTCGCGGCTACGGCCAGACGAAAGAGGAACCGGTCTCGGCCTCCTGCTGCTGAGAGACGAGGGATCGGAGCGATACGGGATGCGGTCATGATCGTCGGCGTCGATGTCGGCACGCAGAGCCTCAAGGCGGTGGTCGCAGACTCCGCCCTGGCGCTCCGCGGTCGCGCCGCCGAGGCCTACAAGCCGAGCTTTCCGCAACCGGGCTGGGCCGAGCAGCATCCGGGCCTGTGGGAACGGGCGCTGGGCCCGGCGATCGCGGCCGCCCTGGCGCAGGCCGGCGTCGAACCCCACCGGATCGAGGCCCTCGGCCTCTGCGGCCAGCTCGACGGTTGCGTGCCGGTCAACGACAAGGGGCAGCCCACCGGGCCCTGCCTGATCTGGATCGACCGGCGTGCGGAGGCGCATACCGCATCGGTCCCGGCCGCAACCGTGCGCGCCACCGGCGGGCTGGTGCTCGATGCCAGCCATATGGCGGCGAAGATCAGCTGGCTCAAGCAGCAGGGCGATTCCTCGATCCGCCGCTTCCATCAGCCGGTTTCCTATCTGGTCGAGCGGTTGACGGGCCGCGCGGTCATGGATCACGCGCTGGCCTCGACCAGCATGGTCTATTCGCTGAAGGATCGCCGCTACGACCCGACCCTGCTCGGCCTCTTCGGCATCGAAGAGCGCGAATTGCCGCCGCTGGCCGAGGCTGCGGAAGCCGCCGGCAGCTTGACGCCGCAAGGCGCGGCGCTCACCGGACTGCCCGCCGGCATTCCCGTGGCCGTCGGCACCGGCGACGATTTCTCGACCGCGCTCGGCGCCGGCGTCGTCGATCCAGGCCCGGTCGTGGTGGTGCTCGGCACGGGCGAGGTGGTGGGTGCGATCCACCGCGAGCCCTCCATCGACCAGGACAGCCTGGTCGAGACCCACGCCTATCCGGGGGGCGCCTATCTGATCGAGAATCCCGGCTGGCTCTGCGGCGGCGCCCTGGTCTGGCTCAAGGAGCTCCTGGGCATCGCCAGCTTCGCAGCGCTCGATGAGCTGGCGGCCGAAGCACCGCCGGGTGCCGACGGGCTGCTGTTCCTCCCGGCACTGACCGGCGCCATGGCCCCCGAATGGGTCCCCGGCGCGCGCGGCTGTTTCTACGGAATGACGCCCTCGCATGGCCGCGCCCATTGGGCGCGCGCGCTGCTTGAGGGCTGCGCCTTCGCCATGCGCGACGTCACCGGCCGGCTGGCGCAGATGGGGGTCGCGACCGATTCCCTGCTGCTGCTGGGCGGCGGCGCCCGCAGCCGGATCTGGGGCCAGATCCGTGCCGACCTGACGGGATTGCCCGTGCAATGGCCGCGCGAGATCGACAGCTCGCCGATCGGTGCTGCCATGCTGGCGGCGGTCGCGGCCGGGCGCATCGCCGATCTACGGCAAGCAGCGGCGCTGGTCAGCGGCAAGCGGGAGACCCTGCAGCCGGTCCCGGGCCGAAAGGCCGTCTATGACGACGCCTATGCGCGCTATCGCCGCCTTTTCGCGGCGCTCAAACCCCTCTACGAGCCGGCCCTGCCGGTGCGATGACGGACCTCAGGAGTTGGACGCGGTGACACAGGATATTCTCGCGCAGATCGTCTCGGGCACCTATCCGGACCCCGATGGCGGCGCGCCGCTCCAGGTGGCGACACGGTCGGTCGTGATGGCGCGGTCGCTTGCCGGCGATGAGGGCGAGCTGGTGGTGCCGCTGGGGCTGGGGCCTCGTCTCGCCGTCGTGAGCGACCGCACCACGCATGGCGTGCTGGGGGCTCGCGTGGAACGCGCGCTCGCCGCCAAAGGCGAGGTGGTGAGCGTGATCCTGCCGAACCGTCCCCATGCCGACAGCGAAACCGTCGCCACGATCCGCGAGGCGACCGCGAGCGCCGATGCGCTGGTCGCGGTGGGCTCGGGCTCGATCAACGACCTCTGCAAATATGCGAGCGCCCAGGACCGCAAGCCCTATGTCGTGTTCGGCACCGCGCCCTCGATGAACGGCTATACCTCCGTCAACGCCGCCATCACGGTCCATGGCCACAAGAAATCGCTGACGGCGCACGCGCCCGTCGGCGCCTTCATGGATCTTTCGGTGATGGCGGCCGCACCCGTGCGCATGATCCGCTCGGGCCTGGGCGATTCGCTCTGTCGGCCGACCGCCCAGGCCGACTGGCTCCTGGCCCATCTGCTGTTCGATCAGCCCTATCGCACCATGCCCTTCGTCCTGCTGGCGGCGGACGAGCTGCCGATGCTGGAGGAAACGGACGCGCTGGTCGCGGGCGATATCGGCGCCATGGAGCGGCTGGTGCGCACGCTCCTGCTCTCAGGCTTCGGCACCGCGATCCATGGCAACAGCCAGCCGGCGAGCCAGGGCGAGCATCTCATCAGCCATTATGCCGACATGCTGGGCGATCCTGGCTGGCCCGCCTCCTTCCATGGCGAGCAGATCGGCGTGACGACTCTCAGCATGGCGCGCCTGCAGGAAGCGATGCTCGAAGGGCCGCCGCCCGAGCTCGCCCCCGACCGCAACAGCGAGGCCGAATTCGTCAAGCGCTTCGGCGAGGCCATCGGCAAATCCTGCTGGGCCGAGTTCACGCAGAAACGGCTCGACAGCCCCCGCGCCGCCGCCCTTAACCAGCGCATCGCCGAGCGCTGGCAGCGCATCCGCGCCACCATCGCCGAGGTGATCTATCCGGTGTCGCTCTTGGAAAAGGCGCTCGCTCGCGCGAACGCACCGATGAAGCCGCAGGACATCGGCTGGCCGGAGCCCTTCTATCGGACCGCGCTGCGCCATGCGCGTGAGATCCGCAACCGCTACACCTTCCTCGATCTCGCCGCCGACAGCGGTCGGCTCGAGAAGCTGGCGGAGAGGATCTGAAGCGAGATCCAATCCCCTCCCCCGGAACGGCAGGAGTGTCCGGGGAAAGTTTTCATGAATCGTATCAAAGTGTTGGCGCATATGGATTAGACGTGATCCGTGGGCGTGCGAGACTTAGAACAATAAAAATGAGTCGTTTGAATCCCTTGAGTCCGTTCCCCGGACAGTCCTGCCGGAACGGGGGAGGGTCAGGGAGGGGGAAGACGCGATACCGAGCAGCCCCCTCCCTAGCCCTCCCCCACAAGGGGGGAGGGGATCAAATTTCGCTGCCTTCGTCTGCCCTAGACGCTTTCTTCACCGAGCTTCGCGGGAAATCCCGGCGCGCGCAGATCCGTCTTGAGCGCGTCTTCCAGGAGCTTCACCACCTGGGTCGACCAGGCGTCCCCGCCATAGGTCTGCTGCGCCTGCTTGAAGATCTGCTGGGTCAGGCTCGCGAGGGCCAGCGGCACGCGGAACTCCTGGCCGAACTTCATTGCGAAGCCCAGATCCTTCAGCGCCAGATCCATGGTGAAGCCGATATCGTAGCTGCCATTGAGGATGAGCTGGCTCTCGGTCTCATGCACGAAGCTGTTGCCCGAGCTGGCGGCGATCGCGTGATAGGCCTTCGCCAGATCGAGTCCGCCGCGCTTGGCCAGCATCAGCGCCTCGCCCGCCGCCACCAGATGGATGAAGGCCAGCATGTTGGTGATGACCTTGATGATCGAGGCCGAGCCCAGCGGACCCATATGGAAGATCTCGCCGCCCATCGCCTGGAGCGCCGGCCGGTGCAGCTGGAAAAGGTCCTTCTCGCCGCCGGCCAGAATGGTGATGTCGCCGGTCGCGGCGCGATGAACGCCGCCCGTCACCGGGGCCTCCAGCACCGAGATGCCGCGGGGTGCGGCCAGTGCCGCCAGGGTCATGATGTCGTCGCGGCCGAGCGTGCTCATCTCGATCCAGGTCCCGCCGGGCCGCAAGCCTTCGAGGATCCCGCCCGGCCCCGCCAGCACGCTGCGCGAGACCGCCGGCGACGGCAGGCAGGTGAGGACCGCGTCGCAGCCGTCGGCCAGCTCGCGCGGGCTTTCGGCCCATTTGGCACCCAGGGCCAGATGACGATGCCCCAGCGACCGGTCGATGTCGTGGACGGTGACGGGAAAGCCCGCCTTGAGCAGGCTTGCCGCCAGATGGCCACCCAGATGGCCGAGCCCGATATAACCGTACTGCATGATGCTGCTCCGCCTACTGCCGGCCGTAGCCGTCGATCGGCCGGTAGGTCGGCACGAGATGGAGATCGCTGCCCTTCCAGGGATGGGCGAGCGCGACGGCTTCGTCGAGCTCGATACCGAGGCCCGGCTCGGTCGGCGGGATCACATAGCCGTCTTCCCAGCGGATCCCCTTCTTCAGGATCTTGGCGTGGAAGCCGTCCCAGCGCTCGATGCTCTCGAGCACGAGGAAGTTCGGGATCGCGGCCGAAAGATGGACGTTGGCGGCCCCCTCCACCGGTCCGCAATAGAGATGCGGCGCCACCTGCGCATAGAAGGTCTCGGCCATGCCGGCGATCTTCTTCGCTTCCAGCAGACCGCCGACGCGGCCCAGCGCCATCTGCAGGATCGAGGCCGCGCCCAGCTCGAGCACGCGCTTGAACTCGTATTTGGTGGTGAGGCGCTCGCCGGTCGCGATCGGGATCGTCGTCTGGCGCGCGACCTTGGCCATCTCCTCCGGCATCTCCGGCGGCGTCGGCTCCTCGAACCACAGGGGATCGTAAGGCTCGATCGCGCGGGCCAGGCGGATGGCGCCGGAACTGGTGAATTGCCCATGGGTCCCGAACAGCAGATCGGCCTTGGTGCCGACCGCCTCGCGAATCCGCTTGCAGAAGAGCGCCGAGCGCTCGATCGCCTCGAGGCTGGGCTGGCGCGGATCGAAGGTCGAGTAGGCACCCGCCGGGTCGAATTTCAGCGCGGTGAAGCCCATCGACAGATAGTCGAGCGCCCGGGCGGCGGCCGCATCGGGATCGCTATAGACCGGCGAGTTGGAATAGGCGCCGCCATCCTCGGGGCGCGGATAGATGTAGGTGTAGCTGCGGAGCCGCTCATGCACCTTGCCGCCGAGCAGCTCATAGACCGGCTTGCCGAGCGCCTTGCCGTTGATGTCCCAGAGCGCGGTCTCGAGGCCCGACAGCACGCCCATCAGCGAGATGTCGGGGCGCATCGAGTAGCCGCGGCCATGGACATTGCGCCAGAGCGTCTCGATCCGGAACGTGTCCATGCCCAGCACATGGCGCTCGAACACGTCCTTGATCATCTCGACGATGACCTCGGGCCGGAAGGTCGCGTTATAGACCTCGCCGATGCCCTCGATGCCGTTGTCGGTGATCAGCTTGACGAAGATGAAATAGCGGCCCCCCGCCAGCGGCGGCGGATTACCGACCACGAAGGTCTTCAGGTCCTTGATCTTCATGAGTCCCCCGACTCCGATCGACCGGCCGGCACTCGTTGGCGGCGGCCCCTCGCACAGGATTGCAGCCTAGGGGCAGCCTATTGCACAAATCAAATGAAGGTTTATCGTCTTAAGACCCTGTTTTATTTTTACGTTATGCTAGGGCAATTGTCCCCGCGCGGGAGTGAATCGATGGCCTACCGGCTGCCTTCCATGGTCTGGCTCCGCGCCTTCGAGGCCGCGGCCCGCCACACCAGTTTCACGGCCGCCGCGGAGGAACTCGGCCTGACCCAGGCAGCCATCAGCCACCAGGTCCGCTCGCTGGAAAAGCAACTGGGCTATCCGCTGTTCGAGCGATTGCCGCGCCATCTGAAGCTCACGGAGATGGGGCGTGCCTATCTGACGCCGGTGCGCAAGGCCTTCGACGAGCTCTCCGCCTCCACCACGGGACTGTTCGGTCCGGCCGGCGAGACGGTGCTGAACATCCGCGTGCCGGTCTCCTTCGGGGTGCTCTGGCTGGCCCCCCGGCTGCCCGAATTCTGCCGGGCCTATCCGAACATCCGCCTGCGCCTCCACTCCGTCGTCTGGGCGGATGACCTGCCGGCGGACCGCATCGATATCGATATCCGCTACGGCCATGGCAGCTGGGCGGGGTTCCGGTCGGAACTGCTCTTTCGCGTTCCGTCCGTGCCGGTGAGCCCGATCGGATCGCACGTCTCGCGTCCCGCCGACATCCAGGAAGAAAACCTGATCCTGATCATGGGACTCGAAGATTACTGGCTGCGGCTGTTCGAGCGGACGGGCCTGGAAATGCCGACGCATCGCCAACTCGTCACGGTCGACACCTCGATGGCGGCGCTCGAGCTGGTCGAGGCGGGGATGGGCCATACCATCGTGCTGCGCTGCTTCGCCGAACGCTTCATCGCCGCCAAGCGCGCGCAGCGCTCCTTCGACATGGAGCTGCCGCAGGACAATGCCCACTACTTCTTGTTTCGCGAGGACGAGAAGGCGCTGAAGCCCGAGGTGCGGCTGTTCCGCGACTGGATCATGGAAGAGGCAGCGAGCGCCTGACCGTCTCGCCGGCCGGGGAGGCGTCGTTGCTGCCGGTCAGAGCGTGGGTTCGCGCCTTCCGCTCTGGAAATCCTTGTCGATGTCTTTCATCCAGCGTTCGAGATTCTCGGACAGCCCGTCCCAGTCGGCCTGCAGGCTGGCCTTGATGTCGTCCCAAGGGGTCGACTTCGCGTCGATGAGGCGCTGGCGCAGCAGGCTGGATCTGAGCCGCAGCACCTCGACCTGGCGCTGACGCTCCGCGATTGCGGGCCCGCCCTCCAGGATGCGATCGGCGGCGGCCGCCAGATTCTGGTCCAACGCCGCCAGGCGGCGATGCAGTTCTTCCATGGTGAAATCTGCTGTCATGGCTGGGCCTCCCATTTGTCACTGCCGGGGGCGCCGGCAGGCGGCGCGTGCCGCTGAGTGGAGAACGGGAAGCAGGATGGATCGGTTCCGTTCGAGCCGATCCGGCGCGATCGTCACGGGCGCTTGAGCGCCGTCCATTCGGCGGGGACGTCCGCGGGCCAAGGCACGAGCGGGGCCGGAAAGGCGCCGATCTGGCCGATCGTTCGTGCCGCCGCCGCGGCACCGCGCGCGAGCGCGGCTTTCACGTCGCGGCTGCGCGCATAAAGACTGAGGAATCCGGCGGCGAAGCTATCGCCGGCTCCGGTGGTATCGACCACCTCGCGCACCGCGACCGCCGGCGCCGCGATCCGCTCCTTGCCCCCGAGCGCGAGGCTGCCCTCGGGCCCCAGCGTCACGATGAAAAGCCGGCCCGCGCGGCGCGCGATCGCCTCGAGCGCGTCGATCACGTCGGCTTGCATCGCCGAGAGGCCAAAGAAACCCAGATCGAAGCGCTCGGCATAGCGATGCACATAGCGCAACGGATCCTCGGGCGTGCCCAGATTGCAGTAATCGAGCGCGCGCAGGCCGCCGGAAGGGGTCGCTGCAACCGTCTCGAAGAAATCGACGATCTGGGTGAAGACGGTCGCAATCATGACGTCGCTCTGGCGCAGGATCTCCCGCTCCGGTCCAGTCAGGCGATGCTGCGCCAGGACGCCCGCCTCATAGCGCACGAAGATGCGCTCTCCCGTCGCGTCGTGGTCGATATACTGGACCGGCGTGATGCCGGATCCCTTGGCGACGAAGGCGCCGACCCCCAGCGAAACGATCGCCGCCTCGACGATCGCCGCCTCGCGATCCTGGCCCAGCGCCGTCAGAACGCTGATCTGGTCGCCGGGCTCGAACCAGGCTTTGGCATTGGCGGCGAAATTGAGCGAGATGCCGCCGGGGCGATCCGCGCGCAGATCGACATAGCGGTCGATGCCGCAATCGCCGACCGCGGTGACCTTCATCGCGCCAGGCTCCGCGCTGCCGCGACCAGCGCCTTCACCTTGTCGAGCGAGATGTAATCGCCCTGCTTCAAGCTGGTGCCGACGATGGCCCCATCCGCGATCGACAGAAGCTCGGCCGCATTGCCGAGATCGGTGCCGCTGCCGAGCAGAATGGGCATGGCGCCGGCGCCGCGCTTGGCGAGCGCCACCTCGGCCGCGCGCGGCGGCTCGGCCGTGGCATTGCCGCTGACGATGGCGGCGGCGGCATGATGCTCGCGCGCCAGCCGCGCCGATTCGTCGAGCCCGCGCGCCACCGTCATGCGCGCATACTTGACCTGGATGTCGGCCAGCACCAGCACGTCCTCCGCGCCGATGCGGGCACGGTAGGCCATCACGCCCTCGGGATCGATATGCATGGCGCCGCCATGTTCGGGCCGCTCCATCGGATCGACGAAATAATCGGTGCGGATGAACTTGGCGCCCGAGGCCCTGGCGACGGCGAGCGAGGCCGCCGGATCGTTCAGCAGGATCTCGACACCGATCACGCACCGCCGGGCGGCCATCACCAGCTCGCGCGTGATGCGCGTCATCGCCGCCGTGGTCTCCGGTGCCGACAGCACCACATGCGGCCGGTCGTCCTCGTTCTCGACCAGCACGCCGTCGGCCCCGCCCGCCTCCAGCGCCGCCAGATCGGCCAGCGCCTTCTCGACCGCATGGTCGATGCCCCTGGATTGCGGATAGCCGGGGAGCGCCGGCAGATGGATCACGCCGATGATCGGCTTGGGTCTGGGGAAGAGGTCGCGGAAGTGGGTCATGAGTTACCGGGATTGTGAATTCTGTCCCCTCCCCCGCTTTCCCCCGGGGGAGGGTTAGGGAGGGGGCTGACTGGGCATACGATCGAGGATTCCCCCTCCCTGCCCTCCCCCTCAAGGGGCGAGGGGATCAGAGTCACTTTCTTCCTCACCCGCCCGTCAGCGGAAAATGGCAGCGATGAGTGTGGTGGCCGCCGATGTCGTGGACCTCGGGCCGTTCGCGGCGGCAGAGACCCTGAGCGTAGGGGCAACGGGTATGGAACTCGCAACCCTGCGGCCGGCGCGCCAGGCTCGGCACCTCGCCCTTCAGCGCCACCTCGGCGCGCCGCTTGTCGGGATCGGGCTGCGGCTGGGCGGCGATCAGCCCGTCGGTATAGGGATGGGCGGCGCGGGCGAAGATTTCCTGCGTCGGGCCATATTCGACGAAGCGGCCCATATACATGATCGCCATCTCGTCGCTGATATGCCGGACCACCGCGAGATTGTGGGTGATGACGAGATAGGTCAGTCCCAGCTCGCGCTGCAGCCGCGTCATCAGATTGAGGATCTCGCCCTGGACCGAGACGTCGAGGCCGGCGGTCGGCTCGTCGGCGACGATGAGCTTGGGCGAAAGCGCCACGGCCCGCGCCACCCCCACGCGGCGCGCCTGGCCGCCCGAGAGCTGATGCGGATAGCGGTCGGCGAAATCCTTCGGCAAGCCCACCAGCGCCAGCAGCCGCCGGGCCTCGGCATGGAGATCGCGATCGCTCATGCCATGGACGACGAAGGGCTCGGTGATCAGCGACTTGACCGAACGGCGCGGGCTCAGGCTCGAAATCGGGTCCTGGAACATCATCGCCACATGGCGCAGATAGCCCGGAGAGGGCTTGCCGCTCTTGAGCGGCTCCTCGCCTTCGAACCGCACGGTGCCGTTGGCGACCGGCACCAGTCCCAGGATCGCGCGGCCCAGCGTACTCTTCCCCGAGCCGCTCTCGCCCACCAGCGCCATCGTCGTGCCCGGCCGGACCCGGAAGGAGACGTCCAGCACCGCGTCGAGGAAACGGTTCTGAATCTGGAACAGCGAGGCCTTGATCGGCCCCATCAGCGGAAAGCGGACATGAAGCCGCTCGATCTCGAGCAGCGCACCCGTGTCGGTCGCAAGCCGGCGCGCCGCCTCAGCCACGGGCCGCTCCATCGAGCAGATGGCAGCGCGTCACATGGCCGTGGCTCACCGTCCAGTCGCCCGGCGCCTCGACGCGGCAACGGTCGAACACCTTGGGGCAGCGCGGCGCGAAGACGCATCCGGGCGGCACCTGCAGCAGGTTCGGCACGTCGCCCGGAATCGTGGGCAGGTCGCGGCTGATCAGGTCGATGCGCGCCGGGTCGCATTCGAGCAGCGCCTGGGTATAGGGATGCTTCGGGCGATGGAAGATCTCGCGCACCGGCCCCTGCTCCACCACCTCGCCGGCATAGAGCACGACGACGATGTCGCAGAGCTCGGCGATGACGCCCAGATTGTGCGAGATGAACAGGATCGAGCCGCCGAATTCCTGCCGCAGCTCGCGCAGCAGATGGATGATCTGCGCCTCGAGCGTGACGTCGAGCGCCGTGGTCGGTTCGTCGGCGATGAGGAGCTCCGGCTTCTCCAGGAGGCCCATCGCGATGGCGATGCGCTGGCGCATGCCGCCGGAGAACTCGTGCGGATGGCGCTTGAGCTGGCGCTCGGGATCGGGGATGCCGACCCGCTTCAGCATCTCGACGGCCTTGCGCCGGCGCTGGCCCATCCCGGCCGAGCGGTCGCGATACTGGATGTCCATCATCTGCAAACCGATCGAGCGGACCGGGTTGAGCGAGGTCATCGGGTCCTGGAACACCATCGAGATCCGCTTGCCGCGAATGGCCCGCCAGGCCTCGGGCGTGAGCTTGCGCAGATCCATGCCGGAGAATTGCAGGCTGCCATTCGCTATCTGAGCGTTGCCCTGCATCAGCCCCATGGCCGCGAGCGCCAGGGTCGATTTGCCCGAACCGCTTTCGCCGACCAGCCCGACGATGCTGCCGCGCGGCACCGCGAGGCTGACATGGCGCAGCGCATGGACCGAGCCCTTCGGCGTACGGAAATCGATGCTCAGGTCCCGGATATCGAGGACATTGTCGGCCTCGCCAACCGGCGCCAGGAACGCCTGGACATTCGCCGAGGTCATGGTCAGACGATCCTCCGCAGCCGCGGATCGAGCAGATCGCGCAGCGATTCGCCGAGAAAGGTGAAACCGAGCGTGGTCAGGATCAGCGGAAAGCCGCCGGCGACGACAATCCAGGGCGCGTCGCGGATGGCGGTGAAGCCCTCCTGCAGGATACGGCCCCAACTCGGCGCCGGTGGCGGAATGCCCATGCCGAGATAGGTCAGGCCCGCCTCGAGCGCGATCACCGAGGGGATGTCCATGCTGGCGATGATGAAGAGCGGCCCGATGATGTTGGGCAGGATATGCACCACCAGGATGCGCACCGGCGAGGTGCCGAGCGAGCGGATCGCCAGCACATACTCGGTATTCTTGGCCGCGAGCGTCGCGGTTCGGATCAGCCGCGCATAGGCCGGCGTCTGGATCACCACCACGACGAACATCAGCGTGGCGATGCTGGCGCCCAGCAGGGTCATGACGGTGAGGCCCAGGATCACGGTCGGGAAGGAATAGACCGAATCGAACAGGAGCAGCAGCGCATTGTCGAGCCAGCGCGGGCCGTAGCCCGCGGTCAGTCCCAGGCACAGCCCCAGCACCATGGCGATCAGGATCGAGGAAGCGCCGACCGAGAGCGCGATGCGCGTGCCGGCGATGACCCGGCTCAGCACGTCGCGGCCGAGACTGTCGGTGCCGAACAGATGGATCAGGGACGGCGCGTTGAAGCGCTCGGTCACATGGATCTTGAAGGGATCGTAGGGCGTGATCCAGGGACCGAAGACGGCGCAGAACACCATCAGCAGCACCAGGCAGAGACCGAGCAGGCCCAGCGGGTCCTGGCCCAGACGGCGCAGCACCCGCAGCAGCGAGCCCGCGGCCATGAACCCCGTCGGGACGGGAATGTCAGAGGGCTGAGCGGACACGGGGGTCGAGCCAGGCGACGAGGAAATCGGCGATGGGCATGGCGAAGGCGAACAGCGCCACGGTCGCCATGACGGCGCCCTGCACCACGGGATAGTTCCGCACATTCGCGGAATCGACGATCAGCTTGCCGATGCCGGGACGGGCGAAGATGTTTTCGGCGAAGACCGCGCTGGAGAGGAGCCCGCCGATCGCGAGCGCCAGCAGGGTCACGGTCGGCAGGATGGCGATGCGCAGCGCGTAGTGGAGCACGATCTTGGACTCCGGCAGGCCGAAAGCGCGCGCGGTGCGGACATGGTTCTCGCCCATCACCTCCAGCATCGAGGCACGCACGATCCGCGCCAGATAGCCGACCCAGCCCAGCCCGACGGCGAGGCTCGGCAGCACCAGATGCCAGATCTGGTCCGCCCGGTCGCCATTCTCGCCGGCGCCGATCACCGGAAAGAGCCCGAGCTGGATCGAGAAGAACAGGAGTGCATAGATCGCCACGACGAAGGACGGGATCGAGATGGTCCCGACCGAGATCACGCCGGTGAACTTGTCGATGAAGCTGTTGCGCCGGATGGCCGAGTAGCAGCCGAGCGGAATCCCCACCAGCGCCGACCAGCCCAGCCCCGTCAGGATCAGGATCAGCGTATAGGGCAGGTTCTCCATCACGATGGTGCTGACCGACCGCTTGCTCCAGACGTCGATGCCGAGATTGCCGGTCGCGGCCCGGCCCAGGAACTTCACGAGCTGGACCGGTACGGGCTGATCGAGACCCATCTCCTTCTCCAGCCGCGCCCGCACTTCCGGCGTCGCGCGCGTGCCCAGCATGATGGTCGCGGGATCGCCCGGAATCACATGGATAGCCGCGAAGAGCAGCGTCATGGCGGTGACGCAGATCAGGATCGACAGGCCGATGCGTTGGATCAGATAGAGCAGCATGCCGTCTCCCGCGGCGGGCTCGATCGATGAGACCGGAGGCCCGAGCTTACCGGGCGATCGTCAGAATGCAATGAAAGCGGGCCTCCCCGGAACCCGTCCCGCCGCGTCAAGAGGAAGCGTAGGGACGATCGAGGGAGGCCCGTATTGTCGATGTTCGATCCGAGGCTCAGGCTTTCTTGCAGAGCTCGGGACGAACTTCACCGCCCGGATCGAAGCCGGGGACGTTCTTGTCGCTATGGGCGTAGAACAGCGGATCGAAGGTCAGCCAGACATAGGCGCCGGTGTCCTCCATGATCTCCTGCATCCGCAGATAGATCTGCTTGCGCTTCTCGGAGTCCGTCTCCTGTAGCCCCTTCTTCCACAAATCCTCGAATTCCGGATCGGACCAGCGTTCCCAGTTCCAAACGCCGACCTGGTCCTTGACGAACCACTGGATCGGGTCGGAGGGATCGGGCGAGCAGCGATATTGCATGATCCAGAGCTGGAGGTTCTTCCAGTCGTCGCCCTTGGACTCGAGGCCCAGATTCCAGAACGGACCGGAATCGACCGGCTTGATCGTGATCTCGATGCCGACATCGGCGAGATTGGACTGGATGATCTGGCAGGCCGCGATGCGCTCGGACTGGTTCAGGGTAACGAACTCGAGCTTGAGCCCCGAGACGCCCGCTTCCTTGAGCAGCGCCTTGGCTTCCTCGGGGTTGTAGCTGTATTTCGACGCATCGCGATGGCCCAGGATTCCGATCGGAATGGCGCCGTAGGCCTTCGGCGACACACCGGCATAGGCGCCCTGGAGGATCGAATCGACGTCGATGGCGCGCTGGATCGCCTTACGGACCCTGATGTCCTTGAGCAGCGGATGGTCCGTGTTCATGCCGATCCAGGAATAGAACGGACCCGGTGTCTCGATCAGCTTCGCATGCTCGGGCATCGACTTCTTGTAGCGGGCCGCGGTCTCGGTGGTAACCGAGGTCACATCCACCTCATGCCCCTCGAAGGCGAGCTCGGCCGCCTTGGTGTCCTCGACATCGATGAACTGTACTTCGGCGAAGACGGGCTTGGTACCCTTGAAGTCCGGATTGGCCTTCAGCACCAGCTTCTGCTTCGGCGTCCAATCGGTCATCATGTAGGGGCCGTGCTGGGCGGGGAACTCGGTGGTAAATTTCCCGTCCGGCAGTTTCTCGGTCAGCTTCTTCGGCAGGATCGCGCCCGATTCCGACGCGATGCCGAGCAGCCAGGTCGCGACGAAGGGCGTCTTCAGGACGATCACGCCGCTGTGCGAATCCTTCACGTCGACATGATCGAGCGTCGGCCAGCGGGACGACCAGTCGCTGGCGAGCATGCGCTCAAAGGAGAACTTCACGTCGTCCGCGGTGATCTCGCCGCCATTGTTGCTCCACATCATCCCCTTCTTGAGCGTGAAGGAGATGTGGGTGTCGTCGTCCTGCGCCACCTTCTCGACGAAGTCGGAAGGCGCCCAGGCCCAGTCGCCATTGGCGTCATGGATCGGAACCGCCAGCCGCGGCATGCAGGCATAGAGCGCGCTGGTTTCGACACCGCCGATCATGTAGCCGGGATCCAGCACCTGCATATCGCCGACCATGCGGACCTTGAGAACATCGCCCTCGGCGCCGAGCACATGCTCCGGCTTGATCCCGAGCGTCGTGACTGCCGCTACGGCAGCTGCGCTTTGCAGCACGGCACGGCGGCTAACCTTGAACTCCATCTCCGGTCTCCCTGTTGAGTTTCGATTTCTTTCGTGAGGGCCTTGCCGGCACCCTGGGCATTCCGGCCGGCCCTCCGATTGGCGCCGAGCATGACGCCTAATCCGCCTCCCGACAATCTCTCCTGTCACATTTCCGGCCGGCGATATCCTCTGCCGCCGGGCCCACCCCGGACCGGTTCCCCGAAGGGCCCCGGACCGGCCAAACCATCATTCCGACAGCGATTATTCCGATATATCGGACTCCTCACGGACGGGCGTTCCGAGGCGGCCGCTCACAGGCCGACACGCGGCAGATCGCGGGTCGTCTCGCGGCTGAAGATTCTCTTCTCCCCTTCGTAAGCATCCATGGTGACGCTGACGCGGAACTGCCGGGTATCCCCAGTCAGGATCGTCCGGCTCACGGTGCCGATCTCCCAGTCGCCCCGGCGCATTCGATAATGCCATTCGATCTCTGCCCGGGCGCTCAAGGGGTCGCCCTCCGTCAGGCTGAACCGCTCGACCGCCCGCCCGTCGAACTCGAGCCCGTCCTCCTCCAACCGATAGGCACCGAGATCGCGATTGATGACGACGGTGGTCCTGCCGGTCGTGGCCTCCTCCTCGATCACCCGCTCGCGCCGCCCGCGCCGCAGTTGCGTGAAGGGAACATTGGCCGCCGCCTCGGGCGCCCGGAACGGGTTCTCGTCCGGCCCCTCATTCGCCCCGGCCTTGCGCACCGGCAGCTCGAGCCGGCAATCGGCGGCGTGAAGCGTCAGGGTCGCGGCCTCGTGTGCAGGCCAGAGGATCGGCCAATAATTCGTCGAGAGGGCGAGGCGCAGCCTATGGCCGGGCTTGAGCCGCTGGCCCAGATCGTTGAGCGCGATACGGACCGTCTCGGGTTGGCCCGGCACCATCGGCTCGCTGCGGTCGAACCCCTTCCTGCGGGTGAGATTGAGGACGCCATAGGAGATCAGGGTCGAGGCGCCGTCGGGCGCCACGTCGCAGAGCCTTGCGGTGACGATGCCGACCGGCTTGTCGATGGCGACGCGAAGGGTCAGCACCGGCGTGCCGAGCATCTCCAGCGGCGCCGCGAGCCGCGCGCTGTCGAAAACAAGCGAGCGCCCGTCATCGGCGCGCTGGTCGATCGGCAGCTCGCCCGGATTGCCATAGGGGCACCATTCGCCGGTGGTGATGCCGGTCGTCTCGGGCGAGCGATGCTGCAAGGGCGCGCCGCCGGGCAGCGGCCGGTCGGCAAGCTGTCCCTCGCCGAGATACCAGGCCTGGCGAGCCTCCGGCGACGGCGCTGCCGCCTCGCGCACCCAGCGACCGTCGCGGGTTTCGTAGTCGGAGGCCGGCGGCGTCGACTCCTGGATGAAGGCGCTGAGCTTCGGCTCGCGCTCGATGCCGTTGTCGATGTCCTTCAGCCAGCGGTCGAACCAGCGCAAGGATTCCTGCAGGAAGCCGATCTGCGGGCCCGGCCGCGCATCATGCGGATAGGCATGGGCCCAGGGACCGATCATCGCCTTGACCGGCGCCTTCACGTTGGCGAGGAGACGCAGCACGCAGTTGGTATAGGGATCGGCCCAGCCGCCGACGGCATAGACCGCCGCGGTGATGGCGCCATAGTCCTCGCCCACCGAGCCGCGACGCCAATAGCTGTCGCGCAAGGGGTGCGCCATCCATTCGAGCAGCAAGGGCGGGCTCTGCCCGAGCCGCTCGAGCCACATCGCGCGCCACCGCTCGCCCACGATCGCAGGATCGGGCGGCCGCGCGCTGAAGGTCGTCATGGTCGAGGCCCAGGAGAGATTCCCCAGGAGCAGGCCGCCGCCCATGTAATGGCAATCGTCGCCATAGCGGTCGTCGGTCGCATGGACCGGGATGATGGCCTTGAGCGCCGGCGGACGGCGCGCCGCCACCTGGAGCGAATTGAACCCGCCCCAGGAATAGCCGGTCATGCCGACCTTGCCATTGCACCAGGGCTGCGCCGCGAGCCAGGCGATGACGGCGATCGCGTCGTCCTGCTCCTGCTTCCGATATTCGTCGAGCAGGATGCCGTCGGAATCGCCGCTGCCGCGCAAATCCACGCGCACCGCGGCATAGCCATGGCCGGCGAAGTAGGCGTGACGCGGCGTGTCACCCAGCAGCGTCCCGTCGCGCCGGCGATAGGGGATGTATTCGAGGATCGCCGGCACAGGCTTCGACGAAGCCGAGCGCGGCAGCAGGATGCGCGCGGCGAGATTCGCCCCGTCCGGCATCGCGATCCAGACCGGGTCCAGAATCTCGAACGCCTCCGGCAGGTCCTCCCGGATTTGCGTGGACGGCGTCATGCCCGCGTTTCCCGAGGCAACGGCCACCTCATCGATGATCCCGCGGGATCTTCTGGTCGAAGCCGCGGCTGAAGAAGCGCACGCCGCCGTCATAGGCATCGACCGTGGAATGGAAGATGAAGTGCGTCTTGTCGGCTGTCATCTGGATGCGGGTCTCGAGCCGGGCATCCCAGTCCTCGCGCTTGTAATGGACCTCGGTCGAGACCGTGGTTCGCGCGGTCAGCGGGTCGTTGCGCGCGATCGCGAACTCCTTGACCTTGCCGTAATGGATCACGGTGCCGATCTCGTCGATCCGCGCCAGCCCGTCGTCGCGGCTGTTGCGCACGACGGTCTCGTTCGTATCCGCGTCGAAGATCACCTGGCGCCGCTCGCGGCCCGGATCGAAGACGGTGCGCTTCATCGCCGTCGCCTTCTCGACCGGCCCGAAGCCGGGATAGCCCCGGATCTTGTCGGCCGGCAGCACCGGCAAGGCGAGCCGGCTCTCGCCGCTATGGATCGTCAGGGTCGCCGCCTCCGGCGAAGGCCATGCCATCGGCCAGTAGCAGCTCGAGACCGAGATGCGTATGCGCCGCCCGGCCGCGAACCGATGCGCGGCTTCCGTCAGCGGCACGGTCACGCGGTAACGCTTGCCGGGGACGAGCGCCGTGGGGCTCTCATGGCTTTCGCGCTGCGCCAGATTGAGGAGCCCGTAGGAGACGCGGGTGGCGGCGCCATCGGGCGCGACATCGTTCAGCCTCACCGCGACCAGCGCCTGGGGCTTGTCGGATTCGATCTCGAGCGTCACGAAGGCCGCGCCCACCGTCGCCAGCGGCTCCGTCAGCACGGCCGAATCGAAGGTCAGGGAGCCGGCATCGTCGATGCGCTGATCGAGCGGCATCTCCGGCGCCACCTTGCCCAGCCCATAGGCGCACCATTCGCCGCCCGCGAGGCCCGTCGTCTCCGGCGAGCGCACCGAGAGCGCGACGCCGGTAATCGGGTGCTCCTCGAGGCCATGGGGATTGAGCGCCAGCCTATGCCGCTCGATCTCGGCGGCCGGCCAGCGATCGATGCCGATCCATTTGCCGGGCCGGAAATCGTAGTGGGACTGCGGCGGTACGCTGTCTTGCAGATAGAGCCGCAGGGTCGGATCCTTCTCGACGCCGTTCGGCTTGCCCTTGAGCCAGCGATCCCACCAACGCACCGCTTCCTGGAGGAACCCGATGGCCGGATCCGGCACCCCGCGCTGCGGATAGAGATGGCCCCAGGGGCCGACGATGCCCTTGCAGCGCACGCTCAGATGCTCGGCCAGGCGGAACACGGCCGCGGTGTAGCCGTCGGCCCAGCCGCTGACGCCCAGCACCGGCGTCTGAATCGCGGCATAGTCCTCGCAGACCGAGCCATGTTTCCAGAATTCGTCGCGGCGCTGATGCCCGAGCCAGAGCGGCGGGAACGGTTGCAGCACCTCGAGCCGCTCGAGCCATCGCTTCTTCCAATCCGGCCCGGCCATCTGCGGGTCCGGCGGCAGCCCAGCATAGGCGAAGAAAGCGCCGCCCCAATCCATATTGTCGGCCAAGAGGCAGCCGCCCATGAAATGCACGTCGTCATGATAGCGGTCGACGGTGGCGCAGAGCGCGATCACGGCCTTGAGCGCCGGCGGACGGCGCGCGGCCACCTGCAGCCCGTTGAAGCCGCCCCAGGAGATGCCCATCATCCCGACGCTGCCGCTGCACCAGGGCTGGGTGGCGAGCCAGGCGATGATCTCGAGCGCATCGTCCTGCTCCTGCTTCAGATATTCGTCGCGCAGCAGCCCGTCCGAATCGCCGCTGCCGGCGATATCGACGCGGGCGCAGACATAGCCCTGCGCCGCGACCCAGGGATGCATCTCCTCGTCGCGCGCGCGCGAGCCGTCGCGGCGGCGATAGGGGATATATTCGAGCACGGCCGGCACCGGGTTCCGCAGAGCATCCTTCGGCATCCACAGCCGCGCCGCGAGGCGCCGCCCGTCCGACATGGGGATCCAGGCGAGCTCGATCACATCGATCTTGTCGGAGACGTCGCGGATGATCGGCTCGGCGTTCATGATCTGGCTTTCCGTGTTGAGGAGGGTCGCAATCCGCGTTTCGGACGCGCGATTGTCGAGGGGCCGACTTTCGACAACGCGCTCGGCGGCAGCCGGCTGGCAAGATAATCGCGGCAGAGGCGGCGCGCCTGGGCGGGCTGGACTCGCTTGGCGTCGAGCGCATAGGCCCACCAGAAGCCGTCGATCAGCGCAGTCAGGCCCAGGAAGATATCGGCGGCCAGCGGCTCCGGCACCATCTGCCTGAGCGCGAACATGATGTTCGATTCGAAGCGATGATTGAGGATGCGCTGCAGCCGCGCGAAGCGGGGGTTCCGCCGAACCTCGAGCCAGAAGGTGAGCCAGGCCACCATCGATTCGGGCAGGAAATGCCGGCGCGAGAAGCAGCCGTCGATGATCGCATGGAGCCGGCCGAGCGGCGTCGGCTCGGCCGGCAGGCGCCGGGCGATGTCGTCGCCCAGATTGCGCAGGAGACGGCGCATCGTCGCCTCGAGCAGCGCTTCCTTACCGTCGAAATAATGATTGACCAAGGCCGGCGACAGGCCGGCGCGCTTGCCGATGCCGGCCAGCGTCGTGTCCTTGAGGCCGTCCTCATAGATCGCCGTGATCGTCGCGTCGATCAGCTCCTCGCGACGGAAGCGGCGCCGGCTGGCCAGTGTCATCGATGGTCCCCAGACGCGATGTTTCAAGGCACATCGCTTGTTTTGTTGTTCGATTGAACAATCTGCTGTTTGCGCTGTCAATCGCCTTGCGCCATAGTGGCCGCCCGAATAGTTCCCAACAGCCGGCAGCGAGCGATGAGCGAAACCCGACCAGCGACCTTGCCGTTGCGCGGCGACTGGTTGTTCCCGACCGAGATCCGCTTCGGCGCGGGCCGCATCGAGGAGCTCGGCGCGCTCTGCCTGCGCTTCGGCATGAAGCGGCCGCTGATCGTGACCGATCGCGGCCTGGCGGCGACGACGCTGGCGGAGCGTGTGCTGACGGCGGCGGATGTTCCGGGCGTGGCGTCGCGCTTCTTCGCCGGGCTGCAGGAGAATCCGACCGGCGGCAATGTCGAGGACGGGGTCGCGGCCTTCCGCGCCTGGGATGCCGACGGCGTGATCGCGCTCGGCGGCGGCAGCGGACTCGATGGCGGCAAGACCATCGCGCTCCTCGCCGGCTGCGGCGGCTCGCTCTGGCGCTTCGCCTGGCCCGATCACGAAACGGCGCAGGCTGAGCGCGCGCGCGTTCCCATCATCGCCATCCCGACCACCGCCGGCACCGGTGCCGAGGTCGAGCCCAGCGCCATCGTCACCGACGAGCGCGGGCCGGTGAAGCGCGCGGTGCTGCATCCCGGCATGCTGCCGAAGGCGGTCATTGCCGACCCGAGCCTGACCGTCTCGATGCCGCGCGGCCTCACCGCCGCGACCGGCATGGACGCGCTGAGCCACAGCCTCGAGGCGCTCTGCGTACAGAGCTTCCATCCCATGGCCGACGCGATCGCGGCCTCGGGCATCGCCATGATCGGGCGCTGGCTGCCGGTCGCCGTGGCCGAACCGCAGAATCTGACCGCGCGCGGCTACATGATGGCGGCCGCGATCATGGGTGCCACCGCCTTCGGCAAGGGCCTCGGCGCCATGCATGCGCTGAGCCACGCGATCGGCGCCCTCAAGGGCTATCACCATGGGCTGACCAACGCCGTGCTGATGCCCTTCGTCCTCGCCTATAACCGGCCGGCGATCGAGTCCGCGATGGCCGAGCTGGCGGCGACGCTCCGGCTCGAGGGCGATCCCTTTGTCGCGGTACAAGGCTGGATCCTCGATCTGCGCCGCCGGATCGAGATCCCGGCGACCGTGACCGCGCTCGGCCTCGCCCGCGCGGAGTTCGGGCGCGTCGCCGATCTGGCCGCAACCGACATCTGCGCCGGCATGAACCCCGTGCCGGTCGATGCCGGATCGCTGCGATCCATCCTGGACGCGGCCGCCTGACGATTGCTCTTACGCCTTCCATCGGACATGACGCTCATCAAGGAGACGCCCGCATGAACGACGCCTCGCCGAAATCCGCGGTCCGCCATATCGAGACGATGTGGATCCCGATGTCGGACGGCACCCGGCTCGCGGCACGCGCCTGGATGCCGGAGGATGCTGAGCGCAAGCCGGTGCCGGCGATCCTCGAATACATCCCCTATCGCCGGCGCGACGGCACCCGCGACTGGGACGATCTCTCCCATCCCTATCTCGCGGCCCATGGCTATGTCTGCGTGCGCCTCGATATCCGCGGCACCGGCGATTCCGAAGGGGTGATGCTGGACGAGTATCTGAAGCAGGAGCAGGACGACGCGGTCGAGGCGATCGCCTGGCTGGCGAAGCAGCCCTGGTGCAACGGCAATGTCGGCATGATGGGCATCTCCTGGGGCGGCTTCAACTCGCTCCAGGTCGCGGCGCGGCGGCCCCCGGCGCTCAAGGCCATCATCACCTATTGCTCGACCGACGACCGCTATGCCGACGACATGCATTACATGGGCGGCGCGCATCTGACCGGCAATCTGGAATGGGGCTCGACCTATTTCGCCATCATGGGCCGCGCGCCCGATCCGCTGATCGTCGGCGAGGCCTGGCGCAAGATGTGGCTGCAGCGCCTCGAGGCGATGACGCCCGTCTTCGGCACCTGGCTTAAGCATCAGCGCCGCGACGAGTTCTGGAAACATGGCTCGGTCGGCGAGGATATCGACCAGATCCAGGCCGCGGTCATGGCGGTGGGCGGCTGGGCCGACGGCTACACCAACACTGTGTTTCGTTTGCTCAAGACCCTGAAGTCGCCCAAGCAGGGCATCGTCGGGCCCTGGGGCCATAAATACGGCCATGTCGGCGTGCCCGGTCCCGCGATCGGCTATCTCACCGAATCGCTGCGCTGGTGGGATCACTGGCTCAAGGGCATCGACACCGGCATCATGAAGGAGCCGCAACTGCGGGCCTACGTCCAGGATTCGGTGGCGCCCGCGAGCCACTACGACGCACGGCCGGGCCGCTGGGTGGCGGAGCCGTCATGGCCCTCGGCCAGCATCGCGCCGCAGACGCTTCATCTCAACGACGCGGGCCTGCGCCAGAACGGGACGCTCGGCCGCGAGGCGGGCAAGCCGGCAGCCCTCGCGATCTGCTCGCCGCAGACGACCGGCAGCGCCGGCGGCGAATGGTGTCCCTACGGGCTGGGCGGGCTCGGGCCCGAGCTGCCGCTCGACCAGCGCGGCGACGACGCCAATTCGCTGGTGTTCGACGGCGCGCCGCTCGCAGCCCCGCTCGAGATCCTGGGCGCGCCGGTCGTCGAGCTCGAGCTCGCCTCGGACCAGCCGGTCGCGACCGCGGTGGTGCGCCTCAGCGACGTGGCGCCGGACGGCCGCGTGACGCGCGTCACCTACGGGCTGTTGAACCTGACCCATCGCGACAGCCATGCCGATCCGAAGCCGCTCGAGCCCGGCAAGCGCTATCGCATCCGGATCCAGCTCAACGACATCGGCCATCGCTTCGCCGTCGGCCATCGGGTGCGGGTCGCGATCTCGACCGCCTATTGGCCGATCCTCTGGCCGGCGCCGAAGGCGGCGACGCTGGCGCTCACGACCGGCTCATCGACCTTGTCGCTGCCGGTGCGCCAGCCCCAGGCCAGCGACGCCAAGGTCAGGTTCGGCCCGCCGGAGCCGCTGCCCCCGGGCAACCGGACCCTGCTGCGGCCGGGCGATGTCTATCGCAAGGTGACGCAGGATGTGGCGACCGGCGCGCTCTCGATCCATGTGCTGCGGGACGATGGCTGCTCCACCCATAACGAGACTGGCGTCACGACCGAGATGGTCAAGAACCTGCGCTACCGGATGCATCCCGACGACCCGGCGACCGCCTATGCCGAGGCCGACCATGACCTGGTCCATCGTCACGTCCAGGGCTGGGACACCCGCATCAAGACCCATTGCGCGATCGCCTGCTCGCCGACCGAGTTCATCGTCGAGGCCGATCTCCAGGCCTTCGAAGGCGAGCTGCGAATCTTCTCGCGCAGCTGGACCCAGCGCATCCCGAGAGACTTGATGTAGCGGGGAAAACGCGCAGGGGAACCGATCCGGGGGTGCGGCGTTGATCATATCGAGAGCCTCGTGTCCCCCGCGACGGCTCTCTTATTGAGGCCAACAGAGCCCGCGCCGTCTTCCCCCTCCCTGCGGCGCGGGCGACTGGCTTTTCCGGGGGCATTCTCCCAATCTTCGATCCAGCCGAAGTGCCGGCCCTTTGGGACGTGCATAAGGGCCCCTTTGGGTCAGGTCCGACTGCCAATCATTGGTCGATGCAGGCGCAGATCGCTAAATTCCACCCCATTCATTAACGCTATCAATGCAGCTCATTGGCGCTTTCGCGGTTCCGAGCGTGGGAAACCACTGAAAAATAGCGGGATCGGAATTTGAGCTGACCCTGCGCTGCAAGTGCGCCTCGAGATGGATGCGATATGGCTTCGACCGAAGCGGCGTTGCGATCTGATGGCTCGATAGTTTTGGGCCTCGGTCAGTGAACGACAGCCGCCCTCCTCTCTGGCCCGTCCGGTGGCGTCCGCCCACGGGGGATTGGATTCTCTTCAGCTTCGCCATGATCTGGGGCGTCGGCGTCTTGGTGCCGATGGCCGGTGTGCTGCTGTTCTCGTTCATCCGGGCTCATGCCGAAGGCATCAGCTTCGCCTTCACCCTCGATGCCTATCGGGAAATTTTTTCGACCGGACGCTGGGAGGTGACGGCGCGCACCATTCGGATCGCGGCGACCGTCACGTCGATCCTCCTTGTCATCTCCTTTCCCTTCGCGCTCTGGCTCGCCAAGGGCCTGCGCTCGACCCTTCTCAAGCTCATCATCTGGACGCTGCTGACGGCCCCGTTTTTCCTCAGCGACACGGCACGAACCGTGGTGTGGCGTCCGGTACTGGGTCTCATGGGGCCGATCAACAGCTCGCTCATGCAACTGGGGGTGATCGATGGGCCCATCACCTGGCTGCTGTTCTCAGAACCCGCCGTACATTTCGGATTGCTGGGCCCATTCCTGCCCAACATGGTCTGGCCGATTTTTCTCTCCATCACCTTGATCGACGACGATCTGCTCGAGGCCAGCAAGGATATCGGTGCTTCTCACTGGCAGACGCTGCGCCATGTGATCCTGCCGCTGGCGATGCCAGGCATTCTGGCCGGCGTAATCTTCACCTTCGTGCCGATGCTGGGTGACGATGTCGTCGCCAAGATCATCGGCGGCCAGAAAGTGGTGATGCTGGGCGGCGCCATGCTCGATCTCATCACGGCGCTGAATTACTCCGTCGCGGCCGCCATGTCGGCCTTCGTCATCCTGATCGTGGCCGTGCTGCAACTGCTGTTCATCTGGATCGTCAGGCGGGTCGGCGGCGGCGCGGCGATGGTGGAAGGATTGCGGCGATGACTGCCATCGTCCGCAATCAAGCGACGATCGAGCGGGTCGTCCGGCGCGAGCGGAACCTGTTTCGCGTCGCGACGGCCGTCGCCGTCGGCTTCGGCGCCATCGGAATCGGCCTGATCTATGGCCCTATCGCCTGGCTGGCGCTCATGTCGATCAGCGTCCGCCCACTGACCGGAAAACCCGGCCCCTTCACGCTCGACTGGTATCAGAAGCTCTTTGGCGACCTGCGCTGGCTCGATCCGCTGGGAACGAGCCTGGGTGTCGCCACTATCGTCTGCGTGCTCTGCATGATCACGGCAACGGCTGTGGGCCGCACGCTGCCCCATATCGGCCGAAGCGGCGCTTGGCTCCTTCTCATCTTCTTGATCGTGCTGTTCGTGCCAGGGGTCATGCTCGGTGTCGACTTCATCATGTATTACCGGCTTTTCCTCGGCATTCGGACCGGCCTCTGGTCGCTCGTGCTGGGCAACTTCGTCTGGGCCTTTCCTTTCGCCCTGCTGAGCGTGCTCGTCGTCTCCACGCGGTTCGACATCCGCCTGCTGGAGGTGGCGGCCGACCTGGGCGCCAGCAAATGGCGCCGTTTCCGCGATGTCGAGATGCCTCTCCTGATGCCGGGCATCATGTCGGCGGGCTTCTTCGGCTTCCTGCTGTCCTTCAACGAACTGCCGCGCAGCATCTATTTGCGCGGCGGCATCACCACCCTGCCGCTGTTTCAATGGGCGGAAGCCTCGTCACATTCGACCATGGTTCCCCTGATCTATGCGCTGAGCACGCTCATCACCCTGGCGAGCCTGGCCCTCACCGTTTTCGCGTTGCGCCTGCTGTTCCGACGCGAGAAACAGGCGTGATGCGCGCGACCGCCAGCCACAAACCGGACGACAACCCCGAATGACGAGTGCCCCTGTGAGCGACGCCAGTACCCCCATTCTCGTCGTGCGCGAAGCCACCCGCCGTTTCGGCCTGGTGACGGCGCTGGATCGCGCGTCGCTGACAGTCCCCCGGGGCCAGTTCCTGACGCTGCTAGGTCCGAGCGGCTCCGGCAAGACCACGCTGCTGCGGATCATTGCCGGCCTGGAGGAACCGACCGAGATCGCCGAGCTGCGAATCGCCGAGCTCGATGTTCGTGGGATTCCCGCCAATCACCGCAACGTGGCGACGGTCTTCCAGCATTACGGCCTGTTCCCGCATATGTCGGTCGGGCAGAACATCGAATATGGCCTGCTGGTGCGCAAACGACCGGCCGCCGAGCGGCGCCGGCGCGCCATGGAAGCGCTCGAACTGGTGCGCCTTCCCGACAAATATGAGCGCCGGGTGCATCAGCTCAGCGGTGGCGAACGTCAGCGTGTGGCGCTGGCGCGGGCCCTGGTGACCGAGCCCGAGATTCTGCTGCTCGACGAGCCGCTGGGCGCGCTGGATGAAAGACTCCGGCGCGACATGCAGGTCGAGCTGCTCCGGCTGCAGCGTGCGCTGGGAATGACTTTCATCCTGGTGACCCACAGCCAGGAAGAAGCGCTCACCATGAGCGACCGCATCGTCCTGCTGAACCGGGGCCGCATCGTGCAGGACGGAGCGCCTCGGGAGCTGTTCGAATGCCCGGCCTCGCGTTTCGTCGCCGAGTTCATGGGCGCGGAGAATGTGTTCCAGGGCAAGGTCATTGCCGGCGCCGACGGCTTTGTCAGCCTTCTGGTAGGAGAGACGGTACTGCGAGGACGGGCCCTGCCCGGGAGCCGGCTGACGCCGGGAACGGAGGCCTTTCTTGCCGTTCGCGCCGAACATGTGCAACTGGCGACTGTTGGTGCCGATCGCGCGGGCGAGAACCTGCTGCCCTGCCAGGCGCGGCTCAATATCTACAAAGGCAATTATCACGATACCGAGCTCGACACGCCGATCGGCGTCGTCGTGTCCCGGCAATGGGACGACACGCAATCGCGGCAAGGGAAGTTTGCCGTCTGGCAGGCGAGCCATTGCGTGATCGGACCGACTGGCCCGAATTCACCGGCCGCTCAAGGGCCCGGCGTCACCATGGGAGGAAAAGCATGAAATCGTCAAATCGCCGGACAGGATCGCTGTCACGGCGCCGGCTCCTGACCCGCGCAGCGGTCGGGGCCACCGTCCTGTCCGCTCCGATGATCATCAAGGGGCCACTCCGCCGGGCCTACGCGGCCGACAATGTCATCCGGATCATGGGCGTCACCACCGTCGCCCTGCCGGACTGGACCCAGTTCGAGAAGGACACCGGGTTGAAGGTCGAGTTCACGCCGATCGACGACGCCATCGGTACCTTCCTGCATGAGGTCGAAACCAACGATGCCGGTGCGCGCTACGACCTGTTCGCGGCCTTCAGCGGTCCCTGGAAAGGCCTCGCCGATAAAGGTTACCTCCTGCCGGTGGACGACTCGAAGATTCCCAACTGGAAGGGTGTCTCGGAGAGCGTTCGCACGAGCCCGCTGATCATGGGCGGCGAAGGCGCGCTCTGGAGCGTACCGATGGTGATGAACGCCGATTCCTTCGCCTATTTCCCCGAGCTCGCCGGCGCTCCCAAGGCGCCCGAACCGGTTTCCTGGAATCTGCTGTTCGACAATGAGAAGACCAAGGGCATGGTGGCGCTGGATGACAGTTTCTTCACGCTCCAGCACTGTGCGGCTTATCTCAAGTTCCACAAGCTCGCCGAGATCGGCAATCCCGGGAATCTCACCTCCAGCGAATGCCAGACAGTGTCGAACTTCCTGATCGAGCGGAAGAAAGCCGGCCAGTTCCGCACCTTCTGGGTCAGCTATGACGAACAGGTGTCGTTGCTGGTGAATGGAGAAGTGGCGGCCGAGACAGCCTGGGAACCCGCTGCAAAGGAGGCGCAAAGCCAGGGTGTCGCCGTCGAATATGCCTGGACGATCGAAGGCTATGACAAGTGGATGATCAACGCTTTCATCCCGAAGGAAGCCAAGGATCGCGGAAATCTGGAGCAGATCTACAAGGCGCTCAACTGGTTCATGGGTGGCGCCTATGCCGCGCAGATCGCCATCCTCCGCGGCTATGTTACGCCGCGCTCCGACCTCGGCAAGGAATATGCCGTGTCGGCCGGATGGAAGGCGCAAGATGTGGCTCAGATCGAAGAGACGATGGTCAAGCTCGACAAGAAGTTTGCGCACGAACTGTTCTGGAACTCGGGCTGGCCCGATGATATCGAATCCTATGAACGCGAGATGTCGCGCTTCAAGAACGCCTGATCGATCGCTCCATTCTGCCGCCGCCGGTGCTGCGAGCCTGAAGCTCGCGGCACCGGCGGCGATCAGATCTCTCGGCGGATCTTCGAACCCGAACGCAAGCGGGCGGTCGCATCGGCGTCGAGCTTGCCGTCGCTCCCGATCTCCACAGCATAAACGTCGCGCGCGCGTGCCCGGGTGACATAGCCCTCGGCGACATCGGCCTGGACAAGAGCGGGCTCCCGCTCACGAGCCGGACCATAACCGCCGCCGCCGGGGGAGATGCCGGTGACGCGATCGCCTGGCCGCAGCGACACCGTCGCCCACCCATCAGCCGGCTCCACCAAGCCGTTCTGCCGTGTCACGAAGTTACGGGCGCCCCCGCCATGCGCGCCGCCGCGGGCACCTTGCGGCGGATAGACCGTGCCGTCGCTCTGATAGAGCACCTCGATCTCCGAATGGCGAGGTCCGAACTCAACCAGCGACGCCGGTGCGCCCCGATGCCGTCCGGCACCTTCGCTGTCCGGCACGAGGCGGCGCTGATGCACCAGGATGGGATGGCGAATCTCGTCGACTTCCACACTGTCGAAGAAAGACATGCCGGCGGTACCGGCCGTGATCATTGCCAGCCAGCCATCGGCACGCGGTCCGGCAGCCCCGAGCGTATCGCCCAGAATCAACTGATCCACGAAGGCGCGTCCCTGGCGTTTCGGATCGCGGCCCGAGATTACCGCCTGGGCTGCGCTCTGCACCGCGCCGACCTCAGCCAACCCATAGCCTTCCGCCAGATTCGCAAAGGCAAGCTGCACCGCACAGGTCAGGCGATCGGCAACGTTCTGCGTCGCGACCGAGCAACTCGTGGGGTGAAGGGGGATACCGACGGCGCAGTTCTCGCGCAGATCGACTTTCAGGCACCGGAAACTGCCTTCATTGGTCGGAACCGTCAGTCCAAGGCTGTTGAAGGTCCCCACCATGGCTGCGGTCAAGGCACAGGCCTCGCTCAGATTGAGGCCGTTCGGCATGCAGTCGATATTGTCGCGCAGATCGATCTCGATCCGGCCTTCGGCAGGATCGACGGCGACGGTGACATTGATCGGAATTCCCTCGGCCGGCGTTCCTGGAAAGGGGTCATGCATCGTGTGCCCCTTGGCCGAGCCGGCCGGAAGGCTGGCGATAGCCGCCCGCATTCGACGCTCGCTGTAGTCGAACCAGGCTTCCACCAGCGCCTCGAGGCGATCCCATCCGATCTCGCGCGCCAGCCCCAGTATCTCACGCTCGCCCACGCGCGCCGCGCCCAGGCTGGCGAGATAGTCACCCCGCCACTGCTCCGGCACGCGGATGCGCATCTCGCAAAGACGGATGATGTCCGAAATATCCTCGTACCCCGACTGCACCTGGGTCGCCGGGAAGATCAGCGCCCCTTCCTCGTAGAGATCGCGGGCCGCGGCGTGATAGGTCGTCGGAATCGAATTGCCGATGTCGGCCTGATGGGCCTTGGCCAGAAGCGTGAAGCGATGAATACCGGCTTCGTCGATCACCGGCACCAGCACCGACAGATCTGCGGCATGCGAGCAACCGTGATAGGGCGAGTTGTGCAGGAAGGCATCGCCCCGTGCCAGGTTGGGGTGAAACCGCTTCATCCATCGGGCCATGATATCGGGACCGGCCATGACATGGATGGGCAGGCTTTCCGCAACCGACACCAGCCGGCAATCGCCGGTCAGGATGCAGCAGGAGAAATCGCGGCCGGTATTGATCACGCCCGAGCGCGCTGTGCGCAGCAGGGTGTTCTGCATCTTGCTGGCGATACCCTCGATCCGCTTGCTGAAGACGGCGAGATCGAGGGCGTCGATCTTTGACGGGTTCCGGCTGCCGGTCATGAGAGCACCTCCTCGTTTGCGCGCTTCAGCTCTGCAATCAGCCCCCCCGATTGATCGACCCAGAACTCGGTCTGCGGGTCCATCACGATCGTCGTGAAGGGTGTCTCGACGATGGCAGGCCCGACATGGCGCTGACCCACGGGCAGAGCGTCGAACTCGTGGACGGGCACTTCGCGGGCCTGGCCGGAAAACCAGGCCCGCCGCCTGGTTACCGATGATTTGGCACCATGCCCGTCAGTGCCGATCCGGCCCAGGGGTTGCCGGCGCAATTCGCACGCCACCAGCGCCCGCCAATTGACGAACTCGATTTCGCCATGCGGGTCGTCGAAGGCGAAGATTTCGCGATGCAGTTTGTGGAAATCCTCCACAAGGGCAGCAAGATCCTCGTCGGATCGGACCGGCGCACGGCGCAGCGGAACCTTGATCTCCCAGATCTGCTGGGCGTAACGCGCCTCGACGCTGAACTCCACCTGGCTGGCGACACCGTTCCCGGCGCTGGCGAGAAACTCATCGACCCGCGACTGGAGACGGGCCAACCCCGCATTCACCGCGGCAAAATCGAACTGCCGCGAAGTCGCCATCCGGAACTCCGAAAAATCCTCGCTCAGGGCGCAGAGCAGACCGCCCGCGGCACTCAAGGCGGCGCCCGCATCGGGAAACAGCACGCGGCCGCAATGGAGGCGCCGGGCGATCGCGACGCTATTGAGGCCCGCGGCTCCGCCGCCGCCAACGAGCACCGCACCGCGCGGATCGATCCCCTGATTGACGGTGATGTCCTCGATGGCGCCGGCCATGGTCTCGGTGACCAGCGCCAGGATAGCCGCGGCGGCGGCCTCGACGCTCATATCCAATGGGTTTGCCACATGGCTGTCGATCGCGCGGCGAGCGAGATCCAGATCGAGTTTCATGCGCCCGCCCAGAAAAAAGTCCGGATCGATGTGGCCCAGCGCCAAAGCCGCGTCGGTGACGGTTGGCTTGTCGCCTCCCCGGCCATAGCAGGCCGGTCCCGGTACAGCGCCGGCGCTATCGGGCCCGACATGCAGCAGACCCGCTTCGTCGACACGGGCGATGCTGCCGCCGCCGGCACCCACGCTGCGGATGTCGATCGACGGGAAGCCCGTCATATGGCCGAGATAGGGACGGCCGATCCAGGTCTCGCGCGTCTCGGGGATGCGCCCATGCCGGACAAGCGCGACATCGTATGTCGTTCCCCCGGTATCGGCGACGATGGCGACGTCGCCGAGGCCGGCGATCGTCGCGAAATGCCGGCCCGCGACCGGCGCCATGGCGGGGCCTGATTTGACAGCGTGGATCGGTGCGGCCGCGACCTCGGCTGCATCCTTCATCATGCCCTGCGACGTCACCACCAGGAGCCGTCCGGCATAACCTTCCTGCCGCAACCGGCTCTCCAGCCCACCGAGATAGCGGCCCATGATCGGCTTGAGCGAGGCGTCGATCGCGGTCGCGGACGCACGGCGATACTCCCGCAAGGAAGGATTCACGCGATGCGAGAGGCTGACGGCGATCTCGGGCAGCAGCTCCTTGATAAGAGCTTCGAGCCGCAATTCATGGCCGGGATTGACGATCGACCAAAGCAGACAGACCGCTATCGCCTGCACGCCCGTACCTGCGATCCACTCGATCACCTCTCGAGCAACGGCTTCATCCAGCGCGAGCAGGACTTGGCCGTCCGGCCCCACCCGCTCTGGAATCTCGAATGTCAGGGCGCGCGGCACATAGGGCTTCGGATACTCGATCGAGTAGTCGAACAGCGGCAGGCCGATCCGACCGCCCTCGCGCAGCACCAGGATGTCCGGATGTCCCGCCGTGGTCAGGAAGGCCGTCTTGGCGGTCCGCCCGGTCACGATCGCATTGGTGGCGGTCGTCGTGCCATGCACGAACAACTCGGTTCGTTGCAGCAGCACCTGTCGCGACAAAGACAAGCCGTTCGCGGCGACATCGATGACGTCGATGATGCCCTCGATGGGATTGGCTGGTGTGGTCGGCGCCTTGAACAAATACAAACGATCGCCATCCTCGATGACGAGATCGGTGAAGGTGCCTCCAGTATCGACCGCAAGACGCATCGAGGACTCCGAAAGTCGAGAGCAAGAACGGCCGCGCAGGGCGGAAAACACCCGCCCCGCTTTCCGCCGGCCGCGAGAGGTTTCATTCGTTGATCAAGCGCACCAGGTCCTGGCCGGGAAGCGTCGATTCAATCAGGCGCCATTCGAAGCGACCGCCCTCGTTCTCCTGGATCACCCGGTGGCCGTCGTCGGAGAGCCGGGCGGAACCCTGGCCCCAGAGCCGAGTGCCTTCCTTGAAGGGCAGCGTGGATCTGGAGATGGTCCAGGGCCGATAGGAACCCGCGAGACCGCCGAGCGAGATCTCGCAATCGAGATAGGCGTGGATCAGCCTGCGATCGTCGCCGGCAGCTTCGACCAGCTCGCGCAAGGTCTGCGCGGGCGGCAGCGGCCGAGAGCGAGGCCGCGCAAAGAGAAAGCGATCGTCGATCATGATCAGGACGGCGCCGGTCGCATCGGAACCCGCCGACGCCGAAGGCTGGTGCTCGACCAACCGCAGCGCGATGCAGAGCCGGGTCGCATGGCGCTCGCGGTGATAGATTTCCTGATAGGCGCTGGCGAGAATCGAGGTCGGATCGCCTTCCTCGTAGAGCGTATCGCCGTCGATCCGAAGCCGCCCGGCGTCGGACCGCCCCGTGTCCGGCCGGTAGTCGATGTACCGAACCCAGGAACAGAGACCGTCGGCCATCTCGATGTGACCGGCAAAGCCCTTCTGTTCGGCCAGTTGCTGAAGCTCGATCAGGCTGAAATCGTCAAAGGACTGCCGGCCTTCTGTAGCCGGTCGGTCCTGGGGGATTCGGAGATCGACATAGAGCCGGCGGGTCTGTCCCCAATAAACGCGGGTGGTGTCGTCCTTGGAGCCGTTGGGAAACCGGATCGATTCCCGGCACCAAAGCCCGACCAGCCACTCCGGCGCGGCAGGAGGATCGTCCGAAAGAGCGAATGGCGATGCGGATTCCGAGGGCGAACGCATGACGCAATTCTGGGAATCGGCCGGCCTGCGCCAATCGAGGAACGGTCAATACCAATCATTGACTGAATTAATGGAGTGAGCCAAAAACAGGGATACACCCCTGGTTTTTCCTAATTCAGGACCCCTTGGCAGCCATGGCACGATTGGCCGCACCGTCGATCCAGGACCGGTTCCTGCGCAATCTGGACTGGAACCTGCTGCATACCTTTCATGTGATCGTCCAGTCGGGGAATTTGACGCGCGCCGCCCAGAAGCTGGGCCGCAAGCAACCCGCCGTCAGCCTGGCCTTGCGGCGGCTGGAAGGACATCTCGGCGCCGCGCTATGCACGCGGGCATCGAATCATTTCGAGCTCACGCCGGAAGGCATGGTTGTCGCCAATGCCTGCGAGGAGTTGTTCCAACGGGTTGGCGGTCTGCCGGACCGCCTCGCCAATCTGCCCGGGGAAGTGATCGGACATCTGCGAATCGCCGCCATCACCAGCATCACCAGCCCGAGATATGACCGGGTCATCGCCGCTTATCATCAGCGATATCCGAATGTGCAGATCGGCGTCGATATAGTGCCGTGGGCGGATGTGACGCGTCGGTTGACGCGCCAACTCGCCGACATCGGCATCGGGCCGGCTCGATTTCTCGATGCGGATTTCGAGTACAGCCTGCTCTATGCCGAGCCGGTCCAACTCTATTGCGGCCGCTCCCACCCGTCTTTTGGCAAGACGGCAGCGACTCCTGAGGAGATCGCAGACGAAGGCCTTATCATGACGGGTGGTGATGAACCGGATGTCATCAGCCGTTATCGGCTTCAATATGGATTGGGACGCATCGTCGCCGGCCAGTCCGAACATCTCGACGAAGCCAAGCGGCTGACGATCCAAGGCGTCGGCTTGTGTTTCCTGCCCGAGGCCTTCGTGCAGATGGAAGTCGAGCAGGGTCTGCTATGGCCCGTTCTACAGGAGGTCGAGCGGTTTACCTCCGACATCCATATCATCTCGCTGCCGCGCGAACGCCTTCAGCTGCCGACCCGGCTGCTGCTCGATCTGCTGCAAGAGATTCAGGACGGCTAGGTCGCAGTCGCATCCTCCCGACAGCGCCAACATTCGGCTCAGCAGCAGTTTCCGACACTGGGCCGGCAGCAACCGCCGACACCCATGACGTCGCAACAATCGGGACCGCAGCAGTCGGAGCCGCAGGAATCGCACCCGCAGCCGCAACCGCCGCCACAGCCACATCCGCAGCCATGACCGTGACCGCCGCCATGGCCGCCCCAGGCCGCGGGGGCGTAGCCATAGCCGGCACCCGCCAATCCCTGCAGCAGCCGGAGGCTGCCGGCGAGGAGCTGGTTCACCACATTCATACCGAGGCCCAGGGTCGAGCCGACCTGGTCGCCGATTCCGGGGCCGCCGGTCGGCGCCGACGGGAATCCCGGCATCGAGGGCATGGCCGGCATCGACGGCATCCCCGGATAGGGCATGACCGAGGGCGGCAGGGCCCAGCCGGGCGCGCCGCCGGGGCCCGCCGGCATCATCCAGGGCATCATGGTCGGGAAGGATGACGGCGACGCAGCGCCCGGCGCCGCCGTCGCGGCGGAACGCGCGCGGAAGCGGTCGAGCTCCTCCTGCGCCTTGGTCTTGCCTTGCAGCGCTGCCGCCGGCTTGTTGTCCTTGCGGCTGCCGCCGGGCTTGGTGGCTCTGGCCATGTGACGCCTCCCTCGATCGGTTGTCGGATCAGCAGCTGAACACTTCGCACCAGCGCAGCCGCGCCGTCATATTGACGACGAGGATGGTGACGGTGGCGCCGGGCTTGGTGGTGATGATGCATTCCTTGATCTGGTAGCCGACGCCGGGCTTCTCGGTCTTGCCCCAGGCGAGCAGCGTGCCGTCGCTGTCCTGCACCAGCACGGCGACCAGCGACTGCGCCGTCGGCGTGGTCGGCATGTATTCCACCGAGAGATGGACGCAGCAGCTGCCGCCGATGAAGGCGGTGCCGATGCCCGCCGTCAGCGCCGCGGCCGCCGCGTCGAGCGCGACGGTCTCGCGGCCCGCGACATTGACGTTCGTGAATCCGGCCGGCGCCATGTTCATCACGATGGGCGCCGTCGCATGGGCCTGCATCATCTGCGTGAAGGCCGCGGTGCCGCGCAGATCGCCGATCTTGGTGTCGGCCTTGACCAGCACCTCCTTCGATTCCTTGCGGCATTCGCGGCAGCCGCAGACGCATTTCGATTTCGGATGGCCGCAGCCGTGACAGAAGCCATGGCCCATCTGGCCCGGATAGATCGGAATCCCCGGCATCATGGGGCCGGGATGACCCCCATGAAAGCCCGGCTGGCCGGTGTAATGCGGATATGCGGGATGCATGGCCTCTACTCCTTCTGTCGGATGGGTTCAGCAGCAGATCCGTTCGCACCAGCGCAACCGCGCCACCGCGTCGGTGACCGAGATCGTGACCTTCGTGCCGGCGTCGGCGGCGAGGAACGCCTCCTCGCTGTGATAGCCTTCGGCGAGATCGGTCGCGGTCCAGGTCTGGGTGGTGCCGCCCGATTCGAGCGTGACCTCGACCTGGGGCGCCGCCGCGCCCGCATCGACCAGATATTCGAGCGTCAGATGCGTGTCGCTATGGCCGCCGACGAAGCCCTGCTTGGGCGAGCCCGCGGGGTCGACCTCGATCTCGCGCGGCACAATCATCTCGGCGCAGGCGGGCTTGCAATCGACCGGCGGGCAAGGCACCGGCACCGCGAAGAAGGCGATATAATAGGGACCGGCCCAGCTCTGGCAGCCGCCACCATGATATCCGCTCGGTGAATGATACATCGCTGATCCTCCTTCAGGGTCCGCCATTGGGCGGGGTGTCGTCCGCGGGTTTCGTCACGTCCTGAACCACCTTCAGGCTGTCCTTGATCACGTCGAAGCCCGATTTCACGGCGGTGTTGATCGCGTCGGCGAGCTTGTCCGTGACCCCGTTGTCGATGAGCGACGTCGCGGTCCCGTGAACCAGCTTTCCGATCGAGTCCAAGATCGATGCCATGCTGCCGACTCCTCTTTCAGGCGGGTGCCGCGATGCGACCCTGCCGCTGCAATGACGTCTGATGAATGCCGGCCGGCTGCGTCAGGCCCGGCGTCTCCGCCACGCCGCGCTGGACGAGCCGCACCGCCTTGGTCGCGACCTCGATGCCCCAATCGAGATTGGCCAGCGGGTCGCGCACCATCTCCACGCCGGCGAGCCCCAGGCTCTGCGCGGCACCGCGGGCGATCCGCATCGGCCCGATGATCGAGCCGCCTTCGGCAGCGAACATCGCCTGCCAGACCCGCGGATCCTTCGGGAAGGCGTGATAGAGCGCGCGCGGCGAGAGGCAGATGCTCTGCGAGATGGCGCCGCTGAAGACGCCGCTGCAGAACTCCTGGAACTGCCGGTCGGCATCGGTGAGACGACCGATCTGGGTGAGCGTGAAGAGGCAGAAATCGCGCAGATGCGGATTCTTGGCGATGGAAAGGAAGAGCTCGGCCGTCTGCCAGTCGAAGCCCACATGCCGGCCCCAGCGCCGCTCATAGGCGCGCAGGCCCCGCGCCGAGCAGTCGCCCGCAGCCAGCGCCGCCACGGCCGTCTCGGCGGCGAAGAAGGCGCTTTCCATCGCCTTGTGGATGCCGCCGCCATTGAGCGGATCGGCATGGTTGGCGGCATCGCCCACCAGCATGATGCGGTCGGCCAGGATCGCGTTGGGCTTGAAGAAGGCGGCCGATCCGCCCGAGGGCGGGCCGCAGCGCGTGGCATGGCGCAGCATCGTCCCCAGCTCGCGCTCAAGGAAACGGCGGAAATCCTCGGCGAGCTTGCCCGGCATCGAGAAATTGCGGTCGACCGCATAGCCGAGGCCGACATTGGCGAAGCCCTTGTCGTCGACGAAGAGCCAGCCATAGCCGGGGAAATAGTCGCGGTCGAAATAGACCTTGATCTGCGCCCCCTCGCATTCGACGTCGCGGTAATAGGCGCGCAGGGAGAGCGCCATGGCGCCGGTCTTGAGCGTATTGCCGATCGCGCGCGAGACGGTCGAGGAGACGCCGTCGGCGCCGATGACGATCCGGCCCTTGAAGGCCCTGGTTCCCTCGCGGGTCTGGCAACTGAGCTCGACGGCGTCGCGCCCGACCTGCAGCTCGCGCAGGATGCGCCCGCCTTCGAACTTTGCGCCCTTCGCGATGGCGTTGCGCAGCAGCGTGTCGTCGAAGCGCTTGCGGTCGAGCAGGACGGCGAAATCGGGATAGGCGGTGCCGACCGGGAAGCCGCCGGTCAACAGATGCTGACCGTTGATGAAGAGATCGCAATCGCGGATGCAGGCCTCGGTCTGCGCCATCACCTCGTCGGCGCAGCCCAACTGGTCCAGCCAATAGACCGCCTGCGGCGTCAGCCCGTCGCCGCAGACCTTGTCGCGCGGAAACTCCGACCGGTCGATCACCAGCACGTCGAGCCCCTCGCGCGCGAGGAAGGCCGCGGCGCTGCTGCCGCCGGGTCCGGCGCCCACCACAACGACATCGTGGATGCGATCGACGCTCACGAGACGGGGCCTCTCATGACGACACCACCAGCCGCACCGGAATCCGCAGCTCGTCCTCGGACGAGACCAGGATCCACCCGAAATAGACGTCGGGCGGCGTCTCCGCCGGCACCGCGCCGCGCAGCACGAACTTCTCGAAATCGACCGGGGCGATGGCCTTGGTCTCGGGCTTGATCGACATGGCGGCCGCCGGCAAGGAAGCGCCGGTGGTCTCGCCCTGGAAGCCCTCGATCCGCAAGCTCACCTTCTTCGGCGCCACCATCGAGTCATTGTTGATCGAGAACGAGACCTTGACCGTGCCGCCCGGCGCCAGCGGCAGGCGGTTGGTGATGTAGAAGGCCGGGGCTTCGGCCGGCGGCGGCTCGCCCGCCTCGGGCATCGGTGGCGAGGGTGCGCTCTCGGGCGGGGCCTCGCGCTGCATGGCGGCCGCCATCCGTTCCATCACCTGCTGCTGGGCGGCGCTGCCGATGCGGTTGACGATGGTGACGCCGAGGCTGACGCCGGCCTCGGCCAGATCCAGCCCCTTGGCCAGGATCATGCCCATCTGGTCGACCTTCTCGCGCAGGTCGAGCCCGCCCTCGCTGGCGCGCGGCTGCGGTCCGCCCTCGGGCTTCGGCGGCGGCTTCTCCGCATGTGGGGCCGAACCATCCGGTTCGTTGGTGGCAGCCATGGCAGCGCCTCTCAACAGATATCGCCGCCGGGAAGCGGCGGGATGCAGCTATAGCGGTAGCGATGGATCACAGGGCCCGCTTGTGCCGGTGCCGGCGGCCAGGGGCGGTCCCAGATCATGCGATGAACCAGATGGCGGACGGCGGCGACATTGGCGGCACCCGCATAGAAGGCCGCGGCCGGCAGGGCCATCGCGTTTTCGCGCAGGGCCGCGGCTTGGCATCGCGGGCAATGGCAGGGGTTCGCCGCCATGGCCTAGCTCCCCGAGCTGACGCTGCCGCCGGTCGCATCGAGCGGAGGATGCGGAGCGGGGCTGGGGGCGGCTTGGGCCGGAAACTGAAAACGCGGCGCCCCGGCATGCATGGCGGGACGGTGCTGCCCCGCCAGATGCGGCGGCGGACCGCGATCGGGACGATGGGCATGATCGCGATGGGGGGTCGGCGGCCGCGGGGCCGCGACCTGCGAGACCGTGCAGCTCTCCGAGATCCGCACCGGAATGCCAGGATTGCCGGCGGCGGCCACATCGGTGTAGCTGCGGTCGTCGCTCTTCGACTGCTCGCGCCGATACTTGTCCTTCGGCACCACCTGGGTCGTGCCATGCAGGGCCATGCGCAGGATCTCGAAACCGAAGAAGCGCGTATGGACCGTGTAGCTCGAGCAGAGTTCGAGGTTCTGCTGGAGCGTGACGGCGACCGGCGGCACCCGCTTCACATTGAGATCGACCGAGGGCAACCGGCTCAGCGAGAGATTGACGGTCGGGATGCTGGTGACGTTGAAGCGCTCGACCTGGAGCGGATCGAGATTATGGACCCGGTCGATCCGCAAGGATTCGATCGAGAACGGATCGATATTGTTCAGTTCCTTGATATGGACCGCGGCTGGCGCGATCTTCTGCACCTTCGCGATCGTCACCGGGTCGATATTGCGGACCTCCGAGATCCGCACCGGGTCTATGTTTTTGACTTTATTGACATCGACATCCATGGCGCTCTCCTGCGGTCCGGCTCAGAGCAGGCCGGGCCAGACATAATTCAGCTGAAGCACTTTCGCGTCGTCGAACAGGCCCGGCTGCGCCTGGACGCGCGCGCGGATCGTGGCCAGATGCGTGCCGCCGAGATTGGGCATCTTGTAGAGGAAGGTCGGCGCGGTGCCGGCCTGCAGCACGCCATCGACCAGCCATTCGACGGCGGTGCCGGTCGTGTGGCTCAGCCGCGTCTCGAACAGCTGCATCTTGTTGGAATCGTCGATATAGGCGTTGTGGTCGCCCTGCGCGTAATAGAGCGTGGCGCGCTTGGGCCAGATCTCGATCACAGGCGCCGGCGCCGGCTCGGGGCCGATGCCGATGACCGTGATCCAGGCGAAAGCCTTGCGCAGCGGATCCTCGAGCGCGGTCGCGACCACGAGATCGGTGAAGGGGCTGGCGAGCCCACCCTTGTCGGGGGCCCGATAGAGGCCCTGCGCGTCGATGCTGCCGGCGCCGGGCCCGCCCGCCGGGCTCAGGACCTCCCAACTCGCGCCACGGCGCGAGTTATAGACCTTCGCCTCGAAGCGGACTTGCGTGTTGATCGGATTGACGAAGCGCTCGTCGCGGAAGGCGAGCTCCACGCGCGGCGGCGAGATCTCGATCTCGACCTGATGGCGCGCGACCACATGATGCGTCACCTCCGTGATCGCCGGAGGCCCATGATGGCCGTGGGGTCCGTGGAGATGGGGGCGCATCGCGGGGCTCAGCTCTCCTCGCCGCTCTCGAGCGCGCTCTTGAGCGCCGCGCCCAGGACCTTCTTCGGCATCTCCGCGCTCAGCTCGACATCGAGCTTGCAGGCGCCGATGCCGGCCAGATCGACCTGCAGCCCGTCCTTGCCGATCTTGGCCTTGGCCCAGCACTCGATCATCTTGAGCTTCGCGTCGAAGGGATCGATCTGGACGTCGAAGGGCCCGACCGCCATCGCCTGAACGTTGCCATGGGCGCGCGCCAGGAACGGGATGCGCACGGTCACCGGGATCTTCCCGATTCGCGCGCGGATCGGACCGGTCGAAAGCTTGAAGGCGCCCTCGCAGCGCAGATCGAGCTCGATCGGGTCGGTCTTCGCCCGCAGCTTGAGGTCGGGATGGCCATGCAGCTCGATCTTGGATTTCAGCGTCATGACGCGCTCTCTCCGGACTCGCGGGGCTTGCCGGCCTCGGCCGCCTTCTCGAGATCGGGATAAACCCGCTCGGCCAGATCGCTGAACATGGTGCCGACGGTCTTGTTCAGATGCTCGAAGCCGTGGAGCGCGCGGCTGATCTCCTCGCAGGAATCGCCGACCACCTCGAAATGAACCAGCGGCCCGAGCCGGATGGACAGGGTGATGTTGGCCATCAGTTCACCTCCTCGGATCCGGGCGCCTTGCCGATCATTCGCGCGTCTCCTTGCCGTTGGCCGCCGACCCGTTCCGGTCATGGCCATTGGCGGCATGGCCGTTCGCCTTGGCGCCACCGTTCAGCCCTTGATCGAGATCGCGGATCTTGCGCGTCATCTCGTCGAGCGAGAGCAGGGTCATCAGCACGAGGCCCTTCTCGCGCTCGCCCAGCTTCGCGTAGAAGCCCTCGATCTCGGATTTGATCCGGCCGCCATCGCCGCCCTTGCGAAACTCCTTGCCGCGCTCGCGCAGCACGCCGCTGAACTGGTTGACGATCGACAGCACGCCATAGAGCAGATCGGCCACGTCGCCCTGCGGCGCCTTGCCGTTCTTCTCGGGCCCGGCACGCTCCGATTCCGACGCGCCCGCAGCGGCCTTCTTCTCCGGCTCCGGCTTCTCGGCCGCAGGTTTCTCGCCGGTTCCGGCCGGATTGCAGCGCGGACAGGCGAAACGGCTCTCGACCGGCGAGATCTTCCAGACGCCATAGAGCGCGGTGCGGGCGCCCTCGGGAATCGCCTTGCAGTCGCGCCGATGGAGCAGGCCCGCCGCCGGATCGAACTGGAACGGCGCCTGCGCCGCCTCCTCACGATTGTCGATCTTCAGCAGCGCCTCGCGCACGTCGATCTTGCTCTCCTTGTAGAGCTCCTGGATCTTCAGCGCGACGAAGTCGCCGATCGAGCCGCCGGGGCTGGGCTTATTCATAGACAGCCCAGGCCGGCCCTCGCAGGCGGCGCTGCTCCCGGTGCTTCTGCAGGCGGGTGACGTAATAGCGGGTGAGGAAGGCGATCAGGAGGTCGCGGCCGGCGGCGGGGCGCAGACCCTGCATCAGCTTCTCGATATGGGAGAAGAAGATCCGCCGCAGCGCCTGCTCCGGCCGCCCCAGCGCGTTCATATAGGTGACGCGGCGGTCGGCGCGATCGGCATAGCAGTCGCCATGATCGTCGATGAACATGATGAGCGCGCCGGCGACGAAGATGTGCCGGATGTAATCGAGCGACAGGTTCGGCAGCAGGAACGCGGCCAGCAGGATGATGGCGTGGCCGCTGCGGTCACGGGCCAGGCGCTTCAGCCGCGCCAGCCGCCGGGCGCGGGGCAGTGCCTTCATCTCCGCCTCGAGGCCCCGCATCTCGACGTCGCGCCGCTGCGCCTCGAACAGGCGCAGAATCGCCTGGCGCAGAGTCGGCTCTAGGATGTCGCGCTCGGCGAAGAGCCGGGAGACCACGATGTAAAAGAGAGTCTCGCGCTCGTTCCCGACCTCGAACCAGCCGGTGGCGAAGAGCCGCTCCAGTCGCTTCACATAGGCCCGGGTCGCCTCCTCGCCGAAATCGTCGAGGAAACTGTCGGCCAGGAAGCAACAGCAGCCGAACAGGCAGGTGATCCGCTGCCGGCGCTCGTCATAGGGATAATCCGCGATTTCGGTGCAGGCATGGCCGACCAGCATCATCTTCGTGCTGAGCTCGACCATCTTCCGATATTCGTTGCCGGCATTCTCGAGCAAAGCCGGGTAGTAGGCCTTCACGATCGGCTCGAGGGTGCTCGCGACGAAGCGGCGATAGACCGGCATCAGGGAATCCACCCGCTCGCGCGCAGCGGCCGGCGGTTGCCAGCCCAATGTCTTCCGCGCTGCGTGTGGCTCCCAGGCCATGCGCACCCCACCCTGCCCCGACGCGCCCTGTCGATGCGCGGGGTCACCTTGCGGCCATCAGCTTGCCTGCATTCCGGCGGCGGCGCGCCTTTGATGCCAATGAAGTTTCGGAGGGATAGCCCGCAGGCGACCTTTTTGGCCTCGACTCGACCTATGTCACAACGAACTCACAGCCCCGGCAATTGTATGGCGCGCCAATCAGCGGCGCCGGAAAGGGATAAGACTTCTGTCATATCCCGGTCCCCGGCCCGGGACCGTCGGAAGAATATTTTCTTGCCATCCTCCCCAGGTTTTCTTGCGCCGGGTCAGGCCGCGCCCGACCCGGGGATTGCTCGAGACGCGGGCCCCCGCCGCCGAGAAGCGCAGCCTTGCGGTTTGTTACCGAGGCGATACCGGGTGAGCGAGCGGTGCCCGGCGTCGCCTCGACCTGTCAGGCGCTTCACGAACCGCCGCAGGCACTGCCGCCGAGAGACAAGCGGTCACTTGCCGATGCCCGCCTTCGTGAACATGTTTTTGGCCCGGGGTGGGGGCCGCTCCGCGCCCCCGCGTTTCGCCGCCAAACACAAGGATCGGATCATTGGCCAGCTCACGACAATTGCGTCTCGGCGCCTTCATGCGCCCGGTCAGCATCCACACCGCCGCCTGGCGCTATCCGGGTGCCTTTCCGGACGCCAATTTCAACTTCGCCCATCTGAAGCGCTTCGCCCAGACGCTGGAGCGCGGGCGGTTCGATGCCTTCTTCATGGCCGATCACCTGGCGCTGCTCAACATGCCGATGCAGGCGCTCAAGCGCAGCGCCACCGTGACCTCGTTCGATCCCCTGACCCTGCTGCCGGCGCTGGCGGTGGTGACCGAACGGCTCGGGCTGATCGCCACCGCCTCCACCACCTATAACGAGCCCTATCACGTCGCGCGCAAATTCGCGTCGCTGGACCATCTGAGCGGCGGGCGCGCCGGCTGGAACCTCGTCACCTCCGCAAACCCGCTCGAGGCGAAGAATTTCGGCCTCGACGAGCATGTCGAGCATTCGACCCGCTATCGCCGCGCCCGCGAGTTCTTCGATGTGGTCACCGGTCTGTGGGACAGCTGGGCCGACGATGCCTTCATCCGCGATGTGGAATCCGGCATCTACTTCGACCCCGACAGGCTGCATATCCTCGATCACAAGGGCCCCGACATCTCGGTACGCGGGCCCTTGAACGTCGCGCGCCCGATCCAGGGCTGGCCGGTGATCGTGCAGGCGGGTGCCTCGGAAGCCGGACGCCAGATCGCGGCCGAGACGGCCGAGGTCGTCTTCACCGGCCAGAACAATCTGGCCGACGGCCAGCGTTTCTATGCCGATGTGAAGGGGCGCATGGAGAAGCTCGGACGCTCGCGCGACCATCTCAAGATCATGCCCGGCGCCTTCGTCGTGGTGGGCGACAGTCTCGACGAGGCGCGGGAGAAGAAGGCGCGGCTGGACGGGCTGGTGCATCCGGACAGCGGCATCGCCTCCCTCTCGGTCCAGCTCGGAACCGATGTCTCGGGCTTCGATCTCGACGGGCCCCTGCCTGAAATTCCGGAGAGCAATGCCAGCAAGAGCGCGCGCGAGAAGCTGATCCTGAAGGCCAGACGGGAGAACCTCACCGTCCGGCAGCTCGCGCAATATGTCGGCGGCAGCTACGGCACGCTGGAGATGATCGGAACACCCGCCACGATCGCCGATCAGATGGAGGAATGGCTGGTGACCGAGGGCGCCGACGGTTTCAACGTGATGTTCCCCTATCTGCCCGGCGGGCTCGACGATTTCGTCGATCGCGTCGTCCCGGAGCTGCAGCGCCGCGGGCTGTTCCGAAGAGAGTATGAGGGCAAGACCTTGCGCGAGAATCTGGGGCTGCCGCGGCCGGCGAACCGCTTCTTTCCCGAGCCCTGACGGCGCCGGGATTCCAGCGCTCAGGAAAACGGCCCCGGAACAAATCGTCCCGGGGCCGCTTCATGCAGGGTCGTGGGCGCCGGCCGGGCCGGCGGCAATCTCTATTCGAGAATGAACGTCACCTCGAGCGTGACGCGATATTCCTCGATCTTGCCCTTCGAGACCTTGGCCTTCTGCTTGATCACCTCGATGCCGGTGATTCCGCGCAACGTCTTGGCCGCGCGCTTGACGGCGGCATCCACGGCGTCCTGAAAGCCCTTCGAGGAACTGGCGGTCAATTTGGTGACACGGGCGACAGACATGCTGCTTCTCCCCATCGAGGTTGGAGAAACGATGCTACTCCCCTTGCTGAGGGGCCGGCCAGGGACTGAAGGGTGGGGGGAGCATAAACACAGGGCCCGCAGCCGGGGGGAAGACTGCGGGCCCTGCCAGTATTGAGAGCCAGGCTGAATTGAGCCTGACGCCCCGCCCGCTGGCCGGGGGGGAAAGCCAGCGGGAGCTCGTGATGAAAGCGGGCCGGTCGTGGTGACCTCGGCCTTCGGCCTAGACGCCCGCCTGCATCGGTTCCGATCCAACGGCGCTACGGCGGAGGGCCGGCCCTGTCGACTTCAGGGTCTCGGGCTTGGCGCCATGAGCCCGGCGCCAGGCACTGGGGCTGGAGCCTTCCTGCCGGCGGAACAGCCGTGAGAAATGCGACTGGTCGGCGAAGCCGCAATCCAGGGCCACCTGGCTCAGGGGCTCCTCGGTCGCGAGCATCATCTCCCGGGCGCGGGCGATGCGGCGGCGCACCACATAGCCATGCGGCGGCTCGCCGAAGCTGATCTTGAAGGCCCGCGCGAAATGGCTGACGCTCAGGCGGCAGAGCTCGGCCATCTCCTCCAGGGTGATTGCCGAGGCCAGCTGGCTCTCCACCAGGGCCTTCAGGCGGTTGATCTGCCAGGGGGCCAACCCGCCGCGGGCCAGGTAAGCTGGACCCTCTTCGGCTTCGGCATCCTCCGCCGGCTTGAGCGATTCCAGCAGGCTTGTGGCACGGTTGAGGCAACGCCGGGCCGCGCCCTGATCGCGCTCCAGGAAACCGGTGGCGCTGGTCAGAAGCTGGACCACCGTGGCCTGGACGTCGCCGAGGCCCACAGGCGCCGCGGCCTGAAAGAAAGCAGCGTTCGCAGTGTGGCTTTTCGCGGCGATCGATGTCTCTCGAAACATGAGGGATCCCTTCCTGATGGTACCGGCGTCGGTCGCTTCGTGACCGGAGGCCTTGTTGACACCCTGAAGATCGGACCGATTGCCGCGGCGAACAATTCTACGGAGGGAAGGATCGCTAGGACGCTAGTGTCACCCGCTCATACCAAGGTATGGGCGCCCGGAACGGGCGCTTCGCCGGCGATTTCCGGCTGCGGGGCGGGTCGCGGCTTGCGTTATGATCGGCCATTCCCAGACCCATAGCCCCAGCCCTATAGCCATTGAGACGAAAGCCCCCGTGGTCCTTCAATCAGCTGCCGATAGCGGTCCCGCCACCCCGCCCCCGCGCCGCCGGTTCCTGACGGTGCCCGCGGGCGTATCGCGGATCCGGATTGCGCTCGCGATCGCGCTCGCTGCCGCCATCTTCCTGTTCGACACGGTGAGTCCGGCCGGCATCGCCGTCGCCGTGCTTTACGCCGTCGTCATCATGATGTCGGTCGATCTCTGCGACCGGCGGGGCATCATCCTGGTGTCGCTGGGCTGCGCCGTATTGACGATGATCGCCTTCCTGATCGGCCATGGCTGGAACTTCGAGGGCGACCCGATGCTTCGCTGCCTGGTCAGCCTGTCGGCCGTCGGCATCACCAGCCTGCTGGCGCTGCGAAACCAACGCGCGACGGCTGTCCTGAAGGAAAGCGAGCGGCGCTATCGCAACATCTTTCAGACCGCCGGCGTCTCCATCTTCGAGGAGGATTTCAGCGCCGTGCGGTCCGCGCTGCGGACCTTGAAGCAGCGCGGCGTCGCCGACATTCGCGGCTACCTCGCGGATCATCCCTCCTTCGTGCAGCACTGCATCGCTATGGTGCAGATCCTGGATGTCAACGAAGCGGCGATCCGACTGCTGGGCGCGCGCGAGAAGACGCAGGCGATCTCGTCGCTGCGCAATTATCTCCTGCCCGAGACGACCGACTCCTTCCGCGAGATGCTCTGCGCCATGTTCGATGGCGAGCATTCGTTCGAGTATGAGACCGCAATCCGCACGGCCGACGACGAGCGCCGGGCGATCCTGATGGCGGCGACCTTTCCGCCGGAAGGCGATTCCTATCGCAATGTGCTGATCAGCGTGCTCGACATCACGGAACGCGAGCGGGCGCAACGTGCCTTGGAGCAGGCGCAATCCGCGCTGGCCCACGTCTCGCGCATCTCGACGCTGGGCGAGCTGACCGCCTCGATCGCGCATGAGGTCAATCAGCCGCTGGCGGCGATCGTGACCAACGGCGAGGCCTGCCTGCGCTGGCTCAACCGCGTGCCGCCCGACCTGGGCGAAGCGCGGGCCTGCGTCGAACACAGCGTGGCCGAGGGCCGGCGCGCCGGCGCGGTGGTTCAGCGGCTGCGCAATCTCGCGCGCCGCGCCGATCCCCAGGTCGTGGCGCTCGACGTGAACGGGGTAATCGAGGAGGTCGCCCTGCTGGTCGGGCGCGAGGCGGCCGAGCATGGCGTGGCCTTGCGCCTCGATCTGGGACCGTCGCTACCGCCCTTGCGGATCGACCGGATTCAATTGCAGCAGATCCTGATCAATCTGACGATCAATGCCATGCATGCGATGGAAACCGTCACCGACCGGCCCCGGCAGGTGATGGTCGAATCGCGCGAGCAGTGGCCGTCGTCGATCCGGATCTCGGTACGCGACCAGGGCTCCGGCATCGCGGCCGATGCGATGCCCCGCCTGTTCGACGCCTTCTTCACCACGCGGCAGGAGGGCATCGGTCTGGGGCTTTCGATCTGCCGTTCGATCGTCGAATCCCATGGCGGCCGGATCTGGGCCGAGAACAATGCCGACCACGGCGCCACATTTCATATTCTGCTTGCCGCGGCGAAGGACGAGGAATGAGCACGGAATCGATATCGAACCTGGAGAATCCGGACGAGGCGGCCCTGGTTGTCATCGTCGATGACGACGGCGCGGTGCGCAGCGCCCTGAGCAGCCTGCTGCGGTCGGTGGGCTTCAAGGTCGAGGCCTTCGGCGCGCCGAAGGAGCTCATGCAGAAGGGCATCCCGGAAACGGCCAGCTGTCTCGTGCTCGATGTCCGGTTGCCGATGATCAGCGGCCTCGATTTCCAGAAGCAGCTCGCCGAAGCCAATCACCGGATACCGATCGTCTTCATGACCGGTCATGGCGACATTCCGATGTCGGTGAAGGCGATGAAGGCCGGCGCCATCGATTTCCTTCCCAAGCCGTTTCGCGACCAGGACATGCTCGACGCGGTGGCGACAGCGATCGAACGCGACCGGACCCGGCGCCTCAACGAGGCCGGCCTCGACGAGCTGCGCAAGCGCCTCGACAGCCTCAGCAAGCGCGAACGGGAGATCATGGCCTTCGCGACCGTGGGGTTGATGAACAAGCAGATCGCCGGCGAGCTCGGCATCAGCGAGGTCACGGTCAAGATCCATCGCGGCCACGTCATGCAGAAGATGGGCGCACGCTCCTTCGCCGAGCTGGTGCGGATCGCCGAATCTCTCGGGGTTCATCCCGAGTCCGGGACATCGGCATAGCCCCTCGCGCACCGGCCCCCGCCATGGCGACAATTCGCCCAAGGCGCCGCCGCCCTGGCGGCACAGGAACGGTCCTATTTCCGCAAGCCCGTTCAAGCCGGGGGACCCCCCAATGGCGGTCCATGGCGGGGACGCGCCGGTCTTCCCCGGCGCGTCGAACGCACGGGCTTGCCATGCCGACTTCGGTCATCCTCATCCACGGCGAGTTTCTGTCGCCGGACTGCTGGCAGGGATGGCAGCAACGCTTCGAGAAGGCAGGCTATCCCTGCCTCGCGCCCGCCTGGCCCGGTCACGACCGGCCGGTCGGCGAATTGCGGCGGGAGCCCGATCCGCGGCTGAGGTCGCTCGGCGTCGCCGACCTCGTCGACCATTATGCGAGCCTCATCGCGGGTCTGCCGGCGCCGCCGATCCTCATCGGTCATTCCATCGGCGGGCTGGTGATGCAGATGCTGCTCGACCGCGGGCTGGGTCTCGCGGGGGTCGGTCTGGCGCCCCTGCCCCCGCGCGGCGCCCTGCCCGGCCTGTCGCTGAGGGGGCCGCTGCTGGCGTCGCTGCTGGTTCTGGGCGGATGGCGGCGGAGTCGGGCGCTGGGTCTGAGAGGGTTCTCGAGACGCGTGGCCCACACCCTGTCGGCCGCCGAGCAGGCCGAGATTCATCAGCGCTTTCTGGTTCCGGCCGCGCGGCGACTCGTCGTCGAGGCGGCGCTGGCAATCGGGACCGCGATCGATTTCGCCAATCCCGGGCGGGCACCCTTGCTGCTGGTCGGCGGGGAGAAAGATCGCATCCTCGAGCCCTCAGCACTTCGCGCCCTCTATCGCGCCCATCTTCGCTCGCCGGCGGAAACCGCCCTGCGACTCCTGCCGCGCCGCTCTCACTGGCTTCTGACCGAACCCGGATGGGAAGCGCTGGCGGATTTCTGCCTCGCCTGGGCGGACACCCACGCGACCACGGTCTGATTTCAAGATCATCCGCGGCGAGGCCGCCGCGGGAACGCGCGAAACGTTCAAGCGCCGCGAGCCGAGCGCAATCCCTTCGTGGTTCTCTCGCTTAGCGTGACGACAGCATCGATCACCCGCGAGATGGAGACAGCACCATGAACATGCAGCAGCGGCTTGCGCAGGCCCCGGCCTTCGCCGTCCCGTCCGTTCGCAACGGTGCCGGGCCGATCTCCGCCACCACCGGCACGCTCGAGGCGCTGCTCGAGGATCTCTCCACGCTCTATGCGCGGGCGAAGACCGTTCATTGGCATCTGTCGGGCCCCTATTTCCGCGATCATCGCCTGCCGCAGGACGAGCGGACCTTGCGGATCATCGGCGCGATGGACGCGATCGCCGACCGGACCCGGAAGCTCGGGGGCGCCGTGCTGGGCTGTCTCGATCATATCGACCGCCTGCGCCATCTCGTCGGCGACGAGGCCGACCTGGTGCTGCCGCACCGCATGCTGGCCAAGCTGCATGAGGAAATGGTGGCGCTGGCGGTCTACATGCATGACGTCGATGCCCTCCAGGCGGCGCCCTCGGGTCGGGCCGCCACCGGCGCGCCGGAGATCTGGATGGATGGCGCCGAAGCGCACGGCCGCCGTCTGGTCGAAGCCGCCCGCCTGGCCTGAGAGAGTCCGGAAGAGGGGTGCTTGGCACGCCTCTTCCCGAACTTCCCCATCGAGGGGCGGCCGGATCGCTCCGTGCAATTGCCGTAAGCGGGAGACGGGCGGCCTCGACGGGCAGGGCCTCATCTTCCGCCTCGATCCGATCGCCTGCGGCGAATAGACTGCAATCACAGGACAGCAAAGGAGATCGCCATGGCTCGTCCGCCCCTCCCGCCCTTCACCGCCGAGACCGCCGCGCAGAAGGCGCGACTGGCCGAGGATGCCTGGAACACGCGCGACCCGCAGCGTGTGGCCCAGGCCTATACGCCCGACAGCCGCTGGCGCAACCGCGCGGAGTTCATCCAGGGTCGCGAGGCGATCGAGGCCTTCCTCACGCGCAAATGGAATCGCGAGCTCGACTACCGCCTGATCAAAGAGCTCTGGGCTTTCACCGGCAACCGCATCGCCGTGCGCTTCGTCTATGAGTTTCACGACGACAGCGGCAACTGGTATCGCGCGCATGGCAACGAGAACTGGGAGTTCGACGAAGACGGGCTGATGCGCCGGCGCGTCGCCAGCATCAACGATCAGCGCATCGCCGAGGCCGAGCGCAAGTTCCATTGGCCGCTCGGGCGCCGGCCCGACGGTCATCCCGGCCTCACCGATCTGGGGCTGTAGCGAAACCCGCGCGCCGCTCCCCTACCAATGCCCCTTCCGCCGGTTCCAGCCATAGAGCCAGTCGGCGAAGCGGTCATAGGCAAATCGCGCGACCGGACGGAAAACGGGCAGGCCCAGCAGGCGGCCGAGCCAGCGATCGCCCGGCGTGCGGCGCCAGATCTCGATCGCGCAATCGGCGCCGACATGGAGCCGGCCCGCGGCATCGACGCCGTGAAGGCGGCGGCGCACCGCTTCCAGATCGGCGCCGAAGCGGGCGAGCGCCCCGGGCTCGAGATTGATATCGCGGAATTCGACATCGCCGGCCCGCACCGTGCGTAGGAGCCGGTTGCGCTGCCCGTCGATGCCGGCATTACAGACCGGGCATTTGGTGTTGTACCAGACGGTGAGCTTGGCGAGCATGGCCGGCCATTTCCGTTTCGGCACCATGAGCGAGGCTTGCGACCGGCGTCTCCCCGCGGGTCGCCGCCCGGCACGCTAGCCATGCCCGGCGCCCCAAGTCCATCCCGCCCTCACCCCTCTCGGCGACCGGGGCCGCCATCTCCGCGAGACCGCGAGGCCGTCTAGGACGGGGCGGGATAGGCGCGCGGAAGATAAAGGCGAACCACCGTGCCCCGGTTCACCTCGCTATGGATCCTGATATGACCCCGCGACTGCCGGGCGAAGCCGAGCACCATCGACAGGCCGAGGCCCGAGCCCTTGCCGCTCTCCTTCGTGGTGAAGAACGGCTCGAACACCCGATTCAGGATCTCCGGCGCGATGCCGCTGCCGCTGTCCGACACCGCAAGCATGACGTAATCGCCGGGCGCAACCTCGGGATTCTCGGCGGCATATTGCGGGTCCAGCGGCTTGTTGGCCGTCTCGATGCCGAGGACGCCGCCCTCGGGCATGGCGTCGCGGGCATTGATGGCGAGATTGACGAGGGCGGACTCCACCTGGACCGGATCGGCGATCGCCGGCCACAGATCACCGGCGAGAGTCATGCGGATATCGATCCGCTCGCCCAATGTCCGGCGCAGCATATCCATGGTCCCGGTGACCCGCTCGTTGAGGTCGAATATCTTGGGGTCGAGGGGTTGGCGCCGGGAGAAGGCGAGAAGCCGGTGGACGAGCTCGGCGCCCTGGAGGCTCGATCTCATGCAGACATCCAGCAACGCGCGGGCCCTGCCGTTGTCCTTGACCTCCCTTTCGAGCTGCCCGAGGCCGCCGACAACGACGGCCAGCAGATTGTTGAAATCGTGGGCCATCCCGCTGGTCAATTGACCGATGGCTTCCATTCTCTGCGCCTGGATCAGCCGTTTCTCGTTCGCCTTGCGCTCGGTCATGTCGCGCAGAATGACGAGCGTCGCATCAGCGGCGTTGCCGTCGAAGGGCGCGGCAGCAACCTCGACATCGAGGACATTTCCGTCGAGGCGGACGATCTGCCGCTCGATGGCCGGCACCGGATTCCCGGCTTCGGCCGGCGCCGCGGCCTGCCCCTGGAAGAGTTGACGGTCGTCATGCCGGAACAGGACGACCGTCGGCTTGCCGAGAAGCTGCACCGATGCCGTGGCGCCGAAGAGACGCAGACAGGCGTCGTTGGCAAAGACCACGCGACCATTGCGCTCGACGAACAGGCCGTCCTGCATCCGTTCGAGAATGGCGCTTTGAAACCGGTGGTTCTGCTCGACCTCCGCGGTCCGTTGCAGCACGCGCTCCTCGAGCTCCGCATTGAGCTTCTGCAGCATGGACTCGGTGTGGCGCCGCCGGTCCACCTCCCGGCGCTTCAGATGAAAGAGGCCGACGATGACCAGCGTGCTGGCAACGATCCCGACGAGCAGAAGGAGGACGGAATCCCCGACACGCTGTTCGGCACTCTCCGAGCGCGCCTCGAAGAGATCGTTCTCCGCCCATTCCATACCGGCGACGATTCCCCGGATCCGATCCATGATGACCCGGCCCTCCGACAGTCGCCGCGTATCGACGGCCGAGAGCCCCCGATCCTGCCGAAGCTGAATCAACGCCTCGAGCAGACGAAAGCGGTCGGCCACGAGGGACCGGAGCCGGTCGACACGCTGCTGCTGATCGGGATTGCCGGCGGTCAGCTGGCTCAGCTGCTGAAGAGATCGCGGGGTCTCCGCCGCGGCGGCGCGATAGGGCTCTAGATAGGCCGGATCGCCGGTGATGATATATCCCTCTTGGTCGGTTTCGGCGGTGCCGAGGAAGGAAAGCAGACGTTCGGCCTCGTAGCGGACGTCCAGCGCATGCCTCGCCGCGTCTCCGGCGGCCATCAGCGCGTTTATGTGGTAGTATGCGACGCCATAGAAGCTCCAGATCGCGAGGATGGCCAGCCACAGCGCAGCCGACCGACCGAATCGGGTTCGCCACCCCTCGCGAGGGGGTTCCTGCCGCGATCGGACAGCGCCGGCAACGGACACCTCGAGCTCCCTTCCTGTTTCGAGCGGCAATCGCCGGCCGCGCGCCAAACTCCGTTGCCGATCTCCACTCCTATCCAAGACCTGCGACTCGGCCGGCGCCTGCTGCATCTCCCGCCGGTTCTTGTCGGGCCCGGAACGCGCGGCCACGATCGGATTGTCGTGTTGCGCTCGGCCGAGCCGGAGAAGATCGCGAGCGTCCGCGCGGCTCCACCCTGCATTACCCCGCCAGCCGCCGATCAGGCGGGCGACCGGTTCATGCCTGGCGCGAGACCGTCGCGCATGAAATGCGAATGCCGGAATGACGATGCGCGACTCGTATCGATTAGAATCGATAGCTTGGCCTAACGGCGAGATCTTTCGAAATTCCCTAGTTGAATGAGGGCCACAGAATCACTCTCGGGCAGTACGGACATTTCTCCGTGCCGATGGTTCCGATGCGGTCTCGGTGCTGCTCCGGACGATCACGCAGGCCGTTGCGACCGTGTCCGACAGGAGCCGGACCAGACGTGTCAGATCGGCAATCTTCGTCGCCTCCGGCATGGCTATAGGGTCGATATCCGCAAGAACGCCAATGACACGTTCGTAACCTGCGATGGCGGGTGCCAATCCCAACGACGGATCGAGCGAGTCGATTATCTTCAGCCTGCGGATGATTTCTTCCAGCCCCCGGATCGAGTGAGCGCAGTTCGCCGCCAACAGGTCATGCAGATTGGCGATGGTGCGAGCACCTCCCTCGAGGAGGGCCGGATGGTTGACGATGGCACCCATGGCGGGTCTCCTCGTTTCGATGACCGGCATCCGCGGCGACGGAACCGGGGGCAGCCTGGCCGATCGGCCAGTGCCCCCGGCTTCGTCGCTCGCCATCAGGCGGCGCGGATGTTGTTGAGGAAGCCGTCGACCTCCGCGCGCAGGAGCTCGGCCTGCTTGGCGAGTTCGCCGGCCGTCGAGAGAACCTGCGCCGAGGCGGCACCGGTCTGGCTCGCAGCCTGCGTCACGCCGGTGATGTTCGACGTCACTTCGGTGGTCCCGGCGGCCGCCTGCTGAACGTTGCGGGCGATCTCCTGGGTCGCGGCCCCCTGCTCCTCGACCGCGGAGGCGATCACCGTGGCGATCTCGCTGATCTTGCCGATCGTGCCGCCGATGCCTTCGATGGCCGCGACGGACCCCGTGGTGGCGCTCTGCATGGCGTTGATCTGATTCGCGATCTCCTCGGTCGCCTTGGCCGTCTGGTTGGCCAGCGATTTGACTTCCGAGGCGACCACGGCGAAGCCCTTGCCGGCTTCCCCGGCACGGGCGGCCTCGATCGTGGCGTTGAGCGCCAGGAGGTTGGTCTGGCTGGCGATGTCGTTGATCAGCTGGACGATGTTGCCGATCTTCTGTGCCGCTTCCGCCAGCCCCTTGACTTCCGTGTTGGTCCGTGCCGCTTCGCTCACCGCGCGGGTGGCAATGTCGGTGGACTCCGACACACGCCGGCTGATCTCGGCGACCGAGCTGGCCAGTTCCTCCGCCGCGGACGCAACCGTCTGCACATTGGTCGCGGCCTGCTCGGAAGCCGCCGCGACGGCCGTCGACTGACGCGAGGTCTCCTCGGCGGTCGCCGACATGCTCTCGGCGGTCGACCGCATCTCGGTCGCGGCCGAAGCGAGGATGCCGAGAAGGCCCGTGACGGACTGATCGAAGCTCTTGATATAGCCTTCGACCGCCCGCTGCCGCGCTTCCTTGCGCTCCTGCTCCTGGCGCTGTTCTTCCGCCAGGCGATCCATCTCGATGGCGTTCTGCTTGAACACCTCGACGGCGTCGGCCATCTTGCCGATCTCGTCCGTGCGGCCCAGCGCCGGCACCGTGATCGTCTTGTCGCCGCCGGCCAGCTTCGACATCGCCGTCGTCATCGCGATGACGGGCTTGGCGATGCCGCTGCCGATGAGCCATGCGATCAGCAAGCCGAAGACGATGCCGCCGAGGCTGAGGATGATCGAGAGCGTCTCGGAGCTCGAGATGACGCCGTGGGTTTCTTCGGCGACCTTCTCTTCCTCGCTGGCCGCGTCGGCACTGATCGTCTCGGCGTCGCTCATCACCTTCTCGGATTCCTCGCCGATCGTCTCGTTGACCAGCTTCTCCATGTCGCCATCGATGACTTCGCTCTTCCTGAAGGCTTCGTCATAGCTGGCGATCAGCGTCTTGATCTCGTTCACCTCGGCGAGGAACGCGGGATCGGTGACGACCTTTTCGATCTGCCCGACGGCCTTCGCGGCCTCCTCGAAGGCGGCTTCCGCCTGCTCGGCCGATCCGGTTTCGCGCCGTTCCAGCATCAGGTTCGAGTAGAGCCGTGCCTTCATGATCTCATAGAGGGCCGAGCTGGCGAGGACCGCGGCATTGCTGTCGCCGCGCTGCGTGGCCTTGTGGACGAGGTCTTCGAGGTCCTCCGAGAGCTTCGGGCCGGCGACGTCCAACACTTCCGAGGCGATCCTGACCCGTTCCGCCTCGAGCTCCTCCACCTTGCCGAAATTCCCGATGATCGTTGAGAGGGTTGTACCCACCTCTTCGAACGCTTTCTTCTGGGTTTCGTCGACCGCGTGCTTCAGACCCGCGTCGATTTCTTCCTGGAGCTTCTTCTCCACCTCGGCCGCGTCTTTCGCGGCCGTGGAATCGCGCATGCCGACATAGTTATCGATGTTCCGGCGCAGCTTGACCACGTCGCGCTCGATCTCTCCAGCGTCGGCGGCGACGCCCACGGCGGTGCTGTAGTCGCCGAACTGGCTCGAGATCGAGGAGAAGCCCATGAAGGAAATGGCGGAAACGCCGGCCAACAGCAGCAGAACGAGCCCGAAGCCCGAAAGCACCTTGGTCTTGACCTTCATATTGGCCAGGCCGGCCATGAGGCCGCCCCGCTTCGCATTCGCAGACAAAATCATACTCGACATGATCACGATCTCCGTTTGCCCGGGCGTCGCCCGGGAGGGTCTTTAAAGGGATTGCAGCAGGAAACGGCGGTTCACGCCCTGCACCGGCCGCGCATTGACCGGGAAGAGCCCCGCGAATTTGCGGATCTGGGCCTCGGAGGCCTCGATCGGCTGCCTGAACATCGTCCAGAGCACGCCTTCCGAGCAGGGCGGCGTCGTCAGCGAGCCCTGATAGCGGAAGAAGCCCCGATCCGTCGGCAGCAGCGCCGCGGGACGGATCGGCGTGCCGACCTCCTGGGCCGGCCCCGCTTCCGTCGGCATTGCGTCCCAGATGGGCTCCAGCGCGGCATTCTCGGCACCCAGCTGGATGAAGACGCCGAGCACGGCCAACTGGCCGGTGTCGGAGCGATGGACGAAATGCAGCTCCAGCTCGAAAGCGCGGCCTGCGAGAAGATGCTCGCTCGGATGATGAAAATGGAATTGCAGGAGCTCGAACGGACGGTCGTCGATCCGGGTCCGGGAGCCGGGGCTGCAATTGACCTGAATGGTGTGCCCGTTGTTGATGATCGTCAGCGGCATGCTCTGGAAGTCGGGCTCGACACCGGCGAGCTGGGCGCTGACCGCGTTCCTGAGATCGATCGGAGTCTGCTCGAATCCCAGCTCGCAGACGCGGAAGTCGGCCGAGAGCTCGCCCCAGTTCTGCGGGCCTGCCTCGCCTTCGTAGCTCCAATGCGCCGCGCCGCCATGGGACGGGGTCGTCGCCGACTCCGCCTGTGCGTGGCGGCCGCCGAGGAGCGACAGGCAGGTCGGACAGGCGACGCTGCCGATGGCGAGCTGTTGAATAACGCGGCGGCGCGAGATGCGGACAGTCACGATAGGCTCCTCCTCTGTGGGTCGGTCACAGGGGACCGCCGATCGATGGCGGACCTCGCCACCGATCGGGGCCTCCATGACCGGCCTGTGATCCCTCCAGGCAGGCAACCCGCAAAGCGATCTTGCGGCGTTGGCTGACATGCGCGGGGAAGCGGCGAGATCACAGGCGCGATGTGTTATTCCGAGATATAGGTAGGAGTCCTAACGACTTTCTTAAAATTGGAGATAACCGTTCGGCTAACCCCTCGCGCCCCGAAACGCGCGCGGGAGACCGCCGCCGGTCAGGCGCGGCGGCTTCCCTTGCTCGCAGAGGGAGGCGGGGAGAGGCGGGGAGAGGCCGGACAGCAGCCGCGTCCGAGGCTTGCGGGGCCGAGAGAAACCGGCGGTTACGGGCGTTTTTCCGGCAGCAAGTCGTCGACGGCGGCCAGCAATTCGGTATCCCGGAAGGGTTTGAAGAGCGCCCGATGCGCGCCCACGGCCTCGGTCAGCGCCAAAGCTACAACGGCCGGCAATTCCCGGCCGCCGCCGGACATGGCGATGATGGGCATGTCCCCATGGAGTGTTGCCGTCACCTTGATGACCTCCGTGCCGTCCGCCTCCGGCAGCAGAACATCCGTCACGAGGAGATCATAGCGGGCGCTGCGCAGGCAGGCGATGGCGACGCGGCCATTCTCGGCTTCGGTGACCTCGTGACCGGCCGCCCGCAGAAGATCGCGCAGCATCGATCTGAATTCGCGGTTGTCTTCAACGAGCAGAATTCGAGCCATGGCGCCTGTGTCGGCTGCTGTTGCGGGGCGGGGTCTGCGTCGGCGTTCGATCGGCGATGGTCGCATAGACGCCGCGCGCCGCGATCGCCGCGGCTTCGGCCGCCACCTCCTGCTGCTGAGGAAGAAGCTTCGCCAGGGCCTCGATGAGAAGATTGAGCGGATCCGAGACCAGAAGTTTTCGCCCTTTGTCCGTCAGATCGATCCGCGTGACCCGCCCGTCATGCGGATCCTTCTTCTTCGCGACCAGCTTCTTGCGGACGAGCGCGGCAATCGTGTCCGAGGCCGCTGCCTTGCTGACGCAATGAACCCGCGCAAAATTCGTCAGCGTATGGGAACTCGGATTGGCGCGGTCGAGATAGCGCAGGGCGCTCCATTGCGCCGGATTCAGCCCTTCGACGAAGCACTGGCTATAGATCATTCGCATCGTGTGATCGAGCAGTTCCGCGATCGCGCGGAGCTTCCTGTCGTGACCCGCACGCTTCGCTCGCGACGCCTTCATCGGCAGCGTCCATCGAGCGCGAGCAGGGAGGCCAGCGATGGAGTTGGGGCCCCGCCATCTGTTGCCGTGTTCATATGCTGGTCTTGAAGAGGCGTCCTTCGAGCAAAGCCAGTTACGGGCGTGGGGCAGCCGGTGAGGTAAGCCGACTCCACACAGCCGGTTTACTTATCATGCGCGCTCCTTCGGGTTACATGGCAGTTTGGCAACCTGCCCACGCCGAAGGATAGCAAGACGTGGCTTGCCGCGGTTCCGAAAGATGGCGGCAGTGCGGGTCGGGTGCGCCCATGGCGATTCCACAGTCGGCGTCTGGCGCCCGGCGATGCCGGCATGGCGGAAGAGGCCAGAGGCCTCCGGCGTTGCGCCTCGCGGTGCGGTTCGGAAGCATTATCGGCGGGCGAAGCGTGGCTTCACGTCAGTACATGAACCAGGACGATCGAGCGCGCTGGCGACAGCGCCGCGATCAGGGCGCGACGCAATCGAAATAGGCGTTGCGCGGCCCCAGCAGCGTCTCGTCGGAATAGCGGACGAATTGCGCGATCTTGCTGTGCTTGTCGCACTCGCTGTCGGCCTGGGCCTGGATCTTGGGGAAGTCGTCCGCGACCGCCAACTGGCGGATCACGACGCCGTCGGCCGAGGACTCCGTGACGGTCGGACCGGAACAGCCGGCCATCGGCAAGGCCAGCAGGATCAGGGGCAGAAGCAGGAAGGGGCGCATTAGGATGTCCTCGCCATTTACGCTCAACAGTACCTGATTTTCAGAAAATGGCCATGATGCGTCAAACACCGAGCCATTCCAGTCCACCGGGAAGATCTGCGACTGCGTAATCAACTTGCAAGACTCTCCTATGCTCCGGCTTGAGAGCCGCCTCTGAGGCATGGAGAATTGGCGTCGCATAAAGCCAGATGTCACCGGCATCAGCGAGGCAAGCCATAGTTCCGCACTGCCGCACGGCACGTGAGACCTCGGATTCCGAAATACGCCCCAGCCGGTGAGATCCTGGCGCGATGATCAAAGGTGCGTTTGTGACCGGCACCGGATCAAGGTGGACCCGTAGGGTTATCATCCCGGCCAAAATCTCAAAGGGAGGGGCGACATGGGGCAAACCGCTCTTGATGGTCCACGGGCCGAAACCCTCGACTTCAATGCGTTGCTTCACCGCGATCACTCGGTCCTGATGCCAGCGGAGCGACCAGTTCGTGGTTGGGTTCTTGTCGAACAGAATCGCCCTCACCGGCCGACATGCTTCGCCAAGAACCGAAGCCGCAACCTCACCCACCAAACCGGGGGCAATTAGAAGCGGTCGAAGGGGAACAATCCCATGAAGCCTGAAGCCGGCTTGATCCGAAGACAGATCGGCAATCGCGCTCTCTACGGCTTTCAGCGCTGAGGCATCCAGGGCCGCGCTAAAGCGTTGAGCGCCCTCGCGCAAGTGTCACTTCATCTGTCATTGGAAGCTGATTTTGCACCACTTGCCTACCCAGTGGCCTGCCACCCGAAGCCGAAGGCGTAGGGTGGCGGGCCGCGACCGACGATGATGAGCACTATGTCTACGCCATAGCCCTATGACCGTTTCCGTCAGCTTCCCTCGGATAGAGATAGGCGGCTCGCCAACAGGCCCTTATTGCGCCTGAGGTTTTCGCCAGTAGTAGAGTCGAGTGCTATCCGCGGGATAGGTGCTTCCATAATCGACTCCTGCTTGTGGTCTTTCAATTTGATCCCGTGCCGGATCAATAGGTCTCCAGTCCGGATCCCGCTGCTCAGACGCAAGCGGTTTGCGCACGTGTTTGAGAATACGTTCTTCACTTGCGCCGATCCTGACGAAGTTTCGCTGTCCTTGAATTAACGACACGTGGTTCGCACCGCCCATCTCAGGAAATCGCAATTGTGAAATGTCATCTTCCCAGAAGCATATGGGGCAGATGTCGTAGCTACCGGGCGGGTCCGCATGGACGATGTATCCGCAGCAAGGACAAGGGAATGGATTCATTGATCTCTCGGTAATGGGCGGATGGAGGACATGCTCAAGCGCGGCGCGGATAGCCTGAGCGGCCTGGCGTTGGACGGCAAGGGAAAAGCGAGGCCATCCGGCGCGCGCAGTGGATTGGAATGATTGAGCTTTTCGGTCACCCGCCGGAAGACCCTTGCCATACCTTTCGGCGAAAACCTCAATCATATCAACATGGAAACCGCCATCCATCTGCATCGCGAGACGGCCGGGAAGAGGAAGGATGCTGCGGGATAGGGATCGGCCATTCATCCCGGAAGCTCGCGGCGCGATCCTGTCGGGATGTCTCGACCGCGCGCCAGCCTGGGCATTTTGCCCGATGACCTCCACATTGCGTTGGAACCGTGGCCGCGCATCGGCCGGCCGGCAAAGCACGATGTTCAGGCCTGGACCGTCACGGACGATTGGCCCGAGCGCGTGCCGGTCACTGACGCCGAGCTCGTCGTGTTCGAGGCATGGTTTGAGGATTTGTTCGATGAACTGTTCGGGCCGTGCCGATGATCTGAGAGGACAATCGCGATGACCGTGCCGTTGCGTGCCGTCTTTTACTTGCGCGTCTCGACGGCGCGGCAGGCCGAGCACGATGTCTCGATCCCGGATCAGAAGCGGCAAGGCGAAGCCTATTGCACCGCGCGCGGCTATCAGCTCGTCGAGACCTACGTGGAGCCGGGCGCTTCGGCTACGAATGATCGTCGGCCCGAATTCCAACGCATGATCGAGGCAGGCACCAGCAAGCCCGCGCCGTTCGATATCGTCATCGTCCACAGCTTCTCGCGCTTCTTCCGCGATCACTTCGAGTTGGAGTTCTACGTCCGCAGGCTGGCGAAGAACGGCGTCAGGCTCGTCTCGATCACGCAGGAGATGGGCGACGATCCGATGCACGTCATGATGCGGCAGATCATGGCGCTGTTCGACGAGTATCAGTCGAAGGAGAACGCCAAGCACGTTCTCCGCGCCCTGAAGGAGAATGCGCGGCAAGGCTTCTGGAACGGCTCTCTGCCGCCGATCGGTTACCGCGTCGTCGCGGCCGAGCAGCGTGGCGCGAAGATCAAGAAGAAGCTGGAGATCGATCCGCTGCACGCCGACACGGTGCGGCTGATCTATTGCCTTGCCTTGGAGGGCGATGGGACATCCGGCCCGATGGGCGTCAAGAACATCGCGACGCACCTGAATCAGCATCGCATCTTCACCCGCGACGGCGGGCGCTGGGGCATCGGCCAGGTTCACCGCATCCTGACGCGGCCGACTTATGTCGGCCGCCACGAGTTCAACAAGCGCGCTAAGAACAAGATGCTCAAGCCAGTCGGCGAGATCGTCACCGTCGAAGTGCCGCCGCTGATCGATCAGGCGACGTTCGATGCGGTGCAGGCGCATCTGCGCGCCCGTAATCCGAAAGTTACGCCGGCGCGTGTCGTCAGCGGTCCCACCCTCCTTACCGGCATCTGCTTCTGTGCCGACTGCGGCGGCGCCATGACGCTCAGGACCGGAAAGGGAGGGCGGTATCGCTATTACACTTGTTCGATCAAAGCCCGGCAGGGCGAGACCGGCTGCAAAGGCCGCTCGATCCCGATGGTGAAGCTGGACAACCTTGTTGCCGAGCACCTTGCCGATCGCTTCCTCGAGCCGGAGCGGCTCGAGGAAATATTGGCGTCTGTTCTCGACCGCCGACAGGAGCGCACCCAGCGCCGTCGCGAGCACATTGCCGAGCTGAACAAGCGCGCAGCCGAGACCGACCTACGCTTGAAGCGGCTCTATGACGCCATCGAGGCCGGCGTCGCCGATCTCGACGACCCGGCGCTGAAGGAGCGCATCGCGAGCCTCAAGGCAATCCGCGACCAGGCGCAAGCCGACGCGGCGCGTGCCGCCGCGATGCTGGAGTCGTCAACGCAACAAGCCGTTACGCCGCAGATGGTCCAGAGGTTCGCCAAGACGGCACGCGAGCGAATCAGGATCGACGGTGGCGGCTATCGCCGCGACCATCTCCGCGCGCTCGCACAGCGCGTCGAGGTCGCAGACCGCGAGGTCCGCATCATCGGCTCCAAGAGCAATCTGCTTCAGACGCTGACCGCTGCGGCCAGCGTAAAGCCGGCTACGCCCGGCGTTCGCAGTTCTGTTCTGAAGTGGCGGAGGAGGCGGGATTCGAACCCGCGATAGGTTTTACCCTATGCACGCTTTCCAAGCGTGTGCCTTAAACCACTCGGCCACCCCTCCAGCGCTTATCGGCGACAGGCTGGCCCGGCGGCGTCCTGTTGCGAAGCGGCGGGGACCCTAGCCCAGGCCCCGGGCCCGGCGCAACCCTTGCCTCGAGCCCCTCTAAGCCTTGGATTTGCAGGGTTCTTGGCACCGTCGGGACTGCCGGGGTCCACAGCACCCAGTGCGCGTGGCGCAGCATCCGCCCCGAGCGCATACTCCGCGCTTCGGGCGCGTTGTTTCTTTCCTGCGAGACATCTCCTCGGGAGCCAGTCATGGCAGCAGAACCGGCAACGTTCGAACAATTCACGCAGAAGATGGCGGGCGACATGGGGGCCGCGGTGACCGCGGCGCTGGTGACGCTGGGCGATCAGCTCGGTCTCTGCAAGGCGCTGGCCGAAGGCGGGCCGGCGACATCGACCGAGCTCGCGCAGCGCACGGCCTGCACCGAACGTTATTTGCGCGAATGGCACGCGGCGCAGGCGGCCGCGGGCTATGTCAATTTCGACACGAGCTCGGGCCGCTATTCGCTCGACGACAATCAGCGCCTCGCCTTCGCGACCGAAGGCAGTCCCGGCTTCATGCCGGGATTCTTCCAGGTGCTGGGCTCGATGTTCCGCGACGAGGCCAAGATCGCCGACGCCTTCCGCACGGGGCGCGGCGTCGGCTGGCATGAGCATGACGTGGCGCTGTTCCATGGCGCCGAGCGCTTTTTCCGCCCGGGCTATGCCGCCCATCTCGTCGCCGACTGGATCCCGGCGCTCGACGGCGTGAAGGCCAAGCTCGAGAAGGGCGCCAGAGTCGCCGATGTCGGTTGCGGGCACGGTTCCTCGACCTGATCCTCGCCAAGGCCTTTCCGAAATCGACGTTCTTCGGCTTCGGCTATGACGGACCTTCGATCGAGCGCGCCCGCGCGCTGGCCAAAGCGGAAGGCGTCGCCGACCGGGCGACCTTCGAGACCGCGACGGCCAAGACTTATCCCGGCCGCGACTACGATCTCGTCACATTCTTCGACTGCCTGCACGACATGGGCGATCCCGCCGGGGCGGCGGCCCATGTGCATCGGTCGCTCAGGAAGGACGGCACCTGGATGGTGGTCGAGCCCTTTGCCAACGACAAGTTCGAGGACAATCTCAATCCGGTGGGACGCATTTTCTATGCGGCCTCGACCATGATCTGCACCCCGGCGTCACTCTCGCAGGAAGTGGGCTTGGGCCTCGGCGCCCAGGCCGGGGAGAAGCGCCTGACCGAGGTCATCAAGCAGGGCGGCTTCAGCCGCGTGCGACGCGCGGCCGAGACGCCGTTCAATCTGATCCTGGAAGCGCGACCTTAGGTCCGGCGAAGAACGATCGAGGGCGCGGACGTCACTCGGCCGGCTCGGCCGCATGCATCGGCGCCGGTGCGCTGCCGCCGGCGGGCGGCGGCGCGATCCGCACCTCGTCCTCCTTGGCCGGAACGGCTTTGCCGTCGGCGGCGCGCCACTGGCGCGCGAGCTCGTTCAGCTGATTGAGCACGAGGCGCAGCTCTTCGCCGCGCCGGGTCAGGCTGTAGGTCACGCGCGGCGGGATGGTCGCCTCATAGCGGCGGTCGACGATGCCGGTGCTCTCCAGCATGCGCAGGCGCTCGGTCAGAACCTTGGCGGAGATGCCGGGCACCTGGCGCTTGATCTCGCCGAAGCGGCTCGGACCCGAACGCAGCAGCACCCAAAGTATGTAGGTGGTCCAGGGGCCCATCAGGATGCGCAGCACCCAGTCCATCGGACATTCAGTCACTGCCGCCGTACGCGCCATCGGAAAAGCTCCTGCCTGGGTTCCCTGCCCCGCTGCCTGCGCCCCCGACCGGGGCCGAAGCGGTGACTTCGTTAGGCTACCGGTACCACGCCAGTATCTTTTGGCAAGTCACGCTATTGTTATCACCACCCGGGCCGCCCGAGCCGACCCCTCCCCGTTCGGCCGGTTTCCCCAGCCGGCCCAAGCCGTTAAGGTCGGGCGTCCACGACGCCGGGAAAAAGACCGACAAGCAGGCATGGCAAGGTCGCTGCGATATCTGGGCTGGGTCCTGCTGGCGATCGCCGCGGCGTTCCTGGGTCATGACCTCGTCCTGCTGCTGAAGGACGGTCATTGGGACGCGGTTTCGCTCGGCCAGGCCTGGGGCTGGCTCCATGAGCCCAGCCGCGACGGGTTGCGCGCGCAACTCGAGGCCCTCTGGCCGGCGCTGGGACACGGAGCGGCGGTCTTCCTCGGCTCGCCGGTCTGGGTCGTGTTCGGCCTGCCGGGCCTGCTGCTGTCGCTGGCCGGACGCCGATCGGCCAAACGCCGGCGCTGGTGGGGCTGACGCCGACTTCTCGCTGACGTCACCGCCGAGGTCAGTCGTCGCCCATCTTGAGCGCGGCCAGGAAAGCCGACTGAGGGATCTCGACGCTGCCATATTGGCGCATCTTCTTCTTGCCCTCCTTCTGCTTGTCGAGAAGCTTGCGCTTGCGGCTGATGTCGCCGCCATAGCACTTCGCCGTGACGTCCTTGCGCAGCGCGCTCACCGTCTCGCGCGCGATCACCTTGGCGCCGATCGCCGCCTGGATCGCGATCTTGAAGAGCTGCCTCGGGATCAGCTCCTTGAGGCGCGCGCAGAGCGCGCGGCCGCGCTGCTCGGCATGGCCCTTATGCACGATGCAGGCGAGCGCATCGACCGGCTCGCCATTCACCAGGATCGAGAGCTTTACCAGCTCGCCTTCGCGATAGGAGTCGACCATATAGTCGAACGAGGCATAACCGCGCGAGACCGACTTGAGCCGGTCGTAGAAATCGAACACCACCTCGTTGAGCGGCAGGCGATAGACCAGCATGGCGCGATTGCCGGCATAGGTCAGGTCGATCTGCTCGCCGCGGCGGTCTTCGCAGAGCTTGAGGATCGGGCCCAGATACTCGTCCGGCACCAGGATCGTCGCCTTGATCCAGGGCTCTTCGATCTTCTCGATGCGCGTCACCTCCGGCATGTCGGCCGGATTGTGCAGCTCCTTCATCTCGCCGTTCGTCATATAGACGCGATAGACGACCGAGGGCGCCGTGGTGATGAGGTCGAGATTGAACTCGCGTTCGAGCCGCTCCTGGATGATCTCCAGATGCAGCAATCCTAAGAATCCGCAACGGAAGCCGAAGCCCAGCGCGGCCGAGGTTTCCGGCTCGAACTGGAAGCTCGCATCGTTGAGCCTGAGCTTGGCGAGGCTGTCGCGCAGGTTGGGATATTCGGCGGCGTCGATCGGGAAGAGCCCGCAGAACACCACCGGCACCGACGGCTTGAAGCCGGGCAGCGGCTCGGGCGCCGGCCGGCGATCGTCGGTGATCGTGTCGCCGATCCGGCAATCCGCGACTTCCTTGATGCCGGCGATGATGAAGCCGACCTCGCCCGGCCCCAGCTCCGGAACCGCCACGCCCTTGGGCGTGAAGACGCCCACGCGCTCGATCACATGGGCGGCGCCGGTCGACATCATGCGCACCTTGACGCCGGCCTTGAGCACGCCGTCCTTCACCCGCACCAGCGTCACCACGCCCTGATAGGCGTCGTACCAGCTGTCGATCAGGAGGGCCCGCAACGGCGCCTCGGGGTCGCCCGTCGGCGGCGGCAGGCGCGTGACCAGCGCTTCCAGCACATCGTCGATGCCGATGCCGGTCTTGGCCGAGATCAGCACCGCGTTCGAGGCGTCGAGCCCGATCACATCCTCGATCTGCTGGCGCACCTTCTCGGGCTCGGCCGCGGGCAGGTCGATCTTGTTCAGGACCGGGATGATCTCGTGATTATTGTCGATCGCCTGATAGACATTGGCGAGGGTCTGGGCCTCGACGCCCTGGCTGGCATCGACCACCAGCAGCGAGCCTTCGCAGGCGGCCAGGCTGCGGCTCACCTCATAGGCGAAGTCGACATGGCCCGGCGTGTCCATCAGATTCAGCGTGTAGGTCTTGCCGTCCTTCGCCGGATAGCTGAGACGCACCGTCTGCGCCTTGATGGTGATGCCGCGCTCGCGCTCGATATCCATGGAATCGAGCACCTGGTCCTTCATCTCGCGATCGGTCAGGCCGCCGCAGCGCTGGATCAGCCGGTCGGCCAGGGTCGATTTCCCATGGTCGATATGGGCGATGATCGAGAAGTTGCGCAGCAGGCTGAGGTCGGTCATGGCACTCGCAAGGGGGCAATGAGATCCAGGAAGGCATTGGTCGAGGCTCGGCACCGAATCGGGCGCCGGGTCGGCAAGGCCGGCCCGACGGCGAAGAGACGCGGTCGGTAGGGGCAAGAAACCGCTCGTTGGTCCCTGAGGCCGGTCCCCGTTCGGTTCGGTCCCGGAGTCGGCTCGCGCAGGGTCCGCGTCGGCGCGGGCAGGAACATAGGGCCCGCCCCGCCGGCTTGCAACCGCGAGGGGCCCCCGGTGCGGCCCGCCGAACGCCGCAGGCCGGCCACGGCAGAGCGCATTCTTCGCATTGATAATATTCTATTTCGTATATAACATCGATAAGCGCTTTCGGCTACCCTATAGCAATTACATACGATACCGTACTTTATGGCCAGGCCGGCAACCTATCGGGCAGAGGATTGGATCGCGGCGGGCTGGCGCGCGCTCAGCCAGGGCGGGCCGGCGGCGGTCCGGATCGAGGCCCTGGCCCGCGATCTCGGCGTCACCAAGGGAAGCTGCTACGGCTATTTCGCCGACCGGGCGGCGCTCCTGGCCGCCATGCTGGCGCAATGGCGCGAGCGGTCGGGCGGTGCCCTGATCGCCCGGGTCGAGGCGCAGAAGGGAACACCCCAGCAGCGGCTCTGGGCCCTGATCGAGACCGTCATCCGCGAGGGTGCCGGCTCGCCCGAGCCGGCCTTGCGCGGCTGGGGCCGGGGCGATCCCGCCATCCGCGAGGCGCTCGAGGCCCTGGATCGCCAGCGCCTCGGCTATCTCGAGGGGCTGTTCCGGGCCATGGGCTTTCCTGCCGCGGACGCGAACGCCCGGACGCGGCTCTGCTATCTCTCGCTCATCGCCGAGCACCAACTCGGCATCGCGGCGAGCGCCGAGGAGCGGCTTGAGGCGGCACGGGCGCAGTTCGCCTTGCTGACAGCACAATAAGCCGACGAACGAGATTAGACCGCGATCAGTCGGCGGCAACATCTCCGCTCACGGCGAGCCCCGCGTCTCTACTCAGAGCAACAGTGGCACTGGTTTGCTCGATTACCTCGACGCCCCGAAGCTTTCTTTCGATAGCACGACTGCGCACTCCGACGTCGTCGAGCGAGTTGGACGCGGTAACAAGCTGCTTGCGCACCTTGTCAATAACTTCGCCGTACTTCCCAAACTCTGCCTTCGCCTCGCCGAGGATGCGCCACACTTCGCTTGATCGCTTCTGAATTGCAAGGGTCCGAAATCCCATCTGAAAGCTATGAAGCAGCACGGTGAGAGTTGTGGGACCACTGATTGCGACGCGATGCTGACGTTGAATGTAGTCCGCCAACCCGGGGCGACGCACTATTTCGGCATAAAGCCCCTCGGTCGGAAGAAACATGATCGCGAAGTCCGTTGTCTGAGGCGGCTCAATGTATTTGTCACAGATGCGCTTCGCCTCAGCTTTGATTCGCGCCTCGAGTTGATTACCAGCGATTTCTACGGCGGTGACATCTCCACGTTCAAGAGCGTCTACCAGTCGGTCGTAATCCTCATGAGGGAATTTCGCATCAATTGGAAGCAAGAGCGCCCCGTCCTCCTCTGCGTTTCCAGGCAGCCGAACGGCGTACTCAACGACTTCGGAGCTGTGCTCCTTGACGCGGGCATTCTTCACGTATTGGTCAGGTGACAGCATCTGCTCCAGTAGTGCGCCCAACTGAACTTCCGCCCAGCCACCGCGAACCTTGACGTTTGTAAGTACGCGCTTGAGGTCGCCCACCCCAGTAGCAAGATTCTGCATTTCCCCGAGGCCTTGGTGAACCCGCTCCAAGCGTTCGCTCACGACAGAGAAAGACTCTCCGAGCCGCTTCTCCAAAGTACCCTGAAGCTTCTCGTCTACAGTCTTGCGCATCTCCTCCAGTTTGTTCGTATTCTCCTCACGAAGCTTATCGAGGCGACCTTCGACCACCTGCCTAAGAGCTTCCTGCTGCTTTCCATTCGCTTCGATCAACGAAGCAATCTGAGCTCCCACAGATCCCAGCCCTTTCTGTAGCGCGTCGACAAGCGATTTTGCGTTTTCTCTGAGATCTGCACCAACTCGGTTCAAATTCGCAGCGACAGCCTCTTGCAGAGCAACAGCTTGCGTGGCTGCTTCTGTTCGAATTGCCAACGCCGATTCCGCATTATCTTTGCGAAATGCATTGAACCGCTCTTCGATTGAAGTTCGAAACAGTGAAGATTGAGTCGCGCTATCCTGATTCAGCTTGTCTACCGTACTCGTCAGAGCTATCAGCCGCTCCTCTTGTTGTTGCGACAATAGAGCCGCCGTCTTTCGCAGGTCGTCTCCGACCTGTTTGAGAGTGACGCCAATCTGATCTCGTAGCGCGATTGCGTTCTCCACTTCCTGCGCTCCAAAAGAGCGCAATCGTTCCTCGAGGCGGCTACTGAGGTCATCGACTCGCGCCTGGATTGAGTCACTAAACCCCCGAATTGTTCCGCCCACTTCTTCACGCAACGCCTTACCGCGCGCCTCAGCTTCGTCGCGCATCAAGTTAGTTTCGCTGCGATAAGTGCGCTCCATTCGTTCTGAGCTGGCGGCAACGTTACCGAGTCCAGCCTGAAGTTCTCCACGGAGGCCGCCGCTATCACCGGAGCGCCTCCAAACCAGGAATATCCCCATGATCGAGAGGAACGAAACAAACAGAGTCAGGATAGTTAGAGATTCGAACAGAAATGGACGATCCAACATACATTTACCTTACGAGTTGCGGTGGCCCGGCGAGATCTCGGAGACAAAGGAGCTCTAGGAGAGAACATCTCGCTTCAGGGCATCGATGACCGTAAAGCGACGGTGGGTGAACTTGAGCAATCTAGATAGCGATTCGACAAGCGTGTCGGAGAGTGGATAGCAGTAATGGTCGAACGCAAATGTTTGCGGCGCACGCGTCAGCGAGAAGCCAGCAGAACCGTCATCGAATTTCTGGAATTCTCGAAAGAACATCGTTCGTGATAATGGGCCCTCGAAACCTCCCAAGGGGCTTACTGACCACTGAATAGCGACCGGATGGCGAGCGGCATCATGCGAATGAGGTCCGCGATGTTTCGCTTTGGCTTCGGCAAGGCCTATAATTTTGTCTTTCTGTGCATCTCGAAACCAGATGCGATCTTTTGAAATTATTTCATTCACGCAATCCCAAGACGACCGCTTCGATAATCCCAACGCTTTCGTGTCTGGCGCCTCGACCCGCACTAGCAAATCAGCTTCTTTTTGGCAGGACACCAACCAATGCTTGAAACTTGAAAAGGGGTGCATACCTGATTTTTCCAATCTCTTCTTTCGGTGTGGCTTGCGGTTGGCCATTTAATTTTACAATGCGGAGGCACCCACCGATTGCTTTCGGTCCTTTCCTTTCTTGTAGATTGTAATAACGCGATCACCATTGGTGATAACAACCGTATTCTTAAGACGCTCCAGTGCGTTGATCTTAAGTTTTAGCTCTTGGATGGCGTCATCGACTGCACGGCGATCGAGGAAGTACCCATTGTCTATCTCTACCGCCAATTCCAACAACTCGGCGACGTCAGACGGTCGATAACCGCGCTGCTGAATTCGCGTAGCTGCATGTCGCGTAAGTTCCATTTCTAAAGACATTTGTGCCCCCTATAGACCGAGCTCTGCAGCTGTCTTGCGTGTCCACGTCACACCAGTCACCAGACCAGGAACACCCTTGGAGTTTGGCCGACGCCAACGGGGTGGCTCCATGCGAGTGAGGAGATCGAGAGCCAATCGAAAATCTGCAATCTTTTGAGGAGCTGACTTCGGGCCGATCTGATAGTGCTTGCCAACTAGGCACTCCGGCGAGAAATGTGACCCGTCTTTGGCTACCGGTACAAAGAGGACGTCATCCAACATGTGGTCGGCCGTGGACGCCGGAACCACGGAACCGGCTTCATCTAGCTCCCAGATTGAAGGAAGAAACCCGGGCCGGCCCTCGAGCCAGCGACGTGCGTCTTCGACTCGGACCTGTCCGTTCTCAGTGGTCCGGAGATCGCTACCGCTCGATGGTGCCAAAATGTTCTTAATGCTCTTGAGGCTGACACCTGCAATTGCCGCGAGCCCTTCGGGACCGACCAAAGTTCCGTCGACACCAGCATCAATAGCCCAGCGGGTTTGCGCGGCCTCAAGTGTTCGCTCCAGCACTCCTACGTCGGCCCAGGTTCGCGGACAGCTTTCAAGGAACATGTCAGCGCTCGTGCAGTGGCCCAGAATGGACAAGCCTCTTTCATCAAGACTACGATCATAGGTTGTAGGCAAGCCAAAGAATGCATAGGCATAAAGATTCGTGAAATTCTCTGAACCAACGAGCCTCGCGAGATCCGATAGACCCAGTGCCTCCCATTGGAGGCGCCATTCTTCGGGGTTCTCCAATTCGATCCCCAAGGCAGTCCGCATGAGCGAGGACATGGCCTCATTTGCTGCTTGCTGACCCACAAGATATTCCAAGAATTCTCCAGCTGATTTGACCAGTTCCCCAACGACTGCGGGCGCAAGGTCTTCATACTTCTCGCCAAACTGGTTCAGCCGATCCTGGACAATGTTGAACATATTAAACTCCAATAGGGATAAAGGACGTCCTGTATCCCTAATAAATATTTGATGTGAGAGAACAAGTCAAGAAAAATGATACGGGATATCCTTTATCCCGCATTTTTGGCGGTGATCCGCTCCCTTCCTTTAATCGAACGCGCCTGCGTCATGTAATCGCGCCCCGAGGCGCGTCTTAGATCCGCCCTGCCGGTGCGCTCGCGCCTCGCGCGACATAGGGGGACGGCGCCATTTTGCGCGGGTTGGAGGCGACTTCATCGCCCGAGCCGGCCTTGCGCGGCTGGGGCCGGAGCGATCCCGCCATCCGCGAGGCCCTGGCGGCGCTCGACCGCCAGCGCCTCGGTTATCTCGAAGGGTTGTTCCGGGCCATGGGCTTTCCGGCGGCGGACGCCGCCAGCCGGGCGCGACTGTGCTATCTGGCGCTCGTCGCCGAGCATCAACTCGGCATCGCGGCGGGCGCCGAGGCGCGGCTGGAGGCGGGACGGGCCCAGTTCGCCTTGCTCACGCGCGCCTGATCGTCGGAGACTCCGGCGACGACGCTTTCGCCCCCCACCGCCTGTCCTAGAGAGATCCCATGACGCCCAGCCTGGCTCTGCTCGCCATTCTCGGAACCTTGGCCCTGGGTGCGATGAGCCCCGGCCCGAGCTTCGTGCTGGTGGCGCGGATGGCGGTCGCCCGCTCGCGTCGCGACGGGCTCGCCGCGGCCCTCGGCATGGGCATGGGCGGCGCCATCTTCTGCAGTCTGGCCTTGATGGGGTTGATCGCGCTGCTCGCCAGCGTCGAATGGCTCTATGCGTTGCTCAAGGTCGCCGGCGCGCTCTATCTGTTCTATCTCGCCATCGCGATGTGGCGCGGGGCGAAGCGGCCGCTGGCCATGCAGGACGACCGCACCGGCAATAGCGCGGAGCCGCGTCCGGGATCGCCGCGCCGCTCCTTCGCGGTGGGTCTCATGACACAGCTCTCCAATCCCAAGACCGCCATCGTCTATGGCGGCATCTTCGCAGCCCTGCTGCCGCCCTCGCCGCCCGGCTGGATGGTGCTGGTCATGCCGCCGCTCTTCTTCGCGATCGAATGCGGCTGGTACAGCATCGTGGCGCTGCTGTTCTCGGCGGATCGGCCCCGCCGCGCCTATCTCGGCAGCAAAGGCTGGATCGACCGGGCAGCCGGCGCGGTCATGGGCGCGCTGGGCGCAAAGCTCATCCTCGACGCCAGCCGCTCGGTCTGATCGGGCAGCGTCATCCCCTTCCTTCCGGAAGGAAAATGACGCTGCGCCGCCTCGCAATCCGATTCTACGCCTTGCGGCGGGACATATCGTCGGCTCCCCCGGCCGTGGCCCTGGTGGCCCGCTCGGCCGCCTGTGCGGCCGTTTCCTGGGTAAAGGTCTGAAGCGGCTCCCAGCATTTTCCGGTCAGCTGGGTCGCCAGCGCCATCAGGCGCCCCGCCTCCTCGAGATATTGCTGCGTCGCCTTTTGCGCGAAGTCGCAGTGAAGACCGAACGCCGCCGTCGGGTCCGTGCAATGGAGCAGCGACTCCGAACGCTCGACATTCTCGCGGATTCGCTGGCTGGCGAACTCGCTCATTTCCTGGCCGACCGCCGCCATTCCCTTCATCATCACCTCGCTCGCCTGCAGCAGCGCCTTGACGGTGGCGCCGCTCGCGAGAGCGAAGGCCTGATAGTCGATCTCGGGCGTCACAGCCGTGGGCGCAGCCGCCTGCAACGGCTCCGTCGACAGCTTCGGACGGTCGGTCGGAACCTTGGGAATCTCCATCGACGCCTTGGGCGTCTCCGGGGATGCCTTGGCCAGGCCAACATTCAGGACGCTGGGCTTGAGAACTTCGGCTTGAGGAATTGTGCGTGACATGACTCTGTCTCCCAGATGTGAAACGGGTTCCACCCGGAGGCCGCGCGGGCCTGCAATGCGCGGTGACGGTGGTCGAAACCGGCAAATCCCTCCAACAAACGACATTGGAAGACACGGGATCTGCCGAACCGGAACGTCTGCTGCACGGAGCGAGATCGACGGCTTGCGACCGGAGCCCTGACATATGAGATCGGATCGCAACGAGACTCTGACGCGGCAATTTTGCCGAGGCGTGGAAGAGAATCGATCCCGCGTCGTCGAGATCGACTCTAGGCCCATGCCGTCGGCCAGGACAAGCGACGTAACTGTGTCAAATCATCACGCTAGATGTTGATGCAATGCGCAGCGCGCCTCGACGGGTTGACGGCTTTGCGGCGAATTCACAGGCTGTTAATGGGGGCGACATAAACTCTTCATCGACCATTCGCAGCCGGAGGCCCGCACCCCGTGACCGATCCCAACGACACCGCGCGCACCGCCGCGCTCTGGATGATGCACAGCGCGGCCTTGAGCCGTCTGCTGCGCGCCAACGGCCGCGACGATCACGCCGACCAGCTCGAGGCGGCGCTGAGCGAGGTCGGCAACATCCTGACCGCGAAGGTCGGCGAGGACGCGTTCACCGACGCGATGGACTGGGCCAGCGCGCAGCTCTGGGACCAGCAGGGCTTCCTGCCGCAGAGCACCGCGCGGCACTAGAGGGCGCGAGGTTTTCGCCGCTGCTCTCCCGAGCTCGTTCTGCCCGCTCTCATCGTCACCGCGGCGCTCCATCGTCGCCACAGCGCTCATTGTCACCCCCGCGAAAGCGGGGGCCCAACTCGATCCAGCGTATCGAGTTGAAAGATGGGTCCCCGCTTTCGCGGGGATGACCAAAGGCGATAACGCGCGCCCTCTTCCTGATGGGCGCATTCAACGGCCTCAGCTCCGCAGCACCGCGCCCGTCGCCTTCGTTACCGCGGCCACGATCTTCTGCGACACCTGCTCGATCTCCGCATCGGTCAGCGTGCGGTCGGTCGGCTGCAGCGTGACCGAGATCGCGACCGACTTCTTGCCGGCCTCGATGCGGTCGCCCTCGTAGAGATCGAACAGGCTGACATTCTGGATCAGCGCCTTGTCCGCCGATTTCGCGGCGCGGATCAGCTTGTCGGCTGGCACGTCCGACGCCATCAGGAACGCGAAGTCGCGCTCGACCGGCTGATAGGCCGAGGCCTTCAGCGGCGGGCGCTGCGGTCCGCTCTTCGCTTTGGGCTGCGGAATCGTATCCAGCATGATCTCGAACGCCACGGCCGGACCTTCGAGTCCGAGCCCCTTCGCGACGCGCGGATGGAGCGTGCCGAAGCGCGCCAGCACCGTCGGTCCCAGCCGGAGCTGGCCCGACTGGCCCGGGTGATACCAGGCCGGCGCATCGGCGGTGACCTGGAAATTCTCCACCGGCGCGCCGAGGATCGTCAGCAGCGCCATCGCATCGGCCTTGGCATCGAACGCATCGACGGGCCGCGGCTTGTCGCGCCAGTTCCGCGCGCCGGTCTGGCCCGCGCGCAAGCCCGCCGCCACCAGCGCCTGGCCTTCCGGCGTGGCGTCGGTGTAATGCGGACCCACCTCGAACAGCCCGAGATCGCTTAAGCCTCGCGCGGCATTGCGCGCCGCCGCCATCACCAGGTTCGGCAGGATCGATGGCCGCATCACGTCGAGATCGGCCGAGATCGGATTGGCCAGCATCAGCTCCGGCTTGACACCGCCGAAAAAGGCAGCGGCCGCCGAGGAGGTGAAGGAATAGGTCACCGCCTCGAGCAGTCCGCGCGAGGCGAGGATGCGTTTGGCCTGCTGGGCACGGCGCTGGCCCAGCGTGACTGCGGGCTCGGGCAGCGGCGTGTCGCGCTCGAGCGGCACGGCCGGCACCTCGTCATAGCCTTTGACCCGCACGACTTCTTCGACGAGATCGGCTTCACCTTCGATATCCGCGCGCCAGGACGGCGGCGTGACGCGGAGGATCCTGCCCTCGGCCACGACCTCGCAGCCCAGCGCTTCAAGGATGCGTCCCGATTCCGCGACCGGCAGATCGAGCCCGCCCAGCGCGAAGACGCGCTCGGGCCGCAGCGGCAGCGGCCGGCGCCATTCCGGCATCGAACCCGCCTTCACCACATGGCTCGCCTCGCCGCCGCAAAGCTCGCGCACCAGCTTGGCCGCGATCTCCGCGCCCCAATCGGCCGACATCGGATCGACGCCGCGCTCGAAGCGATAGCGCGCGTCGCTCTCGATGCCGAGCCGGCGGCCCGTCGCCGCGACCCGCTTGGGATCGAACAGCGCCACCTCGAGGAACACGTTCTTCGTCTCGGGCGTGCAGCCGGTAAGCTCGCCGCCCATGATGCCGCCGATGCCGTGAACGCCCTTGCTGTCTGCGATCACCGTCATGTCCGGCTCGAGGCGATAGGTGCGGCCGTCGAGGGCCAGGACTTCCTCGCCCTCGCGCGCGAGGCGCATGGTGAGGTCGCCGGCGAGCTTGTCGGCATCGAACACATGGAGCGGGCGGCCGAGATCGAAGGTCACATAGTTGGTGATGTCGACCAGCGCCGAGATCGGCCGCAGGCCGATCGCGACCAGCCGGTCCTTGAGCCATTGCGGGCTCGGGCCGTTCCTGACGTTGCGGAAATAGCGCCCGACCACATAGGGGCAGGCCTTGTCCGCCTCGGCCGGCAGGTCGCGCCGCCAGCGGATCGGGCTGTCGAAGCTGCCCTCGGCCTTGGCGATCGCGAGCGGCTTGAGCTTGCCGATGCCCGCCGCCGCCAGATCGCGCGCGATGCCGCGCACGCCGAGGCAGTCGGCGCGGTCGGCCGTGATCGCGATGTCGAACAGCGGATCGTCGAGCCCCATCACCTTGGCGAAGGGCACGCCCACCGGCGCATCGGCCGGCAGCTCGATGATGCCGTCATGATCCTGGCCCAGCCCCATCTCGCGGGCCGAGCAGAGCATGCCGTTGGAATCGACGCCGCGGATATTGCCCTTCTTGAGATCGAGGCCGGTGCCGGGGATATGGCTGCCGGCCGGTGCGAACACGCCCTTCATGCCGGTGCGCGCATTGGGGGCGCCGCAAACGACCTGGACCGGATCGCCCTCGCCGGTATCGACCATGCAGACCCGCAGGCGGTCCGCATTGGGATGCGGCTTCGCCTCGATCACATAGGCGACGCGGAAGGGTGCCAGATCCTTCGAGCGGTCCTCGACGCTCTCGACCTCGAGGCCGAGCTTGGTCAGCCGGTCGGCGATCGCCGCCGCGTCCGCCGTCGTGTCGAGATGATCCTTGAGCCAGCCGAGCGTGAATTTCATCGCGCCGCTCCCACCAGGCTCGGCACATCCAGGGGCTGGAAGCCGTAGTGGGAGAGCCAGCGCGCATCGCCGTCGAAGAAGGTGCGCAAGTCCGGAATCCCGTATTTCAGCATGGCTATGCGCTCGATCCCCATGCCGAAGGCGAAGCCCTGGTAGCGCGCCGGATCGACGCCGCCCAGCTCCAGCACCTTGGGATGGACCATGCCGCAACCCAGGATCTCGAGCCAATCGCCGTAATTGCCGAGCTTGAGCTCGCCCCCTTTGCGCGAGCAGCCGATATCGACCTCGGCCGAGGGCTCGGTGAAGGGGAAGAAGCTGGGGCGGAAGCGCAGCGGCAGATCGGACACGCCGAAGAAAGCGCGGCAGAACTCGGTGAGGCAGCCCTTGAGATGGCCCATATGGGTCTTCTCGTCGATGACCAGCCCCTCGACCTGGTGGAACATCGGCGTGTGGGTCATGTCGGAATCGCAGCGATAGGTCCGGCCGGGCGCGATGATGCGCATCGGCGGCTTGTGCGATTTCATATAGCGGATCTGCACCGGCGAGGTGTGGGTGCGCAGCAGCTTGCGCCCTTCGAGATCCGTCGGGGTCGCGGCCTTGCCGAACTTTCTATCTGCACTTTCTTCCGCGCCGAGGGCAGCGGGGTTGGTGGGGCGGCCGCTGCCCGAGGCGCCCAAGTAAAACGTGTCGTGCATCTGACGCGCGGGATGGTCCGGCGGAATATTGAGCGCCGTGAAGTTGTAGAAGTCCTCTTCGATGTCGGGACCTTCGGCGACTTTGAAGCCCATTTCGCCGAAGATGGCGATGATCTCGTCGATGGTCTGGCTGATCGGATGGAGCCGGCCCTGCGGGCCGGTGCCGACCGGCAGGGTCATGTCGAGCGTCTCGCGCTGCAGGCGCGCATCGATCGCGGCCTCGCCGAGCTGGGCCTTGCGCGCCTCGATCGCGGCTGCGACCGAATCCTTCAGCTGGTTGAGCGCGGCCCCCGCGCTCTTGCGCTCGTCGGGCGTCAAGGCGCCCAGCCCCTTCATCAGGCCGGAGATCTCGCCCTTCTTGCCGAGCGCTTCGACGCGCAAGGTTTCGAGCGCCTCGAGGCCGGACGCGGCCGCGACCGCCTCCAGCCATTTCTTCTCCATCCGCCTTGCATCCTCGAGCATCGAACCTGTCCTTGAGAAACTCACATGCGTAAAAAGCGAAGGGGCCGAACATGGCTCGGCCCCTTCGCTTGGTCTTGTTGCCGTCCCTGGCGGGTCGCTTGATCGGATCAGCGCCCTGCCCGAGCCGGCCGCGATGAAGCGGGCCGTCGTCGCGCGGTCAGGCCGCCGGTAAATCGGTGCGTTGCGATCGCCAGTTCCATGGGGCCGGAGGATAGGCGCAACGCCGGCGGCCGGTCAATCTGAGGAGGCGGCCCCTACCAGGGATCGCGCCTATCAAGAATCACACCGTCCCCTCCCCGCGATGCCTTGCTAACGCTCGGCACCGCTGCCCCTCCCGCAAGGGGAGGGGACGTGATCGCTATTTCTCTAGCCCCCTCCCCTTGCGGGAGGGGGTAGGGGGAGGGGGCACTCTCGTTAGTCCAGCTGCATCAGCATCAAATTCAGCGCGCCCGACAGCAGGTTCTGCTGCTGGCCGTCGATCAGCAGCCGGTCGAGGGCGACCTTCTCGGTCTGGCGGTTATGGATGAACTCGAACTCGATCTTGTGCTGGCCGCCCGAGCTGCTCGGCTTCGTCACCAGGCAGGTGACCTGCACGATCTGGTCATTGTCCTTGTAGGTCTCGGATTTCCCAGCCGACCATTCGAACTTGCCCCGCGCGCCGGCGGTGTCGGTGCAGAGCTTCTCGCCGGTGGTGTCGCCCAGCACGGGCGTCTTCTTCACCAGCGCGATGTCGTCGCCATAGCGGTCGCAGCCCGCGAGGCCCAGGGACAGGAGAGCCGGCAGCAAAAGCCCCGCCATCCGGGCCTTCAGCCGGGAGGCGGGGCTCATGACGAGTACCGGCATTCCGGATGCGGGGATCAGGCGCCCTTGCCGAGCGCGTCGCTCGCCTGCTTCACCAGCGCGCCGAAGGCGGCCGGTTCGCGCACGGCGAGATCCGCCAGCACCTTGCGGTCCACCTCGATGCCGGCCTTCTTGATGCCGGCGATGAACTGCGAGTAGGTCAGGCCGTGCTCGCGCACGCCCGCATTGATGCGCTGGATCCAGAGACCGCGGAAGTCGCGCTTCTTGTTGCGCCGGTCGCGATAGGCATATTGCATGCCTTTCTCGACCTTCTCGATCGCGATCCGGAAATTGGTCGAGGAGCGGCCGAAATAACCGGCGGCTGCATCGACGATCTTCTTGTGACGGGCGTGGGTGGTGACGCCCCGCTTGACGCGTGCCATGGCTTACTCTCTCTCAACCGTTGGGCAGGAAGAATTTCTTGACGTTCGCGGCGTCCATGTCGGCCATGATCCGCATACCGCGGGCCTGCCGCTTCATTTTCTGGGTCCGCTTCGACATCCCGTGGCGCTTGCGCGACGGGGTCATCTTGACCTTGCCAGTGGCGGTGAGAGCGAAGCGCTTCTTGGCGCCGCTCTTGGTCTTCATCTTGGGCATTTCATATCCTCTAACTGCTTGAAAACCTTGTCTTTCGGGCGGCCGGGCATGCCCTATTCAGGCCCGGACTCGCTCACCGAGGACGCGCGGTTATACAGAAAGCCCCCCGGATTGGCAAGAAATGGCGGGGCCCGCCTTTTGTCGCGGCGGGAGGTGGGGAGACCCCCGGTCCCGGGAGCGATCGACGAAGCCGCCCCTTTCCCGGGCTCCGGCAGGCCGGGCCCAGCCCTCGGAGCCGGCTCTTCCGCCGCGCCGCTCAGAAAATTTAACGATCTCCGCCCTTATAATTCCGGCTGCTCGTCTCTTTGGCGGCGCCGGGCCAGGGGAAAACGCAGATCATGCCAGAACCTGATGTTCAAGGAGAGCCGCAGCGCAACCGGCGCCTCGATGCCTTGCGCGGGGCCGGCGCCCTGTCGGTCGCCGCCAGCCATTGCGCCACCGCGATGTCGCCGCTTCCGCTCCATAGACTGGCCTTCTGGCAGGTCGATCCGACCAGTGCGACCGACATCCTGCTGCGCGCCGCCCATGTGATCTTCAATGGGCACGCTGCCGTCCTGCTCTTCTTCGTCCTGAGCGGCCATGTTCTGTTCGGATCGCTGGCGACGATATCGCGACGCTATCCGATCGAGCTTGCAGCCTATGGCACCAGGCGGCTGTTCCGCATCATGCCGCTGCTGATCGTCAGTACCTTGGCCATTGCAATCCTCGACCATCTGCCTTGGCGCGCGACCATCGGCTACATGCTTCTGCTGCAGCCCCTCGACGTCACCTGGACGCTGCAGGTCGAGATGATCGGCAGCCTGCTGGTATTCGTCGCCCTGCTGGCCTGGCGCTGGCGCCCCGTCGCCTTGGCGGCACTCCTCGCGCTGACGCTCGTCATTTCCATCGGTTGCTATCAGAATTATCTTCTGCGCGCCCTGCCGGCCTTCGTCTTGGGTTGCGCCATCGGCTCCATGAAGTCCCATCGCCGGCCAACCAGCGGGCTGTTCTGGGCCGGCCTTGTCATCCTGTTGCTGGCGGATCTCGCCTTCAGCAAAGGTGCCGCCTCCCAGCTCGTCGCCATCATTGGCGCGACCTTCGCCATCGCCAACGCATCGGCGCCGGGCGGCCATTTTCTCGAGGGGCGCTTCATCCAATGGGCGGGCCGGCTTTCCTATTCGATCTATCTCCTCCACCCCTTGGGACGAGCGCTGGCCAGCCGAATCTTCGACGCGTTAGGAATCGATCTGCACAGCCTGCCGACTGTCGCCGGCTTCCTTCTCCTTGTCTTTCTCTCGTTTGCGATGACGCTGCCTCTGGCTCAGTTGGCCTATCGCTACATCGAGCGGCCCGGCATTGCCGCGGGACGCCGGATTGCGCATCGTCTTCTCCAAAGATCCACGCCGATCCCGGCGGCGAGCATCGCCATCCCGAGCGCCAGCGCCGATCGCCGATCCGGCTGAAGAGCCGCCCCCCGTCAGTTTGCCTTGCGGCCACCGCGCTCGGTCCGGGCCGGGCCGGCACCGGCGGCGACCAGCCTCCGCGCCTGCTCCAGGCAGCGCAGCGCCAGGGCGCGCGTCCCCTGGCGCAGCTCCTGGTCGGCCTTCACTGCCGCCATGTTGTTCTCCATGTCCTCGGCCGACCAGCCGCGGCTGTGGCCGACGAAGGGGAATTGCGGGAAGGTGAAACCCAGCTCGCCGAAGAACATCATCATCTCGCCCGCGACCGACTGCACATTGTCCTGGCCGCCGGTGATGATGAAGCCCGCGACCTTGTTGCGGATCAGCACATGGTCATGGGTCGTGATCTGGTTCTGGATGCAGTTCATGCGCTCGATCATCTTGAAATAGAGCGAGCTGGCATTGCCCCAGCGGATCGGCGTCGCGATCAGCACCACGTCCGCCCAATGGACCAGCGCCTCATAGACGGTTGTGAGCTCGTCCTTGTCGTCCATCTGCGTGATCGAGCAGGGCCAGGTACAGGCGTTCGCACTCTTCGAGTAATAGCCCTCGCAGGCGCGGAACTTGAGATTGTTGAGCGTGATGAATTGCGTCTCGGCGCCTTCGGCCGCGGCCGCTTCGAGCGCCACCCGCAACAGATCCTCCGAGGTCGAGTAGCGCGGCGCCCCCCGATCCATGACCGTCGTCGAGATGCCGACGACCCGCAGCGGCCCGTCCGCGCGCTTGGGATCGCGCGCCAGCGGATGGGGCGAATGAGAGGCGGGACGCGGGTGGGTCGCCGAGGCGAGGTCGATGAAGAGATCGCCGCCTTCCTCCTTCAGCAGATATCGCGGCACCACGTCGGTGCTGCCGGGCTCGCCCTCGCCGGTCTCGCGCTGATAGGTCCAGCCATGCCAGGGACAGACCACATAGCCGTCGCGGAGCGTGCCCTGCCCCAACGGCCCGCCCGCATGGAGGCAGCGCCCCGAGATCGCGCCGAAGCGGCCCTGGTCCCAAGAGAGCGCGATCGGCACGCCCTCGACCGTGACCGCCTGCAGCGGCTTCTGTTTCAACGCCGCAACCGGACCCAGCCGGTGCCATTCGGGATTCGCCATCGCCGCTTCCCTTCAGAAAAATCGTCGGGATCGAATCAGAGCAGATAGTTGATCAGCCAGCCGGAGCCGACCAGCAGCCAGAAGGTCGAGGAGCTGACGAGGCCCGCGGCACCGGTGGCGGCGCCCACCCCGGCATACCAGTACTGCTTCCGGCAGAGAGCGGCGATCGCGAACAGGATCGCCAGCGGCCCGAACAGGATCGGCAGCTTGATCAGCGCCACGACGCCGTAGATGACGGCGAGGAGCCCCAGGACGGGCGGCTTGCGAAACAGGGTCGGCGGCAGCGCGAAGACCGCCGAGGGGGACGGGCTCTCTTCCGGCGGCGCCCAATAGGACGGTTCCGGGGGCAGCGCCTCCTGCGGGGCCAGGGACGAGCCCGCCGGCGTCAGCCGCACCACCGAGGCCTTCGGCGCGGCGCTGACGTCGATGATGTCTCGGGGCTGTTCTTCGGGCTCGGCCATCGCGTCTCCGACATAGAGCTTCGGGTGGAAACGGGGCGGAAATGAGACGGGGCGGATCCTGGATCGATCCGCCCCGCTGTCGGCAGCGTCTATTTGGGAGCCATGACCATGATCATCTGCCGGCCTTCGAGGCGCGGCATCTGCTCGACCTTGGCCAGGGCATCGAGCTCGGCGCGGACCCGGTCCAGCACCTTCATGCCCAGCTCCTGATGCACCATCTCGCGGCCCCGGAAGCGCATGGTCACCTTGACCTTGTCGCCTTCCTCGAGGAAGCGATGCACCGAGCGCATCTTCACTTGATAATCATGCTCGTCGATGCCGGGGCGCAGCTTGATCTCTTTGACCTCGATGACCTTCTGCTTCTTGCGCGCCTCGTTCTCCTTCTTCTGCACCTCGTATTTGAACTTGCCAAAATCGAGAATCTTGCAGACCGGAGGACTGGCATTGGGCGAGATCTCGACCAGATCGAGCCCGGCTTCTTCCGCCATGATGAGGGCTTCGCGCACGGACACGACACCCACCATCGATCCATCCTCTTTCACCAGTCGCACCTGCGGCACGTTGATCTGGTGGTTGATCCGCGGGCCGTCACGGGACGGCGCGGATTCCTGCGGTGGTCTAGCGATGCTGACTTCTCCTAAACGATGTTGATCCGAATATGGGGTGTTCCGGCCGGCATTGCAGCCCGACGCTAGAAGGCACCCGTGGCAGGCATGGGCCCCGACTTCCCTGCGGGCGACCTTGCTTCCGTCTTCAGTCTATTGAGCGCCTCATCCAGCGCAAGGACTTCCTGCTCATTGCCGCCCAGGCGGCGCAGCGCCACTTCGCGCTTCTCCGCCTCGCGCTTACCGACCACGGCCAGGACCGGAACCTTGGCCAGGCTGTGTTCGCGCACCTTGTAATTGATCTTTTCGTTTCGCAGGTCGGTCTCGACCCGCAGGCCCGCCGCGCGCAGGCTGGCCGCGACCTCCTCGCCATAGGCTCGGCTGTCGTCCGTGATGGTCGCGACCACTACCTGTAGCGGTGCCAGCCAGAAAGGCAGCTTGCCGGCGAAGTTCTCGATCAGGATGCCGAGGAAGCGCTCCATCGAGCCGAAGATGGCCCGGTGCAGCATCACGGGGCGGTGCTTCTGCCCGTCTTCGGCGATGTAGTTCGCATCGAGCCGCTCGGGCATCACGAAATCGACCTGCAGGGTCCCGCATTGCCAGGACCGGCCGATCGTGTCCTTGAGATGGAACTCGAGCTTGGGGCCATAGAAGGCCCCCTCGCCCGGCGCCATCGTGTAGGGCAGCTGCGCCCGCTCGACCGCGAATTTGAGCGCGGCCTCGGCCTTGTCCCAGATCGCGTCCGTACCGGCCCGCTTCTCCGGCCGGTCGGCAAAGCGCACGGCGACATCGGTGAAGCCGAAATCGCCATAGACCTGCAGCAGCAGGCGGCAGAAATCGACGCTCTCCGCCGTGATCTGGTCTTCGGTGCAGAAGATATGCGCGTCGTCCTGCGTGAAGTTGCGCACGCGCATGATGCCGTGGAGCGCCCCGCCCGGCTCGAAGCGATGGCAGGAGCCGAACTCCGCCAGCCGCAGCGGCAGGTCGCGATAGCTCTTGAGCCCCTGGTTGAAGACCTGCACATGGCAGGGGCAGTTCATGGGCTTCAGCGCGAAGATGCGCTGCGTCGGATCGGCGACGAATTCCTTGAGACCCGCCTCGTTCTCCGAGAGATACATGTTCTCGCGGAACTTCTCCCAATGGCCCGAGGCCTCCCACAGCTTGCGGTCGACCAGCTGGGGCGTCTTGATCTCGACATAGCCGGAATCGTCGAGGCGGCCGCGCAGGTAATTCTCGACCGTCCGGTAGAGCGTCCAGCCCTTCGGATGCCAGAACACCATGCCGGCGGCCTCTTCCTGCTGATGGAAGAGATTCATCTCCTTGCCGAGGCGGCGATGGTCGCGCTTCTCGGCCTCCTCCAGCATCGTCAGATATTGCTGGAGCTGCTTCTCGTCGGCCCAGGCCGTGCCATAGACGCGCTGGAGCTGCTGGTTGTTGGCATCGCCGCGCCAATAGGCGCCCGACACCTTCATCAGCTTGAAGGCCTTGCCCAGCTTGCCGGTCGAGGGCAGATGGGGGCCCGTGCACATATCCAGCCAGTTGCCCTGGCGGTAGATCGAGATCTCCTCGTCCTTGGGGATCTCCAGCACCCACTCGGCCTTGTATTTTTCGCCGTGGTCCTTGAACCAGCGCACCGCCTCGTCGCGGCTCCAGATCTCGCGCGTGATGGTCTCGTCGCGATCGACGATCTCGCGCATGCGCTGCTCGATCTTGGCGAAATCCTCCGTCGTGAAGGGCGCGTCGCGGACGAAGTCGTAATAGAATCCGTTCTCGATCGAGGGACCGAAGGTGATCTGGGTCCCCGGATAGAGTTCCTGCACGGCCTCGGCCAGCACATGCGCGGCGTCGTGGCGCAGCAGATCGAGCGCGTCGGGATGCTTGCGGGTGACGATCTCGATGCGCGCGTTGCGATCGACGACGGTCGCCAGATCCTTGACCTCGCCGTTCAGCTTCAGGGCCAGCGCGTCGCGCGCCAGGCCCTTGCCGATCGAGGCGGCAATCTCGGCACCGGAAACCGGCTGGTCATAGGACCGCTGGCTGCCGTCGGGTAGCGTGATGTTAATCATGGAGCCGTTCGAGCTTCTTCGGCCCGTCGAAGGCCGAAATAGGGTGGGAATCCAGGCGGAACTGGACCGGATTCAGGTTGAGAAAGGGTAATTAACGCCCAAACCGCCGGAATTAAGAGGGGATCGAGGCCTCTGTCAAGGCGGGCGCCGGTCGCCAGCTGGGCCGTTCCATCAACTCGCGATAGACGGCCAGGGTCCCGGCACACATCGTAGTTCGGGCATAGCGGGCCCGGGCGCGCTGGGCGGCTTCGGCCGCCAGCCGGGCCCGGAGATCGGGGTCGAGATCGAGCGCCCGGCCGATGGCCGAGGCCAGCGCCGCCGGATCCTCGGGCGGGACCAGCCAGGCCATCTCGTTGCCGGCCACCTGTTCGCGGGCGCTGCCGCGGTCGGTCGAAACCACCGGGCGGCCCATGGCCTGGGCCTCCGCCAGCACCAGGCTGAAGGCCTCGGGCACGGGGGCGGCGTTCAGCACCACGTCGGCCAGCATATAGGCCGCCGCCATGTCCCGGCATTCCGGCACGATATGGAACCGGCCGTTCAGGCCGGCGGCCCCGGCCTTGGCCTCGAGCTCGGCGCTGTAACCGGCGTGATCGCCTTCGGCGCCCACCACCAGGCAGTGGAAGGCGCGGTCCTTGATGCGGGCGAGCGCATCGATCAGCAACGCATGGCCGTTATGCGGCATCAGCCGGCCGGGCAGCATGATCACCGGCAGATCGTCCGGCAGGCCCCAGAGGCGCGCGAGGCGGATCATGCGCGGCGCCGTAACCCGGGCCGGGTCGAAGGTATCGGTGTCGATGCCGCGGCGCACGAGGCGCAAGCGACGGTCGTCGACCTTGTGCTGCTCATAGGCGAGCCGCGCGACGAAATCGGAGACCGCGATCACGCGATCGCCGCGCGCCAGCGCGGACGCATAAAACCGATCGAAGGCGCCGACGGTCGGGCCGCCGAGATCGAAGGTGGTGACGAGAGGACGGCTGGTGCGACGCGCCGCAAGATAAGCGGGCCAAGCCGCATGCAGGCCGCGCGCATGGACGATGTCGACGGATTCGCTGCGGATCAGCCGCACCAGTTTCGACGCGGACGCCATCATGCCGAGCGGATTGCGCCGGTCGAGCGCGATGCGGATATGGCGCGCGCCCGAGCGCGGCAATTCGGCCACGAGGGCGCCGCCGCTCGACGCGATCAGCGCCGTGCCGCCGTCGTCCTTCACCGCCCCCGCGATGTCCAGCGCGATCCGGTCGCCGGCTTGCGCCAGCGTCGGCTGCACCTGCAAGACCACCGGCTCATTCATCGCCGGCCTCTTCGTTGCCATGTTAATGTCGGGGGCCTCGACCGATCCCGATGCGTCCATTACACCCACGCCATGTCAGACACGTCACGCGAATCCCCCCGCTCTGAGAGTCTAGCACGCGAAGACGGGACGACAACCGCCTACCACCGATTTGCGAGCGAAGACGGTCGAAATTTGCCAGGTGTGGTTTTTTTGGGCGGGTTCGCTTCCGACATGACCGGAACCAAGGCCGTTTTCCTCGAATCGCATTGCAGAAAACGGGGGCAAGCCTTCATCCGGTTCGATTATTTCGGACATGGCGCGTCTTCCGGCCGTTTCTCCGAGGGGACCATCGGCCGCTGGCGCGAGGACGCGCTGACCGTCATCGATCGTCTGACCGAGGGCCCGCAGATTCTGGTGGGCTCCAGCATGGGCGGCTGGATCATGCTGCTCGCGGCCCTGTCGCGACCGGCCCGCATCGCCGGGCTGGTGGGAATCGCCGCCGCCCCCGACTTCACCGAGGAACTGATGTGGAATCGCATGACCGCTTCCATCCGGGAGCAGGTGATGCGAACCGGCGAATGGCATGAGCCCTCGCGCTACGGACCCGATCTGCCGATTACACGCAAATTGATCGAGGACGGTCGCCATCATTTGTTATTGGGACGACCCATTCCGGTGGAATGTCCGGTCCGGCTGTTGCAGGGCATGGAGGATCCGGACGTGCCCTGGCGCTGGGCGGTGCGTATTGCCGAACGGCTCACGAGCGCGGATGTCGCGGTGACGCTGATCAAGGATGGCGATCACCGTCTGTCGCGCCCGCAGGACCTGGCGCGGCTGGCGACCGTCATCGATGAAATGTCGGCGAGAGCGTCTCCTCCGCCAGCAGCGCCTTGAGGCCTTCGCGATAGCTGGGATAGGCCAGCGTCACCCCGAGCTCGCGCTTGATGCGCTCGTTGCGGACCCGCTTGTTGTCCTCATAGAAGCTGCGCGCCATCGGTGACAGCGCGGCCTCGTCGAAAGGCACGAGCGGAGGCGGCTCGACGCCGAGGAGCCCGCAGGCAAATTCGATCACCTCGGCGGGTGCCGCCGGATCGTCGTCGCAGAGATTGTAGGCGGCGCCCGGATGGGGCCGCGCGATCGAGGCTTCGAGCACGCTCGCGATATCGGCGACATGGATGCGGCTGAAGACCTGGCCCGGCTTCATGACGCGCTTGGCATTGCCCGACCGCACCGTGTCGAGCGCGCTGCGCCCGGGTCCGTAGATTCCGGCGAGGCGAAAGAGATGGACCGGAATCCCCTGGCGCTCGCCGAGAGCCAGCCAGCCGCGCTCGGCCTCGAGCCGCCGCCGGCCGCGGTCGCCCGAGGGCGTCAGGGCACTGGTCTCGTCGACCCAGCCGCCCTGGCGGTCGCCATAGACCCCGGTGGTCGAGAGATAGCCGAGCCAGGCGAGCCCCGGCCCGAGAGCGGCGATATCGCTCCCATGAACGTCGAGCGCCGGATCGCCGCTGGGCTCGCTGCGGCCATCGGGCGGCACGCTGATGAGGATATGCGTGGTGCCGGCCAGGGCGCTTGCCGGGTCGGCGAGCGGGTGATCGCGGTCGAAATGATGGATATCGAAGCCGCGCGCTTCGAGGGCCTGGCGCTTCTCCGGATCGCGGACGGTTCCGGCGATGCGCCAGCCCTGCTCCGAGAGCCGTTCCGCCAAGGCCAGCGCGCTGAAGCCCAGGCCGAAGGCGAAGAGACGCGGCGCTTTGTCACGATCGCCGGCCGAACCCGATCTCGTCATGCTTGCCAAGGAACCGCCCAGGAGGGAGGCTTGCCTCCCCGCGAGCGGCCCGACCCCAGGGCCGGCCGGCGACAACCAGGAAACATGCCTTGCCCCTGAAGGTAGTTGTGAGCATCGGACGATACAAGGCGAGGACGCGCGGCGGCCTCTGGCCCGCGGCGGCGCTGGTGCTGCTGCTGAGCGCGGCGGCCTCCGGCGTCTGCGCCCAGGAACAGAGCTTCCCGGAACAGAATCCCGACCAGGCCAAGCAATATGCGGACTGCATGGCGCTGACGGCGGCGCATCCGCAGCAGGCCTATGACGCGGCCGCCGCCTGGATCGGAAAGAAGGGCGGGCCGCCGGCCGAGCATTGCCAGGCGGTGGCGCTGGTGGGACTGGGGCGCTACGCCGAAGCCGCGCAAGCGATGCAGACGGTGGCGGGCGAGCTGGCGAAGATCGAATCGTCGAAGAACCTGGCGGCCCATCTCTACGACCAGGCCGGCCAGATCTGGATCCTGCAGGGCGATCCGGCCCAGGCCATCGCCGCTTCGAACTCGGCGCTCGAGATCCTGCCCAACGATGTCGACCTGGTGATCGACCGCGCGGTGGCGCTGGGGGCGGCCGAGCGCTGGTGGGATGCGCTCGACGATCTCAACCACGCCAACGAGCTGGCGCCCAAGCGCGCCGACATCCTCGTGCTGCGCGCCAGCGCCTATCGCTATGTCGACAGCAAGGATCTGGCGATGGCCGACGTGAACCAGGCGCTCACGCTCGATCCCAAGAATGCCGAGGGTCATCTCGAGCGCGGCATCCTCCTGGCCAACAACGGCGACAAGAACGGCGCGCGCGCCGACTGGTTGGCGGCCATCCAGGCCGCGCCCAACACCCCCACCGCCGAAACCGCGCAGGCGCGGCTGGAGCAGTTGGATGTGAAGGTGCAGTGAGCAGGCGCAACGCGCCTGCTCACTGCACCCCCGCGAAAGCGGGGGCCCATGTCGATCCAGCGGTGTCGGTTGAGAGTTGGGTCCCCGCTGTCGCGGGGATGACCATTTGTGTGAACGCGACACTACTTTGATTTTTCTCCCTAACGAGAGGCCGCGACGCTCACCCTCACCGTCACCCCCGCGAAAGCGGGGGCCCATGTCGATCCAGCGGTGTCGGTTGAGAGTTGGGTCCCCGCTGTCGCGGGGATGACCATTTGTGTGAACGCGACGCTACTTTGATTTTTCTCCCTAAGGAGCGGCCGCGACGCTCACCCTCACTGCACCCCCGCAAAAGCGGGGGTCCATGTCGATCCAGCGGTGTCGGTTGAGAGTTGGGTCCCCGCTGTCGCGGGGATGACCATTTGTGTGAACGCGACGCTACTTTGATTTTTCTCCCTAAGGAGAGGCCGCGACGCTCACCCTCACCGTCACCCCCGCGAAAGCGGGGGCCCATGTCGATCCAGCGGTGTCGGTTGAGAGTTGGGTCCCCGCTGTCGCGGGGATGACCGTTGAGATTGGGATCTAAAAATCGAGATCCGCGTAATGCTTCGGCGGCGGGGCGCCCGGGAGGCGGTCGCCGAGGAGCGGGCGCAGGCTGGGGCGCGACTTGACGCGCTGATACCAGTCGCGCGCGCCGGCGTGATCGTCCCAGGGCACGTCGCCCAGATAGTCGATGCAAGAGAGCTGGGCCGCGGCCGAGATGTCGGCCATCGAGAAATTGTCGCCCGCGAGCCAGTTGCGCCGGTCGGCGAGCCAGGCGATGTAGTCAAGATGGGTCTTGAGATTGAGGATGCCGGCGCGGATGGCGCTCGAATCGGGGGTGCCCTTCCCCATGATGCGCCGGCCGATCTTCTCATCCAGCAGGTTGGTCGTGACCTCGCGCTGGAACTTGCGGTCGAACCAGGCCGCGAGACGCCGGACCTCGGCCCGCGCGCGCGGCTCGCTGCCATAGAGCGAGGGCGTCGATCCGGTTTCTTCCAGATATTCGACGATGGCGCCGACATCGGCGATCGGCTTGCCGTCGGTCTCGACCAGCACCGGCAGATCGCCGGCCGGGCTCATGGCCAGGAACTCCTCGCGCCGCTCCCAGGGGCGTTCTTCGCGCAGATCGAAGGCGAGGCCCTTCTCCTTCAGCAGGATGCGGACCTTGCGGGATGCGGGGTCGAGCGGGAAATGGATGAGCAGGAGCATGGGTCGATTCTTTCGCCGCAGCATAACGAAGCCGGCGCCGGGGCCAAAGCCCGTTGACAGGCCGGGGCCGCTTCTATGCCATGGCGCGGCATGAGCGACGCGGCCCTCCTTGCCGATTATCTTGCTGGCGCCGCCAAGGGCGATCGACACGCGCTGGAGCGGCTTTATCGCGCGACCGCCCCGCAACTATTCGGCCTCGCCGTCGGTATCCTCAGACGCCGGGATCTCGCGGAGGAGGCCTTGCAGGAAACCTTCATGGCGGTGTGGCGGCATGCGGCCCGGTTCGATCCCCAGCGCGGCACGGCGCTGGGCTGGATGGCGCGCATCCTGCGCAATGAATGTTTCGACCTCCTTGCGAAGCGCGGGCGCGAGACGCCGCTCGATCCGGAATTCGCCGAGAGCCTGCCCGACCTGACCGACGGTCCCGAAGCCTTGACCCAGAGCGGCGAGGAGGCCGCGCGGCTCAAGCATTGCCTCGATCAGCTGGAGGCGCAGCCGCGCGCCAGCCTGCTGCTCGCCTATTATCAGGGCCTGACCTTCGAGCAGGTCGCGGCGCGGCTGGGCGCCCCCCTCGGCACGGTCAAGAGCTGGATCCGCCGCAGCCTGGTGCGGCTCAAGGGATGTCTCGAGCCATGACCGAGCCGGATCCCGATCGGCTGGACGGTCTCGCCGCCGAGTATGTGCTGGGCACCTTGCGCGGCCCCGCGCGGGCGCGCTTCGAGCGGCTGATCGAGAGCGACCCCGCGCTGGCGCAGCGCGTCGACGCCTGGGCGAAACGTCTCGATCCGCTGGCAGAGGCCGCGCCCGCGATCGAGCCGCCAGCCCGGAGCTGGACGGCCATCGAGCAGCGGATCGGTGCCGCCGCCGCGAAGCCTGTGCGGCGCAGCCTGTTCGAGCTCCTGTTCGGCAGGCCGACCGCCGCCGTCCCGAGCCTCGCGACCGCGGGCCTCTGGTACTGCGTGAGCTTCTGGCGGCGTGTCGGCATCGCCGGGACCGCGATCGCGGCTCTGCTCTTCGTCTATCTCTTCGTGGCGCCGCCGTCCGCGCCGACCCACATGGCGTTGCTCGCCGATGCGGAGCACAAGCCGGTGCTGATGGTCAGCCTCGATCTGCATCACGACCGGCTGACGCTCGATGCGGCGCGGCTGCCGGCGGCCGAAGCCGGCAAATCGCTCGAGCTCTGGATCCTGCCGCCGAGCGGCAATCCGCGCTCGCTGGGCCTGCTCGCGAACGGCCGGCTCTCGCTGCCGCTCGACGCTAAATCAGCCGCCGATCTGGCGCAGGGCGCGCTTGCCGTCAGCCTCGAGCCCGCGGGCGGCTCGCCCACGGGATTGCCGACCGGCCCCGTGCTCTATTCCGGCCCCGTGCTTCCTGCCGGTTGAGACGTTGCCAGCCTCTTGATCGCCCAGCAGAGTTCGGCTTCTCGCAGTTTTGTGATCCCGCTCCTGCATCCGCCGACCCCTCTCGCCGGTATTGCCCGTAACAGCGACGACGTTCCCGACACGCTGTTCAACGAGCAACAACCGACAGAGAGAGGATTCCATGACCGAGCCAACCCTCATTCGTCCCGACACGGCCCTCGTTCCCGCGCGGCGCACGCTGCTGGTGCGCGGCACGCAAGCCGTGTTGAGCGCCAGCGCGGTCGCGATTCTCGCCGGCTGCGAGAGCATGGCCATGAGCAAGAATGCGTCCGCAGCGACGGCGTCGGACGATATTCAAGTGCTCAACACCGCGCTGGGTCTCGAATATGAAGGCATCGCCGCCTATCAGGTGGGGGCCGAAAGCGGACTCCTGACCAAGCCGGTCCTGGCGGTCGCGGTGAAGTTCCAGGATCACCACAAGAAGCATGCCGACGTCCTGGCCTCGACCGTGAAGAAGCTCGGCGGCACGCCGGTGACGGCCAAGGCCAAGTATGATTTTCCGACCGGCAATCTGAAGACGCAGGAAGACGTGCTGCGGTTCGCGGCCGGGCTCGAGCAGGGTGCGGCCCAGGCCTATTACGCGCCGTGCCGGTCTTCACCAACAAGGATCTCTCCTCGGCCGCCGCCAGCATCATGGCCGACGAGGCGATGCATTGGGCGGTGCTGCGCAGCGTACTGGGCGAGGATCCGGTCCCAACCGCCTTCGCGATCTCCTGACCGGTAGGGACTGAAGAGCTTCACGCCCCCTCCCCTCGCGGGAGGGGGTAGGGGGAGGGGCGACGCTGCAGTGAAGTTGGCGCCCGTGGCCCCCTTCCCGACCTTCTCCCGCAAGGGGAAAGGGGTTCAAGTTCAACACGGCTTTCTCATGATCGCATCCCGAATCCATCGACGATCGGAGCTGTGGCTCGCGATCGCCTGCACACTCGCCGTCCTGATCGCCGCCATTCTCACGCAGAGCCATGCCGGCGAACTCCCCGCTGGCGATCCGACCCGCGGCGAGACGATCTATCACAAATGCCAGGGCTGCCATTCGATCGACCGCAACCGCGTCGGCCCGAAACATATGGGCCTGTTCGGCCGCCAGGCCGGCAGCCTGCCCGATTTCGACTATTCCGAAGCGATGAAGAACTCGGGAATCGTCTGGAACGAACAGACGCTCGATACCTTCCTCGCCGATCCGCGCGGCATGGTGCCCGGCACCAAGATGACCTATGCCGGAATCAAGAACGCTCAGGATCGCGCGGATCTCATCGCGTATTTGAAGGAGGCGACGAAGGAATGAGACGCAGAGAGTTCGAGCTTTCTTTCCTCCCCTTCAAGAAGTGAGGGGAGGATTGCGGGCGGAGGGGAAAGATTTAGCGAAGCCGAACTTCGCTCTTACGCCCGCATCGCCGCGGCCTGGTCCACCAGCGGATGCGGCAGCAGGGCCACCATCTCCTTCGGCACCACCTGCCAGAAGCCGTCGCGCTCGAGATGCCAGTCGTTCAGCAGGCTCATGGCGAAGCGCGATTGGGTTTCGCGGACATGCTCCTCGACCAGCCCCTTGAGATGGGCTTCCCAGTAGCTCGAGCCCAGCCGCTGGAACAGCACGCTGTCGGCGTTTATCCGACTCGGCAGATGCGCCTCCGGGTCGTAGACGAAGGCCATGCCGCCGGTCATGCCCGCCGCGAAATTGTCGCCGACGGGCCCGAGGATCACCGCCGTGCCGCCGGTCATATATTCGCAGCCGTTGGAGCCGCAGCCCTCGACGACGGTTTCGGCCCCCGAATTGCGCACGGCGAAGCGCTCGCCCGCCGTGCCGGCCGCGAACAGCTTGCCGGCCGTGGCGCCGTAGAGGACCGTGTTGCCGATGATCGCGTTCTCGTTCGTCACCAGCGGGCTCGAGGGCAGCGGCCGCACAACGATGGTGGCGCCCGACAGGCCTTTGCCGACATAGTCGTTGGCGTCGCCCAGCACCTCGAGCTTGAGGCCCTGGACCGCGAAGGCGCCGAGCGACTGGCCGGCCGAGCCGCGTAGCCGCACCGTGACATGGCCGGGCTTCAGGCCCGCCATGCCGAAGCGGCGCGTGACCAGCGAGGAGAAGCGGGTGCCGATCGCGCGCTGCGTGTTGCGGACGTTGTATTGCAGCTGCATCTTCTCGCCGTCATCGAACAGGGCGCGCGCATCGGCGATCATCTGCTTGTCGAGCGTGTCCGGCACCTCGTTGCGGCCTTCGAGCGTGCAGTAACGCGGATAGTCGCCGGGGTCGGCGCGCGCCAGCAGCGGGTTGAAGTCGAGATCGTCGAGCGCCGCCGAGCCGCGGCTCACCTGGCGCAGCAAATCGGTGCGGCCGATCACCTCGTCGAGCTTGCGGAATCCCAGCGAGGACAGGATCTCGCGCACCTCCTCGGCGATGAAGCTGAAGAGATTGACAACCTTCTCCGCCGTGCCGGTGAATTTGGCCCTGAGCGCCGGGTCTTGCGTGCAGACGCCGACCGGGCAAGTGTTGGAATGGCATTGCCGCACCATGATGCAGCCCATCGCCACCAGCGAGGCCGTGCCGATGCCGAACTCCTCCGCCCCCAGCATGGCCGCGATCACCACGTCGCGGCCGGTCTTGATGCCGCCGTCGGTCCGGAGCTTCACGCGATGGCGCAGACGGTTGAGCGTCAGCACCTGGTGCGTCTCGGAGAGGCCCATCTCCCAGGGCACGCCTGCGAACTTGATCGAGGACAAGGGCGAGGCGCCGGTGCCGCCGACATGGCCCGAGATCAGGATCACGTCGGCCTTGGCCTTGGCGACGCCGGCCGCGATGGTGCCGATGCCGGAGCGCGCCACCAGCTTCACGCCGACCTTGGCGTCGGGGTTGATCTGCTTCAGGTCATAGATGAGCTGCGCCAGATCCTCGATCGAATATATGTCGTGATGGGGCGGCGGCGAGATCAGCGAGACGCCCGCCGTGGCGTGGCGCAGCTTCGCGATCTCGACTGTGACCTTGAAGGCCGGGAGCTGGCCGCCCTCGCCGGGCTTGGCGCCCTGCGCGACCTTGATCTCGATCTCGCGGCAATTGTTGAGATACTCGGCCGTGACGCCAAAGCGCCCCGAGGCGATCTGCTTGATGGCCGAGTTGAAATTGTCGCCGTTGGGCCGCGGCCGGAAGCGCTCCGGATCCTCGCCGCCCTCGCCCGAATCCGATTTGGCGCCGATGCGGTTCATGGCGACGTTGAGCGTGCCATGGGCCTCGGGCGAGAGCGCGCCCAGGGACATGCCCGGCGTCACGAAGCGCTTGCGGATCTCGGTGATGGATTCGACCTCGTCGATCGAGATCCCCGTCCTTCCCTCGCGGAAACCCAGGAGATCGCGCAGGGCGACCGGCGGCAACCGTTCCACGCCTTCCGAATAGCGCTTGTAGGTCTGGTAGGATTCGGACGCGACTGCGCTCTGCAGCGTGTGGATCAGCCCCGCCTCCCAGGCATGGGCGTCGCCCGAGCGGCGGTAGCGATAGAAGCCGCCCACGGGGAGCGCCGTCACATCCTCGCGCCAGGCGCGCTCGTGCAGCTCCATCAGCTTCTGCTGGATGCCGGGCAGCCCGATGCCCGAAAGCCGCGAGGGCATGTCGGGGAAGAACTCGGCCACCAGCGTGCGCGACAGGCCCAAGGCCTCGAAATTGCCGCCGCCGCGATAGGAGCTGATGACGGCGATGCCCATCTTCGACATCACCTTGAGCAGGCCCTGATCGACCGCCTCCTTGAAGCGGGCGAGGCCCTCTTCGAGGCTCCGGCCGGCGAAGAGGCCGCGGCGATGGCGGTCGGCGATCGAGGCCTCGGCCAGATAGGCGTTGATCGTGGTGGCGCCGACCCCGATCAGCACCGCGAAATGATGCACGTCGATGCACTGGCCCGAGCGCACATTGAGCGAGGTGAAGGTGCGGAGCTGCTGGCGGTGGAGATGGGTATGGACGGCACCCGTCGCCAGGATCATCGGGATCGCGACCCGGCCCGGCCCCGCCTTCTCGTCCGACAGGATCACATGCACGGCGCCGCCGCGCACGCCGTCCTCGGCCTGGCGGCGGATGAGCGCCAGCGCATCGCGCAGAGCATGCTCGTTGTTCTCGCCCGGTGCGCCGACCGGGAAGGTGCAGTCCACCTCGACCGCGCTCGATCCCATATAGGCGCGCATCGCCTCGAACTCGGCCGTCAGCAGGACCGGCGATTCGAGCTGCAGCAGGCGGCACTGGCTCTCGTCCTGGTCCAGGATGTTGCCGAGATTGCCGAGCCGGGTTTTGAGGGTCATCACCCGGCTTTCGCGCAAAGAGTCGATCGGCGGGTTGGTGACCTGGCTGAAATTCTGCCGGAAATAATGATGCAGGCCGCGATAGCGCTCGGAGAGCACGGCCAAGGGCGTGTCGTCGCCCATCGAGCCCACCGGCTCCTTGGCGTCCTCCACCATCGGGTGGAGCACCAGCTCCAGATCCTCGATCGAGAGGCCGGCCGAGAGCTGGCGGCGGCGCAGCTCTTCCTTCTCGAAATGCGCCGGGTTGCCGGGCTTGGCCTTCAGGAGATCGTCGATGACGGAGATGTTTTCGACCCACTCCGAGAAGGAGGCGCCGCTCACCAGCTTGTCGATGATCTCGTCATGGCCGTAGAACTTGCCGGCCTTGAGGTCGATCGCGATCATCTGGCCCGGCCCCAGCCGGCCCTTGCGCACGATCTTGGATTCGTCGAGCCGCACCATGCCGGTTTCGGAGCCCGCCACCAGCATCCCGTCCTCGGTCAGCGCATAGCGCAGCGGCCGCAGGCCGTTGCGGTCCATCGCCGCCACCACCCAGTTGCCGCCCACGCCGCAGAGCGCGGCCGGCCCGTCCCAGGGCTCCATGACCGAGTTGCAGTAGCTGTAAAAGTCGCGGTGCGATTCCGGCATCGTCACGCGGCCGGCCCAGCTATCGGGGATGAGCAGGCATTTCACCATCGGCAAGGTGCGGCCCACGCCCACCATCGCCTCGAACACATTATCGAGGCAGGCCGAGTCCGAGCCGCCCGGCTGGATGATCGGCTTGATCTCCGGCATATGGTCGCCGTAGGCGGCCGCGGCCATGCGGGTCTCGTGCGCCTTCATCCAGTTGACGTTGCCCTTGAGCGTGTTGATCTCGCCGTTATGCGCGATCACGCGGAAGGGCTGCGCCAGATGCCAGGTCGGGAAGGTGTTGGTCGAATAGCGCTGGTGATAGATCGCGAAATTCGAAACGAAACGCTGGTCGAGCAGGTCGGGATAGAACGCGGTCAGCTGCTCTGCGAGGAACATGCCCTTGTAGATGACCGAGCGGCAGGAGAGCGAGCAGATATAGAGCTCCTTGATGCTCTCCTCGAGCGCCGCCTTCTCGATGCGGCGGCGGATGATGTAGAGATCGTTCTCGAAGGCTTCCTCGTCCTTGCCGTGGTTGTTGCAGACGAGGATCTGCTCGATCTCGGGACGCGTCGCGTTGGCCTTCTCGCCGATGATCTCGATATTCACCGGGACCTGGCGCCAGCCATAGATGGTGTAGCCATAGCCCAGGATCTCGCGCTCGACGATGACGCGGCAGCGCTCCTGGCCGCCGAGATCGGTGCGCGGCAGGAACACCATGCCGACGCCGAGCCGCCCCGGCCCGACGACATTGCCCGAGCCGCGGATATGGTCCTTGAAGAATTCCTGCGGGATCTGGAGATGGATGCCCGCCCCGTCGCCGGTCTTCCCGTCGGCGTCGACCGCACCTCTGTGCCAAACAGACTTGAGAGCGGCAATGCCGGCCTCGACCACCGCCCGGCGCGGCTTGCCGTCGATGGCGGCGATCAGGCCGACGCCGCAGGCATCATGCTCCTCGGCCGGATCGTAGAGACCCTGCTCGGCCAGATGCGCGGCATTGGCGCGCCATCGCTCGATGAAATCTTCGCCGGAGTGGGTCTGGTCGGTCATCGGCAAGTCCTCGGAACAGGGAAGGCCGTCAGGGTCGGAGCTGGGGCGAGAAGGAGTCACGCCACCTTGGCGGGCTTCCAGGTGATCGGCACATGGCGCGGCATGGCCGCGATGCGGTCGATCCAGTTGCGGATCGCGGGATAGGGCTTCATGTCGAAGCCGCCCTCATGGGCGACATGGGTGTAGGCGAAGAGCGCGATGTCGGCGAGGCCGAAGCGGCCGCCCACGAACCAGGGCTGGCGCGCCAGATGCTGCTCCATCACGGCGAGCGCGGCATTGCCCTTGGCCAGCTTCTCCGGCACCTGCTGCTCGCGATCGGGCGTCAGGCCGAAACCCACATGCTTCCAGGCGCGCAAGACCGCGACATAGGGCTCGTGGCTATATTGCTCGAAGAACATCCATTGCAGCGTGCGGGCGCGGTCGAGCCGGGACGCGGGCGCCAGGTCGGTGCCCTCGGCCAGATACCAGGCGATGGCGTTCGATTCCGCGAGGAAGCTGCCATCCTCGAGCTCGAGCGTCGGGATGCGGCCGTTGGGGTTGCGCTTGAGGAAGTCGGGCGTGCGGGTCTCGCCCTTGAGGATGTCGCATTCGATCAGCTCGAACGGAATCCCCAGCGTGCGCAGCACGAGGCGCACCTTGTAGCCATTGCCGGAGTCGAGGAAATCGTAGAGACGCAACATCGCCGTCGCTCCCCTATTCCGCGGCCGTGGCGCTGAGGCCGGTTTCCTTGGCGACCAGATAGCGCTGGATCGCGGCGGCCGCGTCGCGCCCGTCGCGGATCGCCCAGACCACGAGGGAGGCGCCGCGCACCACGTCGCCCGCCGCGAACACGCCATCGAGATTGGTCGCCATGCGCTTCCAGTCGAGCTTGACCGAGCCCCAGCGCGTGACCTCGAGCTCGGGCGCGCCCATCGCCCGCGGCAGGTCTTCCGGATCGAAGCCCAGCGCCTTGATCGCGAGATCGGCCGGGATCTGGAAATGCGAGCCTTCGATCGGGCGCGGCTGCTGGCGGCCGGTGGCGTCGGCGATGCCGAGATGGATGCGCTGGGCGCGCACGCCCGTCACGCGATTCTGCGCGCCGCCGACAAAGGCTTCCGGCTGCGCCAGCCAGACGAACTCCACGCCTTCTTCCTCGGCATGCGCCACCTCGCGCTGCGAGCCCGGCATGTTGGCGCGGTCGCGGCGATAGAGGCATTTGACCGAGAGCGCGCCCTGGCGCACCGCGGTGCGAACGCAATCCATCGCCGTGTCGCCGCCGCCGATCACCACGACATTCTTGCCGCGCGCATCGAGCGTGCCTTCCGCGAAGGCCGGCACATGGTCGCCGAGCGAGGTGCGGTTGCTGGCGGTCAGATAGTCGAGCGCCGGCACGATCTGGCCGAGGCCGACGCCCGGCGCCTGGATGTCGCGCGCCTTGTAGACGCCGCAGGCGATCAGGATCGCATCATGGCGCCGGCGCAACTCCTCGAGCGAGGCGTCGCGGCCGACCTCGAAATTGAGCTTGAAGGTGACGCCCTCCGCGACCAGCAGGGCCGCGCGGCGCTGCACCACGTCCTTCTCGAGCTTGAAATTGGGAATGCCATAGATCAGCAGGCCGCCCGCCCGGTCGTAGCGGTCATAGATCGTCACCTGATAGCCCTGGCGGCGCAGCTCCTCGGCGGCGGCGAGGCCGGCCGGCCCCGCGCCGACGATGCCGACCGTCTGGCGGCGCTGCCGGCGCGCCCTGACCGGCTTGACCCAGCCCTTCTCCCAGGCGGTGTCGGTGATGAATTTCTCGATGGCGCCGATGGTGACGGTGCCGTGGCCCGCCTGCTCGATGACGCAATTGCCTTCGCAGAGCCGGTCCTGCGGGCAGATGCGCCCGCAGATCTCGGGGAAATTGTTGGTCGAGGAGGAAATCTCGTAGGCCTCCTCCAGCCGCCCCTCGGCCGCGAGCTTCAGCCAGTCGGGAATATTGTTATGGACCGGGCAATGCACCTGGCAGAAGGGCACGCCGCATTGCGAGCAGCGGCTGGCCTGGTCGGCCGCCTTGTCGGGGGTGAAGTCGGCATAGATCTCGTCGAAATCCTCGCGCCGCGCCTCGGCCCCACGCTTTTCCGGCATGGACCGCCCCAGGGTCACGAAACGCAGCATCTTGGCCGTCATGGCTTCCCTCTCGGCACCCTCCTGCCGCGCGCGGCCGGCCCGGGACAGGGCTCGCAGCGATAGGGCATGGGAAGCGACCTATAAGGTATGAAACCGCGGAAGGCGAGGGCTTTTTCGCTATTAGGACAGCAAAATTGACTATTTTAGGGCATCCGAGATGTGCATTGAGCAAAATTCGGAACCCAACATCGCCCAAACCTCATATTTAAGACCGAAATGAGACTAATATCCAATCGGGGCGTCGCTTGGGTTCGGAACCCATTGATGCTAAGCCCTGATTCGCTGCCGCCGGGGCCGCTGCCCCGAGTCGCTGCATCTCTGGCGCCCGGGTTCTCCCACCGGAAGACCCGAAGCCGCCGCGCTCGATCTGGGGAGTCGATCCGACCGTGAGCCTGCTGCAACTCGTCGTCCTGGCGATCGTCCAGGGCATCACCGAATTCCTGCCCGTCAGCTCCTCCGGCCACCTGATCCTGGTCCCGCATTTCTTCAACTGGCCCGACCAAGGGCTGGCGATCGACGTCTCGGCCCATGTAGGCACGCTGGCCGCGGTGCTGATCTATTTCTGGCGCGACGTGGGACGGATGCTCGCGGGCGTGGCCAAGCTGGCGACGGGGCGGTTCGACGCCGGCGCCAGGCTCGCCTTCTATCTGATCGTCGCCACGATCCCGGCGCTGATCGTCGGGTTCCTGGCCGAGCATTATGGCCAGGACATGCTGCGCCGGGTCGATGTCATCGCCTTCGCCATGATCGGCTTCGCCGCCGTGCTCTTCATCGCCGATCGCGCCGGCGCCACGGTGCGCCGGGTCGAGGATATGACGATCGGTCAGGCGCTCATCATCGGCCTTGCCCAATGCATCGCCTTCATTCCCGGCACCAGCCGCTCGGGCATCACCATGGTGGCCTCGCGCTTCATGGGCTATGAGCGCACCGAAGGCGCCCGCTTCTCGTTCCTGCTCTCGATCCCCGCGATCGCGGCGGCGGGCCTGTGGGAAGGGCTGAAGCTGGTCCGCGAAGGCGCCGATGCGCCCTGGGCCGCCGCCGGAATCACGGCAGGCCTCTCGGCCGTCACCGGCATCCTCGCCATTGCCTTCATGATGACCTGGCTGAAGAACGCCGGCTTCATGCCGTTCGTGATCTACCGCCTGCTGCTCGGCGGCGCGCTGATCGCGTATCTGTATATTTTCTAGATCAGCTCAACTGTCATCCCCGCTTTCGCGGGGATGACTGTGGGAATGGCGCTCACGCCAGCCGCATATGCCGTCCGCCCGGGCGGTAGCGCGCGAGGTAGGTCGGCAGGATCAATTCGAGCGCGGTGGCGCCGACACCCAATTCCTTCAGACCCGGCATGCCGGCGGTCACGACATTGTCGCGCTTGAGCAGACGCACCTGATCGAGCGTCAGCGGCGGCATCGGCAGCAGCTGGAGCAGCGCGCCCTGCAGGCTGGCGATCGCGAAGGGGATCGGCACCAGCAGCCGCCGCCGTTCGATCTCCTGCAGCATGAGCACCATCAGCTCGCGGAAAGTCCGGATCTCGGGGCCGCCCAACTCATAGGTCTTGCCCGCGGCGTCCTGGCGCTCGACCGCGGCGGCGACCGCATCGGCCACGTCGCCGACATAGACCGGCTGGAACCGCGTATGGCCGCCGCCGATCAGCGGCAGGACCGGCGTGAGGCGTGCCATCCGAGCGAAGCGGTTGAAGAACTGATCCTCGGGCCCGAACACGATCGAAGGCCGCAGCACCGTGGCTTGCGGGAAGGCGGACTTCACGGCCGCTTCGCCGGCGGCCTTGGTGCGCGCATAGGCCGCAGGCGAGGCGGGATCGGCGCCGATGGCCGAAACCTGCACGAATTGCGCGGCCCCGGCCTTGCGCGCCGCGGCCGCGGCCCGGCCGGCGCCTTCGACATGCACCGCATCGAAACGCTGAGGGCCGCCCTGATAGAGCAGGCCCACCAGGTTCACGACCGCGTCGGCCCCGGCGACCGCCGCCTCGACCGAGCCCTGATGGCGAAGATTGGCGGCGATGGGCGTGATCTGACCCACATCGCCCAGGGGCTTGAGAAACAGAGCCTCGTCGGGCCGGCGCACCGCCGCCCGCACCATCCAGCCCCGCTTCGCCAGGCGCTGCACCACATAGCGCCCGATGAAACCCGAGCCGCCGAAAACCGTCGCCAATTTGCGCGCCATCGCTCTCTCAACCCTCGTTCCGAAGCCCTCGGGGAACCCGGCTCTTGTGCCGGGCGCGCGACAGGACCATGTTGGCGCCCGTCGACAAGCCCTGCCGTCCGAACCGGCACTATAATGAAGCCGAATTGGGCCTCGCAGCAGGAATTCGCGGTTGACTTTGCGGGGTCCGTGATGAAAATCCCCGCCTTCAAAGCTGCCTATAGATGCCCAGGTGGCGGAATTGGTAGACGCGCAGGTTTCAGGTACCTGTGGCCGAAAGGTCGTGAAAGTTCGAGTCTTTTCCTGGGCACCATTCGCCGGCTCATGATCCGAGCCCGGCCCCCCGGCCTTCTCCTGTTAGGGCCGCTTTACGCGCTAGGTTGACACCTCCATGCCCCAGCCGACCATCGAGCTCCATCACGGCGACCTGCCGGCGGGGCTCAAGCTTGGGCCGGTCGTCGCGATCGACTCCGAGACCATGGGTCTGGTTCCCGCCCGCGACCGCCTCTGCCTGGTGCAGCTGTCGGCCGGCGACGGCGTCTGCCATCTGGTGCAATTCCCCGCCAAGCCTGCCGGCGAGCCCCAGACGGCGCCGAATCTGGCGCGGATGCTGACCGATCCGGCCGTCCTCAAGCTGTTCCATTTTGCGCGGTTCGATATCGCGATCCTGCGCCGTTCGCTGGGCGTGGTGACCTCGCCCCTCTATTGCACCAAGATCGCCTCGAAGCTGGTCCGCACCTTCACCGACCGGCATGGGCTCAAGGATCTGTGCAAGGATCTGCTGAACATCGAGCTGTCGAAACAGCAGCAATCCTCGGATTGGGGCGCGCCGACGCTGACCCAGGAGCAATTGCGCTATGCCGCCAGCGACGTGCTCTATCTGCACCAGCTCAAGGCCAAGCTGGACGAGATGCTCGCGCGCGAGGGCCGCACCGCCATCGCCGAAGCCTGCTTCAAGTTCCTTCCCACCCGGGCCGATCTGGATCTGGCCGGCTGGGGCGAAGTGGATATTTTCGAGCATTGAGCGGGCCCGGGCCGGGCCGGCGGGACGCGCCACGCCCCCCGGTGGCCCCTCGACGCATAGGGTTGCTGGCCAAAGGCTGCTAGGATTCGAGCCGGGATTTTGGCGATTCGCCGGATTTCCGGGGTTTGGCCGTGAGAGGCGGGGGTCAGCCGAGGGACCCAAGACGCAAATCTGACGTGAACTCCGCCGAAGAGACACCGGCGACAGCGAGGCGAGGCAGGATCGACATGACGCGGCAGGCCCACCAGGAAGCGACCTCACGGCCGGATGCAGCCAAGAAGCGGGTGCATGACGACCTGACGGTCGCGCGGCGGGTCCTGGCCCAGGAGGTCGTCGGCCTCGAGGCCCTGGCCGAGGCGCTCGGGCCCAGCTTCGTCGCCGCGCTCGACCGCATCGAGGCCGTGCCCGGCCGCGTGGTCGTGACCGGCATCGGCAAGAGCGGCCATATCGGCCGCAAGATCGCGGCCACCATGGCCTCGACCGGAACGCCCGCCTTGTTCGTCCATGCCGGCGAGGCCAGCCATGGCGATCTCGGCATGATCACGCGCGAGGACGCGGTGCTGGCGCTGTCCAACTCCGGCGACACGCCCGAACTTTCCGACATCATCGCCTATACGCGGCGTTTCGCGATTCCGCTGATCGCGCTCACCAGCCGCGCCGACAGCGCGCTGGCGCGCCAGGCCGACGTCACGCTGCTGCTGCCGCGCGCCGAGGAGGCCTGCCCGATGGGGCTGGCGCCCACCACCTCGACCACCCTCATGATCGCCATGGGCGACGCGGTCGCGGTGGCACTGCTCGAGCGCAAGGGCTTCACCGCCACCGGCTTTCGCGATCTTCATCCCGGCGGCCAGCTCGGCAAGCGCCTGCTGTCGGTCGCCGACCTGATGCATGCGAGCAGCGAGCTTCCGCTGGTCCTGCAGGGCACGCGCATGGCCGACGTGCTGCTGGAGATGACGGCCAAGCATTTCGGCTGTGTCGGCGTAACCGACAAGAAGGGCCGCCTGATCGGGATCATCACCGACGGCGATCTGCGCCGGCATATGAGCCGCGACCTGCTCGAGGCGTCGGCCGAGAGCGTCATGACCGCCCATCCGCGCACCATCCGCCCCACCGTGCTGGCGGCCGAGGCGGTGCGGATCATGAATGGCGACGACGACGAGCGCCCGATCACGGTCTTGTTCGTCGTGGAAGACGAATTGCCGATCGGTATTCTCCATATTCACGACTGCCTGCGCGCCGGCGTGGTCTGACGGCGCGCCATCGATGACCCCGATCGAGAAGGCGGAGGGCTGAATGGCCGAGGAAGCGATGGCGAGGTTGAACGCGCCCGCGCGGTCGCTGCCACGCGGCCGTCGTCATGTGCGCGATTACAGCCGCTTCGTCACCGCGATGAAGTTCGTGCTGCCGATCCTGGCGGCGGGTCTGATCGCGCTGCTCGCGGTCTGGTCGCAGATCCGGATCGAGGATGGCCGCTTCCGCATCGGCATGGCCTCGATCGCGCCCACCCAGATCGACCGGCTGAGCATGGTCAATCCGCGCTTCCAGGGCATCGACGACCAGAACCGCCCCTATACCGTCACGGCCGCCGAAGCCAGCCAGGTCAAGGGCAATGACGATCTGATCGATCTGCTCCGCCCGCAGGCCGACATGACCATGGCCAACGGCAGCTGGATGGCGGTGTCCGCCGACAGCGGGCGCTTCCAGCGCTCGACCAAGCATCTCGACCTCGCTGGCAAGGTCAGCTTGTTCCAGGACAAGGGCTACGAGCTCCATGTGGAATCGATCTCGGTCGATTTCGACCTGGGCAAGGCGGTGAGCGACACAGGCGTCACCGGCCAGGGTCCGGCGGGCGAAATCTCCGGCGAAGGCTTGCGGGTCACGGACAAGGGCGCCGTCATCGAGCTCACCGGCAAATCGCGCGTGCTGCTCTATCAGGGCATCCAGCAGGAGAAGCTGCCTTGATCCGCGTTCCGGTCGGCCACGATCCGCGGATGGGTGCGGCGCTGCCGGCCTCGCGCCGCCGCTTCCTGCTCGCGAACCTGGGCGGATTCCTGGCCTTCGGCGCCCTCTTCGTCGCGGCCCGGCCGGCCTGGAGCGAAACGGCCGCCAGCGTCGACACGCCCGGCGCGGGGCTGGATCTGACGAATTCCTCCGCCCCGATCGAGATCGAGGCCGATGACGGTATCGAGTGGCGGCGCGACGACAAGGTCTATATCGCGCGCGGCAAGGCCCGCGCCAAGCGCGGCGATCTCGAGGTCAATGCCGACGTGCTCAGCGCCTATTATCGCGAGTCCGCGAAGGGCAGCAGCGACATCTATCGCGTCACGGCCGAAGGCAACGTGCTGCTGATGTCGAGCAGCGACAAGATCTGGGGCGATCGCGCCGTCTACGATCTCGACCAGGGCTCCCTGGTCGTGACCGGCAAGAACCTCCATGCTCAGACCAAGAAGCAGACCCTGACGGCCACCGACAGCCTCGAATATTGGCAGAAGCAGCTGGCCATGGTGGCGCGCGGCAATGCCGAGGTGGTCGAAGGCGACCGCCGCGTGAAAGCCGACCTTCTGACCGGCTATATGCGCAAGGGCGCCGATGGCAAGACCGAGCTCTATCAGGTCGAGGCCAAGGGCCATGTGCGGATCTGGCGGGGCGAGGATTACGCCCAGGGCGCCACGGCCGTCTACAACCTCGATTCCGATATCGCCACGCTCGACGGTTCGGTTAAGATCACGCGCGGCCAGAACCAGCTCGAGGGCGACCGCGCCGAATTCGACATGAAAACCGGGGTCAGCCGGATTCTCGGACAACCCGGCACCGGATCACGGGTCCATACCTTGATTTTCCCGGGTCAGGGAACGACGCCGACGACACCCTGACGTCGGTTTCGTGAGCAAGTCCTTCGTGCGGGCATCGTCCGCCGGAGGTTCAGGCCGATTTGCGAACGAGACGATGAACGAGACCAGCTTCACCGATCACAGTCGCGCTGCTCGCTTGAACGGGGGTGAATCCCCGGCTGACGGACTGATCGCGATGCATCTCGGCAAGCAGTTCAAGAAGCGTCCCGTCCTGCGCGACGTCTCGATCTCGGTCCAGCGCGGCGAGGCGGTCGGGCTGCTCGGCCCCAACGGCGCCGGCAAGACCACCTGCTTCTACATCATCACCGGGCTGATCGCGGCCGATACCGGCCGCGTCATGCTCGACGGCCATGACGTGACACAATTGCCGATGTATCGCCGCGCGCGCCTCGGCATCGGCTATCTGCCGCAGGAAGCGTCGATCTTCCGCGGCCTCACGGTCGAGCAGAACATCCGGGTGGTGCTCGAGGTGGCCGAGCCCTCGCGCGTGGCGCGCGAGGCGAAGCTCGAGGAGCTCTTGTCCGAATTCTCGATCGAGCATCTGCGCTCGGCGCCCGCGATCGCGCTCTCGGGCGGAGAGCGGCGGCGCTGCGAGATCGCGCGGGCCCTCGCCTCGGACCCGAACTACATCCTGCTGGACGAGCCGCTCGCCGGCATCGACCCGATCGCCGTGGCGGACATCCGCAACCTGGTGTCGCACCTCAAGGACCGCGGGATCGGCGTCCTGATCACGGACCATAACGTTCGTGAAACCTTGGACATCGTCGACCGCGCCTACATCCTTCATGAAGGTTCGGTCTTGCGGGAAGGCTCGCCTTCGGAAATCGTTAGCGATCCCGACGTCCGGCGCGTTTACCTGGGCGAAAGGTTTAGTCTTTAACCATTAGGGCCATGGCAGTCACTCAGCGCCTCGACCTGCGGCAGTCCACCTCTCTGGTGATGACGCCGCAGCTGCAGCAGGCGATCAAGCTGCTTGAGCTCAGCAATCTCGAAGTCTCCGCCTATGTCGAGCGCGAGCTTGAGCAAAATCCGCTGCTGGAGCGCGACGAGGACGAGCCGGTGCTCGCGCCCGGCGCCCGCGGAGCCCTGCCCTCGCCGCCGGACAACGGCCTGAACAGCGGGCTCGGGCGCAGCCGCAGCGGCTCGGGCAACGGCACGCGCGACGGCAATGACGGGCCGCCGATCGAGGAGACTCTCGCCAACGCGATCGACCTGCGCGAGCATCTCACCACCCAGCTCACCCTCGACATCCAGGATCCCGCCGACCGCGCGATCGGACTGGCGCTGATCGATTCGCTCGACGAGGCGGGCTATGTCATGGGCGGGCTCGAGCCCGTTGCCGAACGGCTGGGCTGCGACGCCTCGCGCGTCGAGACGGTGCTCAAGCAGCTGCAGCAGTTCGATCCGCCCGGAATCTTCGCGCGCAATCTCAAGGAATGCCTGGCCCTCCAGCTGCTCGACCGCAACCGCCTCGACCCGGCGATGCAGGCGCTGCTGGATCATCTCCATCTCCTGGCCCAGGGCGACCGCGTCAAGCTGATGCGCATCTGCGCCGTCGACGCCGAGGACCTCACCCAGATGGTGAGCGAGATCAAGGCGCTCGATCCCAAGCCGGCCTTGGCCTTCGACGCCGCGCCCCTTACGCCCGTCACGCCCGACATCCTCATGCATCGCACCCCCGAGGGCGGCTGGGTGGTCGAGCTCAACAACCAGACACTGCCGCGCGTGCTGGTCAATCAGAGCTATTACTCGCGCCTGCTCAAGGGCAGCCGCGGCAAGGAAGACCGCGACTACATCGTGACGCAGATGACCTCGGCCAACTGGCTGGTGAAGTCGCTGCATCAGCGCGCGGTCACGATCCTCAAGGTGGCGACCGAGATCGTGCGCCAGCAGGATGCGTTCTTCGGTCATGGCGTGCAGCATCTGAAGCCGCTGATGCGGCGCGACATCGCCGCCACCATCGGCATGCATGAGAGCACCGTGAGCCGGGTGGCCGCGAACAAATACATCGCCACCCCGCGCGGCCTTTATGAGCTGCGGTTCTTCTTCTCGAATGCCATTGCCGACACCGCCGGGGGCGAGAGCCATTCCGCGGCCGCGGTCCGGGCGCGAATCAAGGGCCTCATCGAGTCCGAGAGCGAGGTGCTCTCCGACGACCGGCTGGTCCAGCTGCTCAAGGGCGAGGGTGTGGATATCGCCCGGCGCACGGTCGCCAAGTATCGGGAATCGCTTAGAATTCCGTCATCCACAGAGCGTCGTCGTCAGCGCGTCTTGCGCGTCGGCTAGAACGCGTTATATCGAAGGCCTGAGCCAACGCGCCGCAGGGCGGGCCGCTATTGACAGGCTGGGGGTGCCTCCCTAATTTCCCGGCCTTCCGCGCGGCCCCCTCGTTCGACGAAAGACAGGGCCGGAAAGGCCGACAGGGCCACGCGACAATCCTCCGGACAAATCCAAAGCCCATGCAGCTGACCGTCACCGGCAAGCAGATCGACGTTGGCGATGCGTTGCGCCAGCATGTGGCGGATAGCCTCGAATCGATCCTCGAGAAATATTTCGGTCAGGCGATCGATGCCAGCGTCGTGTTCTCCCGGGAGGCGCATCTGCTGTCGGTCCAGGTCGCGATCCATATCGGCCGCGGCATCATGCTGGTGAGCGAGGCCAAGGCCGACCAGCCCTATCCCGCCTTCGACGAGGCCGCCGTGCGGTTGTCGGGCCGGCTGCGCCGCTACAAGACGCGGCTGCGCGACCATCACCGCACCGCGGTCGAGGCGGAGCGCGCCAGCCAGTATGTGGTGGCGCCGGGCTCCGACGAGGCCGAGGCCGGCGACGTCGAGGCCGTCCCGGACGATGGCGGGCCGCTGATCGTCGCCGAGATGGCGACCGACGTGCCGACCCTGACGGTGAGCGAGGCGGTCATGCGCCTCGATCTCGCCAGCCAGAGCGCGATGATGTTCCGCAACCGCGCCCATGGCGGGCTCAACATGGTCTATCGGCGCGCGGACGGAAATTTCGGCTGGGTCGATCCGGGCCAGCCCGCCCGGAACTAACGCGGCTTCACGGCCGTTGGCTCTTTTTCCCAGATCGGGGGATGCGATGGAGATTACGGATTTGCTCTCGCCCGAGAATGTGATCGCGAACCTGCGCGCGAGCAGCAAGAAGCAGGCGCTGCACGAGCTCGCGCGGCGCGCGGCCGAGGCGACCGGCCTGCATGAGCGGGCGATCTTCGACGTGCTGCTGGAGCGCGAGCGCCTGGGGACCACCGGCGTCGGCAACGGCATCGCGATCCCGCATGGCAAGCTGGCCGATCTGAAGCGCCTCTATGGCCTGTTCGCGCGCCTCGACCAGCCGATCGATTTCGATTCCATCGACGAGCAGCCGGTCGATCTGATTTTCCTGCTGCTGGCGCCGGAATCGGCGGGCGCCGATCACCTGAAGGCCCTGGCGCGCGTCTCGCGCCTGCTGCGCGACCGCCCCACCTGCGAGAAGCTGCGCGGAGCCGACCAGCCCGCCGCCCTCTACGCACTCCTCACGGAGCCGACCGCGCACGCGGCGTAAGCTCCACACATGTCATGCCCGCGCTTGACGCGGGCATCCAGGGGCTTCGGGACTGGATCCCCGGGTCAAGCCCACGGCTGTCCGGTTCCGGTTTCAGCTCCATTGTAGCGCCATTTGATGTGGGTTCGGAATTGGGGCGGTTTCGGGTTCGAGCAGGCGGTCGATGCGCCTGCGATGCATGAGGTTGGCGCGCACGAGGCGGGCGAAGGCCAACGGGCTGTGACCGTCCTTGATGGCTTTCTGTGCCAATCGCAACAACAGGAAAGCGATCAGGGCGACGGCGATCTGGATGCGAACGGCGTTCTCGGAAGTGCCGAGAAAGCGGGTGATTTTCAGGGTCTGCTTGACCCACCGGAAGAACAGCTCGATCGCCCAGCGGCGCTTGTAGAGGTCTGCGATCTCCTGGGCGCTGGCGTCGAGATCGTTGCACAAGATGCGCAGGATCTTGCCGGTTTCGGTCTTCACGCGGATCTCGCGGACCGGGTCTTGGAAGGGGTTTTTGCGGCTGGCGGCTTGGCGGGCCGGGAGATATCCGATCCGGTCGGAGAGAATGGCGCTGCCCCGGGGCAGGGCGTTCTCGGCGACGAGGGTCAGGGGTGTGTTGGATTTGAAGCGAGTGACGATGCGGCATCCGGCAGCGTCCAGCTTGGCCCACCAGGCATAGTCGTAATAGCCGAGGTCGAAGACATAGGTGGCGCCGGGCTCGACCGGCATGTCGTGGGCGGGGGTAATGTCGTTGACATTCGCCGCACTGACAGCGGCATAGATGGGGCGGTCGGCGTCGGGATCGTAGATCACATGCAGCTTGGCGCCGCAGACGCCGGCGCTGAAACGGGCCCAATCGGCGCTCAGACCGCTCAATCGCAAGCCAGTGGAATCGATCAGATAGGTGGTTTCGGCGATCTTGCGGCGCAGCCCGCGATGGGCCTGCTTGATCATCACGGCGAGCAACTCGGCGAACAGCCCGCTCGGCCTTATGGCATTGGCATCGGCCAGCGTCGAACGGCGAACCTCGCCCGTTCCCAGGTGATAGAGCCGCGCCGCGTGGCTCGTCAGCCCGCTCACGATCTCCCGCAGGCTCGTCGCGCCCGAAAGCTGGCCGTAGAGCAGCGCCACGAACTGGCCCTTGGTCGTCAACCGCCGCACCCGAGCATCGCTATTGTGGGCCTCGACCAGCCGATCGAAGTCGAGCCACGCAACCTGCTTAAGAACCGAATGAAATACGCTATTCTGGTGCCGCATGGCGCTGACCCTCTGCCCGTGTCCCGAAACGTTTGCCGACGTTCAGGACCGAGTAGAATCAACGCCATGCACCGCGTCCACAAAAACTCAACCGGACAGCCGTGGGTCAAGCCCGGCGATGACAGCCCAGAAGCATCAGTCTCCGTTCAATGCAGGCTGACGGCCTCGAGCTCCTGCTCGTGGATGAAGGCCTGGGCGATCTCTCGGCTCGGCGCGACGCCGAGGCGGTTGCCGTTCGCGGCATGGACCGCGAAGCCCGGCTTGCCCTCGACCATCACGGGGCGGACATAGGCCACGTCGGCCAGACCCAGCACCGCCAGATCCGCATCGCTCATCGGCGGCACGCGGGTCTCGGTCGTCTTGTTGGTGTTCTTGTTCGTGTTCATGTTACTCGCGCTCCTTGCGCTGGGTCCGGTTGCCGGACGGCTCCAATGTCGTGGTGGCAACCTTGCGATGTTCGGTGGTGCGGCTGCCCTGAATGGCGATCTGGCGCACTTCGCTCTCGATCGTCGGGCGGCGCAGTTCGATATTGAGCAGGCCGTTGTCCAGGCTGGCGCCGGTGACGTCGACGCCCTCGGCGAGGACGAAGCTGCGCTGGAACTGGCGCGCGGCGATACCGCGATGCAGGAAGACGCGGCCGGGCTCATCCTGCTGACGGCCACGGACCGTGAGCTGGCTGGCCTCGAGCTGGACTTCCAGCTCCTCGAGCGCGAAGCCGGCCACCGCGAGCGTGATCCGCAAACGGTCTTCGCCGACCTGCTCGATGTTGTAAGGGGGGTAGCCCTCGGCCGACTGCTTCGAGATGCGATCGAGCGTACGCTCGAAATGATCGAAGCCGAGCAGCAACGGGCTGTTGAAAAGCGATAGGCGTGTCATCGGACCGGTAGCTCCTCCTACGAGCGAGCTGATGGTGGCGACCACGCGACCCTGGGAGGGCCTTCCCACGAAGCGCCCTGTGCCGCCATCGGCCTGCCGAATGCAGCGCCGACATTGACCTATTTATGTACCCCCGGCCTCCGCTTCAAGGCCCATGAAAACCCACCGGATCAAAGCGTTGGCAGGAAACTTCCAACGGAACCAAACTGTCGCGGCGGCGTTGGTCCGATCCCTCGGATTTCAGGCCGCCCCGCCCCCAAAAGCAGAAGGCCCGGCGGGGATGCCGCCGGGCCTTCGAGAATGGTGGAGCCAAGCGGGATCGAACCGCTGACCTCTACAATGCCATTGTAGCGCTCTCCCAGCTGAGCTATGGCCCCGAAACTTTGGGATCGGGCGGAACGATCTGGCGTCCCCAGGGCGCCGCTGGAACGGCGCCAACCCGAAAAACCGATGGCGGCGAAGGCCGACCATCGACGGCGGCAAACCTAGGTAGGCGACCCACCCGATTCAAGCGAAAAATCCGGCCCGTGCCTTGCCGCCGGGGCGGGCGACCCCCCGCGAGAGGCAGGATCGCCGGCGCCCCCGACTTCTAGCGCCGATTCCTTTACGGCTCCTTGTCCTCGTCGGTCTTCTCAATGACGTCGGTCACGTCATCGTCCTCGCCGAGCTCGGAGGTGTCCTCGATGACACCTTCCTCCTCCTCGTCGCCCTCGGCGGCGATTTCCTCGAGCTCGGGATCGGCCGTCTCCTCGACGGGGACCGGAGCCGGACGCGGCGCCATGCGCTGAGCCGCCGCCTTGTCGGCGCTGCTGCGACCGCGCCGGGACTTGGCGATCGCTTCGGGATCGTAGATCGCGCCGCATTTCGGGCAGGCGATCGGATTCTTGTGCAGATCGTAGAAATGGGCGCCACAGCTTTGACAGGTGCGCTTGGTGCCCCAGGCCGCCTTGACCACGCGAGATGCTCCTTCGCTCAGGCAGGGCGCGGATCTCAGGTCCTCTTTTTGGGGAAGACTGTCCCGCGCCGGAAACGGGGCTGCCATTGCCATGCCCGCAAGGCCCTGTCAAACGTCAATTCCAAAGACCGTCCGTTTGGGCCCAACGAGCCTGCACTTCCAACGACTTGAGCGGCGATCGGGCGGCCGGGTCGCCAGGCCGCGGGACGATGTGCTAGAGAACCCGCCCGGTCGAGGGGTTGGCGCCCCGGGCTGACGGCCCGGAGACCGGCTCCGGCGGGACCAGGAAACGAGAGGAGTATCGGGCACCGTGACGCGGCTCATTTCCGCACCTTGCGCGGGCCTCAAAGGTTCGGCGCGCGTGCCCGGCGACAAGTCGATCTCGCATCGCTCGCTGATGATCGGCGCGCTGGCGCTGGGCGAGACCCGGATCGAGGGATTGCTCGAAGGCGAGGATGTGCTGCGCAGCGCCGCCGCGATGCGGGCACTCGGCGCCAGCGTGCATCAGGACGGCCCCGGCCGCTGGCGCGTGTCGGGACGCGGGATCGGCGGCCTCGCCGAACCCGCCGATATTCTCGATATGGGCAATGCCGGCACCGGCGCGCGATTGCTCATGGGGCTGGTCGCGACGCATCCGCTGACGGCTTTCTTCACCGGCGATGCCTCCTTGCGCAAGCGGCCGATGGAGCGCGTGGCGCTGCCGCTGCGCCAGATGGGCGCGCAGATTCATGCGCGCCAGGGCGGACGCCTGCCGCTGGCGCTGATCGGCGCGCGCGAACCGATGCCGATCACCTACACGCTGCCCGTGGCTTCCGCGCAGATCAAATCGGCGGTGCTGCTGGCGGGATTGAATGCGCCCGGCGCCACCACCGTGATCGAGCCCGAGCCGACGCGCGATCACACCGAGTTGATGCTGCGCTATTTCGGCGTCGATGTGCGCGTGGTGCAGACGCCGCAGGGCCGCGCCGCCACCGTGATCGGCCAGCCCGAGATCGAAGGCCGCGACATCCGGGTGCCGGCCGATCCTTCGTCGGCCGCGTTTCCGATGGTGGCGGCGCTGATCCGTCCGGGCTCCGACATCCGGCTCGAGAATGTCGGCATCAATCCCCACCGCATCGGGCTGATCGAGACCCTGGTGGAGATGGGAGCCGATATCGCGTTCGAGAACCGGCGCGAGCAGGCGGGCGAGCCGATCGCCGATATCCGCGTGCGCGCCGGACGCCTCAAGGGCGTGACCGTCCCAACCTCGCGCGCGCCCAGCATGATCGACGAATATCCGATCCTCAGCATGGCTGCCGCCTTCGCCGACGGCCCCACGCGCATGGAAGGCCTCGCCGAGTTGCGCGTGAAGGAGAGCGACCGTCTCGCCGCGATCGTGCGCGGCCTGAAGGCCTGCGGCGTCGAGCTCGAGGCCGGCGACGATTTCCTGGTGGTGCAGGGCAGCCGCACCGCGCCGCGCGGCGGTGCCGAGATCGAGGCCGAGCTCGATCACCGCATCGCCATGAGCTTCCTGGTGCTCGGCACCGCGACCCGCGAGCCGATCGCGATCGACGACGGTTCGCCGATCGACACCAGCTTCCCGGGGTTCGCGGTGCTCATGAACGCGCTCGGCGCGAAGATCCGCGGCGAATGAGGGGCGCGCACCATTCATCCCCTCCCCCGCTTCGCGGGGGAGGGTTAGGGAGGGGGCTGCTCGGTCTTGCGATCGATACCGCGTCTTCCCCCTCCCTGGCCCTCCCCCTCGAGGGGGGAGGGAACAAAACTCTCCGTTCCTACCGATGACCGCCCCCACCCCCAGAATCATCGCCGTCGACGGCCCCGCCGCGTCGGGCAAGGGCACTCTCGCGCGCCGGCTGGCGCGGCATTTCGGCTTTGCTTACCTGGATACCGGGCTGCTCTACCGGGCGGTGGGGCTGCGGCTGCTGCGCGCGGGCCAGGATCCCGCCGACGAGGCCGCGGCCATTGCCGCCGCCGGTACCGTCACCCCGGCCGAGCTTGGCGACCCCGCCCTGCGCAGCGAGGCGACCGGGCAGGCGGCCTCGGCGGTCGCCAGAATCCCGGGGGTCCGGCAGGCCCTCCTGGACCTGCAGCACCGCTTCGCGGTCGCCCCCGCCGACGAGAAGGGCCGCCCGACCCCGGGCGCCGTCATCGACGGGCGGGATATCGGCACCGTGATCTGCCCCGGCGCGGACGTGAAACTTTTCGTGAACGCGAGCCTCGAAACCCGCGCCAAACGGCGCCATAAAGAGTTGCTGGATCGGGGCGAAGCCATTATATATGCGCGCGTTCTGGAGGACATGGAACGGCGCGACCAGCAGGATCGCAACCGTTCGGTGGCGCCGATGGCCAAGGCGCCGGACGCTTTCGAGATCGACACGACCAAGCTTGACGCAGACGGCGCCTTCGCCGCTGCGCTGACCTTCATCGGGTCTCGTCTCGACTGATCCGTTCCTCGACGGAACTCAATCGTCGTAACCCGCCGTCCGATGCCCTCCTCGAGGCCGAGCCGAGGGCGTTTCGCGGCATAACCCAGTTCGTTGCCAAGACCGCCGGACACAACCGGCTGGCCGGGATAGCGAAGACGAAAGGATACCGAACACCATGGCTCGTACAGCCACCGCTGGCGAAACCGTTCAAAAGGAAAATTTTGCCGCTCTGCTCGACGAATCGCTCGGGCGCGGCGCCGGCCTCGAGGGCAGCGTCCTCAAGGGCCGCGTCGTGGGCATCGAGAACGACGTCGCGCTGATCGATGTCGGTCTGAAGTCCGAAGGCCGCGTGCCGCTCAAGGAATTCACCAGCGCAGGCGCGCGCCTCGATATCAAGATCGGCGACGAGGTGGAAGTCTATCTCGAGCGCATGGAAGACAAGAACGGCGAGGCGATGCTGAGCCGTGAGAAGGCGCGCCGCGAAGAAGCGTGGCAGCTCCTCGAGAAGTCCTTCAAGGAAAACCAGCGCGTCACCGGCGTGATCTTCGGCCGCGTCAAGGGCGGCTTCACCGTCGATCTCTCCGGCGCCGTGGCCTTCCTCCCGGGCAGCCAGGTCGATATCCGTCCCGTGCGCGATGCCGGTCCGCTGATGGGCTCGCCGCAGCCCTTCCTGATCCTCAAGATGGATCGCTCGCGCGGCAACATCGTCGTCTCGCGCCGCGCCGTGCTCGAGGAGAGCCGCGCGGAGGCCCGCTCCGAGCTGGTCGCCAGCCTCAAGGAAGGCCAGGTGCTGCAGGGCGTGGTCAAGAACATCACCGACTACGGCGCCTTCGTCGATCTCGGCGGCGTCGACGGTCTGCTGCATGTGACCGACATCGCCTGGAAGCGCATCAATCATCCCTCCGAGGCGCTCCATATCGGCCAGACCGTGCAGGTCCAGGTCGTGCGCTTCAATCCCGAGACGCAGCGCATCTCGCTCGGCATGAAGCAGCTCGAGGCGGATCCCTGGGAGAACGTGTCGGCGAAGTATCCGGTCGGCACCAAGTTCAAGGGCCGCGTCTCGAACATCACCGACTATGGCGCGTTCGTCGAGCTCGAGCCCGGCATCGAAGGCCTGGTCCATGTCTCCGAGATGAGCTGGACCAAGAAGAACGTGCATCCGGGCAAGATCCTCTCGACCTCGCAGGAAGTCGAAGTGATGGTGCTCGATGTCGATCCGCAGAAGCGCCGCATCAGCCTCGGCCTGAAGCAGTGCCTCGAGAATCCGTGGTCGACCTTCCTCGACAAGCATCCGGTCGGCTCGGAGCTCGAAGGCGAGGTGAAGAACATCACCGAGTTCGGTCTGTTCGTCGGCCTGCCGGGCGATATCGACGGCATGGTGCATCTCTCCGACCTCGACTGGAACCAGCCCGGCGAAGAGGCCATCAAGGCCTTCAAGAAGGGCGACATGGTGAAGGTGAAGCTGCTGGACGTGGACGTCGAGAAGGAGCGCATCTCGCTCGGCATCAAGCAGCTGGGCTCGGATAACTTCGCGACCGCCGCTTCCAGCATCAACAAGGGCGACGTCGTCACCTGCACCGTCACCGCGGTCCAGGAAAACGGCCTCGAGGTCTCGGTGGGCGACGGCCTCACGGCCTTCATCCGCAAGTCGGACCTGGCGCGCGAGCGCAGCGAGCAGCGCGCCGATCGTTTCGCCGTCGGCGAGAAGGTCGACGCCAAGGTCACCTCGGTCGACCTCAAGAGCCGCAAGATCTCGCTCTCGATCAAGGCGCGGGAAGTGGAAGAGGACAAGCAGGCGCTCGCCGAGTTCGGTTCCTCGGATTCCGGCGCGTCGCTGGGCGACATCCTGGGTGCCGCGATCTCGAAGGCCAATGCCGAGCGGACCCGGAAGACCAAAAAGGACGAATAACCCAGGATTTGCGGCTTCAGACCCCGATCAAAGGGGCTGAAGCCGGGCCGGGTTGCCATTTAAGGGCCCGGATTCGCGCCATCTGGCGGGAATCCGGGCCTTTTTCATGCCCGAGGGGGCCCCGGAGGGGGTCCGACGCCCCGGCGGGGGGCCCGGACCCCGCATTGTACTGGGACAAGGGCCCGTCTGGCCTGCGGGTTTACCCCGAGGGCCGCGGCGGGTCGACGATCCGGCCGGCCGCGCCAATTTCCCCGAAATCGACAAAAGTACGAAAAATAGAAGAAATCCAAGCGACTTAGCCTTGACGGGCGTCGCCCAGTTTTGGCACGCTCGATTTGTCCCCCGACGGTGGGCCAAATCTCGCAGGGGCGGGTCGGACGCGAGGCCAATGCCAGGGGAAGCATAAGGCCATGACCAAATCGGAATTGATCCTGAAGATCGGGCAGATGAACCCGCATCTTTATCACCGCGATGTCGAGCGCATCGTGGGTGCCATCTTCGAAGAGATTACGACCGCGTTGTCGCGCGGCGATCGTGTGGAATTGCGCGGCTTCGGGGCCTTCTCGGTCAAGCAGCGCGAAGCCCGGGTCGGCCGCAATCCGCGCACGGGCGATACCGTGTCGGTGGCGCGCAAGGTCATTCCTTTCTTCAAGACCGGCAAGCAGTTGCGCGAACGGCTCAACGGCAAGGGCGAGTGATCTGAGCCGGAGCACCGGACCTCGGATGTCGCCGGCGCATGATGCGGGCCTGATCCTGAGCGGGATTTCCGGGACGATCTCCCGAAAGCCGCGATGGCGGCGCCACGGATTGGCGATAACACCGTGAAACGACTTTCTTTTATCATCACCCTGCCGGTCACGCTGGTGATCCTGGTCTTCGCCCTGTCGAACCGGGGTCCGGTCGGGCTGACCTTCTGGCCGTTCGATTCCACCATCGATCTTCCGATCTATCTGGTGGTGCTGGCGAGCCTGCTGCTGGGCTTCATTCTGGGCGGCCTGATCGCTTGGCTCGCCGGGGGGCGCATCCGCCGCCAGGCCCGGCGGCTGCGGCAGGAGACTCGCCGCCAGGCGGCCGAGATCGTGGATTTGAAGAAGCGCCATGGCTCCCCGCCCCCGGCCGGCACGCCGGGCACGGCGCTGGTCACGCAGAGCCCGCGACCGCCTCTCCCGTCGCCCTGACGGGGCGCTACGCCCGGGATGCCGGGCTGCCATCCGCTCCGCGCCGACCTTTCCCTGCCGCGCAGTCATGACAGCGCCACCCCGCGCGGGGTAAAAGCGGGACCCTGATTGAAGAACGAGGATTGATGATGTCGCAGGATCGTCTTCTGGTCGCGATCGATACCGCGGAGCTCGACGGCGCCGTCAGGCTGGCCCGTTCGCTGGCGGGATCCTGCGGCGGCCTCAAGCTCGGGCTCGAATTCTTCTCGGCCCATGGGCCCCAAGGCGTCGCCAAGATTCTGGCGGCGGGGGCGAAGCTGTTCCTCGACCTGAAATTCCATGACATTCCGAACACGGTCGCGGGCGCGGTGCGCGCGGCATCGGCGCTGGGTCCCTTCATGCTCAATGTCCATGCCTCGGGCGGACGCGCCATGATGGAGGCCGCCGCGGCGGCCGCGGCCGAAGGGGCGGCCAAAGCGCGCAAGCCCAAGCCGATCCTGCTGGCCGTGACCGTGCTCACGAGCCTGAGCGACGACGATCTCTCGGCGGTGGGCCAGCATGGCTCGACCGCGGACCAGGTCAAACGCCTGGCGGTGCTGGCGCAGAAATCCGGCCTCGACGGCGTGGTCTGCTCGGCGCGCGAGGTCGCAAGCTTGCGCGCCGAATGCGGCCCCGACTTCAAGCTCGTGGTGCCGGGCATCCGTCCGACCTGGTCGGCGGCGCAGGATCAGAAGCGGATCATGGGACCGGCGGATGCGATCCGGCAGGGCGCCGATTATCTCGTGGTCGGGCGGCCCATCACCGGCGCGCCCGATCCGCGCGCGGCCGCGCGCTCGATCGCGCAGGAGATCGCCAAGGGCTTCGACAAGGGAGCCGGGGCGTGACCCAGGGCCCCCTGGGCAACAGTCCAAACCGCCGCGATGGACCCGATCTGAATCCGGCGCTGTTGATTCGCGACAGCGTCCTCGGGCTGCGCGACACCAATCTGTTCCTGCGCCTCGCGATCCTGCCGGCGATCGGCATGTTCATCGCCGAGCTGCTGCTCTTCTGGTGCGGATTGACGATCGACATCGATCCGACCGGGGCGACGCCGCCCACCGCCCGGACCCTGCTGGCGGCGTTCCTGACCTATCTGGCCTATCTCGTCTTCAGCACGCTCTTCGGCATCAACTGGACCCGAACCCTGCTGCTGGGGCCCGGGGCCGTCGCCGGATTTGGATTTCAATGGGGCCTTCGCGAGACCCGCTATCTGCTGCGGGCCGCGGCGATCGCGCTCGTTCCGGCGTTCGCCAGCATGCTGGCCATCTTCTTCGTGCTGGCGATCTTCGGGCAGTCTGCCATCACCGGCATCGCCGCCCTGATCCTGGTGGTGATCTATCTGTTCGTGATGGTGCGCCTCACGCTGCTGCTGCCAGCCGCGGCCCTCGATCATCCGTTCGGGTTGCGCGAGGCCTTGGGCCTGCGCGGGCGGCTTGCGGCGCGGCTCCTCGCCACCCAGATTCTGGTGACGCTGCCTTATCTGCTGCTGCTGGTCTTGTTCGGGATCGTGATCGATCATCTCGGGCTGTTCGCAGCCGCCCCCTATGCCAGCCAGTTCATCTTTCTGGTTTTGAATTACCTGTTCATAGCGGTCTCGACCGGCATTTTCGCATTCGCCTTCCAGGCCATCCTCAATGGCCGACCGCGCGGATCGTTGACCGTCTGAAAACAAATTTCGCGTTCGCGCCCGAGGAGCATCATGGCGATCGAGGTCAAGATTTGCGGCATCAACAGTGCGGAGTCGCTGGCGGCGGCGGTCGAGGGCGGCGCCGGGCTGATCGGATTCAACTTCTATCGCAGGAGCCCGCGCTTCCTGACGCATGACGCGGCGGCGGCTCTCGCCCGCACCGTGCCGGCGACGGTGAAGCGCGTCGGTCTCATCGTCGACCTCGACAACGAGGCGATCGCGACCCTCCTGGCCGCGGTGCCGCTCGACATGCTGCAGCTCCATGGCTCCGAGGACCCGACGCGCGTCGCCGCGATCCGCGCGCGGTTCCGCAAGCCGGTGATGAAGGCGATCCCGGTGGCGCGCGCCGAGGACCTTGCGGTCGCCGATGCCTATCTGGCGGTCGCCGACCGGCTGCTGTTCGACGCCAAGCCGCCGCCTTCGATGAAGGATGCCTTGCCGGGCGGCAATGCCATCTCGTTCGACTGGCGGCTGCTGCAGGGCCGTGACTGGTCCAAGCCCTGGATGCTCTCCGGCGGCCTCACGCCCGACAACCTCGCCGAGGCGGTCGCGATCTCCGGCGCCCGGCGCGTCGACCTCGCCTCCGGCGTCGAGGACCGCCCCGGCCTCAAGAACCCGGCCAAGATCAGGGCGCTGCTCGATCTGGCCAAGACGCTCTGAGGCGTCGAGACCGCGTCATCCCCCTCCCTGACCCTCCCCCTTCAGGGGAGGGAACAAGAATTAGGAGCGCCGGGCAGCATACTTATTGTCCCCTCCCCCGCTTCGCGGGGGAGGGTCAGGGAGGGGGCCGCTCGGTCTCCCATCCTGCTGATCTCCCATATCTTTTTCCCACACAACCCACACCGTGCCATTGTTTTGACCCCGGGGCCCGCTTGTGGTTCATTGCCGCGCTTGTTCCTGATTTAGGAACAAGCCGTTCCGCCCGAACCCGCAAGGACCGCTTTGACCAGTCTCAACACCTATCGCGCCGGCCCCGACGAGCATGGCCATTTCGGCATCTATGGCGGCCGTTTCGTCGCCGAGACCCTGATGCCGCTCATCCTGGCGCTGGAGAAGGCCTATGAGGCGGCCAAGCGCGATCCGAGCTTCGCGGCCGAGCTCGCCTATTACCTCGAGCATTATGTCGGCCGGCCGAGCCCGCTCTATTTCGCCGAGCGGCTGACGCGCCATTTCGGCGGCGCCAAGATCTATTTCAAGCGCGACGAGCTCAACCACACCGGCGCGCACAAGATCAACAACTGCATGGGCCAGATCCTGCTGGCCAAGCGCATGGGCAAGACCCGCATCATCGCCGAGACCGGTGCGGGCCAGCATGGCGTGGCGACGGCGACGGTGGCGGCCCTCTTCAATCTCCCCTGCACCGTCTATATGGGCGAGACCGACATCGCGCGGCAGAAGCCCAACGTGTTCCGCATGCGCCTCCTGGGCGCGGAAGTGAAGCCGGTCAAGAGCGGCACCGCGACCTTGAAGGACGCGATGAACGACGCCCTGCGCGACTGGGTCGCCAATGTCGAGAACACCTTCTACATCATCGGCACGGTGGCGGGCCCGCATCCCTATCCGGCGATGGTGCGCGACTTCCAGTCGATCATCGGCCGCGAGGTGCGCGAGCAGATGCAGAAGGCGGAAGGCCGTCTTCCCGATACACTGGTCGCCTGCATCGGCGGCGGCTCCAACGCGATGGGGCTGTTCCATCCCTTCCTCGACGATCCGACCGTGAAGATGGACGGCGTCGAGGCCGCCGGCCTCGGTATCGAGACCGGCAAGCATGCGGCCTCGCTCAATGGCGGCGAGCCTGGCGTGCTCCATGGCAACCGTACCTATCTGCTGCAGACCGAGGACGGGCAGATCATCGACGCCCACTCGATCTCGGCCGGCCTCGATTATCCGGGCATCGGCCCGGAACATGCCTGGCTGCACGATACCGGCCGGGTGAACTATGTGTCGGCCACCGACCGGGAGGCGCTCGACGCCTTCCAGCTCTGCGCCCGGACCGAAGGCATCATCCCGGCGCTGGAACCGGCCCATGCGCTGGCCCATGTCACGCGCATCGCGCCGACCCTGCCGAAGGACCATCTGCTGGTCATGAATATGTGCGGGCGCGGCGACAAGGATATCTTCACCGTCGCCGACGCGCTGGGGGTGACGCTGTGAGCGCCGCCGTGACCGCCGGCGCCAAGCCCGCGGCCGCCGCCCTTCGCGGCGCCGATTCCGGCCGCATCCGCCGTCGTTTCGAGGCGCTCAAGGCCCAGGGCCGCGGCGGCCTCGTCACCTTCGTGACGGCCGGCGATCCCGACTATGAGACCGCGCTCGCCATCGTCAAAGGCCTGCCCGAGGCCGGCGCCGATCTGATCGAGATCGGCATGCCCTTCAGCGATCCGATGGCCGACGGCCCCGCGATCCAGGCCTCCTCCTTGCGCGCGCTCAAGGCCGGGATGACCTTGAAGAAAACCCTGGCCCTGGTGACCGCCTTCCGCGCGGGCGACAAGGACACGCCCATCGTGCTGATGGGCTATTACAACCCGATCTATCGCTACGGCGTCGATCGCTTCCTCGCCGATGCGAAGAAGGCCGGCGTCGACGGGCTCATCGTCGTCGATCTGCCGCCAGAAGAAGATCAGGAGCTCTGCATCCCGGCACTCGCCGCGGGGGTCAATTTCATCCGCCTCGCCACGCCGACGACGGACGATGAGCGTTTGCCGGCCGTGCTCGCGAACACCAGCGGCTTCGTCTATTACGTCTCGATCATGGGCATCACCGGCACGCGCTCGGCGGCCGATTCCGATATCGCAGCCGCGGTCGGGCGCCTGAAACGCCATACCGATCTGCCGGTCGGCGTCGGCTTCGGCATCCGCACGCCGGAGCAGGCGGCGACCGTCGCCGGCATCGCGGACGCGGCCGTGGTCGGCTCCGCCATCGTCGAGAAGATCGTCGCGGGCCTCGACGGCCAGGGCAAGGCCAAGCCCGGTCTGGTCAAGGACCTGCTGGGCTTCGTGGCGGAGCTCGCGCAAGGCGTGCGCGGCGCGGCCCGCAAGCGTTGAGAATGGGGGCGACCCTTTTGCGAGGTCATCCATGAGCTGGCTCACCAATTTCGTGCGTCCCAAGATCCAGGCGCTGGTCCGCAAGACCGACGTGCCGGACAATCTCTGGGAAAAATGCCCGGCCTGCTCGCAGATGATCTTCCATCGCGATCTCGAAGCGAATTTGCGCGTCTGCACCCATTGCGGCCATCATCTGCGCCTCTCCTGGCGCCGCCGGCTCGAGCTCCTGTTCGACGAAGGCAAGTTCGACCGCATCGACCTGCCCAAGGGGGAGACCGACCCGCTCAAATTCCGCGACCGCAAGCGCTATGCCGATCGCCTGAAGGACACCCAGACCAAGACCGCCGAGCAGGATGCGATCGTGGTGGCCCATGGCAGCATGGGCGGCCTGGCGACCGTGATCGCCGTCTTCAATTTCGAGTTCATGGCGGGCTCGATGGGCAAGGCCGTGGGCGACGGGCTGATCGCGGCCGCGCGGCTCGCGGTCGAGAAGCGCGCGCCCCTGATCGTGATCCCGGCCTCGGGCGGCGCGCGCATGCAGGAAGGCATCATCTCGCTGATGCAGATGCCGCGCAGCATCATCGCCGTCGACGAGGTCAAGGAGGCGGGCCTGCCCTACATCGTGCTGCTGACCGATCCCACCACGGGCGGCGTCAGCGCCTCCTTCGCCATGCTGGGCGACATCCAGATCGCCGAGCCGGGCGCCGTCATCGGCTTCGCCGGTGCCCGCGTGATCGAGGAAACGATCCGCGAGAAGCTGCCCGAGGGATTCCAGCGCGCCGAATATCTGCTCGATCACGGGATGGTCGATCTGGTGTCACCGCGCATCGAGCTGCGCGACACGCTCATCCGCATCCTGCGCCTCCTGGGCCAGCGCCGCCTCCAGAACACGAGCCCGGTCCCCTACGGCGCGATTTGAACGCCGCGGCATCGTCCATGGACCTTTCCGGTATCAATATTGTCCCCTCCCCCGCTTGCGGGGGAGGGTTGGGGAGGGGGCTGCTCGGTCGTTCAATCGACGCCGTGTCTTCCCCCTCCCTAGCCCTCCCCCATAAAGGGGGAGGGGACAAAAACGCACAGCCTCGCCGCCCATGACCGCCCCCCTCGGCAGCGATCTCGTGCTGGAGCGGCTGACGAAGCTGCACCCCAAGCTGATCGACCTGGTACTCGATCGCGTGCAGCGCCTGCTCGATCGCGTCGGCAATCCGGAGCGGCGCCTGCCGCCGGTGGTGCATGTGGCCGGGACCAACGGCAAGGGCTCGACCGTCGCTTACCTGCGCGCGATCCTCGAGGCTGCGGGCTATCGCGTCCACGCCTACACCTCGCCGCATCTGGTGCGGTTCCATGAGCGCATCCGCCTCGCCGGCAGATTGATCGAGGAGCCCGAGCTGCTGGCGCTGCTCGAGGAATGCGAGCGTGCCAATGGCGATCAGCAGATCACCTTCTTCGAGGTCACGACCGTGGCGGCCTTCCTCGCCTTCACCCGGCACAAGGCCGACATTCTCCTGCTCGAAGTCGGGTTGGGCGGCACTCACGACGCGACCAACGTGATCGAGCATCCGCTCGCCTGCTGCCTGACGCCGATCTCGATGGACCATATGCAGCATCTGGGCCATACGCTGGCCGAGATCGCGGCGAACAAGGCCGGCATCATGAAACGGGGGCGCCCGGTCGCGATCGGGCCGCAGCCGGCCGAGGCGGAGGCCGTGTTCGAGGCGCGCGGCGCCGAGCTCGGCGCCCCGCTCCACCGGTTCGGCCAGGAATGGAACGCCCGGCGCGAGGGCGATGCGCTCCTTTTCCGCGACAAGCGCGGCGAGACAAGCTGGCCGCTGCCCGCGCTCCCGGGCCTGCATCAGATCGAGAATGCGGGACTGGCGCTGGCGACCCTGCCGCTGCTCGACGGCTTCTCGATTTCCGAGAACGCCATCGCCAAGGGCTTGCGCAGCGTCGAATGGCCGGCGCGGCTGCAGCGGTTGCGGCGCGGACCCGTGGTCGAGGCGCTGCCGCCCGGCTGGGAAGCCTGGCTCGATGGCGGCCACAATGAATCCGGCGGACAGGCGCTGGGCCTTCATGCCGCGGGCTGGCGGCGGGAGCGTCCCGATCTGCCGATCCGCCTCGTCTTCGGCATGCTCTCGACACACGATCCGGTCGGATTCCTCAAGCCGCTGCTGCCCCATATCCAGGACGTGACCGCGGTCGCGGTCGGCGGCAATCACCAGGCGCTCGATGTCGAGGCGCTGGTCGAGGCCGCCAGGCGCGCCGGTGCCGCGCAGGTTCGCGGCGCCTCCTCGGCCGATGAAGCGGCGCGCGCGATCGTCGCCGCCGACCCGACGGCGGCACGGCTTCTCATCTGCGGTTCGCTCTATCTCGCCGGTGAAGTCCTGGCGAAGAATGGTTGAGCGGACCCCCGCGATCCGGATCCGCCGCGAAGCCGCAAGCGACATCGCTGCCATCAATGCGCTCAACCGCCTGGCCTTCGGCGGCCCTGGCGAATGGCAGATCGTCGCCCGGTTGCGCCAGGCGAAGCTGATCGCGCTCTCGCTGGTGGCCGAGGAAAAGGGCCGGATCGTCGGCCATATCCTCTTCAGCTGGCTCCCGACCCGGATCGACAGCCGCGAGGTGGCGGCCGTGGCGCTGGCACCGATGGCCGTGCATCCCGACCGCCAGCGCCGGGGCATCGGATCGCAACTGGTGCGCGAGGGGCTGAAGCAATTGCCGGCTCTCGGCGCCACCGCCGTGATCGTGCTGGGCCATCCCCACTTCTATCCGCGCTTCGGTTTCTCCGCCGAGATGGCGCGCCACCTCGCCGGCCCCTTCTCGGGCGAGGCCTTCATGGCGCTGGAGCTGGAGCCGGGCGCGCTCCAGGGCGAGAACGGCAAGGTCACCTACCCCGCCGCCTTCGGCCTCAACAGCTGATCAGTTCGTCTTGGGCGCCGTGGCGCGGAAATGTTCCTCGGCCGCCGCGACGCCGGAGCCCGGCGCCAGGGTGGCCCCCAGGTCGCGCATCGTCATCTCGGCACCCGACAAGGCCGCCAGCACCATCAGCTCGTTGAGCTCGCCCAGATGGCCGATGCGGAAGACCTTGCCCGCGAGCCGCGCCAGCCCGACGCCGAGCGAGAGGTTGTAGCGGCGATAGGCATGGCGCACGAGCTCGGCGCCGTCGACGCCCGGCGGCGTCCAGATCGTGCTGACCGTGTCGGAATGCCATTGCGGCGCCTTGGCGACCAAGGACAGGCCCCAGGCGCCCACGGCACGGCGCACGGCCTCGGCCATGCGATGGTGGCGCGCGAACACGTTGGGCAGCCCCTCGCCCAGCAGCAGATCGACCGAGGCCCGCAAGCCGCGCAGCATCGTCATCGGCGGCGTGTAGGGAAAATAGCCGTTCTTGTTCATGCGCAGCATGTCGTCGAAGGAGAAATAGCTGCGCGGCAGCTTGGCCGTGGCCATGGCGGCCAGCGCCTTCTCGCTGACCGCGACGATGGCGAGGCCGGTCGGCATCATGAAGCCCTTCTGCGAGCCGGCGACGGCGATATCGACGCCCCATTCCTCCATGCGGAAATCGATCGAGGCGATCGAGGAGACGCCATCCACGAAAAGGAGGGCTGGATGTTTCGCCTCGTCGAGCGCCCGGCGCACCGCGGCGACGTCGGAGGCGACGCCGGTCGCCGTCTCGTTATGCGTCACCAGCACCGCCTTGATCTTGTGGGCGCGGTCGGCCTTGAGCCGCTCGGCATAAGCCGCTACCGGCACGCCCTCGCCCCACTCGACATCGATCGCGTCGACCGCAAGGCCGTGGCGCTGGCAGAGCTCGGCCCAGAGCTGGCTGAAGAGCCCGAAGCGCGAGGCCAGCACGCCGTCGCCGGGCGAGAGCGTGTTGGTGATGGCCGCCTCCCAGCCGCCGGTGCCGGTCCCGGCGAACACCAGCACATGGCCGGTCTTCATCTGGAACACCTTCTTCAGATCGGCGAAGAGCGGCAGGGTGAAATCCGGGACGTCGGGAGCTCGCTGATCTTCCTGGGCACCGCCCATCGCACGGCGAACCGTCTCGGGCATATTGGTGGGACCGGGAATGAACAGAAAATTGCGACCCGCCGACATCGTCACTCTCCCTGTCAGGCCAGCGCCTGATGCGACCGCGAACCCGCCTGGCAAAATGCCAGCCTCGTCGGATCGGATTTCGATCCTAGGGGTACGAAGCGCGAAGCCACGTCATGGAATCGGTGTGGACGGACAATTGGCCGCAGCGACCCGCTCCCTTTCATGACTGGCCGATCAGAAAAGGGAGCGGGTGGACGGGATGAAATGGATTTCCTTGTGCTCGGATCGTCGCAATCTTGCCGCCGTCATGTCAGCGAAGCCAATCCACGGACGCGCTCGGATACGGCCCTCCTCACGGAATCGTGGATGAATGCGGGGAACCGGGCCGGCAGTTCTTCTTGCACCCGTTCCAAGGCGCCATCGGCAGCGGCGACGACCTCCTCGATCGCGGCCGAGGCAATCGCCCTGGGCAGGCCGGCGGCTTGCGCCGTTTGCATGAAATGCCGCCCGTGGATGCCGTCGATCCGGTAGTGATTCGTCTCGCCCACGGCCATCGCCAGCTTCATCTGCTTGCGCTCGATCTGCCGTACATCCAGGCTCGGTTGCGCCGTGAGCGCGTCGTAGAGCGGCGTCAGGCTGTAGCTGCCGCCCGGCCCGAGGAAGATGCTGAAATTCTTGGCATGCCCGTCCGTGGCGCCGATCAGCCAGAACAGGATTTGCGCCTTGAATACGGTCTTGCGGTCTTCGTCGGGCGTGTCGCTGCCCTTGAGCAGGTCGATGATGTCGACGAGTCCCGGCCCGCCATCGCTCTGATATTTCCGGCTGGGCGGCACCGAGAGCGCCTGACAGCAATCCTCCTGTGGCAAGCGCAGCAGGCGCCCGTCGCGCGTCCAACGCCGGTCGAAACGCTCGATCACGAGCGCCTTGGTCTTGCCGAAGGTCTCGATCGTCGCGCTGTTGACAGGCAAGCCGAAAGCCGCAAGCAATTTGAGACAATAGAATTCGTTTTCGACGCTGTTCGACAGGTCGATTCCGTTCGGCAGCTCGCCGATCTGGGGTTTCAGAATATGCGTCGTCGGGGTCGTGCCGAGCGGCTTGCGCCAGCGTTTGCCATCCCACAGCAGGGCGGTCTTTTCCTGTGCCCCTGCGATCGAGATGCGGAAATCCTTGTCCCGCGAGAGGCCAAGCGGGGCCTGCGCAAGATTGCGCAGCAGCTTTTCGACGGCGCCAGCGTCGACAGGCTCGCCTTCGATCATGGGAGTGGAATCGACCACATCATCGTCGCCCGCAATGAATTGGAGCGCACCGACACAGTCGCGCCCGATCGCAGCGAGCAGGCTGTAGGCATCGCTGCCTTCGGCACCGACTTGTTCGGCGACACGGCGGCGCAGCGCCTCGGAATCGGGAAGCAGGTTCTCGAACACCGCCGAAACCGGCGCGCCGCGATAGGCGTCCTCGCGAAACGGCAGCGAAAGGGACACCGGAATGGCGCTCCGCCGGCTCAGCCAGCTTTCATCGTACCGGAAGCTGACCGCGCCGCTGGGCTCCTTGAGCAGGTGCCCGACGAGGCGGTTGTTCAGATAGACGCGCAGCGGCGCATGCCGCTTGCGGCGCGGCATCAGAACAGCTCCTCGATCGCGACGGGTTGCCCCTTGGATCGAGGCGCGATCCGGAGTTCCAGATCGAGTGCCGCCAGCACCGAAAGGATGGTATCGAGTTTGGTGGCCGGGTTACCCGTCTCGATCAGGGAAATGGTTTCCTGGCGCAGGCCGGTCTTCTCGGCAAGCAGCATCTGACTCCATCCGCGTTGCCTGCGAGCGTTGCGGATGATGTTTCCGATCTGCTTTGGGTTGCGACCGAGGTGTTCCTCTATCATTGAAATATTATGGTCTGATTCCGATAAAATAACAATATCGGAATCAGCGCATAAAATCATATTATGTGTTAAATCCGATAAATATTGATTATGTGAATGAACGCATAATTTCCGACGGTCTCGTCAGCAGCCTCTCCTCAGGCTCAGGCTCGCCGCCTGAATCCTCTCTCCCTCGAGGAGAGATGGGTCCATCCACGAAAGAGTCCTGCTGCCCTTAATTCAAACCAGTCGGTCCGAAATTCGCCAGTAGGCAGACGGAGAGGAAAAGAGGGACGTCGTCGCACCGTGCGAGAATGAAAAAGACCGCTCTCCTTTCAGGAGAGCGGTCCCGGTATCTCGAAAGATGGGCTTGTGATCGCGTCGATCAGATGACCGATTCGACCCACTCGGAGAGCTTGTTCTTCGGCAGGGCGCCGATCTTGGTGGCGGCCACCTGGCCGTCCTTGAACAGCATCAGCGTCGGAATGCCCCGCACGCCATATTTGCGCGGCGTGTTCGGGTTCTCGTCGATGTTGATCTTCGCGATGGTGACGCGACCGTTCATGCTGGTCGCGATCTCCTCGAGCGCCGGCGCGATCATCTTGCAGGGACCGCACCACTCCGCCCAGAAATCCACCAGCACGGGGCCGGGCGCCTTGAGCACGTCGCTGTCGAAGCTCGCGTCGGAAACCTTGGTTGTCGACATAAACACTCCCTAACGGGTTGGGCGGCCTTATGGGGAAAGATTAAGCCACCCGGACTTCAGACTCGACGCAAAACTTAGGAACCGGCCGGTTCAGCGTCAAGCCGCGCGTGGACAGCGCCGGGATCATGGCAGATGCGCGTCAAGGAGTTCGTCCGGTAACCGCATCAGCAACGGGGTCTCTGTCCAGAGCAGGTGGCAAGCGATTGGCAAGCCGGGGTAAATGCCGGCCAGCAGCGCGCGGTAGGCGGCCATCTGGCGCAGATAGGCGGCCGGCACCTCGTCGAGACTCGAGGCCGGCGGCCGGTTGGTCTTGAAATCGACGATCCAGACGCCGTTCGCATCGACGGCGAAGCGGTCGATCTGGCCGGCGATCGCGAGGCTGTTCCCGTGCCGGCCGATCACCTCGCCGGCGATCGGCTGCTCGGCGCGGGCCTTCGGCGACCAGATCGGCGCCAGATCGGGCCGCGCCAGGAGATCGAGCACGCGCGCCAGGAGCTCCTCGCGCGCCGCGGGATCCAGCCCATAGAGCGAGCGCTTCAAGAGCTGCTGCGCCGCCGCCTTGCGCCGCGACGGCGCAATCTCCGGCAGGCTTTGCAGCAGCCGATGGATCAGCAGGCCGCGCCCGAAACGCGTCGCTTGCGCATCGCCCTGGCGCAGCGGCGAAAGGAGGCCCGGCTCGGCGATCGCGGGCCGCGACGGGGCCACCGGCCGCCAGGGCTCGGGCTCTCTCCCCGCCGGCTGGCGCAGCGAGTCGGGCGGCGGCGGCGGCACCAGCACAACCGTCCCTTGCGCCCTCGCCTTGTCGGGTGCCGCAGTCGAGGCGGCGGCGATGGCGCGGCTCGGGCCCTGCCAGCCTTCCGGTCGCGCGTCGGCCGGCGCGAAGCTCAGCGCCTCGCCCTTGTCGGCGAGAGTGGCCACGAGATGCTCGTACCAGCTCAAGGGCTGGCCGCTCTTGCGCGAGTCCCAGCCGCAGAGATAGAGCCGGTCGGCGGCGCGCGTGAGGCCGACATAGAGCAGCCGGCGATATTCGTCCGCCTGCGCCGCGTCGCGCTGCGCGCGCGCCGCGGTCGCCAGCTCCTCGTCGAAGCCCTTGCGCCGCACCCAGAGCGGCAAGGCGCTGTCGCCTTCGCCCGCCCAGAGAATGCGCTCGGTCTGTTTGGGCACCTGCGCCGTGTCGGGCAGAATCACGATCGGCGCCTCGAGGCCCTTGGCGCCATGCACCGTCATGATCCGCACCTGGCCTGCGCTCCCGGGTTCGTTCGTCTCCTGGTCCAGGTCGCGCTTGACCTCGATCGAGCCCGCCTCGAGCCAGGCGAGGAAGCCTTGGAGCGAGGGCGGATGGCTGCGGCCGTGATCGAGCGCGAGGCGCAGGAACTCCTCGACGGGATCGGCCGCGTCCGGCCCCAGCCGCGCCAGCATGCGCCTGCGCCCGCCCCGCGCACCGAGGATCTCGGCATAGAGCTCGAAGGGCGGCAGGAAATCGACATGGGCGAGGAGATCGGCCAGGAGCGCGTGGGCCGCGGCGAAATCCGGCCGCAAGCCCGCGCGCTCGGTCAGGCTGCGCCAGAGCGTCTGCGTCCCGCGATCATGTGCCAGATCGAACAGCGCCGCCTCGTCGAGTCCGACCAGCGGGCTCTTCAGCACCGTCGCCAGCGTGAGATCGTCTTCGGGCATCAGCAGGAAGTGACCCAGCGCCATCAGGTCCATGACGGCGATATGCTCGTCGAGCTTGAGGCGGTCGATACCGGCGACCTCGACATTCTTGTCCTTGAGCTCGCGCACCAGCTCTTCGACGAAGGCGTTGCGGCGCCTGACCAGCACCAAGATGTCGCCGGGCCGGACCTTGCGTCCGCGCGAGGGCAGCTCGTCATGGCCGATCATCTCGGCAATGCGCGCGGCGAGGGTCCGGGCCAGACGCGCGCGTGGCAGATCGACATCGTCGACCACCGCCGGCAGGCTCCAGGCTTCCGGCTCCTCGCCCTTGATCTCGACCGCGATCGGCCAGAGCTCGACCCTTCCGCCTTGTCCGGGCCGGGCCGAGATATGCGCGACCGCCTCGCCTGGCGGGGCGACGCCGGCCGCGGCCTGCGGATCGGCGAAGACCGTGTCGATCGCTTCCAGCACGGTCGGCACCGAGCGGAAGGAGACATGCAAGGGCTCCTCGAGCAGCACCTCCTTCACTTCGGTCAGCTTGGCGCGGAAATGCTCGCGCATGCGCCGGAAACCTTCCGGATCGGCGCGCTGGAAGCTGTAGATCGACTGCTTGGCATCGCCGACGGCGAAGAGCGTGCGCGGTGTCGCGCGCGTGTCCCAATTGGCGAAGAACTCGTCGGCGATGGAGGCGACGATGTCCCACTGCTCGGGGCTCGTGTCCTGCGCCTCGTCGATCAGGATATGGTCGATGCCGCCATCGAGCTTGTAGAGAACCCAGGGCGCCAGGCCGGGGCGGCGCAGCAGATCGCGCGTCAGCACGATGAGATCGTCGTAATCGAGCGCCGCCATGTCGCGCTTGCGCTGCGCATAGCCCAGCAGCACCGCGCGGCCCAAGGTCAGCAACGCTTCGGTCGCGGTCGCGATCTCGGCGGCGTTGAGCCGCTCGCCCAGCTGCACCAGCCGGTCCTGCTCCGCCGTCAGCGCCTCGGCCGCGCCCGGCAGCGCATCCTCGCCCGCCTTGGTGATGAGTTTTGCACGCGGCGAGCCGCTGCTTGTGAAATAGACGGTGCGATAGAGATCGAAATTCGCCAGCCGCTCCGCCGCGTCGCCCGCCAGCCACTCGGCCAGGATCGGCGCGTGAGCCTTGTCGGTCTTGCCGCCCAGGCTCAGCGCCTCGACGGCGCGCGTCAGGCCGGCACGATCGAAGGCGCCCTCGGCGACCGCCGCCGTCATGAGCGATTCGATCGTGTCGTCGGGCTTCAGCCGCAGGCGCTGGCGCAGCCGCTTGACCGCGGCCCCCAGCCCGCCGGTCCCGGCGGCCAGGGCCTCCAGCCGGCGGCGTTCGATCATCAGCTTCTGCAGGAGCTCGTCGAACTCGGCCTCGCTGCCGACGCGCTCGGTGACGGCGGCCAGCGCCCGCGCGAGCGCGGGATCGCGCCCCGCCCTCGCATCGGACAGCACCTCTTCGCGCAGGGCCGCGCGCAACGCTTCCGCGTCGCGCTCCTCGAGCACGGTGAAATGCGGCGCGATACCGGCCTCGACCGGGAAGCGCGCCAGGAGCGACTGGCAGAAGGCATGGATCGTCTCGATCCGCATGCCGCCCGGCGCATCGAGCAGCTTGGCGAAGAGCTGCTTCGCCTTGTCCTGCAGCTCGGTCGTCGCGACCTGCGGCGTCAGCTCGGTGAGCGACTTGCGCAAGGTCTCGGGATTCGAGGCGGCCCAGCTCGCGAGCGTCGCGTCGATGCGGTTGCGCATCTCGGCCGCAGCCGCGCGCGTATAGGTCAAACAGAGAATTTTGGTCGGCGGCACGCCGTCGAGCAGGAGCCGCAGCAGACGATCGACCAGGAGCTTGGTCTTGCCGCTGCCGGCCGAGGCGCTCACCCAGGCCGAATGGCGCGGATCGGCGGCCCGCGCCTGCGCCTCGCTGGCGAGCCTGATCGGATCCCGTGCGGTTGTATCGGCGCGGCTCATTCCTCGCCTCCGGCGGCCGACCATTCGGCGATGCGCGCGAGATGGCCGTAATCGCTGTAATGCGGCGCATAGGCCGGATGCGGCTCGGAGTCGTAGGGCGTCGCTTCATTCGCGAAGGTGACGACGAGCCGGATCAGGCCCGCCAGCGCGTCCTCGGCCAGGGTCACCGCATCGGCATCCTTGCCGCCGGCGACCTCGATATGGCCGGGCGGGTCGCCGCCGGAAAGACGCCAGTAATCGAGCCGCGTCGCGACCGCCCGGCCCAGATCGGGAAAGCCGCCCAGCGCCGCCATCGCCGCCTCCAGCGGCAATTGCGGCGCATAGCCCTGCTTCACCATCCTGGCCGAGGGCAGCGCCCCGGTCTTGTAGTCGATGATGGCGGTGCTGCCGTCGCGCAGGCGGTCGATCCGGTCGGCCTTGGCGGTGAGGGTGAAGGCGAAGCCGCCGGCGTCGATCTCGATCTTGCCCCGGAGCTCGGTGAGCGATTCCAGGAGCGCCGGCAACTCCTTGGCGCGCTGCTCGAGGAACCAGCCGGCGATACGCTCGAAGCGCGGCCACCAGAAGGCCCAGACGGCAGGACGGTCGAGCCAGCCGCCGAAGGCCTCGCGCCCGAAGCGCATCAGCCTGTCATAGGCATCGGCCGGCAAGCGGTCCGGATAGGCGCGGATGAAGGCGTCCAGCGCCTGGTGGATGATGGTGCCGCGCTCGGCGGCTTCCGCCGCCGCGTCGATCGGTTCCATCGGCCGGAGCTTCAGGATATGGCGCGCATAGATCGCGTAAGGATCGCGCTTCCAGGTCTCGATCTCGGTGACCGAGAGCTTGTGCGGCCGGACCTCCACGGGCGGCCGGGGCGAGGGCCGCGCGACCGGTTGCGGCGGACCTGCGGGACGATCCCAGGCGGCGGCCCAGGCGAGCCATTGCGGCGCCTGGAGCAGCGCCGGATCGAGCCCCGCGGCCTTCATCAGCGCATCTATGCGCGTCAGCCAGCGCGAGGGCACGCTGGGCGTGCCATCCACCTTGCGCGCGCGCGTCAGCACCACGCGCGGCGCGCCGCAGGCCTGCTGGAAATCGTGGGCCGAGAGGCCGATGCGCCGCTCCGCCGGCGGCAGGCCGAAGGCCTCGCGCATCGGCCGGCTCATCCAGGGATCGGGCGGGGGCGTCACCGGCCAGGTGCCCTCGTTGAGCCCGCCCAGGATCATCAGATCGACCTGCTGCAGCCGCGCCTCGAGCGGACCCCAGACGAACAGCCGCGGATGGCGGCCGTAGCGGGGCCGCACGCGCTGCGCCGCCATCAAGGCATCGAGCAGGGCCGGATATTCCGGTCCCGCGATCGGCTCATGTTCCCGGGAGGCGGCCAGGAACTCGGTGAAGAAGCCCGCCGCCGCTTCGCCGGCATCGCCGCGCCACAGCCGCGAGGCGCCGGTCTCGCCGTCGTTCGCGGCCAGGGCCTCGGCCAGCGTCAGATGGGCGCGGATCAGGTCTTCCAGCGTCACGCGGCGCGAACCCGCAAGCTCGAGATAGGGCGCCGCGGCGCGGGCGATGCCGTCGAGCCAGGAGGACAGCCCCTCCAGCTCGGGATAGCGCTCGATCGACGGCGCCAGGGCCGCCTGCAGGCCGTCGAAACCCGGCGCCGGCCGCGGCCCGCGCAAGGCCGCGCGTTCCAGCGCCCGCAGCTTCGCGCGAAACGCCGACGTCGCTTCGCCACCGGCCGCCAGCGGATGTTTCAGCAAAGAGAGCAGCGGCACCGGCGCCACGCCATCGAGCGGCAATGCTGCCACCAGCCGCAGGAAGCTGCCGGGCGGCGTCTGGCCCAGATCGGTACCGGCGGAATCGTCGATCTCGATCGACCAGCGCTTGAGCTCGGCGGCGACACGGCGCGCCAAGGAGCGATCCGGCGTCACCAGCGCCGCGCGCTGCCCTTTTTTCTCGACCGCCTCGCGCATCAGGAGCGCGATGGTGAGCGCCTCCTCGCTCAGGCCCGGGCAATCGAGCCGCGTCAGGCCGATCTCATGGCCTTCGCCCTTGAGTGCGATCCGGTCGGCCGCGGCGTCGCGATCGGGGCGGCTCCAGAGATGGGTCAGATCGGCGGGGGCCAGCGCCTCGGTGAGGAAGGCCTGGCGCCGCGCGACCGTGGGATGGGCCTGCGAGTCGGGCCAGGGCAGCACCGCTGCGGGCGCAACATCCAGCCGCTGCAGCAACAGCCGGAGCCCATGCTGGGGATGGCTCGGATCGGCCTCGACCTTCTGCCAGAACTCCGCATTGCCGCCGGTGGCCAGGCCCGGCAGCACCACGCGGCCTTGCGGCAATTGCGCGACCGCGGCGATCAGATCGGCGGTGGCCGGGATCGAGCCCGTCGATCCGGCCGCGATCACCGGATCTTGCGGCGGCGATTTGAGCCAGAGCCGCGCCTGGCGCTCGAGCAGGAGATTGCGCCGCTCGGCCGCCCCGATCGCACCCGCCGCCTTCTCGATCCTGGGCCAGGCCTTGGTGACGATCTCGAGGAACTCGACCGTGAGCTGCCAATGCCGCGCCAGCTCGCCCGGCACGATCTCGGCCAGCCGCTCGAAAGACAGCCGTTCGGTCGCGACCTGGTCGACCAGCCGCGCCAGCTCTTCCGCCAGCGAGGCCGCCCGGTCGGCCGACATCGATTCGCCGCGCGCCTCGGCCGCGCCCGCGACCAGACGCGAAAGCATCAGTTGGCGCATCAGAGGCGGCAGCGCCGGCGGCAGGTCGAGCGCGGCGCCAGGCTCTTCCGCCTCGGCCGCGAGCGCCAGCTCTTCTTCGTCGATATCGCCCAGCGGTGTCAGTTGCGGCAGCAGCAGCGGCCGGCCTTCGCGCAAGCGCAGGAAGGTCTCCTGCAGCGCGCGGCAGGCCCGGCGTGTCGGCAGCAGCACGCGATAGCGCCCGAGCGCCAGCGGATCGTCATGAGTCTCGGCCAGAAGACGGCGCGCCAGCGCATCGAGGAACGGCACGCCCGCGGGGATCGAGAAGATGCGGTCGGGCGGGAGGTGAGGGCTCGTCATCACGAGAAACTCCACGCCCCCTCCCCTTGCGGGAGGGGGTAGGGGGAGGGGTTCTCGCGAATCCGTGAAGAACTCGCGCGCCACCTCTCATTGCGGATAAGGTTCCGTGTCGGCGGCCCCAAATGCATGTGATCGCGACGCTCTGCTACCAGGTTTCAGTCGAGATCGGCAGTCGACGTCCTCATTCTTACTTGAAGCGCCCCTCCCCCTACCCCCTCCCGCAAGGGGAGGGGGCGTGGAGTTTCTCGCATCATCGCGTTCCCTCTTTTATCAGCGCCTGAACCCCACCTCGGCCAGGCGCTCCTCCACCTCGGTCAATTGCCGCGGCGTGCTCACATGATACCACTCGCCGTCATGGCGCAGCCCATAAAGCCGCCCTGCCTCGATCGCCCGGTCATAGAGGAGATTGAGCGAGAAGAATCCGTCCGGCGAGTTGTCGAACAGGCGCGGATGCAGGAGCTGGATGCCGGAATAGAGAAAGGGGCTGACCTCCCATTCGCGCCGCCGCCGGATGACGCCTTGCGGATCGAGGGCGAAATCGCCCTGGCCGTCATAACCGACGGCCGTGGCCGTCGGCTGCAGCAGCAGGAGTGCGTCCATCCGCGCATCGTCCCAGGCGGCGGCCAGCCGATGCAGCGCGTTGGTCTTGCCGTCGAGCCAGAGGATCTTGGCATTGACCGCGAAGAAGCGCCCCGTCCCCAGCAAAGGCAGCGCCTTCTTGATGCCGCCGCCGGTTTCGAGGATCTCCTCCTCGTGCGAATAGACGATCTCGGGCGCGCTGCGATGGGAGAGATGCTCGACGATGCGCTCGCCCAGCCAGTGCGTGTTGACGACGGCGCGCCTGACGCCGCCTTCGACCAGCCTGTCCAGCACCCAGTCGATCAGCGCGCGGTTCGCGACCTTCACCAGCGGCTTCGGCGTTTCTTGGGTCAAGGGCCGCAGGCGCTTGCCGAAGCCGGCCGCCAGAACCATCGCGGTATCGGGAAATGACATCAGGGCTGTTCCAGGAACTCACATGGTGATCGCGCCGCGCTTGGCGCGCGGCACATGAATGTCGAACCAGGTCTTGAGCGGCGCCATGGCGGGCGCCGCGAGCGCGCTTTCGAGCTGACGCCAGACCCGCGGCAGATGCACCAGATAGGCGGGCTTGCCGTCGCGTTTCCAAAGCCGGACGAAGGTGCCGATGATGCGCGAATGGCGCTCGGCGCCGAACACCGCGAAGGCATCGGCGAAGGAAGCGCGATCGAGCCCCGGCAATCCGGCGACGAAGCGGTCGTAAAGCTCGGGCTCGAGCCCCGGCTTGAGATCGCGCCGCGCATCCTGCAGCAGCGACATCAGGTCGAATCCCATCGGCACGCGCACGGCATCCTGGAAATCCAGCAGACCGCAGGCGGCCACGCCCTTGCGCTTGGGCAGCCAGAGCAGATTGTCGACGTGATAGTCGAACAGGCCGATCGATTCCGGCGCCCGCCGGCCGCGCGGCAGCACCTGCCGCCAGGCCTCGCGATAGTCGCCCAGCACCGTCTCCGGGATCGGCGCGCCCATCACGGTCGGCCACCACCATTCGGTCAGGCGCGAGACCTCGTCGAGGGCGCGCGCATCGTCGAGCGCCGGCAGCGACTGCAGATCCTTCGGCTGGATATGTTTCGCCAGCTCGATCAGCACATCGACGGCGAGGCGATAGAGCATCGGCTCGTCGGTGCCGCGCTGCAGCAGGCGCGTATAGGTGTCGTCGCCCAGATCCTCGAGCAGCAGGAAGCCCTGCGCCTCGTCGGCGGCATAGAGCTCGGGCGCCGACAGGCCGAGGCCGCCCAGGATCTTCCGCACCGCCACGAAGGGCCGCACATCTTCGTGCGGCGGCGGCGCGTCCATCAGCACCGCCGTGCGGCCGCCCAGGGTCAATCGGTCATAGCGCCGGAAGGAGGCGTCGCCCGCGAGCAACCGTCGCTCGGCGCTGCCCCAGCCGGCCCGCTTCAGGAACGCGTCGCGGCTCGCGACGCGCTCGGGCTGTTCGTGAAGCTTGAGGGATGTCGTCATGGCCTGCGCGGACGGCTCCGTCATGCCGCGAGACGGTCGATGCGCGCGGCCCAACTCCCATGGCCGACGAAATCGGCATGGCGGGCGCCGGGGCGATCGGCAAAGCGCAGCGTGAGATCGAGCCGCATCGGCGGCAACAGCCGGCCCAGCCGCTCGGGCCACTCGATCAGCGACATGCCCTCGGACAACGCCTCCTCGAAGCCCAGCTCCCACACCTCGTCGGGCGCCGAGAGCCGATAGAGATCGAAATGCCAGAGCGGGCCCTTGGGGGTCTCATAAGTCTGGACCAGGGTGAAGGTCGGGCTCGGGACCTCTTCCGGACCGCCCATGAGGCTCGCGATCACCGCCCGGGCGAGGCAGGTCTTGCCGGCCCCGAGTTCGCCCGACAGGGCCACCAGATCGCGCGGCGCCAGGGCGGCGGCGAGGCTGGCCCCCAGCCGCTCGGTCGCGGCTTCGTCGGGCAGAAACAGGGACCGGACAGGGGATGAGGCGGCGGAATCGGTCATGCCGGATGGGTTGTAGCGAGGGGCCCGGAACGGCGCAACCGCCGCTCAGGAAGCACTCAAACAGCCCCTTTTTGCGTCGGAAACGCTTCCAAACCATTTCGATTCGACCCATTCGAGGGCCCTTTCGGCGGCGAATCGGCCGCGAAAATGCGTCAAAACCCCATCGTGGCAAGGGTTCTTACGGCCAAATCCTGAGCGAATCCCGCGTTTTCGGGTCGCTCCCGGCATGCTTGCCATGGGCGAATTCGGCCTTCATGTTCCCGGGCGAGCGCCTCCCGGCCCTCGGCCCGCCACCTGTTTCACTGCCGGAGTATCTGTCCATGACCGCCAGCGCCACGCATCAGACCGACGTCGCCATCATTGGCGCCGGCCCTGTGGGGCTCTTCGCCGTGTTCGAATGCGGGATGCTGAAGATGAAGGCGCATGTGCTGGACGCGCTCGACATGGCGGGCGGCCAATGCAGCGCGCTCTATCCGGAAAAGCCGATCTACGACATTCCGGGCCACCCGCGGATCGACGCGGCCGAGCTGGTGCGCCAGCTCGAGGCCCAGGCGGCACCCTTCAAGCCGGTCTATCACTTCGGCCATGCGGTGACGCGGGTCGAACCCCATGGCGATCGCTTCCTGGTGTCGAATGCGGGCGGCGTCACGGTCGATGCGCGCGCGGTCATCGTCGCGGCCGGCGTGGGCGCCTTCGGGCCCAACCGCCCCCCGCTCGACGGCATCGAGGCCTATGAGGGCAAAAGCGTCCATTATCTGGTGAAACGGCGCGAAGATTATCGCGGCAAGCGCATCGTCATCGCCGGTGGCGGCGATTCGGCGCTGGACTGGGTGCTCTCGCTGGCGGACCTCGCGGCGCATGTCTATGTGATCCATCGCCGGCCGAAATTCCGCGCGGCCCCCGAAAGTGTCGCGCGCATGGAAGCCCTGGTGAAGACCGGCAAGGTCGAGATGGTGGTGCCCTATCAGCTCTCGGGGCTCGAAGGCAGCGACGGCCAGATCAGCGCCGTTGTCGTCGCCACGCTCGACGGCCAGAAGCGCAGCCTGCCGGCAGATGTGCTGCTGCCCTTCTTCGGTCTCTCGATGAATCTGGGGCCGATCGCGCAATGGGGCCTCAATCTCGACCACAACCATATCCTGGTCGATCCCTCGACCTGCGCCACCAGCCGGCCGGGCATCTTCGCGATCGGCGACATCGCGCATTATCCGGGCAAGCTGAAACTGATCCTCTCGGGCTTCGCCGAGGCGGCCGCCGCGGCCCATGCGATCTATCCGCTGGTGCATGTGGGCGAAGTGCTGCATTTCGAATATTCGACGACATCGGGCGTGCCGGGCGCTTAGCGCGCCCAGGCATCGGGGCGAAGAAACGGGATCGCAACGGCCATGCTTCTTCGCCAGCTCGAATATCTCGTGACGCTTGCCCGCGAGCGACATTTCGGCCGCGCGGCGGCCGTCTGCCATGTGACCCAGCCCACCTTGTCCGCGGCGATCCGCGAGCTCGAATCCGAGCTGGGCGTTCTCATCGTCGAGCGCGGCCAGCGCTTCCGCGGCCTCACGCCCGAAGGCGAGCGGATCGTCGAATGGGCGCACCGCATCCTCGCCGATCGCGACGCCCTGCATCAGGAAGTGGCGCTGCTGAAGGAGGGGCTGAGCGGTCATCTCAGCATCGGCGTGATTCCGACGGCGCTGGCAGCGCTGGGCCTGCTGACGACACCCTTCCGCAACACTTATCCGCGCGTGCAGATCAAGGTCCTGTCGATGAGCTCGATCGAGATCCAGCGCGGGCTCGACAATTTCGACATCGATGCCGCCCTCACCTATCTCGACAACGAGCCGCTCTTGCGCGTGCGCAGCGTCGCTCTCTATCACGAACGCTATTACCTGGTGACAGGCGATCCCAAGCTCTTCGAAGGTTATCGGAATGTGAGCTGGGCCGAAGCCGCGAAGGCCCCCTTGTGTCTCCTGACGCCGGACATGCAGAACCGCCGCATCGTCGATCATGCCTTTCAGGAGGCCGGCGCCATGCCGATCCCGGTGGTCGAATCGGACTCGATTCTGGGGCTTTACACCCATGTGCGCAGCGGCCTCGCCGCCGTGTTGAGCCAGGCCTCCTTGCATCTCCTGGGGCAGCCTCATTGGCTGCGTGCCCTGCCGCTGACCGACCCCAAGCCCGAACGCGTCATCGGGCTGGTCTATCCGGAGCGCGAGCCGCAGCAGCCGACCGCCCGGGCCTTGGTCGAAATAGCACAAACTCTTGATATTGAAGCAACTTTGTCTCCGCTCGCAGCCAATCACTGATTAGTTTTGATAGATAAGATCTATCAATCGATAGTATTTTCCACTTTGAAATAGACTCGATCTATCAAATACGGTCTCTCCGCCATACCGACAAAAGGCGAGGGAGAGCGTCATGGGCGTCATGCCCTGGTCGGCAGCAAGAGCGGCCGAGCTGATCGAGCAACATCGGCCCCAGGCCGGCGCCTGCCTGCCGATCCTGCATGCCTTGCAAGAGGAGTTCGGCCATGTCCCGGCCGAAGCCGTGCCGCTGGTGGCGCAGGCGCTGAACCTGTCGCGCGCCGAAGTTCATGGCGTCGTTTCCTTCTATCACGACTTCCGCAAGACCGCGCCCGGCCGGCATGTGCTGAAGCTCTGTCGCGCCGAGGCCTGCCAGGCCATGGGCGCGGACGCCCTGGCGGCCCAGGTCAAGGCCCGCTTCGGCGTCGATTTCCATGACACCAGCGCCGACGGCAAGCTGACGCTCGAGCCGGTCTTCTGCCTCGGCAATTGCGCCTGCGGGCCCGCGGCGATGCTCGACGAACGGATCCTGGGCCGGGTCGATCTGACGAAGGTCGAATTCCATCTGGCGCGCCATCTCGCCGACGAGCGTCAATCGTGACCCGCCTCTTCGTTCCGATCGATTCGACGGCGCTTTCGCTCGATGCCGAGGAAGTGGCCGAGGCTCTCGCGCTCGCCCTGAAGCGCCAGGGCGCCAAGGCCGAGATCGTCCGCAACGGGTCGCGCGGCCTCTTCTGGCTGGAGCCGCTGATCGAGGTGGAAACGCCGGCCGGCCGCGTCGGCTATGGGCCGGTGACGCCGGACGATGTCCCGGGCCTTCTCGCCGCCGGACTGCTCGAGGGCGGCGAGCACAAGCTGCGCCTCGGGCTGGTCGAGGAGATCCCCTGGCTCAAGCGCCAGCAGCGCCTGACGTTCGCGCGTTGCGGCATCATCGATCCCCTGTCGCTCGAGGATTACGAGGCCCATGGCGGATATCGCGGCCTCGCCAAGGCTCTGACCTTGGAGCCCGCCGCCATCGTCGACACCGTCACCGCGTCCGGCCTGCGCGGACGCGGCGGCGCGGGCTTCCCGACCGGCATCAAATGGAAGACCGTGCTCGGTGCCCAGGCCGATCAGAAATACATCGTCTGCAACGCCGACGAGGGCGACAGCGGCACCTTCGCCGACCGCATGCTGCTCGAAGGCGATCCCTATGGGCTCATCGAAGGCATGACGATTGCGGGCCTCGCCGTCGGCGCCACGCGAGGCTTCGTCTATATCCGCTCCGAATATCCCCATGCCTTCCGCACCTTCAAGCGCGCGGTCGCGAACGCCCGCGACGAAGGCCGGCTGGGCACGAAAATTCTCGGCAGCGATTTCAGCTTCGATATCGAAGTTCGCCTGGGTGCGGGCGCCTATATCTGCGGCGAGGAGACCTCGCTGCTGGAAAGCCTCGAGGGCAAGCGCGGCGTGATCCGTTTCAAGCCGCCGCTGCCGGCCCTCCAGGGCCTCTTCGGCAAGCCCACGGTCGTCAACAACCTGGTCACGCTTTCGACCGTGCCCTTCATCCTGGCCGAGGGTGCGGAGGCCTATCGCGATTTCGGCATGGGCCGCTCGCGCGGCACCTTGCCGGTGCAGCTCGCCGGCAATGTGAAGCGCGGCGGGCTGGTCGAGCTCGCCTTTGGCGTCACGCTCGATACGCTGATCAATGATTTCGGCGGCGGCACCGCGTCGGGCCGGCCCTTGCGCGCGGTCCAGATCGGCGGCCCGCTCGGCGCCTATTTCCCGGCGAGCCTGCTCGATCTGCCGATGGATTACGAGGCGCTGGCAGCCAAGCGCGGCATGCTGGGCCATGGCGGCATGGTGCTGTTCGACGACGGTGTCGATCTCGCCCGCCAGGCGCGCTTCGCCATGGAATTCTGCGCCGTCGAATCCTGCGGCAAATGCACACCCTGCCGCATCGGCTCGACCCGCGGCGTCGAGATCATGGATCGCATTATCGCGGGCCGCGACGTCGAGGCGCAGACCGCGCTGCTGCGGGACCTCTGCGAGGTCATGACCGACGGCTCGCTCTGCGCGCTGGGCGGCCTGACGCCGCTGCCGGTCCTGAGCGCGCTCGAGCATTTCCCCGAAGACTTCAAGCGGCCGGTTGCGGCCGCGGCCGAATAGCCGAGAAGAGGAAGACCTCCCCATGGCTCTGCACCCCGAGATCGATTACGGCACCCCCGCCCGGGTCGGCACGCCGGTCACGCTCGAGATCGACGGCCAGGCGATCACGGTGCCGGCCGGCACCTCGGTGATGCATGCCGCGGTCGAGGCCGGGCTCCCGATCCCCAAGCTCTGCGCCACCGACAATCTCGAGCCCTTCGGTTCCTGCCGCCTCTGCCTGGTCGAGATCGAAGGCCGCCGCGGCACGCCCGCCTCCTGCACCACGCCGGTCGAGCCCGGCATGAAGGTCAAGACCCAGACCCCGCGGCTGGAGAAGCTGCGCAAGGGCGTGATGGAGCTCTATATCTCCGACCATCCGCTCGACTGCCTGACCTGCGCCGCGAACGGCGATTGCGAGCTGCAGGACATGGCGGGTGCGGTGGGCCTGCGCGAGGTGCGCTACGGCTATGAAGGCGCCAATCACTTCGACGCCAAGAAGGACGAGTCCAACCCCTATTTCACCTTCGATCCCGCCAAATGCATCGCCTGCTCGCGCTGCGTGCGGGCCTGCGAGGAGGTCCAGGGCACCTTCGCGCTGACGATCGGCGCGCGCGGCTTCGAATCGCATGTCTCGCCCGGCCAGGACGAGGGCTTCCTCGGTTCCGAATGCGTCTCCTGCGGCGCCTGCGTCCAGGCCTGCCCCACCGCGACGCTCATCGAAAAGTCGGTGATCGAGCTGGGCCAGCCGCGCCGCGAGGTGATCACGACCTGCGCCTATTGCGGCGTCGGCTGCTCCTTCAAGGCCGAGCTCAACGGCAACACCGTCGTGCGCATGACGCCCTGGAAGGACGGCAAGGCCAATCACGGCCATTCCTGCGTCAAGGGCCGCTTCGCCTGGGGCTATGCTGCGCACAAGGAACGCATCCTGAAGCCGATGATCCGTTCCAGCATCGACCAGCCCTGGCGCGAGGTCTCCTGGGACGAGGCGATCAATTACGCGGCCTCCGAGTTCAAGCGCATCCAGGGAAAATACGGCCGCAACTCGGTCGGCGGCATCACCTCCTCGCGCTGCACCAACGAAGAGACCTTCCTGGTGCAGAAGCTGATCCGCGCCGCCTTCGGCAACAACAATGTCGACACCTGCGCGCGCGTCTGCCATTCGCCGACCGGCTATGGCCTCAAGACCACGCTGGGCACCTCGGCCGGCACGCAGGATTTCGATTCGGTCGACGAGACCGATGTGGCGCTGGTGATCGGCGCCAACCCGACCGACGCCCATCCGGTCTTCGCCTCGCGCATGAAGCGCCGTCTGCGTCAGGGTGCCAAGCTCATCGTCGTCGATCCGCGCCGCATCGATCTGGTGCGCTCGCCCCATATCGAGGCCCAGTTCCATCTGGCGCTCAAGCCCGGCACCAATGTGGCAGTCGTCAATGCGCTCGCCCATGTGATCGCGACGGAGGGCCTGATGGACGAGGACTACGTCAAGGAGCGCTGCGATCTCGAGAGCTTCCGCGAGTGGCTCGCCTTCATCCGTCAGCCGCTGAATTCGCCGGAAGCGAGCGAGGCCTATACCGGCGTGCCGGCGGCCGAGTTGCGCGGCGCGGCGCGTCTCTATGCGACCGGCGGCCGTGGTGCGATCTATTACGGCCTTGGCGTCACCGAGCACAGCCAGGGCTCGACCACGGTCATGGCCATGGCCAACCTCGCCATGCTCACCGGCAATATCGGCCGGAACGGCGTCGGCGTAAATCCGCTGCGCGGTCAGAACAATGTGCAGGGGGCCTGCGACATGGGCTCCTTCCCGCATGAGCTCTCGGGCTATCGCCATGTCTCCGACGCGCCGACCCGCGCCCTCTTCGAAAGCGCCTGGGGTGTCGCGATCGATCCGGAGCCGGGCCTGCGCATTCCCAACATGCTCGATGCCGCCGTCGATGGCAGCTTCAAGGGCCTCTACGTGCAGGGCGAAGACATCTTGCAGTCCGATCCCAACACCCACCATGTGGGCGCCGGCCTCGCCGCCATGGAATGCGTGGTCGTCCAGGATCTGTTCCTGAGCGAGACCGCGAATTATGCCCATGTGTTCCTGCCGGGCTCCTCCTTCCTCGAGAAGGACGGCACCTTCACCAATGCCGAGCGCCGCATCAGCCTCGTGCGCAAGGCGATCCCGCCGATGGCGGGCAAGGCCGACTGGGAGACCACGATGGCCCTCTCGGCGGCGCTGGGCTACCCGATGACCTACAAGCACCCCTCCGAGATCATGGACGAGATTGCCCGGCTGACGCCGACTTTTGCGGGCGTTTCGTTCAAGCGGATCGAGGAATTGGGCAGTATCCAATGGCCCTGCAACGACCAGGCGCCGGAGGGCACCCCGATCATGCATGAGAAGGGCTTCGTGCGCGGCAAGGGCCTGTTCGTCCTGACCGAGTTCGTGCCGACCGAGGAGCGCACCGGTCCGCGCTTCCCGCTGATCCTGACCACTGGTCGAATCCTCAGCCAGTACAATGTCGGCGCCCAGACACGGCGCACCGCCAACTCGGTGTGGCATGAGGAGGACCGGCTGGAGATCCATCCGGTCGATGCCGAGGATCGCGGCATCAATGACGGCGACTGGGTGCAGCTGAAGAGCCGCGCCGGCGAGACCACCTTGCGGGCGCGCGTCTCCGAACGGATGCAGCCGGGCGTGGTCTATACGACCTTCCACCACCCCGACACCGGCGCGAATGTCGTGACCACGGAATTCTCGGACTGGGCGACCGACTGCCCGGAATACAAGGTGACCGCCGTCCAGGTCCGCCCGACCAACCGCCGCTCGGATTGGCAGGAGGAGAATAACGAATTCACCCGACGCGCACGTCGCATCGCGGCAGCGCCGGCGGCCGAGTAGCGACATGGGCAAGATGCTGACGCACGACGGCGCCACGCGCGCGGCTCCGATGCCGGCATCGGATGCCCTGAAGATCCCGGCGGCTTCGGCCCGGCTGGGCGCCGAGCGCTGGCGCGGCGAGAGCCACGAGGCCATCGAGCAGGCGATCGCGGCCGAAACACCGCTCGCCGTCACCTATAACGGCAAATCCTATGTCGTGATGATGGGAAGCCCGGCCGATCTCGAGGATTTCGCGCTGGGCTTCAGCCTCGCCGAAGCCATCGTGAAGCGCGCCAGCGAGGTCGGGGCCATCCGGGTGACCGATCATGGCCGCGGCCTCCAGATCGATGTGACCATTCCCGAACGCCGCGCCCGCATGCTGGGCCTGCGGTCGCGCAATCTGGCGGGCCGCGCCGGCTGCGGGCTCTGCGGCATCGCCGAGCTCGGTCAGGCGCTGCGGCCCTTGCCGCAGCTCGGTCCCGGGCCGGTGGTTTCGAGCCGCGTCATCGCCGCGGCCGTCGAAAGCCTGCCTGCGCTGCAACCGCTCAATCGCGAAGTCCGCGCCGTCCATGCCGCGGTCTGGTTCACCGTCGACGGAGAGCCGGTGCTCGCGCGCGAAGATGTCGGCCGCCATAACGCCCTCGACAAGCTGATCGGCGCCCGCGCCCGTATGTTCCCCGAGGGCGATTACGCGCCGGGCTTCGCCGTCATCACCAGCCGCATGAGCGTCGAGATGGTGCAGAAGGCCGCGACCGCCGGCATCGCGCTCCTGGTGGCGGTCTCCCTCCCCACCACGCTCGCGATCGAGACCGCCCGGGCCTGCGGCCTCACGCTGGTGGCCGGCGCGCGCGACGAGGGCTTCCAGGCCTATACCCACCCCGAGCGAATCGCCGAGACCAGACCATGAATCCCGACCGCCTCGTCTATATGGCGAACCAGATCGCCAAGGGTTTCCGCCTCAAGACCGAAGACCGCGCGGTCGCCGACACGCTCGACCATATCCAGAAATTCTGGGAGCCGCGCATGCGCCGCGAGATCCTGGCCGTGCTCGCCTCCGGGGGCGACGGCCTGGAGCCCATCGCCCGCAAGGCCGTCGAGCAGATCAAGGTGAGCTAGAGGACCTCGCGGCCCCAGCCGCTCTAGGCCGCCGTCAGGGTTGGAATCTTCCTCAGCTCGGCCGCCAGTTTCTTTGTCACGGCGGCCAAGTCATAGGCGCTCTGCAGATCGAGCCAGAGCTCCGGGCCGTTGCCGAACAGCTTCCCGAAACGCACCGCCATCGCCGGCGTGACCGGCTTGCGCTCGTCGAGGATGTCATAGAGATGCTGGCGCGAGACGCCGAGTAGCCGCGCGATTTCGGCCTTTGGCCGATCGACAGCCGGCAGGATCTCCTCGCGGAGCAACTCGCCCGGATGCATCGGATGAAGGCCTCGCAGCAGGGATTTGGTGCTCATCAGTGATAATCCTCCAGGTACAGATCGATGGCATCTTCGCCATCCCAGCCAAAAGTGAGCCGCCAGTTGCCGCTCGCGTCCACTGCATAGCGCCCTTTTTCCCGGCCCCTGAGCGGATGGACGCGCAAGCCCGGCAGATCGAGCGCCTCGGGTCTTCGCGCACTATCCAAAGCCAAAAGAATTCGCCTGATTCTTTCAGGGTTCTGCACGCTTAATTTCGAGCTGTTGCCGGTCTCGGCAAATCGGCGAAGAGCTTTGCTGCGAAACGACCGGATCACAGAGGCAATATGTAAACTTATTGCTTACATATGTCAAGTTCCAGCTTGCGAACTTGAACTCTTTGAGGGTCCTGGGCTCTGGCCCAGGACTCACCCCGCCGCGCGGCGTTCCGGCGTGTCGATGGGGGCGTCGCTGGGGGTGGCTGGCAGGCGGCAGGCGACGCGGGTGCCGACGCCGGGCTTGGAGACGAGCTCGACCTGGCCGCCATGGAGCTCGATCAGGCTCTTCACCAAAGCGAGGCCCAGCCCGCTGCCGCTCTGGCGCCGGCCGCCGACGCGGGCGAACTTCTGGAAGGCCTGGCCCTGATCCTGCTCGGCGATGCCGACGCCGTTGTCGACCACCTCGATCTCGAGCTGGCCCTCGGTGCGCCTGGCGGCCATCCGCACCGCGCCGCCCAGGGGCGTGAACTTCATCGCATTGCTGATGAGATTGTAGATCGCCTGCTTGAGGCGCCGCTCGTCGCCGGTGACGCGGCCGATATCGGGCGGACAGTCGAGCTCCAAGGCCACGCCGCGCGAGCGCGCACGCTCCGCGCTCAGCGTCACGAGATCCTTCAGCATCGCCGCCACATCGACCGGCGCCAGCTCGAGCTGGAGATAGCCCGCTTCGATGGTGGCGATGTCGAGGATGTCGTTGATCAGCAGCAGCAGTTGCTGCGAGGCATCGATGATGCCGTGGCTGTACTCCGCCTGGCGCTCGGTCAGCGGCCCGAAATATTGCTGATCGAGAATCTCGGCGAAACCGATGATCGCGTTCAAGGGCGTGCGCAGCTCGTAGGAGACGTTGGCGATGAATTCCGACTTGAGCCGGTCGGCGGTCTCGAGCGCCGCGTTGCGTTCGGCGAGCGCGCGCTGCACCCGCACGCTGTCGCTCACATCCATATAGATCATCAGGCAGGCGCCGTCGGGCAGCGGCACCGCCGCGAAATCGATGGTCGAGCCGTCGGCGCGCTCCATCCGGCCGGTGCGCGCGGTGCGGTCCTGGAGCCGGTCGATCATGCGCTGCTTGAGGCGCGGCCAGGCCACCGTCTCGAAGAAACTGCGGATGAGATCGACCAGCTGCGTCGCATGCGGCTCGTCGACGAGGTCGCCCTCATGGAAGCCCCACATCCGCACGAAGGCCGGATTGAAAAGCTTGAGCCGCCCGTCGGCGCCGAACACCGCGACACCTTCGAACAGATTGTCCAGCGTCTCCCGCTGGACATCGATCAGCGTGTTGTAGGAGCGCTCCAGCGCCAGCGTGTCGGTCACGTCCTCGAAGGTCATGACGATGCCGCCGAAGGGATGGGGGGCGGCCACGCGCCGGATGGTGCGGTTGTCGGGCAGATGCAGCAGCGCCTCCAGCGGGTTGATGGCGCTCATCAGGCTGCGGCGGAGCTCGCGCTTATAGGCCGGGAAATCGGGCTGCTCCGGCAGGCGGCGCTTTTCGCGCAGCTGCTCCAGGAGCTGTTCCAGGGTCGGCTCGCTGCGCAGGAACTCGGCCTCGAGGCCCCAGAGCCGGGTATAGGCGCTGTTGAAGAACTTCACCCGGGCATCGGGCCCCAGGATGATGATCCCGGTGCTGAGCTGCTCCAGGACCTCGCCATGGGCCTGGATATGGCGCGCCAGCTCGAACTGGGTCGATTCGACGCTGGTCATGTCGCGGGCATAGCCGATGAGGCGGCCGTCGGGCAGCGGCTGCTCGTTGAAGTCGAACAGCAGCCGCTCGCCGCCGACCACGGTCGGCCGGCTTTCCGACTGGCCCAGCCCCAGATCGCGCGCGCGCTCGGCCAGCGCCCGGCCGCCGGCCAGCTCGGTCTGTTCCAGGAGCACCTTGGGCCGGTCGGCCTCGACCGCGCGGGCATAGGCGAGATTGACGAAATCGAGCGAGAGATCCCCGCGCCGGCGCCAGATCGGGACGGGGATGTTGTCGAGGATCTGCTGCAGCCCGTCGCGCTGGCCGGCGATCGAGGCGATCTGGCCGGCGGCCTCGGCGCGGGCGTTTTCCAGCGTGGTGCGTTCGATGGCGGCTTCGCGCTCGCGCGCCACGGCCCGGGTCCGCTCGCGGCGAACCAGCAGGCCCGCCGCCACCAGCCCCACCAGCAGGCCCAGGAGGAGGGCCGTCAGGAGCCAGCCCGAGCCCCAACCGGCCATTTCACCGGCCTCGGCCGCCAGCGCCCAGCGCGGCGCGCCCAGCCCCACGGCTGCGATCGCCAGCCCGGAAGAGGCAGCCCTCACCAGACCCAACATGTTGTGTCGAGACCCCACGCGAATCACTTTATCGCGGATTTGTCACGGAGGCCATGAGCGTGGCCGGCAAAGGGAAATGCCATTTGCTTTCCCTCCACCGTCTTCGGGGGAGGGTAGGGAGGGGGATGACTGGATAAGCGATACGGGCCCGAATGCTGGTCGGTCCCAACCTCATTGACCGAGCAGCCCCCTCCCTCACCCTCCCCCGGAACGGGGGAGGGAACGGGACGAGCTAAGCCTCAGTACCGGTAATGTTCGGGTTTGTAGGGGCCCTTCTGGGCGACACCGATATAGTCGGCCTGCTTGGTGGAGAGCTTGGTCAGCTTCACGCCGATCTTCTCCAGATGCAGGGCCGCGACCTTCTCGTCCAGATGCTTGGGCAGCACATAGACCTTGCGCTCATACTGGCCGTGATTGCTCCAGAGCTCGATCTGGGCCAGCACTTGGTTGGTGAAGGAGGCGCTCATCACGAAGCTCGGATGGCCGGTGGCGCAGCCGAGATTGACCAGCCGGCCTTCGGCCAGGACGATCAGCCGCTTGCCGTCGGGGAACACCACCTCGTCCACCTGCGGCTTCACATTGTCCCACTTGTAGTTCCTGAGCGCGCCGATCTGGATCTCGCTGTCGAAGTGGCCGATGTTGCAGACGATCGCCCGGTCCTTCATCTGGCGCATATGGTCGAGCGTGATGACGTCGATATTGCCGGTCGCCGTCACGAAGATGTCGGCATGCGCCGCCGCGTCATCCATGGTCGTGACCTGGTAGCCTTCCATCGCCGCCTGCAGCGCGCAGATCGGATCGACCTCGGTCACCATGACGCGGGCCCCCTGGCTGCGCAACGAGGCGGCCGAGCCCTTGCCGACATCGCCATAGCCGCAGACCACGGCGACCTTGCCGGCCATCATCACGTCGGTGGCGCGCTTGATGCCGTCCACCAGGCTCTCGCGGCAGCCATAGAGATTGTCGAACTTCGACTTGGTGACGCTGTCGTTGACGTTGATCGCCGGCACCGCGAGCGTGCCCTTCTTGGCCATCTCGTAGAGGCGATGCACGCCGGTCGTGGTCTCCTCGGAGATGCCCTTCACGTCCTTGAGCATCGCCGGATATTTCTCATGCATGATCTGGGTCAGGTCGCCGCCGTCATCCAGGATCATGTTGGGGGTCCAGCCGTCGGGCCCCTTGATGGTCTGCTCGATGCACCACCAGAACTCTTCCTCGTTCATGCCCTTCCAGGCGAAGACCGGGATGCCGGCGGCGGCAATCGCGGCCGCGGCCTGATCCTGGGTCGAGAAGATGTTGCAGGAGGACCAGCGGATCGTGGCGCCGAGCGCGATCAGGGTTTCGATCAGCACCGCGGTCTGGATCGTCATATGGAGGCAGCCGGCGATGCGGGCCCCTTTGAGCGGCTTCTTCTCGCCGAACTCGCGCCGCAGCGCCATGAGACCCGGCATTTCGGTCTCGGCGATGGCGATCTCCTTGCGGCCCCAATCGGCCTTGGAGATGTCGGCGACCTTGAAGTCCTGACGCGCGCTCATCGGACAAATTCTCCTGATTCTCGTAGGGTCTAAGAGGGAAATGGCGCGCCCCTATAGCAGGGGGCGCGGGGCGCGAGCAAGGGCTGCCGGCAGGGCACCGGTAACCCCTTGGCAAGATGTCGCAAATGCAGCATTCGATGGGCCCTGCGAGGCGCCGAAGCCCCCGCCGGTGCGCCGTCTATCGGGTCGCGATCGCCATCGAATAGGGCCCTTCCAGCCTCTCGATCCGGACATCGGCGAACCCAGCCTCGCGCATCCAGCCGGCGCAATCGGCCCCGGTATAGTCGAAGCCAGAGGCCGTCTCGATCAACATGTTCAGGCTCATCAGGAGACCGGTCGCGTTCGTCCGGCGCTCATCGTCGATCATCATGTCATAGACGATCAGGGCCCCGCCCTTGGGCAATGCCGCATGGGCCTTGGCGAGAAGCTGGCGCTTCACGGTCAGATCCCAGTCATGGAGGATATGCCCCATCATCAGGACATCGGCCGCGGGAAGCGGATCCGAGAAGAAATCGCCGGGATGGAAGCGGAGCCGATTCTCGAGCCCCATGGCGCGGATATGGCTCTCGAACACCGGCCGTACCGGCGGCAGATCGAAGCCGCCGCCCGTCAGGTGCGGATGAGCCTGGGCGAGCGTGACCGGCACCGCGCCTTCCGCGGTGCCGATATCGATCACCGATTTGTAACGCCGCCAGTCGACCCGCTGCGCCAACTGGCGCGCGATCGGACGGCTGACGCCGGTCATGCCCTTGAGGAAGAGCGCGAGCCGCTCGGGGTCGGCGTAAAGCTGAGCGAAGAGATCGCCGCCCTGCTTCGATTCGTTCTGCGGCTGACCGGTCTTGAGCGCCTCGGTGAGGGAACCCCAGAAGCCATAGAGCCGCGCGTTGCTCATTTCGAGGATGCCGCCGATATAGTCGGGCTTGCCGCGCACCAGATAGCGCTCGGTCTCGGGTGTATTGGCGTAGCGGCCATCCTTGCGCTCCAGCATGCCGAGCGCCACCAGCGCATCGAAAAAATCCCGCGCGCCGCGCGGATGGAGCGCCATCCTCCGGCAGAGCGCCGGTGCGTCGAGCGTTTCCTCCGCCAGGACGGTGAAGAGGCCGATCTCGACGGCGCTCAAGAGCGCCTTCGATGACCAGAACCCCAATGCCAGCTGCATGATCGAGTAGGGCGACGGCAATTCCGCACTCATGACAAGCTCCTGATACGGGCGGGGCCGAACCACGTCATCCGGGCCCTGCGACGATTGCTGACAAAATCTGCAGTCGCTCTAGAGAGCGAATCTGCGCTGGATCAGCCGGGCGCATTCCATCGCCGTGGCGCGGCCGGTATCGACCTCGAAATCGTAGCTCATGCCCCGATGCAGTCGGTCGAACTGCCGGCGCGAGGTGCCGATCAGGCGGTCGCCGCGCTCCCGCTCGCGGGCTTCGATGACGTCGAGGGGCGCGAAGACGCCGACCCTGACGACATCGAGTCCCCGGAGCAGCGACGCATACTCCGCCCAGTCGCTCGCCGTCATGACCTCGTCGACGATCAGATTGTTGCCCTGTGCCGCCAACGCGGCGATGGCATGACGCATGCCGCGCATCACCCGCTCGCCGACCGGACCCGTCCTGATCTCGACCGAGGGATGTCCGTCTTCCTCCAGGGTCTCGTAGAGGAAGGTGTCGGGATGGTCCTGCATCGGCAGCGGCAGCATTTCGAGGAAGCTGTCCATGGCGACCAGCAGGAAGGTCTCGGCTGTCAGGGTCTGGAGCGCCCTGGCGATCGAGCTCTTGCCGACGCTGCCCACGCCATTGAGAAAGACGATGCGGGCTGGCTTGCTCAAGGCCGCTACGCCAGCGTGTTGAAATCGTCCAGCAGGGCAGCGATCCGGCCCGGATCGGACTGGTCCATGATCGTGCTGGCGCAGCGCGTCGCCGCCACCAGGTCGAGGTCGCGGATGCGCTGCTTGACGCGCGGCAGCGCCGTCGAGGCCATCGACAGCTCGCGGATACCCAGCCCCAGCAGCAGCGGCGTGTAGCGCGGGTCGCCCGCGATCTCGCCGCAGACGCTGACCGGAATGCGCGCGCGCAAGGCGGCCTCGGTCGCGAACTGGATCAGGCGCAGCACCGCCGGATGCAGCGGATTATAGAGATGCGCCACCTGCTCCTCGCCGCGGTCGATGGCGAGCGTGTACATGGTGAGGTCGTTGGTGCCGATGGCGAAGAAATCGACGATCTGCGCGAAGGCATCGGCCGACAGGGCGGCGCCGGGGACCTCGATCATGACGCCGATGGGCGGCAAGGGATCGGCGATCTTGATGCGGCGGCGGTGGAGCCGGCGGACGACCTTGTCCAGCACCTCGCGCACCTGGCGGATCTCGATCAGGGTCGAGATCATCGGCAGCAAGATGCGCAAGGGCCCGTGGGCGCCGGCGCGGATCATGGCCGCGAGCTGGGTTTCCAGCAGCGAGCGCTCGCGCAAGGAGAGCCGGATCGCCCGCAGCCCCAACGCCGGATTGATGCCGCCGCCCAGATGCGCCGCCAGCGAATAGGCGAGCTTGTCGGCGCCGACATCGAGCGTGCGCGCCGTGATCGGGCGGCCGTCCAGGCCCTGGATCAGCTCGACCAGAGTCTTGTACTGCTCCTCCTCGTCGGGCAGATCGTCGCGGTTCATATAGAGGAACTCTGTGCGCAGCAGGCCCACGCCCTCAGCGCCGGCATCCATCGCCATCTCGAGCTCGCGCGGCAGCTCGAGATTGGCCTGCAGCCCGATATTGATTCCATCGCGCGTGATCGCCGGCAGCTTCTTCAGCCGCGACAGCAGCTTTTCCTCTTTCTCGTCCTCGGCATGGCGCACCTTCAAGAGCGCCAGGGTCTTCGGACTGGGATTGAGATAGACGCGGCCCGCGTCGCCGTCGATCGCGATGATGTCGCCGCTGCGGACATTGCCGATCAGGCCGGCCACGCCGAGCACCGCCGGCAGGCCCAGCGAGCGCGCCATGATCGAGGTATGGCTCTCGGCGCCGCCCAGCACCGCCGCCAGGCCGCCCACCATGTCGGGATTCATCAGCGCCGTATCGGCCGGCGTCAGTTCCTCGCCGACGATGATGCTGCCGGGCGAGAGATGGGAGAAGGCCTCATAGGGCGTCTGCGTCAGGTTGCGGATCAGCCGGTCGCCGACCTCGCGGATGTCCTGGGCGCGTGCCGCCAGATAGGCATCGTCGAGGGCCGCGAAATCGAGCGCCACCTTCGAGATCTCGGCCTGCACGGCCGCCTCGGCATTGAGCCCGTCCTCGATCAGCTTCTCGACCCCGCGCACGACGCGCGAGCCGGTCAGCATCTGCAGATGCGCGTCGAGCAGGAAGCCGATTTCCTCGGCCGCCGTGCCGGGCAGGTTGGTCGATTTGGCCTTGAGCTTGACCAGCTGCTTCTGCGCCTTGTTGACGGCGGCGGAGAAGCGCGCGCGCTCGGCCTCGATCTGATCCGGCTCGATGCGGTATTCGGGCACATGCACCGAGCCGCCCTCGACCACATGGGCGGGGCCCACGGCGATGCCGGGCGAGACGCCCAGCCCCTCGAACACCAGCTCGGATTTGCCGGGGGTTGCGCGCTTGCGGGGCTTGGGCGGGCGTTCGCGTTCAGTCTTCATCGAATTTGCGTCCGATCAGGGATTCGAGCGCTCCCAAGGCGGCAATCGCGTCGGGGCCCGAGGCGCGGATCTCGATCACCGAGCCCGGGCCCGCGGCCAGCATCATCAATCCCATGATGGAGCGTCCCGAGACTTCCATATCGCCTTTGACGACGACGATATCGGCTTGAAAGCCGCTCAGCGCCTGCACGAACTTCGCCGCAGCGCGCGCATGAAGCCCGCGCTGGTTGCGGATCTCCGCAAGGGCCGACAAGGGGGCGGCACCGGAAGCCAAGCCGGAATTCATTGACCCGCACCCGCGAGCAGCTGCGAGGCGACGTTGATGTATTTGCGGCCGGCCTCCTGCGCCGCGGCCACCGCGGCCGGCAGTTTCTGCGTGCCGCGGATCGAGGCGAGCTTGATCAGCATCGGCAGATTGACGCCGGCGATCACCTCGACATTGGCGCGATCGAGCACCGAGATCGCGAGATTGGACGGCGTGCCCCCGAACATGTCGGTCAGGAGCACCACGCCTTCGCCGTCATCGACCTTGGCCACCTGGTCGAGAATCTCCTGGCGCCGGCGTTCCATATCGTCATCCGGGCCGATGCAGATGGCCGCGATGTTCTTCTGCTTGCCGACGACATGCTCGAGCGCCGAGACGAACTCCTCGGCCAATCGACCATGCGTCACCAACACCATGCCGATCATGCTGCTTTTCCCCACCCCATGCTCGATCCCATCGCCGTCATCGATCCGCTCCGGCCCCCCGGTCGAGATCGCGGTGGCGCAAGCTGACATGACGCCCCTGCTCGCGCAACCACTGGGCCAAGCGTTCGGCGGTAAAGACCGAGCGGTGACGGCCGCCGGTACATCCGACGGCCAAGGTCAGATAACTCTTGCCCTCCCGCTCGAATCGCGGCAGCAGCGGCAGGAGCAGATTGCCAAGCGCCGCGAAGAAGGGAGTCCAGGCGGGGTCGGCCTCGATGAAGCGCGCCACCGGCTCGTCCTTGCCGCTGAGCGGGCGCAGCTCGTCGCGATAATGCGGGTTGCTCAGGAAGCGCGCATCGAACACCAGGTCGGCTTCGCGCGGCAGGCCATGGCGGTAGGAGAACGACATCACGGTGATCGCGGCCGCCGAGGCCGCGCGGATGCGGAAATGACCCTGCAGCAGATGTTTCAGGTCGCCGATGGCGAGATCGGTGCTGTCGACCACGAGATCCGCGTGTTCGCGCAAGGGATCGAGCAGCTCGCGCTCCTGGCGGATGCCGTCGGCGACGGGGCGGTCGAGCGCCAGCGGATGGCGCCGCCGCGTCTCGGTAAAGCGCCGGCGCAAGACCTCGTCGCTGCAGTCAAGAAACAGAAGCTTCACCTCGAGGGCCGAATCGCCGGTCAGCAGCCGGAGCCGCTCGATCAGGGCTTCCGCCGAAAAGTCGCGCGTGCGGCTGTCCACGCCGACCGCCAGCGGACGCGCCAGCTTGCCGCCGGCAAGCCCGTCCATCAGGGTCAGGGGCAGATTGTCGACGGCTTCGTAACCGAGATCCTCGAGGATCTTGAGCGCGGTGGTATGGCCGGCGCCGGACAATCCGGTCACCAGCACCACCGGCAGGCGCTCCGGGCGGGATGCGATCGACGCATACCCGCCCACGGTAGACGCTGGCGCCTCGGGCGCTGCCTGTTGGGTCATGGGGGTGGGATTATAGACCCGGGGCCGAGCTTTACCGCAAGCCGCAGCTTGGCGGCGGCCGAGGCGGTAAAGGGGTCGAGGGCGATCAAAGGCAGGGCAACCCCCAGATAATGACAGTTTTGCGCCGCGGGCAGCCGTTCCGGCGCCGGGCCCGGCACCAGATCGACCGCCAGGATCAGGGGGGCCTCGGCCAGGCCGGGGAGGCTGGCGATACCGATTCCGCGGATTTCGATCTTGTGGCGCAGCGCCTCGGGAATGTCCGGCGGCGTCAGCGCCCAGAGAGCGGTCCCTCGCCGCTCGATCCGGACCCGATCGTCGCCGATCAGCCGCGCCCCTCCGTCCACCAGCCGCAAGGCCAGATCCGACTTGCCACTGCCCGAGGGACCCCGCAGCAGCAGGGCCCTGCCCTCGATCGCGACCGCGGTGGCGTGGACGTCGATCGCATCGGCCGAAGCTCCCGCGCCGCGCGTCATGACCGCCGGCTCAGCGCTGCCAGTCGCGGGACTGGCGGTCGCGCGGCTGGCGGTCGCGCGGCTGATGCTCGCGAGCGGGCAGCAGGATCACGAAGCGCGCGCCCAGAATCTCGCCATGCGCATCCTCGATGTTCTCGGCCCAGATCCGCCCGCCCTGGGCCTCGACGATCTGCTTGGAGATGGAGAGGCCCAGGCCCGAATGGGCGCCGAACTTCTCGGCCTTCGGCCGCTCGCTGTAGAAACGCTCGAAGATCGCCTCGAGCTTGCCGGGCGGAATGCCCGGACCGCCATCCTCGACCAGGATGCGGACCATGTCGCCCTGCCGGCCGCAGGCGAGACGGATGCGCCCGTCGGGCGGGCTGAAGGAGACCGCATTGGCGATCAGATTGCGCAACACCTGCACCAGGCGGCTTTCGATTCCCATCACCTCGAGGCCCTGACGCTCGGCGATATCCAGCACCAGCCGGGGCCCCTCCTGGCCGATCGTGTTCTCGTGAAGATCGGCCAGCGCCTGCAGCAGGCGCGGCAGATCGATCGGCTCGCTCTCCGCGCGCGACAATTCCGCATCGAGGCGCGAGGCGTCCGAAATGTCGGTGATGAGGCGGTTGAGCCGCTGGACGTCGTCGAGGATGATGCCCATCAGCTTTTTCTGCTGCACCGGATCCTCGATGCGCGCGACCGTCTCGACCGCGCTCCGGAGCGAAGTCAGCGGATTCTTGATCTCGTGCGCGACGTCGGCGGCGAACCGCTCGATCGCGTCCATCCGCTGCCACAGCGCGTTGGTCATGTCGCGCAGCGCCTCGGCCAGATCGCCGATCTCGTCCTTGCGCTTGCCGAAATCGGGAATCGCCACCTGGCGCCCCGGCACGCGCCGCACGCGGTCGGCCGCTTCCGCCAGGCGATGAATGGGCCGCGCGATGGTGCCGGCGAGATAGAGCGAGAGCAGCGTCGTGATGGCGGCGGCCACCGCGAAGACCTTGAGGATGCCGAGCCGCACCCGGCGCAGCGAATCCTCGATCTCGCGCCCGTCGGTCGAGACCATCAGCGCGCCCAGCACCTGGCGATAGCGCTGCACCGGCACCGCGACCGAGAGGATCATGCCGCCGGCGCCGTTGCTGCGGACCATTTCCGCGGTCTCGCCCTGGAGCGCGCGCTCCGCCTCGGGATAATCCTCGGCCTTCTGGTCGGCCGCCTCGCGATAGAGCGGCATGCGCCGGTTGCCCGGCATCTGCGCGATCACCCAGTCATAGATATCGGCCACCAGATTGCCGAAGAGGTTGTGCTGCTCCTGCGGCGGCAACACCTCGATATCGACCTGGCCCGAGGGTCCGACCAGTTTGAAACTGTCGGCGAGCAGGATGCCGTCGGAGTCGAACAGCCGTGCGCGCACCTTGGAGACGTCGACCAGGCGGCGCACCGTATGGCGCGTGGTCTCGGGCAGGATCTTTTCCTCCCCCAGCGGCCCGGTCACCACGCCGCTGGTGCCGAGCGCGCCGGCGAAGAGCTCGGCCTGCGTGCGCAAGCCCGCCAGCTGCGATTTCACCAGGTCGTCGCGATAGTCGCCGAGATAGAGCAATCCTGCGACCGGAATCGCGATCGCCAGCACATTGAGGGCGAGGATGCGTCGGGTGAGCGGCGACAATCGCCGCCGCCGGCGGCGACGGCGGCGAATGGCGGCCTTGGTGGCCGCATCCGGCTCGCGCTTGCCGGGCGGTTTCGCGATGTCGGGATCGGCGGCCTCGGGCCGGCGCGCCTCGGGCTTCGCCTTGCCCGCGGGCCGGTCGGAGTCGAGCGCGCGGATGCCGTCGAGGCCCGGCGCGCGCGGGCCGGAATCGCGCTTCGCCACCAGCGGGGGATCGCTGTCGCGGCCGGGGCCGCGCTCGGGCCGCGAGGCCCGGAACTCAGGCTCCGCCGACATGAAGGATCGGATCGATGGGCGCCGGCCGGAAGCGTGACAGTGATCTCAGCAGCGTCGGAGGTCTCCGGCCCGATCAGTTCTCGCGATATCGATAACCGACGCCATAGAGCGTCTCGATCATCTGGAACTCGCCATCGGACGATTTGAATTTCTTGCGCAGCCTTTTGACATGGCTGTCGATGGTCCGGTCGTCGACATAGATATGCTCGCCATAGGCCGCGTCCATCAGCTGGTCGCGGCTCTTCACATGGCCCGGGCGCTGCGCCAGCGCCTTCAGCAGCAGGAACTCGGTGACGGTGAGCTGCACCGCCTGGCCCTTCCAGGTACAGGCATGGCGCATCGGATCCATCACCAGCTCGCCGCGCACGATGCTCTCGGGATTGCCCGCGCCTTGCGGCGAGGCCTCGGCCTCGCGCACCAGGGTCTCGCGGCGCAGCAACGTGCGGATGCGCTCGATCAGCAACCGCTGCGAGAAGGGCTTCTTGATGTAATCGTCGGCGCCCATGCGCAAGCCCATGATCTCGTCGACCTCGTCGTCCTTCGAGGTCAGGAAGATCACCGGCAGGTCGCTGGTGCGGCGCAGCCGCTCCAGGAGCTCCATGCCGTCCATGCGCGGCATCTTGATGTCGAGGATGGCAAGGTCCACCGGCTGCGCCGTCAGCGCGCGCAGGGCCTCGGCGCCGTCCGTATAGGTGCGCACGTTGAAACCTTCGGCTTCCAGCGTGATCTGGACCGAGGTCAGGATATTGCGGTCGTCATCGACCAGCGCGATCGTCTGAGCCATGGCTCTGCATCTTCCCCCAGGAGCAAGTCTAAAGCGTTGATCGGGTCCCCGCCAGCGAACGAGTCCCAGCCCGGTTCCGGGCCGCATGGCGGCCGAATTGCGACGCTCCTGGTTGTCGTGGTGGAATATGGCGCCATTTTGGCGCTTGCCAAGGCAATTCCGAGACGAAATGCTCGATTTTCGAGGTGTTTGCCCCGACTTTGCCATGTTGGTGACCGGGCCGCCGTCGTCCTCCGCTCCACCGCTCGGGAGTTGCCATGCCCATTCGACGAGTCAGCAGGCCTGACATCCGCCGGAATCGCGCCCCATCCCTTTCGACGCCGCGATCCGAGGTGGCGCGTTGAACCCGACGCCGGCGGGCCCGGCCGAGCCTGCGGGCCACACCGAGACGCCGGGGCAGCTCGCGCGCCGGTTGCTGCGCGAGGCGGTCAAGGCGACGCTCGCCACCCGCCTCGAGGGCGGCACGATCGAGGGCTCCTGGCCCTACGCGTCGCTGGTCCTGGTCGCGGCCGACGTGGACGGCACGCCGATCCTGCTGCTGTCGAAGCTGGCGCAGCACACGCACAACATCGACGGCAATCCGCATGTGAGCCTGATGGTCGACGGCACCGACGGCCACAAGGATGTCCTGACCGGGCCCCGCGTCACGCTGCTCGGCCGCGCGCGCCGGACCGAGGACCCGCAATCGAAGCGCCGCTTCATCGCGCGCCACCCGTCGGCGGCGCTCTATGCCGGCTTCAGGGATTTCCATGTCTATCGCATCGAGCTCGAGCGCGCCCATCAGGTGGCGGGCTTCGGACGCATCGAATGGATCGAGCGCGATCAGCTGCTGCTGCCGGCGACGCAATGCCTGAGCTGCGGCGATTCCGAGGAGGCGATCCTCGCGGCCGTCAATGAAGGCCGCGACGAGCAGCAATGGCAGGCGGTGGCGCTCGATCCCGAGGGCGTCGACCTGCGCCGCGGCACGGAGCTGCGCCGCGTCGCCTTCGAGGAGCCGCTCACCAGCATGAAGAAGGCCCCCGTGCTGGTGACGCGGGCGCTGGAGGCAGTGGGCTGACGATCGCCTGATTTCTTTCCTCTCCCTTACAAAGTGAGGGAGAGGGTTGCGAAGAGTGAGTCGGAGCGAAGCGGAGACTTACTCGGAGCTGGGTGAGGGTGAACCTTCGACCCACCTCACCCTGCCCTCTCCCCCGCTACGCGGGCGGAGAGGAAGGATTTTCTCTGCAGCGCTATCGCTTCAATGTGCGTCGGCCCAGTTGTCGGCGGTGCCGGTCTCGGCGACGAGCGGCACGTCGAGTTCGAGTGCCGGCGCGCAGGCGCGTTCCATGACCTTCTTCACCAGGGCCGCGGTGTCCTTGGCTTCGGCCTTCGGCACCTCGAACAGCAGTTCGTCATGGACTTGCAGCAGCATGCGGGCCTGGAGCTTCGCGTCGGCCAGCGCCGCGGGCACGCGGATCATGGCGCGCTTGATGATGTCGGCGGCGGTGCCCTGCAGCGGCGCGTTGATCGCGGCACGTTCCATGAAGGAACGGCGCGCGGGATTCTTGTCGAGGATGCCCGGCACATGGCAGCGCCGGCCGAACAGCGTCAGCACATAGCCATGGTCGCGTGCGAATTTCTTGGTGCGGTCCATATAGCCGAGGATCTCGGGATAGCGCTTGAAATAGGCGTCGATATAGGCGCGCGCCTCGCCCTGCGGGATGCCCAGCTGGGCCGCCAGGCCGAAGGCGCTGATGCCGTAGATGATGCCGAAATTGATCGCCTTGGCGCGGCGGCGGACCATCGGATCCATGCCCTTGACCGGCACGCCGAAGACCTGGCTCGCGGTCATGGCATGGATGTCGATGCCTTCGCGGAAGGCTTCCTTGAGTTGCGGCACCTCGGCCATATGGGCCGCGAGGCGCAGCTCGATCTGCGAATAATCGACCGAGAGCAGCACCCATCCCTTCTCGGCGACGAAGGCGCGGCGGATCTTGCGGCCCTCCTCGGTGCGGATCGGAATGTTCTGCAAATTCGGATCGGTCGAGGAGAGTCGGCCGGTGGAGGTCGCCGCCAGCGCGAAGCTGGTATGAACGCGGCCGGTCCTGGCGTTGATCTGCTCCTGCAGCGAGTCCGTATAGGTGCTCTTGAGCTTGGAGAGCTGGCGCCAGTCCAGCACGCGCGCCGGCAGGTCGTGGCCCTGCGCCGCCAGCTCCTCGAGCACATCGGCGCCGGTCGCATAGGCGCCGGTCTTGCCCTTCTTGCCGCCGCCCAGTCCCATCTCGTCGAACATCACCTCGCCCAGCTGCTTGGGCGAGCCGATGTTGAACTCATGGCCGGCGAGCTTGTGGATCTGCTTCTCCAGCTCGATCAGCCGCGCGGCGAAATCGGCGGAGAGGTCCTGCAGCACCTTGCGGTCGAGCCTGACGCCCGCGCGCTCCATCGCCATCACCACCGGCACCAGCGGCCGGTCGATGGTCTCGTAGACGGTCGCGAGACGTTCGGCCAGCATCTGGGGTTTGAGCACCTGATGCAGCCGCAAGGTGACGTCGGCATCCTCGGCCGCATAGGCGAGCGCCTTGTCGAGCGGCACGCGATCGAAGGTCACCTGCGCCTTGCCGGTGCCGGCGACCTCCTCATAGTGGATCGTGCGGTGGTTCAGATGCAGCTCGGAGAGCTCGTCCATCCCATGGCCGTGGGCGCCGCCGGCGAGCACGTAGGAGATCAGCATGGTGTCGTCATAGGGCGCGATGGCGATGTCATGCGCCGCCATGATCGTCATGTCGTATTTGATGTTCTGCCCGATCTTGAGCACCGAAGGGTCTTCGAGCAGCGGCTTGATCAGGGCGAGCGCCTTCGCCAGGGGAATCTGGTTGGGCAGCAATCCGCCCTCCCCGTCGCCGCCGAGATCGAGCTGGCCTTGCGGCGGCCCGCCGCGATGGCCGACCGGCACATAGCAGGCGCGGCCCGTTTCGATGGCGAGAGAGAACCCAACGAGCGAGGCCTGCATCGGATCGATCGAGGTGGTCTCGGTGTCGAACGCGACCGCGCCCTTCTCGCGCGCCGCCGCGACCCACCGGGCGAGTTCCGCCTCGGTCATGACCAGCTCATAGGCCGCCTCGCCCGTGGGCTTGGCCGAGGCCGCCGCCTGCTTCGCGGCCGCATGGCCTTTGCCGCTGCCGTCCGCCACCGCGGCGTCGCCGGCGCTCTTCTTGGCGAACTGGCCCTGGACCCGCGCCAGCACGGAACGGAACTGGTTCTCCTCGAGGAACGGGATCAGCAGCGCCGCGTCGGGCTCGCGCCGCGCGAAGGCGGTGAAAGGCTGCTTTACCGGCACGTCGTTCTTGAGCAGCACCAACCGGCGGCTGATCCGCGCGAGCTCGGCATTCTGCTGCAGGGCTTCGCGCCGCTTCGGCTGCTTGATCTCGCCCGCGCGCGCCAGGAGCTCCTCGAGCGAGCCATAAGTCTTGATCAGCTCGGCCGCGGTCTTGACGCCGATGCCGGGCACGCCCGGCACATTGTCGCTCGAATCGCCGGCCAGCGCCTGCACCTCGACCACCTTGTCGGGGCCGACGCCGAACTTCTCCTCGACCTCGGCCGGACCGATCGGTCGGTTCTTGATCGGGTCGAGCATGCTGACCTGCGGGCCGATCAGCTGCATCAGATCCTTGTCGGAGGAGACGATCGTCACCTGCGCGCCGGCTTCGGCCGCCTGGCGCGCGTAGGTCGCGATCAGGTCGTCGGCCTCGAAGCCCTCCATCTCGAGCTGCGGCACGTTGCAGGCCTTGGTCGCCTCGCGGATCAGCGCGAATTGCGGGATCAGCTCGGGCGGCGGCGGCGGACGGTGGGCCTTGTAGTCCGGAAAGATGTCGTTGCGATAATTCTTGCGCGCGGTGTCGAACAGCACGGCGATATATTCCGCGTCCGTGTCCGAGACCAGCTTCAGCAGCATGTTGGTGAAGCCCAGCACCGCATTGACGGGCGTCCCGTCGGGACGCGTCAGCGGCGGGAGGGCATGGAAGGCGCGGAAGATGTAGCCGGAGCCGTCGATCAGGAAGACGTGATCGGGCTTCTTGGCTGGGGCCTTCTCGTCGGCGGGGCTGGTCTTGGCCGCGCTCATGTCGGGCTCTCCTCGCGCGGTGGACGATGGGCGGGCGAAATCCCGGGCGGAAAGACCCGGCGCCAGGGTCGGCGGATCGACGGGCAGCGGCGGCGCGGACGAGGGCTCAGTGGCCGCCGGCCTTGGCACCCGCCTTCAGCACATAAAGCCGGCTGCAATAGGGGCATTCGATGCTGCCAGAGGCGCCGATCTCGAGATAGACGCGCGGATGGCCCAGGGGGCCGTCCCCGCCGTCGCAGGCGACCGTCCGGCTGTCGGTCTGGATGGTCTCGAAAGGCTCGCGGGTCTGCGTCGCCGTTGTCATTCGATCTTCCGACTCTCTTAAGCAGACCCACATAACCTTGGCGCGGTGGAGCCTTGGCGCCCGTGAGCCTGACGATCCCGTAATGCCGGCAGGGTCTTGGCCGCGGCGGGCCGCCGCTGAGGAGCGCCCGGCGTTGACCCCCAAGCGGCGCGGATGATACCCATGGCGTGGCCCCCAGACAAGGCGAGGTGCCGCGGCCAGGACAGGCTCCCGGAGCCCCGCATCGGAACCCCATTCGGCGCCGCCGCCCCGCTTTCCTCGATCACCCATGAGATCAGCCGCTTGTCCGCCATCGCCGCCGAAAACCGCCTGACCCGCAGCCCCGACGCCGCCGTCGGCACGGCGTTGACCGGCGCCACCGCGGTCGATCCCGCGACGGCCGCGGTCTCGATCCAGGGCCTGAACAAGATCTATCGGCGCAAGAAGGGCGGCGACAAGCAGGCCCTCTTCGACATCAACCTGACCATCGGGCGCGGCGAGCTGTTCGGCCTGCTGGGACCCAACGGCGCCGGCAAGTCCACCATGATCAACATCATGGCGCAGCTCGTGAACAAGACCAGCGGACAGGTCGGGGTCTGGGGCCACGATCTCGACCGCGAGCCGCGCCAGGTGGCGGCGGCGATCGGCGTGGTGCCGCAGGAACTCAATATCGATCCCTTCTTCACGCCGCGCGAGCTCTTGGATCTGCAGGCCGGCCTCTATGGCGTGCCGCGCGCCGAGCGGCGTACCGCCGAATTGCTGGCGGCCATGCGCCTGACCGAGCAGGCCGACTCCTATGCGCGCTCGCTCTCGGGCGGCATGCGGCGGCGGCTGATGGTGGCGAAGGCCATGGTCCATACGCCGCCGGTGCTGGTGCTCGACGAACCCACGGCCGGCGTCGATGTCGAGCTGCGCCAGCAGCTCTGGGCCTATGTGCGCGAGCTCAACCGTGCCGGCACGACCGTGCTGCTGACGACGCACTACCTGGAAGAGGCGGAAGAGCTCTGCGGGCGCATCGCCATCATCAATCACGGCAAGCTCATCGCCTGCGACACCACCGACGCGTTGCTGGCGCGCCTCGACAGCAAGGAGATCGTCTTCATCGCCGGCCGCGATCTGACCGAACCGCCCGCCTCGCTCGCGCGCTGGGACGCGACGCTGCTCGACCCGCGCCGCCTGCGGCTGCGCTATCGCCCCAGCGCCACCAAGGTGGCCGAGATCCTGGCGGCCCTGCAGAGCGCCGGCATCGAGGTTATCGACATCTCCACGCTCGAGACCGACCTCGAGGACATCTTCCTGCAGCTGACGCGCCGTGACGACGTCACGATCGACGCGACCGCCGCCGCCGCGCGAGGCCGCCGTCCATGATCCGCGCCCGCGGCCGGCGGCGCCTGGCGGCCCTGCTTCTGGCGGGGCTGCTGTCGCTGGGCGCATTGTCGATGAGCGCCTGCGCGCCCACCGTCATGGCGGAGGGCCCGCCGGTGACGAGCCCGCATTTCGACAATGACAAGCTGGTGATGGCGGACGGCATCGCACTCCCCTTGCGCCAATGGCTGCCCGAGGGCCAGCCGCGCGCCATCATCCTGGCGCTGCATGGCTTCAACGACTACTCGAAGTCGTTCGAGGAGCCGGCCGCCAATTGGGCCTCGCACGGCATCGCCACCTTCGCCTATGACCAGCGCGGCTTCGGCTATGCGCCCGATTTCGGCTATTGGCCCGGCACCGACACCATGGTCGAGGATCTGCGCAGCGCGACCTCCCTCATCCGCGCGCGCTATCCCGGGACCCCGCTCTATCTCCTGGGCGAAAGCATGGGCGGCGCCCTGATCATGACCGCCGAGACGGCGCCCCATCCGCCCGACTGCGACGGCGTGATCCTGGCGGCCCCCGCGATCTGGGGCCGCGAGCTGCAGGGGCCGGTCGGCGCCGGCGCGCTCTGGTTCTTCGCCCACACCGTGCCCTGGCTCACGGTCAGCGGCGGCGGCTTCAATGTGAAACCGTCGGACAACATCAAGATGCTGCGGGCGCTCGGCGCCGATCCGCATGTGATCAAGGAGACGCGCGTCGACGCGGTCTATGGGCTGGTCGATCTCATGGATCGCGCGCTGGCCGCCGCCCCCGAGCTCAAGACCCGCGCCCTCGTGCTCTATGGCCAGCGCGAGCAGGTGCTGCCTTCGAGTGCCGCGATGACGATGCTGCGCCGCCTGCCGCCGCCGCCCGGGCGTCCCCGGATCGCGATCTACCAGTCCGGCTATCACATGCTGCTGCGCGATCTCGAAGGCGACGTGGTGCGCGAGGATGTGGCGGCCTGGGTGCTGAATCCGACGCTGGCGGCGCTCCCCTCGGGCGCCGACACGCGCGCCGAGGCGATGCTGAAGAGCGATGCGCCGGAGCTGAAACCCGTGTCGCAGGCCGCGGTGCCCTGACCGGACGCGTTTCCTGCGCCCGTCCGCGCCGCCATCAGGCCGCGCACCTGACCTGAGCAACGCGCGGCTATGCTCTCGTCGGAATGGCCCGGCCCTGTGCAGGCGCCGGAAGCTCTTTCATCGCACCAGGCCTTGATCGACCCACGGGGCCGGTTCCGGCGTTTGATTCTGGGGATGTTCCCGGTTCTTCCTCACGGCGCGCCACCACGCGTCGACCTTGTCCGGCTCCGCCGGCAAGGTCACGAAGAGAGGCGACGCAAACCGCGTCCAGGCTTCATAAGAGGCCGGAGATACCGAGGTGAGAACGGGCACGCCAACCTCGATCGCCGCGATGAACGCGGCCATGAGGCCCTCGCGCGCGGCCTCGAGCTTCCCGAACTTGCTGATCAGAACCAGATCGCATCCCGCGACGATATCCCTTCGGACCGCCTCGCAAGCCGAGATCGCACCCGATCCATCGACATTGCAGGCGGTCGAGCCGGCCCCCAAATCTTGAAAGATCGGGTAGCAGCTTCCGTCCGCGATGCTCCGCAGCAGCCCCGCGCAGCGGGTTCGATCCGCCAGCCCATGGCTGTCTTCGATCACACCGGCGAGGCGGGCGCTCGGCCGCCAGCGCTCGGCCAGGGCCCGAAACATCTCCTGAATGGCCGCGCTGGGTGCGCCCTGCACCGCGGCGATCGTCTTAACTGCTTGATTCATTGCGTTTCTCTTGAAAAGACCCAGTTCTTATCCTTCGGCAAATCTGCGACAGCCTAGCCGGTTCGGCGCGCGCGGAAATTGAGCTAGCGCAAGGCTGCCGCCCGACGGGGCGACTAATTTGACCCTGTCGTAACGGTCGCTTGCGGGCTTTTTGTCGGCGGCAGCCTCGCCTCCGATCCGCCTTCCCCATCGTTCCGACAGTGGCCGTTCGATCGCTGCCGCCCTTCCGCAGAGGGCTGGAGGAGAGCGACTGCATGAATGAGAAGCCTTGGGCCCGTTACGCGGAGGAGCGCTTGCCTCGCTATACGAGCTATCCGACCGCGCCGCATTTCACCCCGGCCGTCTCGTCGCGAATCTATCGCGAATGGCTCGCGGCCCTTCCGCGCGCAGCGCCCGTCTCCCTGTATCTGCATATTCCATTCTGCCGCTCGATGTGCTGGTACTGCGGCTGTCACACGGTCATTACCCGGCGCGACGGTCCGATCGTCGACTATCTGGCCGCCCTGAGTCGCGAAATCGAGACCGTCGCCGATCTGCTCGGCGCCCCGCTTCCGGTCCAGAATCTGCATTTCGGCGGTGGGACACCGACCATCATCGCGCCCGAGGCGCTTCGCAGCCTGGTCGATCTGCTGCGGCAACGGTTCCGTCTGGCACCGGCGGGAGAGATTGCCGTCGAGATCGACCCGCGTACGCTGACCCCCGCCATGACCGCGACGCTCGGAGAGGTCGGCGTCACGCGGGCAAGCCTCGGCGTCCAGAGCTTCGATCCGCAAGTGCAGAGGGCCATCAACCGGATCCAGACTGTCGAGCAGACGGCAGCGGCCATGACGGCTCTCCGCGCGGCGGGCGTGCAAGGGGTCAATGTCGATCTCATCTACGGCCTGCCGGGCCAGACGGTCCAATCCTGCATCGAGACCGCCAAGCTATGTATCGAGCTGCGCCCGGACCGCTTTTCGGTTTTCGGTTATGCCCATGTACCGGCGTTCAAGAAGCACCAGCGGAAGATCGCCGAGACCAGTCTTCCGCAAGGCGCGGCGCGATTCGATCAGGCGGAAGCGATCGCCGAGACCCTTGTGGCGGCCGGATATGCGCGCATCGGTTTCGACCATTACGCGTTGCCCGGCGATCCGATGGAGCGGGCGCAAGCGAGCGGCGGCCTGCGTCGCAATTTCCAGGGCTACACCGCCGATTCTTGCGAAACCTTGATCGGTTTCGGCGCTTCGGCCATCGGTCGTTTGCCGCAAGGCTATGTGCAGAACGAGGTGATCCTTGGACGCTATGCCGAACAGGTGCTGCGAGGCGAATTTGCGACGGCAAAGGGATATCTGCTGACCGCGGACGACCTTTTGCGCGCCGAACTGATCGAGCGGCTGATGTGCGATCTGGAAGTCGATATCGGGCGCATCTGCGCGCAACGTTTCCCCTCGTCGGACGTGCTCGCTCAATCGATGCCCCGGCTCCAGGCTCTCGCCGCCGAAGGGATCGTCCATCTGGACGGCGCCAAGGTCCGCCTGGCGGGGGATGCGCGCGCGCTGGTGCGCGTCGTTGCCTCTGCCTTCGACGCCTATCTCGCCTCCTCCAGTCGAGTCCATAGCCGAGCCGTGTGAGCGGCGCACATACAAGGATTAGGGGTGATTCCGATGCTCTCGTCCCGTTCGGCCTTGCCGACGCAGCCCCCGTTGTTTTCATTGGCGCTGCGCACATTGCCGCTCCTGCCGCTTCAGCCATTGCTCGCCCTGCTTCTTCAGCGGATCCTGCAGCGCCATCCCGGGATATTCGAGAGGCTCGGCCCCTATGCCGAAAAACGGTACGGCATCGACGCAATCGATCTGCCTTTCGCGTTCGTCCTCGAACCGAGGCCGGTCCGGCCCACGCTCGTGGCCGTGAGGACTTTGCCGCAGCAGATCGACGTGCGCATTGCCGGGGGGCGCGAGGCCGGACGCAGGGCGGCTTCAAAGAGGCTGTTCGGCGATCGGCCGGCTCAGTCGATGATGGCGGCACCCGGCAGCTTGCGCCGCGCGGCGGCGATGCTCTCGGGCAGCACCTGGCTGTGGGAGGCGAAGGCCATGAGATCGGGCTCATGGGCGAGGAGGAAATCCAGGATGGCGCCCAGCAGGTTCGGGTCCTGCGCGCGCGCCTTCAGCCCCTCCAGATCGAGGCCGGAGAGCGCCAGGAAGCGTTCCAGCAGGTCGCTGTCGCCGGCGATATAGGCCAGCGCCATCAGCGCGAGCGTCTCGGGATCGGGGGCGGGATCGGGGCGGACCATGCAAGGGCCATTGTCGCGGGCCCGCCCCTGCTCGCGCAAGCACCCATCGGATGAGGAATGCCTATTCCTTCTTGACCAGCGGCGGCGGGAAATACTCGCCGGCAGTGATCGCCTGGCTGGGGCCGTAGAAGCGGAAGATGAGATTGTAGTTCTCGCCCTCCGGCGTCGGCAGCCAGTTGGCCTTGGGCGTGCCCGAGGGCCGCTTGGGCGCGAACACCAGCGTCAAGGAGCCGTCCGAATTCGGCTTCAGCTTCGACTGGTTGTTGAGCAGGTAGCGCTTGAGCGGATTGTCGATCACCTGGAACTTGACCGAATCCACCGCGACGACCGACCAGAAATAATGCGCCAGGCTTCCCGGCAGCTGGTCCTTCGGGAAGGTCATCGTATAGACGCTGCTGCCGTCGAGCTTGGTGCCGTCGCCATCGCTGTTGGTCCTGAAATAGACCGCCTCGCCGGTGTTGTTGGCCCAGATGCCGGCGAAATCGGCCAGGCTCCGGCTCACATAGTCCGAGCCGTAATTGCCGACCGTGCGGGGCCGGGTCCAGCCATTGCCGGTGGCGCCGAGCTTTTCCAGATCGTCATAGAAGGCGGGGATCGACTGTTCCTGGATCACCTGCTCGATATGGGCGCGCTGCTTCGGGTCGGCGGCGGCGGCGGCCACCTTGTGGACCGTGGCCTGGATCGCCTCCATGCCCGGATTGATGTCGGGTTCGGTGGCGAGCAGCGCCTCGGCGCGGTCGAAGGCATCGATGCCCGGCAGGGCGTCGTTGGCGAAATTCGGCTGGTCGAAGGTCGGCGCGATCACCGGCGTGCCGGTCGCGATCATGGTGGTCTTGCGCTGCAGCTTGATCGCCTGGGCCGGGTCGGATCCCAGCTCGACGCGCATCAGGATCCGCGACTTGCGGCTCGGCAGATCGACGCGCTGGACGCTGCTTTCCAGCAGCACGTTGGCGCCCTTGAGGCAGAGCGCGAACTGGCCGGAGGGATGCTCCGGATAGGTACGCTCATTGATATTGGCGATCGTTTCGCCCCAGCCATTGAGGACCTGCACCGTGTAATAGCGGTCCTTGACGCTGGGCAGCGTGACCATGGTGCAGCTGGATTCGTCGACCGCGATCCAGGCCTCGCTATAGGCGACGTCGAGATTGGGGTTGGCCCCGCTCACCTCGCCGGGCGCGCGGTAAACCACCTGGTTCCATTTGAAGTCGGATCCCAGATCGAACTGTTCCTGGCGCACCACCAGCATGCGGCCCAGGATGTAGATATAGGCATCGGTGATGTCCTGGTCGGCGAGCTTGGGCGCCGGTTTGAAGGTTTCGTTGAAGGTCTCGCAGGCGGCCAGCGACAGCGAGCCGGCCAGCACCAGACCCAATGCGGCCAGGCGGCCGAAAGCGCGGCGCGAGATGCACCGATTCCACACGCGATTCATGATGGTATCCCCCTCATAGACCCCCGATAAAGTATCCCAGAGTGGATGACGACGGGCGGCGATTCAATCAAGAGGAGGTCTGGAGGCCGGGGCAAAAACGTGGCCATAAGCACCAGCCGGCGGCCCAAACCGCCTGAAATCCGCGAAATTCGGCCCCGCCCGCAGGCGCTTGCGCCGCGTTTTACAGGAAGACGGCGCTTGCCGCGTGGTGCCCGCGCGAAGGCTCCTAGTCCAGGTGCACCCATAGCTCCGTTGGATAGCGCGCTACCGTTCTAAGGCGGAGATCCTGAGTTCGAATTTCCGCGGGGCACGCCCAATCTTCGCTAAAGCCCGGGCCCCGGTCCTGGAATACGATTGCTTGGTGCGACAATAAAATATGCACTCAGCCGGGGGTGAATGGCGGAGTCGCATCAGAACGTGGCATTCCGCCGGCTACCGCCAGGCCCAATTGATGCAAGAGTGCTGAATACGTTGCCAATCTGCCGAACTCCCGCCGGAGCGAAGCGTATGAGCAGCTCCAATCAACGCCCATTGCGCGGCAGCGCCTCGGAACGACTCGATCACCTCAAACGGGGCCGAGAGCATTACGAACGGCGGGCCTGGGCCGATGCATACAACTCGCTCGAACGCGCCGACCTTGCAGTTCGGTTGGGAGTCCAAGATCTCGAACTGCTTGCAATGTCCGCCTATCTGATTGGCCGCGAAGACGATTATATGCGGGCGCTCGATCGTGCCCATCACGCCTACATTGATGCAGACGAATGCATGCGCGGGGCCCGTTGCGCGTTCTGGATAGGTCTTTGTCTTCTCTTTCGAGGTGAGACGGGTCCAGCGACCGGGTGGTTCGGCCGCGCCCAGCGCCTGCTCGAACGAGAGGGGCACGATTGCGTGGAGCAGGGATACCTGTTGCTGCCCCTCGTGGAGCAGCACCTCTCCGCGTCGGCTTCGCAAGAGGCATATACCATAGCGACAAGAGCAGCCGAGGTCGGCGAGCGCTTCGGAGAGTCGGATTTGATCGCCTGTGCCCGCCATCTTGAGGGCCGGGCTCTGATGCAGCAGGGGCAGGTTGAACGTGGCCTCGCGCTACTGGATGAAGCCATGGTTGCGGTTATCGCGGGGGAACTGTCCCCGCGCATGACGGGGCTGATTTACTGCAGCGTTATCGACAGTTGCCTGCAAGTTTACGCGTTCGCCCGTGCACGAGAGTGGACCTCCGCCCTGGCTCAGTGGTGCGCAGAGCAGCCGCAGCTCGTCAGCTTTACGGGCGCCTGCCTCGTGCATCGCGCGGAGGTCATGCGGCTGCATGGCGCTTGGGCAGATGCCATTGAGGAGGGACGTCGTGCCTGCGCTGAGGTAATGCAGCAGGCCCCCCCTGCGGCGTTTTATCAGCAGGGGGAGATGCACCGCCTGCGCGGCGAGTTCAAGGCAGCCGAGGGTGCCTATCGCGAGGCGAGCCGCCGTGGATTCGAACCGCAACCTGGCCTAGCCCTTTTGCGGATGGCGCAAGGACATGGCGTCGACGCTGCCGCTACAATTCGTCGGGTAGCGACGGGAACAAGGGACAAGCTACAGCGCACGCGGCTGCTGCCAGCTTATGTCGAGATCATGCTGGGGGTTGGCGACACCCAGAATGCGCGCGCCGCCTGTCGCGAACTGGACAACATTGCGGACGCGCACGATATCCGCGTGCTTCGTGCGATCGCCGCGCACTCCCGCGGATCAGTCGAACTGGCCGAAGGCGATGCCGGAACTGCCTTCAACTCATTACGCTACGCTTTCGAGATCTGGCAACAAGTTGAAGCTCCCTACCAAGCCGCACGCGCAAGAGAGCTGGTGGGGTTGGCTTGCCGGGCCTTGGGAGATAATGAGGGAGCAAGGCTGGAGCTGGAGGCGGCGCGGATTGTATTCAAACAGCTCAGTGCCATGCCGGATCTCGCCCGTGTCGGTTCCCTCGCCATGAGCACATCCTCGGCTCAACTCCATGGGCTGACGTCGCGAGAATTGCAGGTGCTCCGAATGGTCGCCGCCGGCAAGACAAATAAGGCAATTGCTGCCGAGCTGTTCTTGAGCCAGAGGACAGTCGACAGGCATGTGAGCAACTTGATCCGTAAGCTCGATGTCACCTCGCGGACTGCGGCCGCAGCTTACGCCCACAAGCAGAATCTCGTCTGAACCGTCTGCTGCACTTAGCGAAACTACCCATGCCGTCACCTGGCGAAAATTGGGTGGTTTCGCCGAAGCACAGCTCAAGCCCTCCATTGTAGCGTTAATCCCGGAACGACCCCGGAGACGCAACACGGAGGAAGCCATGGGCGCGGTTGCAACACGAATACCCCCTCACAAAGGGAAGGATGAACCCCGCCGACTAGGCGACGACGTTCGCGAACAGCTGATGGCGGAAATGCCGCTCACCGAGCGACGGCTCGACCTTGCAGGCATTTCGACGGCTGTTTTGGAAGGCGGTGATGGCCCGCCGATCGTGCTCCTGCATGGTCCAGGAGAGTATGCAGCCAAGTGGATACGGGTCGTCCCCGATCTGGTGTCGGCCCGTCGTGTGATCGCCCCCGATCTGCCGGGACACGGAATATCGGAAGTGCCCGAAGGCTCGCTGGCGGCTGATCGGGTGCTTGAATGGCTCGACGAGCTGATCGAGCGCACTTGCTCGGCTCCGCCGGTGCTCGTCGGACAAATCCTCGGCGGTGCCATCGCTGCTCGCTTCGCCAGCGATCATGGTGACCGGCTCAGCCGACTGGTGCTTGTCGACACGCTGGGCTTGGCACCATTCCATCCTGCGCCTGAGTTCGGGCTCGCCCTTACCGAATTTATCACTGACCCAACCGAGGACACGCATGACCGTCTCTGGTTGCGATGTGCCTTCGATCTTGACCGCATGCGCGATCGAATGGGCGACAGCTGGAACTGGATCAAGGCGTACAACCTCGACCGGGCGCGCACGCCGAGCCTTCACGCCACTCAGCAAAGCCTCATGAAGCAGTTCGGGATGCCTGCGATCCCGGCGGCAGAGCTGGCACGGATCGCCGTTCCCACGACACTCATCTGGGGGCGCCATGATCTCGCTACACGGCTGCCGGTCGCTGAGGCTGCGAACGCCCGCTACGGATGGCCCCTCCATGTAATCGAGAACGCCGCCGACGATCCGCCCATGGAGCAGCCCGAAGCATTCGTAAAAGCGCTGAGCGCCGCACTCGCGAGCTCTTGATGCTTAGAGCGAAGGAACCAGACATGGCCACTCAGGAACAGCAACAAACGCGAGCCGCGTGGGACAAGATCGCGCCAGGCTATGACAATACTAACACTCCGACCCAGATGTGGTTGGGGAATGAAGGTCTCCGCCGTGCCGGGCTTCTTCCGCGCATGCGGTTCCTGGACGTGGCGGCTGGCAGCGGCGCCCTCAGTATCCCGGCAGCACGCATCGGCGCGCTTGTGCTGGCAACGGACCAGTCCCCAGTCATGCTCGACTTGCTCAAGAAGCGCGCCGACAAGGAGGGGCTCGACATCGAGACCCGGCTCATGGACGGCCATGCTCTCGAATTCGACGACAACAGCTTCGATATGGCCGGATCGCAGTTTGGTGTCATGCTGTTCCCCGACATGCCGAAAGGCATCAGCGAGATGGCGCGGGTGGTCAAACCGGGTGGCCGCGTGCTCATGAATGTGTATGGCGATCCGCGCAAGATTGAATTCTTCGGCTTCTTCGTGAGCGCGATTCAATCTGTCCGTCCCGATTTCGTCGGTCCCCCCATGGATCCTCCTCCACTCCCGTTTCAACTGCGAGAGCCGGAGCGGCTGCGGAAGGAGTTCGCCGCCGCGGGATTGAAGGACATCAGGGTTGAAACCATCACAGAGACCACGAAGTTCCATACGGGCACGGAACTGTGGGAATGGGTCATATGGAGCAACCCGATCGCCGAAGCCGTGCTCGGTGCCCTGAACCTGACGGGCGAAGAAAGAGAAACCATCCGGCAGGCCCTGGAGACGTTGGTTCGCGAGCGCGCCGGCGGCGACGGCCCCGCACTCTTGTCCAATCCGATCAACATCGGCATTGCCACCAAGTGAACAGAGGTTCGGGTTTTCCTACCCCACGCCGTTCACCACATAAGGAGCGGAAGCACGACCGGCCCTTTAGCCTCCGACGAGTGAGTGATAACCAGAACGCAGTCTCTTGCTGTGGTGCAATTCGCAAGCGGTCCTAGGGGATAGTGGGTTTAGAGGCATTGCCCCGCACCACCATCGACGGGATTGCACCGGAACGGGCAGATCGTTATGGTCTTGTCGGTTTCGCACTCGAAAAAAGGAGGGCTGCGTGGACATTTTCTTCCGTCACCATCGTCAGCGTGGCCCCGTGTTGGCCCTGCGGCAATTGCTTGCAGGGCTGACCAAAAGCGGGATCTGACGGCTTCTTAGCCCCATCCATCTCTGGTCTGCCCTTCGTGGCTGTCGACGTCGTGGCACTCTGCGCGCGCGTTCGACAGCCGAAGTTTGGCCTTGGCAGCTTTGCGCCCCATGGGGGCGCCTGTCGAACCAGAGAAAAGAAAATGGGTTCTCTCAGCCTTCGTAACGTCAGCCTCCTTGTCGGCACCCCGCTCTTCAAGGACATCAATCTCGTGGTCGGCGATGGCGATCGCGTGGGGCTCGTCGCCGGCAATGGCGGGGGCAAGACCACGCTGCTGCGCTGCCTGGCGGGGCTAGCTGAATCGAGCAGCGGCGAGATCGATCGCTCGCGCGGGCTTCGGATCGGCTTCGTCGAGCAGGATGTTCCGGCCTCGCTGATGGACCTCACGCTCTATGAGACCATCCGCCGGGCCCTTCCGCCTGAAGAGCGGGAGACGCAGAGCTGGCGCGCCGATCTGGTGCTCGACGAGTTCGAGACGCCTGCCTCCATGCGTGACCGCCCAGTGCGTGCGCTCAGCGGCGGCTGGCAGCGTCTGGCGCTGATCGCCCAATGCTGGGTGACCCAGCCCGATGCCCTGCTGCTCGACGAGCCGACCAACCATCTCGATCTGGCGAAACTGTTTCAGCTCGAGACCTGGATCCACAGCGCCCTGCAGCAAATACCGGTGGTGATCGCCAGTCATGACCGCGATTTCCTCGACGCCTGCACCAACCGGACGCTGTTCCTGCGACCGGAGGCCTCGCATTATTTCGCCCTGCCCTATAGTAAAGCGCGCGCGGCTCTTGCTGAGATCGACGAGGCGGCGGCGGCCAAGCGCGAGCGCGACCTGAAGGAGGCAAGCAAGCTGCGCAAGCAGGCGGCCAAGCTCACCAATATCGGCATCAATTCCGGCAGCGACCTCCTGACGGTGAAGTCGAAATATCTGCGCGAGCGCGCCGCGAAGATCGAGAGCGGCGTCAAATCCCTGCATAAGGAGCGGCCCGGCGAGATCCGGCTCGCCAACAGCGGGACGCATGCGAAGCTGCTGGTGAATGTCGAAGGCGTGGCCGTCACGACGCCGGCCGGAGACATGCTGTTCCGGATCGAGAAGCTGCCGGTCTTCCAGGGCGACCGCATCCTGCTGCTGGGCCGCAACGGTGCCGGCAAATCGCAATTCATCAAGCTGCTGCATCGGGCCATGGCGACGGCGGAGGGCGTGAAGGGCATCCGCGTCACGCCCTCGCTGGTGCTGGGCTATACCGACCAGGACATGTCGCAGCTGCCGGCCACGAGCACGCCCTGGGATTTGATCGCCGCCTTCGGCGTCGGCGACCAGCGCTGCCGCGGATTGCTGGCCCAGGCGGGATTCCCGATCGAGAAGCAGCAGCGGCCGATCGGGGAGCTGAGCTTCGGGCAGCGCGCAAGGTTGGGCCTGCTCGCTTTGCGGCTGACCGAGCCGAACTTCTACCTGATGGACGAGCCGACCAACCATGTCGACATCCCGGGCCGCGAGACCCTGGAGGCCGAGATCCTCGAGCATGAGGCGACCTGCATCCTGGTTTCGCATGACCGCAGCTTCGTGCGCGCCATCGGCTCGCGCTTCTTCCTGATCGAGGGACGGAAGCTCGAGGAGGTCGACAGCCCCGAGGGGTTCTTCGCCGCGATGGCGGCGGAACGGGAGAGTTGATGGACGGCCGGGTCTGAATGGGCGGGCGGGCACTGGAAAGGACCCGCCACCCGGCCGGAATCCGCGAAATTCGGCCGCAGCCGCAAGCCTTTGCGCCGCGCTTTACCCCGGGCCGCCGGTTGCAGTATGGTCCCCCGCTCCAAGGCTTCCAGCCCCTGCGCACCCGTAGCTCAGCTGGATAGAGCGCTGCCCTCCGAAGGCAGAGGTCGTGAGTTCGAATCTCGCCGGGTGCGCCAATATTTCAATGAGTTAGCGAAAGCCGAGGAGTCCTCCGACCGGCGGCGGAAACGACACACGCCAATGGTCGAGCGGGTGCGATTCATGGAGCGTTGGGAAGTGGTCGCTACCGTGATCCCATGCGTCCTTATCCTCAGGCAGAGGCCGCCCTACGCCAGCTGCACCGTCGCTTTGCCAAGGTCTCGCGCCGCCTCGATCGCCGCTCGCGCGCCGGCCGACGCACCTGGTGGACGCTATTCATCGCCGCAGTCTTCATCGGTGCGCTCGGTGGCTATGCCCTGGCAGCGACCGGATCGAATGCTTGGGGTCCGCTGACGACGCTCCGGCACCTAGCCGCCGAACCGAACTGTGCGGCGGCTCGAGCTGTCGGCCTGGCGCCGGCGAGACGTGGAGAGCCCGGCTATTGGCCGCAGCATGATCGCGATGGCGACGGTATCGCCTGCGAACCGTGGACGCCACGTTGACGGCGCGCGCAGAGGTCGAGCTGTTCCTCGTCGGCAACCGGCATCTAACGATCCGCCACTGGGCCGCGATGGAACCACTCCGCGACGCTTCAGCATTTCCTCGACGGCTACCGCAAGGCCGCTCTTCCGAAGTGACGGTCGCCCTACCTACCCCTCGGACCGACCCGTGGCGTCGCGATTGCGCTCGTATCGTCTCGTGAGCGGAAACGGCGGCAACCAGGACTCGCGGCGGACGGTCCAGAGTTCGTAGGTTGGCCTCAGTTGATCGGGGGCATCCAGGGATCCCAGGTTCACTTCGATTTCATCGGCGCTGCGCGAGAAAACGGAGGAGCCGCAGCGGGGACAGAAAAACCGGCCGGCATAGTCGCTTGTTTCGCCCTCGATCGTCACCGCATCCTGAGGGAATATCGCGGACGCGTGGAAAAGGGCCCCGTGATGCTTGCGGCAGTCGAGGCAGTGACAAATGCCGACCCGGTAGGGGAGTCCCAACGCCACAAATCGGACATTGCGGCACAGGCAACCGCCGGTGAATCGGTCCATGCTGCGCCTCCTCTGAGATCAAGCGCTCGGAATGGTTACAACGAACCCCGTCGAGCGTCCATGCTCCGGAATTTTATCGTGCTTTCAACGTATTCCGTCTGGCTCTCAGGCCAAATCTCAGAGGGCCATGGCCTAAACGCCGTTTTCGTCATCGCCCGAGACGGCGCGCCACGCGCGAATCGGCGGAACGTCCGATGGCTCGCCCCCATTATGAGTTCGTGGTGAGTATTGAGGCCGGCGATGAACCGCCCCACATGTGCGGGGCACCAATCGGCTTCGAACTCGAAAGGACAAGCGATGGCGATGGCCAAGAACACGATCTGCCTGTGGTACGACAAGGACGCCGAGGCTGCGGCCCGCTTCTATGCCAAGACCTTTCCCAACAGCTCGGTCGGTGCCGTCCACCGTGCGCCCGGCGACTACCCGTCCGGCAAGGCGGGCGACGTGCTGACGGTCGAATTCACCGTCGCCGGCATCCCCTGTCTCGGCCTCAATGGCGGGCCCGCCTTCACGCATAACGAAGCCTTCTCGTTTCAGATCGCCACCGACGATCAGCAGGAGACCGACCGCTACTGGAACGCCATCGTCGGCAATGGCGGCCAGGAGAGTGCGTGCGGCTGGTGCAAGGACAAATGGGGCCTGTCCTGGCAGATCACGCCGCGGGTGCTGATGGAGGCGCTGGCTGTCGGCGGCGAGGAAGCGAAGCGCGCGTTCGAGGCGATGATGGATATGAAGAAGATCGACGTCGCCGCGATCGAGGCGGCCCGGCGCGGCTGACGGTCCCCGGTCGACCGAACCCGGACCTTCGGCTTCGGGCGAGCGGCGGCAGAGAGGGGTGAAAAACGGTCGCTTGCGGATCAGTCCGCGACGACGACCCGGTATCCCGCGTCATATTCGTCGAGGGTCAGCAATTCGGCGTAGCGGCGCTCCCACGCGCCGGTCTCGAGATCCCGCCTCAGCTTCTCTAATCCCGCTTCGGCGTTGCCGATGGCCCAGAAGGACGAGCTGCCGGACCGGATGTGGGGATCGAGATAGGCCGCAGGCCGGCGCCAATAGGCATAGAGGAACCCGTCGCTGCAATCGTGGGGCACCGGAACGGGCGTGACCTGCACGGAGCCGAGCCATCGTTCGTAGTCGGACATCGTCGGCATCTGCGCCTCGTCCAACGCCGCCAGTTCGGGAAGATAGTCCGTCAGCCAGGGCCGGTGCGACGGATCGAAGGTGAGCAGGACGATCCGGCCGCGTGTCACGCGGCGCATCTCGCGCAAGCCTGCCTCCTTGTCGGGCCAATGATGAATCGTCAGGACCGCCATCGCAGCGTCGAAGCTCCTGTCGTCGAACGGCAGATCCTCGGCGCTGGCCTGAATCGCCTCGGCCGCCGCCGGACCGCGCTTCCGGATCATCTCGCGCGAAGGCTCGACGGCGATCAGGGATCGACCGGCCGGTTCGTAGGAACCGGTGCCCGCGCCGACATTCAGAATAGTTTGCGCCGACCCGAGCGCGCTCTCGATGATCCTGGCGATCCGCCGATCGGGCTTGCGAAGCTCCGCATAGTTGATCCCGATGCCGTCATATTTCGCGCTCATCGCGCTCTTCTCCCGAGAATCACCGGCGTCCGCAAGGCGCCGAAACAGGTCGTTGGCCGCATTTCCGCTCTTGCCTGCGAACTCCGCCGCGAGCGCGCCGTCAGGCCGGCTCGCTGACGCCGCCTCACTTTCCGTCGCTTGCCGCGAAGTCAGCAAGCCAGGCATCTTGCTCGACGATGTGCTTCTTCGTGAAGTCATCGACATGCTTGCGGAACAGGTCCACGAAATCAATCAGGTAAGACACTTGAGCCGCCTGCAGCTCCGTGACCAGAACAGCACCGCCTTCGTCCAACAGCGCCGGATCGAAGTCGTCCGAAACCCGGATCACGAGATCGCTGTAGAAATTCATGTTCTTCCTGATCGTTTCCTCGTCTTTCTCGATGCGATCCCGGATCTGGGCGGAGAACTTCTCGTCGAAGAGCCCCTTGTCCAGGTTGCTCTTGTCGAGCGCGACGGCATGAACATCCTGCTGCAGTTTGGCTGCCAGCCATGCGCCCAGTCTCAGCATGGTCCGCGCGGAGCGCTGCTTCTGATCCTCGAGCTCGAGGATGTCGGCCTTCACTTTGGCGGCGAGGCGCTCCAGCCGCTCCTTCATGGCGCTGCCGGCGTCTGCCAGTTCGGTCAGGGACTGGATTTCCTTCACAGGATCGTCGCTCGCCGCGGCGGTCGACGACGCCGCGTTGGCCGACCCCAGGCGATCCCACTCCGCCCGTGCCTCGGCAATATCGTCCTGGTTGTTGAGTGCAGCCGCCGAAACGACCAGGCGGAATCCCGTGGTCTTCGACCGGCGCGGCCCCTGCTCCGAATAAGGCTGGAACTCGCTGCGGCTCGATGACCTGATCGCGTCCATCGACGTCAGATAGTTTCCGCCCTTGATGATATATCCGCCCGGCCGGCCCAGCATCCTGGTGACACGGTTCAAGCGGAACAGGTCGATCGTGAATTCATCCGCATTGCCCAGCATATCGTAGAGCCCAAGAGGGTTTGGCTTGAGCAAGCCCGTCAGCTGCAGCTTTCCATTGGACGAGCCCGATCCGGAGAACCAGACGTATTTTTCCATGCCCTCCGGCATGGGGAAGGTACGCTCCTCGAACTCCGACGGCGATACCGCAACGCCGCCGCGGGCGGCATATTCCCACTCGGTTTCCGTGGGCAGGCGCAGGAAAGCCGTGCTGGAGCCGGCGCTGGGCAGCGACCGCGCCGCGTTCTTGATCAGCCAGGTGGAGTATTTTTCGGCGAATTCCATGGCTTCCAGCCAGGTCTTCTCCACCACTGGCCGTCGCCCGATCAGCGTCGCCTCGGGGCAATTGGGGTCGGTCATCGTGTTGTACTGGAGATCGGTGGTTTCATATTTGGCAATCAGGAAATAGCGTCCCTGAGATTTGTCGGCGAAGGGGGCGGACAGATATTCCGAGTGCCGGTATTCGGAGAACGCGTACTCCTTGTCGCTGTCGCCAAGCTGCACCTGATAATCGTCGAGAATTTTGACGCCCGGGACAACGACCGGACGGAAGACCATCGCTCCGCCGCAAGGCATCGGCAGCACCACGTCGTCGGTTGCCGGGGTGGGATTGAAGAGCTTCTCGGGCCAGGCTGTCTGCGCGTTCGCGCCGACGGCCCAGCCGAGCATGGCGAACGCCAGCACAGCGACTCTAAAGGGTCCGGAGGCTTTCGCCGGGTTCGATGCGAACGACATTGAATCCTCCAATGACGGCGGCGATCGCGGCGACGATAATTGTTGTCGCGCCGATTGCCGCAATCTCCACCAGACCCAGTTGGCAGACCACGCCTTCAGCCAGAAGGCTTGAGGCGAAAGCCCAGTTGAGGATGCGAGATCCGGCAAAGAACAGCAGGGTGGAGATCCCGAACCCGAACCCCGCGATCATGACCGCTTCGATGACCGGCAACATCAGGACACCGATCTTGGTTATCCCGATGAGCCTCAGGATGCTGAGGTCGCGCCGGCGTCGCTCGAGATTGGCCCACTGGCTTGCCACGACCGAAAGCAGATAGCCGCTCCCGCCGACCGTCGCGATGATCGCGAAGGCGATGCCCAGCGACCTGTCGAGCAGCTTGACCGCCGCGATATCCTGACTGCGCGTCCTGACGGAGAGGCCGGTGCGGCCGACCAGCTCCGCCAGCGGTGCGACGTCATCGATGGTCCTGGCGAAGATGCGCGCGGACGCGAAATCGCGGCCGGCCGTCGCCGTCCCGGCGACCGCCGCAAGCTCCTGAACGGTCCCATCGCGGAAATCCTCGGTCGCGACCAGCAGGCCGGGCACCACGAACGCCGAATCCTGCTGAACCAGCCCCACGGGAGCAATGGCGACGACCTTCATCGACAGCTGCTTCAATTCGTTCTTGCCGTTCAAGCGTCGCGTCACCAGCAACCCGATCTCGTCGCCCTTCCGGACGCCCAGATCTTCCGCGACCGATGCGGAAAGCACGATTTCGTCGGTCGCCGCCGGCGGTTCATCCTGGCCAAGCAAAGGGTCGCCCGGACCCGTCGGTATCAGTTGGACAGCGCTCGCCATGCGCCTCTCGGCGCCCAGAGTGACCAGATTGACGGTGGCCGACAGGGAGCGCGTGGTCGGCACCAGGAACCCGATCAAGCCCGACTCCCCGATCTTGGAGAACCACTCCGGCGTGAGCTGATAGTTTCCGGCGACCACAATCTCGAGATTGCGCGGATCTTCGCTCAACTTCTCCACAAGGCCGTTGATGACCCCGAAGCGAAGACCCGCCGTCAGCATGACCGGCACCAGGACGGCGACGAGCCCGAACACGTAGCAGGCGATCAGCCGCCATTCGAACACCGCCCCGCGGAGCGCAAGGATCGGCACCTGAAGCGATGCCCGCGCCCGGCTCATTCGGACACCACGCGGCTGGCGACGGTATCGCCATCGCCACCGGATTCGTCAACCTCGACCCGCAGCATCTGCGCCACGCCATGCTTCAAAAGCTGATCGTCGTGAGTGGCGACAATCGGCGTCGTTCCTTGGGATGGGGCGTAATCCAGCAACAGCTCCATGACGGCCGTCCCGCTCACGGGATCGAGCGAGGCCGTGGGCTCGTCCGCGAGGATCATGCGCGGACGATGGGCCAGAGCACGGGCAAGCGAGACCCTCTGCCGCTCGCCCATCGACAATTGATTGGGGCTCATTTGCAGGAGCCGGGAAATTCCCAGGGCGCGCGAAAGCTGGTCGAGATATCCGGGCTTCTCGACGTCCGCGAGACGCGCCGGCAACAGGATGTTGTCCGCCACGGAGAGATAGGGCAGCAGACCGCCAGTCTGCGGCATGTAGCCCAGATATTGCCGTCTCAGCATCGTCAGCGCTTGGTCGTCCCTGCGTTCCAGCAGCGCGCCGACGTCGATCGGCTCTCCAGCGGCACGGAACAGAAAGCGGCCGACGCGTTCAGGGCGCAGCACCAGCCCCAGGACATCCATGAGGGTGCTTTTTCCGGAACCGCTGCGGCCGCGAATCAGGGTCGGCCGGTCGGGCAGCAGGACCAGCCTGTCGACGGAGAGCTGGAAGCGGGATCGGCCGTGTCGACGCGAGACAACGAGTCCGTCGAGTTCGAGCAAGGTCGAAGATGCCGAATCCGCTGTCACGGCATAGCGTCTAGCGGCACCGGGTAGACGGCCTCGCTCGCCGGTGCGTTCGGCGCCAGCTTCACCCAGCTGTCCACGTCGTCGTTGAACTGCTGATACATCGCCAGCTTGCGCTCGATCTCATCCAGGAAATATTGCTGCTCGGAGATCGACCAGCTTTGCCAGATGCCCTGATCTATGCTCATGACCTTGCTCTTATAGGGCAAGTCGCTCAGATACTCGTCCAGGAGGCCGAGATCGCCGAGCCTGACGGCGTTGGGATCCTTGAGCTTCGTCGGATCGCGGCTGACCGTGGCGGCAGCCGAGCGTATGGCGTCGAAGAATCCCGCAGGGTCCAGCTGCTTGGTCTTGCCGACATCCAGAACCGTGCGCAGGACCTGCTGCAGGTCGCTGAGCTGGCGTTTGGTCAGCAGGACGCGGACATCCATGGTCGCCACATCGGGCTTTGCAAAGTCGCGGTCGGAGGCCCATGCGTCGACGAACTCCGGCGTGGTCGTCTTGGCCAGGCGGCCCAGATAGGCGAGCTGCATGGCATACCCGACCGCGGCGACATCCGACTTGATCCGCGTCGCGTCGTCGGTCGACGCCGGCGCGGTCTGCACCCCAGCGGGGGACAGCCCGCCCGCGTTCGCCGTCTTTACCTGCTCGACGATCGCCTGGGACAGAACGCCGATGACCTTGCCGAACTGATCGACATTCCCGCCCTCGACCGGGTAGAGCAGGGGCCGGCTGGTCTCGCTGTTCTTGCTGAGGGCGCCATATTGGGCCTCGGCTTCCTTGTGATTGCTCGCGCCCTCCGGGGTGAGAAGGTGAACGGTGTAAATGGCAACACCGCGTTCCTGTGCGAGCAATCGCACCTGCTCGCCGTTCATCCCGGTGCTGGAATACTCGTCCTTGCCCTCCAACGCTCCGGCATCGGTGATGAGCACGATGTAGCGGCCACCGAACGCCGACCAGTCGATATCGTTCAGGGCGGCGACCACACCGGCGTAGGAATCCTCGCTGAAACGCGCAGTCGAGGCGTTGGCCGGCGCGAGCTTCTTCACGCTCTCGAGAAAGCTGTCCTTGCCCGTCGCTTGGCTCGGGTCGACAAAGACCTTGGTCAGGTACTCGATGTCGGTCTTCTCCTTGGTCTTCGAGCGGAAGGCCACAAGGCCGAATTTGACGTTGGCGCCGGTGTCCTGCTTCTGGATTTGGTCATATATCCCGGTGACGACCTTCTTGGTCTGATCGATGTAGGGACCCATCGACTGGGTCGAATCGATCACGAACACCACAGCCGCGCTGAAATTCCGCAACATATTGTCGGTATCCGGGGCCGACAGCGACGGGGCGGCGGGTTCCTTCCCGGCCTCGACGCCGCCCGTGATCGAAGCCAGATGGAGTTCGCGCATCTCATAGCCGGCGCCGGTCATCGTCTCCTTGGCGTCCAGGATCGGCAGCAGATAGAACTGGTGCTGGATATCGATGAAGGTCTCGGGCTCCTGGGCAACGACGGGGAAATCGTCGGGCGTCGATCCGCCGGCGATCCTCTGCCGCAGGGCGCCGGCGGCGGCGCCCGGATCCTCTGCGTTGATCACGGCCTCGAGGTCCTGCTGATTCCGGAAGATCAAGGTTCGGTCTCGTTGCGCCGGATTGGTGAAGGCGAGGGCCAACTGCTGCTTCCAGGCGACTGTCTGGCGACCGTCGATCCAGCCGGCGGTAATGCCGTCATCCGCCGCACCCACCAGCAGCCAGTCGGCGCCGGCCACATTCCGCCGCTCATAAACATAGAACGAGCTCATCGCCGGCACGGGAGTGCCGGTGGTATCGCCTGCCGCGGCATGGATGGAGGCGCCAGGATAGGTGAGGATCCGCTGATAGAGCGTCTGCTTGCCCTCGATCAGCAGCGGTTTGCCCTGCGCCAGCGCATCGCGCCCGCCGCCCGCCACGCCAACCAAAACTGTGATGAACAAGATCGCGACAATGACCGACAGGCTTGCCCGGTGGTGGTCTGCGACCCTGGTGATCATTGCCCGAGCTCCTTCAGCTTTTTTGCCGCGTCGGCGTCGCCCTGATCGCTCGCCTTCTTGAGATTCTCGATTCCCATGGCGAAACTGCTGGAGTTGAGTCCGTTGCGTGTCTGCAGGATGCCGAGGCGGCGCTGCGCCTCGACAATGTTTGCCGCCGCGGCCTTGGCATACCAATAGGACGCCGTCTCCGCATTGGCTATGGTGCTGTTGCTGTTCGCCGGCTCGGTCGGATCGTAGAGCCGTCCCAGCGCCAACGCCGATTCCATGCTGCCCTTGTCGACCGCCTGCCGGTACAGGTAGAGGGCTCCCTCCCTGTTGCCCTCGGCCACCATGCCGTCGGCCTTGCTGACCAGCGCCTCGGCCGTCGGATTGGTATCCATGAATCGCTTGAGCTCGTCGCGCAGAGACAGCTCGCTCGAAGATTCCGGCGGCGAGCCATTCGACACGGTCCCCGCCCGATCGCGATAGACCCACCAGGCGAGCCCACCCCCAACCACCAGCAGCGCCACCATGACCGCCAGAAGCATCCCGCGTCTCGATTGTGGCGCGACGGGCGCGATCCGTGATGGCGGCGCAATGGGGATCTCGGGCGGCTCGACGATCGGTATGTCGGGCGGCGCAGGCGGTTCCACCCGCGGGATTTCCTGCGGACGAACTCCCGGCCGTGCCCGCGCGCCCGACGACAGCAACGGCGCCTGGCCCGCCGCGGCAAGCGCCAGAACCGCGAGCTTTCCACCGCCACGCAAATTGAGCCGGAACGTACTCCGCGTCAGGGTCGTGACAATCGGGTCCACGATCTCGGGACCGATTCGGAACTCGAATCCCTCGCCCATCGACAGGAGATCGGCCGGACCGAGGCTGACCCAATGATCGGGGGAGGCCTGCCACTCCCCGTCCGGCGCCAGGTAGGAATCCGGCACCTGGTTGCGCTGGATCTGAAAGGCTTCGAGCGGCGCCGGGGTTCCCTTCCCCAGAACGCGAATGATGGCCGTGCCCGGCCCGGAGCCGATGATTTCTGCGCGCATTTTGCTAGCGACCTTGCCGTCTCTCTGACTTCGCCGCCCCAAAATGCCTAAGTTCTAGCGGCACGGGAGACAAGAGCCATGATCTCGCCAAGCCGTTGGTTCTGCTCCTGCGTGATTTCGGATCCTTCCTGGAATCCAGCATTGTCGACGATCAGCTGCTTCAGTGCGCTCAGCCAGTCCGTGATGAAAAGCAGCCGGGGCACGCCGATCCGCTCCTCGCTGAACTGAGGCATGCCTTCGGCAGCCGGCTCGGTCGCAAAAACGCGTCGATGGTCGATGAACAGGTTGTTCAGCCCCCGTCCCCCCAGCGTCCCGAGATGCGTGACATAGTCCGAGATCACCCGTGCGGCGATAAGGGCCTGCTCATCGACAAATTGCGTCCGACGCCTGGCGGCAACCCCCTCGGCCAGATTGCAAGCGGCGGCGATCTTGCCGGGGATGGCGAGGCGCAGAGCGCCCGCGAGAATCTCGTCGGTCAGGATCTCCACCGCCCTCGAACTGATCGAGAGGTATCGGACATAGGCGGCCGAGCGGGGAATGTCGCGCAGCTGGGCGAGCCAGCTGTTCGTGACCGCGTTGGCAAACTTTCGGGCCCGCTCGCTGGTGGCGGCCGCTGGCCTGATGCCGTCGCCGGCGGCTTTGCCCGCCAGCCCCTTGGCCTCCAGCTGTCTCAGCAAGGCACCGCCCGCCGCCGGTTTGCTCTTGGACGGCGCGTTGGGCGCCATCGAATCGACCCGCAGATAACTGGAGCGGCATTGCTCCGCATCCAGCAGCATGGCGTTGAGGAGCTCCGGAAAGCGTTCGGCCCGGTACTCGTCGCTGTTCATCGCCGCGATGACCTCGTCGGCGCGCCGATTCTTGGCCGCGACATCGGAGCTCGCGTCGCCCCGGTAATAGGGCGACAGCAACTTGATCAAGTCGTTGGCCAGGGCCGAGATCTGCTCCGCAATGCGCTGGCGCTTATATTCCGGGTCGGCTGCGCGCCGCAGATAGTCGATCACCCGACCGATGCCGCCGTCGTTGGGTGCCAGCATCGCTTCCCATGCCGGCTCCGGGTCGAGGACGTGGCGGGCGATCTCGCGACTTGCCAGGAAATAGTTCCGGATCTTGCCGATGCGCTCCGCCTGTGCCGGCGCGATCCCGATTTCCAGGCCGTCCTTCTGGGCGAACAGGATGCTGGGCACGCCCGGCTTTCGCACCAGGAACAGATTGCTGAACGGCTTGCCGTCCCAGTTGCCGACCCAGTCGAGGCTCCTGAATCGCTCCAGCACCATATGCACGACGTTGTCCGCCATGACTTCCAGGATCTCCGGCGTCTCATTGGCGGAAGGCTGGAGCTTCAGATCCCACATCGTGGTTACGACCAGCAGCCCGGCAGCGCGCCGCGCACGTGTCGCCGCATCGGCGCCCTGGGTCGACTTGACCCAGGTATCGACCACGGCACCGATCGTCGTGACATCGCTCTGCTTGGTGCTGGGGGCGCACAGGATCAAGAGATTCATTTCCTGATCCTCGGTGTATCGCTCGAACAGGAAGCCCACCTTGCCCCGCAGCCACAATTCATAGGCAGCGTGGCCCGCCCCCTCCTCGACGCCGGGTTTCTTGATCTCGCCGGCATCCTGGATCTGCAGCCGGCCCCGGTAGCCGGGAAAATCCAGGAGATCGACGTTCTCCAGCACATCGGCCTCCGGGCGCTCGGTCAAGGTGAAGCGCAACTCCGTTGTGAGACCGGCGAGCAGCCCGCGCCGGATGCGGCGTTCGGAGGTCATCCCGGCGTCCAACCGCGCGAGCACCCGGATCTCGTCGCCTCCGTCGCCATCGAGCAGCTTCAGGATGTCGACATTGTTGATGCACTTGGCCTGAACCAGCTCGCCATTCCCGCCCTGCTCCACCAGGGCCGCGAGCTCGCAAAAGAGGGAGCCGCAATGCCCGACCGACGACAATGCGGATTGGAGATCGAGATAGAGCCGGGTCAAGGCCGGCACGTCGCCCCAGAGGACGCCGAACAGCCTGGCGCGATCCGCCGGCTCGAGATAGGGGGCGAGCTCGACGGCGCTCGGCCAATAATTGCCGCGCAACTGCTGTTGCGAGCGCCGGGACATGCGCTGGAAATAGTCCATCAGATCGACCACATCGTCGGTCGATATGCCGGCGACGGCATGATCCCTTCGCCGGCCGCGCAGCTGGGTCAGCAATGTCGCGAGCTTGGCGGGGTCGTGGTCGGGCGCCAGGGCCTCCTGGTCGAAATCGTTGATGAAGCTGTTCCACAGCACCTTGATGACATCCGGCTCCGAGAGCAGCTCGACCTCGACCGGGAAGTCATCGGGTGCCTGGCTGGGCGCGCGCGTGAAGCGCGTGACCAGGCCCGTCGCCTCCTTGCCGCCGCCAGGCGGGTTGACATGTTTCATGAAATCGAGCGTGGCACGGCCCATGCGGGATTCCAGCCGCCCCGTGCTGCCGCGCGCCAGGGAATCCACCAGGAACGACTTCCCGGCCTGGCTGATGCCAAAGACGCCGATCGAAAGCGGCCGCGCGGCCGCGCGGCCCAGGCGCCGGCACCTGTTGCGCCACCGTCTCAGATCCTCGACCAGCGAGTCGGCGACACGGTCGAGCGAGGTCGCCGTCTCCCTCACTTCGTCCACCCAATCGATGGCCTCGCCCAATGCCCGATTTATGACGGCACAGGAGTCGATGGACTTATTCGCCTGGTCTATCGACATTGTTGCTCCCTGCTCACTCGAACACCGTTCCCGTATCCAACCAGTAACCCGCGGTACCGTCGCGTGGGTCGTTCAGAGTGTTGAGACGTAGCTGCAGCATATCACGGCTGATGTTCCGGCCCTCCTTTCCATCCGGCTCGCGGATGGCAACCCGCGCAATCCGAAACCGATCGTTGCCGATATCGCGCGCGGCTTTGGCGCGGCGGTCGCCGCCGGCCCGATCCTTCTCCAGGGTGACCAGAAGCACATGCTCATGCAGCTCCTGGCGGACATCCTCGCGATAGGTGAGGAAATAGAGCGGCGTGCCGAGCCAATGAGGCGAAGCGAGCTGCCGAAACCCGAGCCTGGCCGGCCCGGCCATGGGAAACGGCTTGGCCGGAAGTTGAAAATCCGGATCGTCGAGGTCGAGGTCGGTGAAATAGACGTCGTCGGCGCCGATGACGTTGCGCTCGTCCAGCCGGCCGAAATATCGCATCGTCGATTTGAGATCGAAGCGGCTTGCCAGGAGATTGAAGTTGGGCAGCCGTCCCGCCGCCAGCACACAGATCATCGCGCCGACCGCCGCTGTCGTCTTGGGGTCGTGGATGCGCCCATGCTTGTGGAACGGATACCAGCTGCCGGCGCGGTAATTGTGCAGCGGGATGATCCGATCGGGTGTCAAGGGCATCAGGGATCGCAGCAGCTCGGGGATGGCCGGCAGCCGCGACGGCCGCCCCGTCAGCAGGAGGACGTCGCAGTTGTATTGGGCGACGATATCCGACAGCGAGCTCAGCGCCCCGTGAAGATCGAAGTCGGGGCTCACGACCTGCTCATGGATGCGCTCGAGGTCGATTGGAACGGGCACGTTCATGACGTCGAAGTTCTGCAATCCGCCGGAGGCCTTCCGGATCCCGGCGTCGAAATACTCGATCGCGCGCCGATGCGGCTGGGCATCGAGCGGCAGCAGCTGGCGCAGCGGCAGGGTCACCACGTCCGCGCCGACGACCGGATCGTAGGTTTCGTAACGATGCAACAGCGAAAGGCCGGCGGGCATCAGAATCTGCAACGTGAACTGATGCCGCAGCATCTGCCGCTGGACATCCAGATTCTCGCCGCCGATCAGCTCCGACATCACCGAGGGCACCTCGGCAACGCCGAGCGCCGACACCGCCGCCGATATCGCCGGCAGGATCTGGGTCTGGATGATGTGCAGGAGGATATCGTCTCCGGCCAGCTTGAACCCGTCCCGGAACAGCTGCTTGGGCTCGATCATCAACGCGTTGGCGTCGGCCTGCTTGAGCTCGAAATCCGTCACCACCAGATCGGTGGTGCCGCCGCCGATATCGATCGATGCGATGCGCAGGCGGCCGTCGTCCTGCCACACGTCGCGACGGCGCATCACGCTGAAGAACCGCTTCGTGTCCCCGCCAAAATGGTTGACGCATTCGGACAGCAGATAGACCACCTGCCCGCAAGTCACCTCGTCCCACTTCATGATCACCGTGGGGAAGGCGGGAAAAGGTCGCTGCGCCTCGTCATCCGGCGCCGCATCCTCGGCATGCCATCCCATGGACTTCCACAAGAGCACGACCGCATCGTCCATGCGGTTCTTGAAGTTGCGCTGCTCCGGCAACGGCATCGACGGCGGCACCGTCAGCACGACACGGCGCAGCTGCCGCGGAAGCCCGGCATGCTGCTGTCGCATCCGCTGCATCGGGCTGTTGATCTGCGAGAGCGCCTGCATCAGCACTTCCGCCAGCATCATCGTCATCAGCGAGCTTCGCGAATAGTGCGGAATGAACACCGGCATGGCGTCGGCATTTTCCGCCCTGAACAGCGACCGGCCCGCTTCGTCGATGAACTTGCAGAACGGCTGCGCGGTCGCCAGCGGCTCATGCGCCTCGAGGCCGTAGGTGTGGTTGAAGCGCCAGCCCGGCGCATAGGGCTCTTCATCCCACAGATAGCGCTTCGGGCTGCTGAGACCGGTCGCGCCTTCCATGCCGCGACGGCTCGATGCGAGGCGCAGGGCCTCCGGCCCGACCCGGGCGATCGTCGGCCAGTTGAATGCGCTGGCCCGCCCGCTCAGGCTCGAAATGTTATCGAGACCGAAGCTGGCATGGTTGAATTCCATCCGGCTTTCGAAAGGCTCGCTATAGGTGAGATGCGGCTCGGAAAGATCGCGCAGCGTCAGCTCATATCGATTGCTGGTCCAGTTGGTGTCCTGCGAATGCTCCTCGATCAGGATGCCGCAGGTCCGCGAGTTGCCGACATCGAGCACGAAGTCGACATTGATCGGCGCATGCACGGTGTCGTCCCCGTTGCTGCGCAGGGTCAGGCGCGGCAGGCCGGAAAACTGGCCGAGTATGCCGAGATAGGCGAGATAATGGGCGACATCGACCTGGCGCCTGATCTCGAGCTCGACCTCATCCTCGTCGATCCGGAGCTGCTTGGACGCGGACAGACGAAATGTCTCCGACACCCATTCTGAAACCCATCGCTGCTGGACGAAGGGGATCGGCTCGGCACCGATCCAAGCCAGCATGAAGGTATGGCCGGCGCCGACGTCCTTCTGCTCCGGCGCCAGATACTCGATCGCGCTGTCGCGCAGAGGCGGCAGGATCGTGGTATCGAAGGCGATGGTGACGCGATGGCTATGCCCGTCCTCGTCAGGCTGGGCGAGGGCCGTCACACGGGCGCGTACCCAGTTGGTGGGACCCAGATCGAAGCTTCGCCCCGGGCGGACCCGAAGGACCGGGATCGGCATCCAGCGCCGGTCGAACAAGCTCAGGGTGTCGGCGATCGGGATCTCGAGCGTGGGCCGGATGCTGGCGCGCGATACCTCGGGGCCCGCACCCGCGCGCGGCGCGCAATAGACGCCGTCCCGCTCGTCATAGTCGAGGCGGAAAACCGTGCCGTTCGAATCCTTGGCGAACCCCGACGCCGGAAGGCGATTCGCGTGGGCGAGGTTCAGCCCGAAATCCATGAACTGGACGCCGCTGTTCGCAATCAGCGCGGCGTTCTCGCCAAACTTACTCAGCTCCGCAAGCATCCATGTCTCCAGATCCGCAGTCCAGGCGCCCGTCACGCCGCGCCGAAAGCATCATCGTCCGAGCATGACGTCGAAGTTGCCCTGATCGGGGCCATAGGTTCCGCGGCAGCGTGTCTTGCCGCTCGACGGGTCCTTCTCGCAGGTGGTCGTGGCGCCGCGAAACGCCCCGCCGTTCGAACATCTCAGGATATCCTGATCCTTGATGATGACCCGGCCCTGATCGACCGTCGCCGTGGACGCGCCCTGACAGGTCGAGCCGTCGGACAGGCTGAGGGTCGTGGTGCCGTTGCCGTGGGAATCGAACTTGTAACTCATCATGGCGGCCTTGCCGTCCTTGTCCCTCAACCCGGAATCGGAACGCCATTCGCCGGCCAGGAAGGACGGATCGCTGGCATTGTTGGGAATAGTGATCGGATTGATCGGCGGTTGAGGCGGATTGTTGGCCTGATTGGCGGGATTGGTGGTGTCGCTGTCCGGTGCCGGCGGATTCTCGCCGTTCGTCCCCGGCGAGTTTTGATCCTGTGCGCCGGCGTCCGGCGGGGTGTTCTCGTTGCTCGCGGCGTCCGGAGCCGTCGAGCCGGCCGCGGGGCCGTTCGTGCCGTCGGCCGACGAAGGTGCCGGGATCGGGACGGTCGTCGTGGCCGTGCCGGTGCCATCGACGGCGGTGCCGCCGTTGACGATCGTACCGTCATGGATCACAACCCCATCCGGCCCGACGTCGCCGCTGTGCAGTTGGCCGAATTCCTGATCTTCGGGCTGCGGGCCCAGGGCGATCGGAAAGGCCGGCACGGTCAAGCCGAAGGGATGCCAGAACTGCAATCCTGCCCAAAGCAGCAGGAGCAGAAGCAGCGGTATCAAGGCGAGCGGGAGCCAGCGCCAGCTCGACCGCCCTACCGGATCGGGCAGTCGTGCGATGCCGGCCTCGGGCGGGGCGCCGCGCAATTCGCCAAGGACGTCCCGGCCGCGTTCCTCGCCCGCCCGCAGGAATCCCCAGAAGGTGATCACCGGCTTGTGACCGACGAGGAACAGATGGTTCTCGTCGGGGATTCGCGTCGACTGCTCCAGCAGGAGTCCGAATACGCGCTGGTCGCCCCCGGCGGCGCTGGCCCGGATCTTGCTCGCATGCTCGGCGATGCGCGCTCTGAACGTCTGGATCTGTGCCGTCAGCTGGGCGCGTTCCTCCGCGGAGGCTGCAGACCATGGAACGATGTCGCCATCGACCGGCGCATACCAGTCGATCGATTTGCCATCCGGATGATGCTTCGGTATGGCGAGAAAATCGGCAACCTCCTGACCGATCTGGCGCGAGATCGCGAGCCTGATCTGCGGGGCGGCCGTGAAGACCGGGTAGCCCACTTCACCCAGCGCGGTGTAGTCGCCGAGGTTTCCCGATTGCAGCAAAGGGCCCGAATACATTTCAGGGCTCCGTGACGCACTTCTTGGGGACCAACGTCTCTTGCGCGGCTTGTTGCATCGATTTCACGATCTCATCCGCGCTGTCCGCCCTGAATGCCCTGCCATGGCCGGCATTGGCGATGCATTGGGCCACTCGGGATCCGCCGACATCCACGACGTTGATCGTCAGGTTCGGGTTGTTGGCCATCGCCGCTTGCGCGGCGGCGCACGGATCCCCCTGACAGGTGTCTTCGCCGTCGGTCGCGACGACCATTATGGCCTTTCGGGTCCTGCTCATTGTGTTCCCTGCGCGCTCGATCGACCGGGCAAGGGCAGTTCCTCGTTCGGGCTGGAGAGCGTCGGTCGCCCGGATGAGGGCATCACGGCTCATGCTGCCGCCATTCACGATGGAATCGCAATTTGTGAAACTGATCAACCCCGTCACAACGTCACCGGGGAGGTGCTGTGCCATGTACCTGATCGAGGATTTGGCGGCGTCAAGACGCGTCGACCCGCCTGCATCCTCAGCCATGGACCCTGAAGCATCAACCACAAAATAGACCTGAGGCGCCTCCCAGGCCTTGCGTGTCGGCAGGACCTCCTCGCACTTCTGCTCCTCGAAGGGCGGGGGCGGCGATACCGCAGTCGACGGCGCCGGTGCCGGCGCCTCGGCGACCTGCTGGGAAGGAGCCGGCGGCGGTGCCGGCGCCTCGGTCGCGCGCTGGGGAGGTACGGGCGGCGGGGTCGGCGGCACGACCTTGGGCACCGTTGGTGCCTCCTGGACTGCCGGCGGGGCCGGCGGCACCGGGACGACCTCCGGGGCCGGCGCCGGCTCGGGCAGGGCCGGCACGACCGGTGCCGGCACGGAGGCGGGTGCGCATGCCAGAAGCTTCTCCTGATACGTCTTGATCAGGGCATCGAAAGCGGCCCGGTCGCGCTCGGCACGCGCCTGCTCGTCGAGCAATTGCTGCAGCAATGCCGGATCCGGTCCGACTGCCGTGGCCGGGGGTGTCGCGCATGTCGTCCAGAAGAACACCCTGCTGCCGTCCGAGGGGCATTCATGCGTGATCAGCCCGCTGAGCGGCTGCCACCCGAACCAGAGCGCCAGCAGCAGCGCCGCCAGGGCTGCCGGCCATAACAACCTCGTCCAAAGGAAGGGACGAGCGACGGGCGTCACCAGTTGGGACGAACGATGCCCCCACATCGTCAAGACCGGATCGCGCCCGATCACATAGACGAAATCCGGTCCGGGATACTCCGTGGCGTCATGGAGCAGGGCCGGCAAGTCTTTCTGGCTCGCGAGCGCCGGATGGGCCGCGAGCGCCCGAAGCTGTTCGATGCGGGTCCGCAGCAGCTCCCCGACAGCCGCCTGTTCGGCGGGAGCGAGTTCAGTAAGACGGATCGCCGTTCCGGGATTCGCCGAATACCATTCTATGCTCTGGCCGTCGGCGCTCGCCTCAGGCTGCGCCAGCAGCGTCGCCGCGGCCGGGGCCGCATACTGCCTGGCGATCGTCAGAATCCGATCCGACTGCTTCCATACCGGCTTGCCGCCAACCAGTATGGCGACCGCACTGTTCGCGCCGATCCTCGACAGTCTCTTGCGGCTCAACGGCGGACCTCGTCGCGAGAAAGTCGAGTCACACCGCTGGCGCTCGTCGTCGCCAGCAACAGAGGCTTTGCGCCGTCGCTGAATTCGCTCACCTAATTGGCTCCTGCGGCACAAGGAACGCCGAGCGGCACCGTCACGCCGTGCTGCCCCAGGAAGTCCCTGGCGACCTGGGCCGAGATCGCGAACTTGCCGGCGGCGCCGCCGCCGCCGTCGGTGATGAAGGTGTTGATGCCAAGCAGCTGCCCGCAAGCATTGATCAAGGGCCCGCCGCTGCTGCCGGGAGAAATTTCGGCGGAATGAACGATCATCGGCACATTGCCGTTCTGCTGAATCGTCGTGATCGTGCCGGACGACAGAACCGGTGAAGGCACCTGGCCGGCCTGGCCGCTCAACAGAGAAATCAACCCGGCATCGTTCGAGACCACGGAGTTCGGGAAGCCTGCCGCATAGACGCTCTCGAGCGGTTCCTGGCGAGGTGCGATCGCGAGAGTGGCCTGCGAAAGAGGCTGATCCAATCGGAGCAGAGCGAAGTCCTGACGATTGAACTCCGATGACGCGGTTTCCGCGACGAGCTTCGCCTGGAGGGGTCTCGGCTGCCCTGACTGAAGGACCAGGATGCCGCGCGGCCCGGCGCTCTCGATCACATGGCGACTGGTCAGAACGACGTCGGGGCCGACGACAATTCCCGATCCGAACCCACCCTCCGTCAGCACGAAGACCGTGAGGCCCTGAAGCCTCTTGGCAATCTCGGCGCGCGACAATGGCGTTGCCAGGTCGGCCGGCGGCGGGCTCAAGCTCACCGCCGTGGCGGCAGCCGGAAGATCCGCTGCCTGCGCCAGGGTCCCGGTCCCGTCCGTGCCGTTGCTGGCCTGGCGAGCGGCGGCGATCAACTCCTCGATTTTGGCCTTGGTCGCCGGATCGCAGACATTGAGCGAGATCAGCAGTTGGAGTTGAGTCAGCGATTCCGCAAAGGAATCATTCTTCGCTCGCAACGTCGTCAGCCGCTCGCGAAGCTCAATATTGGGATCGAGCGGCGGTGACGGGGCAGCAGGCGTGGCGACGGGCTGCGCTTCTTGCGCCCATCCGCCTGTCAATTCCGCCGAGAGCCCGATCATCCCGAGGGCCAGGATGACGGCTCCAATCCAGGGCCCGATCCGCAGCGGAGGTGGCGCCAACCGACACCGCCAGGCCGCCGGTCGAATATCCATGAGCCTAACCTTCCACCCGAGAGCGGTCGCCATTTGGCCACAGCATGAAGGCAACGACAACAATCACATGCCGATCTGCCACGACGACGACCCGGTCGCCCGGCCGTCGACGCGAGTTGCCGCTGGCCCGCGTTCCCGCTGTCACGCTCCTCCAGTAATCAGCAAGATCTGATTCTGGATATCGTTGTAGCGCTGCTGCAGCCGCTGGAGTTCTTGCTGGCGCTCGGCATCGGTGCCCGGCGTATTCTTGGCGATCGCCGCCTGCTGGCGAAGCTGCTCGGCGTCCTTCTGCAATTGCGCCAGCTCCTTCTGGTGGGAAGAGTTGCTCGCCGACTCCGCCGCGATTCTCTTCTTCATTTCGGCGATGTCCGCATCGAGCTTGTTCATATCTTTTTCAATCTGATCGGCCTGCTTGGTGAGATCCTCGTTCTTCATCTGCAGATCGGCGGAATCCTGCTGCTTCCGCTTGATATCATCCTGCGTGTTCTCCAGCGTCTGCTGGCGGGTCGTGACCCGCTGCTGGTAGGCGCCGCTATTCAGCCCGCTTTGGCCGCAGATATAGCCGCCCGTCCGGGGATCGTCGCTGCAGCTGCATCCGCTCATGGCTGCCGACAGCAGCGGCAGAACCAGGAACGCGGCAACCACGACCCATCGCCGCCGATGATGATGATGGAGACGATCAGGCTTCATGCAGCCGCTATCCGATCTGCGCAACCTTGCGCCGTTCGACGAGAACCTGCAGGGCCGAATCGGCCTCGGCGATCTTCTTGTTCAGATCCTCGATGTTCTTGTCCAGCTCGGCGGTGTTCAGGTTCTTGTCTGCCGCGTCATTATTGGCATCGCGCGCCGTTTGATAGGCGAGCTGGCGCTCCTTCAGCTGCGCGATGGTCCGCTCCATTTGCGATGTTGCGCTGTCGATCGATGCGAGCTGGGCCTTCGCCTCGTCGGCGCTGACCTTCTTGGCGTTATATTCCGCCTGCAGCTCATCGATCTGCTTGACGTTATAGTCGATCGAACTCTGGAGGTCCGATAGAAGCTTGTCCAGTTTCGCGTTGTCTTCCTGGGCGGCTTCGATCTGGCAGTTGAGTCGCGCCTCCTGGAGTGCGTAACGATTCTTCTGCTGAGCCGTGCCATAGCCCGACACGCCGCCGCCCACCGCCCCGGCGCCTGCGCCGATCGCGGCCGCCGTCCCGATCTGGGCTGCGTTGCCGCCTGAAGCCACGCCGAGCAGGGCTCCGAGCACAGCACCAACGCCGGCCCAGACGGCAGCACCCTCGGCTGTCGTTCGGGCGGTATCCGTGTCGACATCGTCTTGCGTGATTTTGTTGCACTTCTCGGGGCCGCCCTGAGCGACGTTTTGCGAGAAGTCCTGAGGGCCGGCTGACACGCACCCGCCCAAAACGAGAGAGGCCGACAAGGTGAATGCAAGGGCCGAACGCAGGCTTTCAGTTCCGCGATATCCCGTCATAACGCCGCTCCCCGATGACCACGAGGGTTGACCCCTCGGCTTGGTCCCGGCCCCCGTCCGGGGCACGGTCCCGCTGTCCGATCCTCTGCGCTCGCCCGGACATCTATCCTGTCCTGCGGAGAGCAGTCGACTGATTGTCTTCTACTCCTGGTAATCCCATCAGACATCTGTCGTTTTCGCACCAAAATAGCGAGCGGCGCGCCCATTCGTTCACAACAGCCAAGCCTGCAGCGAGTTCCGGCTTTCTGCTGTAATTGGCGCAACAACGGCCAATCGATGTCAACACGGCGTCAGGCCTCGAATCCTGCGCCATGAATCTCGCGACCTGGAGATTCTCTAGGAATCGAAACCGCAGAATGCGCCGGCTGGCCGGGAAACTCCCTGTGATGTCTGGTCGCCGGCTCAAGGCCCGGACGGCGGGAGGACTATCGGTAGTCAATAGGCGGACCGTTAGACCTATAGATAGTTGGGCCCTCCCTCGGAGACTGCGGTGGCAGGAGGACATGGCCGACGCGGGTCAACCGCGGTCAGGCCAGACGTCTGGAAGGATGCCGATCTATCCATAAAGCGACCTCCCACCCTCGCGCCGCTGCCCGCGCAGGAGCCATCTTCAGGGCACCACCATACACCCAAATCGCGGCCTCCGAGACGGTCCGCTGTCCTTATGGCGCAAGTGGTTCTGGCCGTCGAAGCTGCGGACGGGCGTCGAAGGTAGGATCGAAGCCTTAACGTATAGGTTGTGCCGCATCGTACCTGCGCCTTGTTCTCGCTTGAGACTCGATAAGGGAAAATTCTCTGCCTGCTGCAACAACAGGCTGTCATCGGCACGACGGCGTTCGATGACATGCGTCGCTCATCAGTAACGGAGAAAGGCATCGCGAGCCGGAGTCGGCAAGGCCGGTCGCTGGAATACGTTGCGTGCGCTGCGCGTGCTGAACTGGTACGAGACCTGAGATTCCAGGACGTCGGGTTGTTGAAGGCGCTGATAGCTTACTTCCAACAGGAGAGACGAATGCCTTTGTTCGCCGGATCTTCGGCCACAATTTCCTATGAACAGACCGGCAGCGGGCCGGACATCGTCTGGGTCGGCGGGGGCGGCGCCCGGGGGCGAGACTGGCAGCAGTTCCAGACGCCTCACTTCGACAGCGCATTCCGAAGCACGGTTTTCGACAATCGCGGCATCGGCAAGACAACCTCCAACGTCAGCCCGCCCTGGCTCATCGAGGATTTCGCCAGCGATGTCGCCGAATTGGTAGGCGGGGTCTGCGACGGCCCGGTCGCCTTCATCGGCTCGTCGCTGGGCTCGGCCATCGTCCAGCAGGTCGCGATCGATCGGCCCGAGCTGGTGCGCTGCGCGATCGTGATGGGGAGTGGCGCCTGGAGCACCGGCTGGGGCTGGGACTTTCAGGAAGCGGAGATCGAGTTTCGCAAACGTGGCGGCACGCTCGACGGCATGATGGGGGTCACGCATTATGCCAGCATGCTTTATCCGGCGCGCGCGCTGGGCGATCGCGAGCTCTGGCCGCGGCTGAAAGAGCTGCTGCTGGAATGGATCGAGTCGGGGGACAACGAGGAATCGCTCGTGCCGCAATGGGATGCGTCGTTGCGCTTCGACCAGCGCGAGCGGCTCCGGTCGGTTCGCGTGCCGGTGCATGTGATCGCCTTCGCCGAAGACGTGCAGGCGCCGCCGCAGGACGGCGAGGAACTGGCGGGCCTGATCCCGACGGGCGAATTTCACCTGCTGCCCGGCATGGGCCACGGCTCCTGGTATGGCCATGCGCATCGGGAGATCAACCCTTATATCGAAGGTATTCTCCGGCGCTACCTGTGACGCATGATCTGCTCGAGAGCAGAAAGCCGATGGGCCCGTTTGGATTCGTCGAGAACGGCTTCACGATGAAATAGACGGGATCGGGTCGGTTCAAGGGGACATCCGATGCGTGACGGAGAGGCCAGCGAAACGGCGCTGCGCGTGGCGATGCAGCGGGCGGCGCACCAGCTGTTCGACCAGCCGCTCGTCTTCCGGGGTCCGCTGGCCGTTCCGATCCTCGGGGCCGGAGAAGAAGCGAGGCTGCGGGCGGATCCGACCGATCAACGGACGCCGTTCGCGCTCGCCTTTCGGGCGGCCGTGGTGGCGCGCAGCCGGTTCTGCGACGATCTGGGCCGGGCCGCGGTCGCCCGGGGGCTTCGCCAGGTGATCCTGCTCGGCGCCGGCCTGGACACCCTCGCTTACCGGAAGGCGCTGCCGGCCGATGTCAGGCTGTTCGAGGTCGACCATCCCGCGACGCAGGCCTGGAAGAAGCGGATGCTCGCGGCTGCCGGCATTGCCATACCGGCATCGGTCGCCTTCATCCCCATCGACTTCAACACCACATCCCTCGCCGAGGGTTTGCGCTCGGGCGGTGTCGATCTCGGCCGCCCCGCCTTCTTCTCCTGGCTCGGTGTCGTCTATTACCTGTCCGCGGACACCGTCCTGGAGACGCTCCGCGATGTCGGCGCGCTGGCCCCCGACAGCGAGATCGCCTTCGACTATTTCGAGCCGGCCCAGAACTACAGCGCCGAGGAGCGGCCGGGCTTCACGTCGCTGGGCAAGCAGGTGTCAGCCGGTGGAGAACCCTGGAAAAGCTATTTCGAGCCCGCGGCGCTGGGCGCGGCGCTCCGGTCCGAGGGCTTCGGCGATGTCGAGGATCTGAACAGCTCGGCCATGGCGGCGCGCTATTTCGCCGGACGAAGCGACGGGCTTGCGCCGGCCGGGCCGATTCATTTCGTCCGGGCGCGCGTCGGGACGAAGCCATGAAACGCGACGCGGTCAGTGGCGCCAGCAGGGGTTCCCAAGCTCGGTCAACCGATACTTGTTGTCGAGACCTCCACGTCCAAGATCCGTAGAGTTCCACCGGCTCGATGGGAGGTATCCCGGGTCGGCAACGGAGAGAGGAGCATGGCGAGTCGAAAGGCGATCCTGAAGTGGCTGCTCGATTCGGATCCGTCGATCCGCTGGCAGGTCTTGCGCGACCTCACCGACGAGACCGGCGAGGCCGTCGCCGCCGAGCGCTCGCGCGTCGCCTCGGAAGGCTGGGGCGCCCGGCTCCTTGGCCTCCAAGCCGAGGGCGGCCAGTGGGGTGCGGAGGACGACGAGGGCTGGATGCGCACCGTCTACGCTCTCGCGCTCTTGAAAGATCTGGGAGTGGATCCGGCGGATGAGAGCGTCCGCAAGTCGATCGACCGCGTGCGGGAGCGCATCGCCTGGTGGCAACTCGATGGCAGGCCCTTTTTCGAGGGCGAGACCGAGGCCTGCATCAACGGGCGGATCCTGGCGGCGGGTGCTTATTTCGGCGCCGACAGCGACCGGCTGGTCGATCGCCTCCTGGAGGAGCAGCTCGAGGATGGCGGCTGGAACTGCGAGGCCCCGACGAGCCGGCGATCCTCGTTCCACTCCACGATCTGCGTCCTGGAAGGGCTCCTCGAGTACGAGACGGCGCAAGGCGCACCGGCCGCCGTGACGCGGGCCCGGACCCGGGCCCAGGATTATCTTCTGGAGCGTCGCCTGCACAGATCGCTCGCCTCCGGCGAGGTGATCAATCACCGCTGGACGCGCTTCGCCTTTCCGACCACCTGGCATTACGACGTGCTGCGCGGGCTGGATTTTCTGCGGAGCGCCGGCGTTGCGCCCGACGAGCGCGTCGCCGAAGCGGTGGCACTGGTGGAGAAGAGGCGCCACCAGAACGGGCGCTGGCCGCTCAACCTCCTTCACCCAGACCGGCTCGAGCGGCTTCCCTTCGAACTAGAAGCCGAGATCGGCAGGGCCCGCCGCTGGAACACGCTGCGCGCGCTCCGCGTGCTGGACTGGCATGGGAGTTGAGATTCCGAGGCGGCAGGGTGTCGATCGGAAAGCGGGGCGCGGGGGTGAACCCGAGGACGGAGATCGGCCGCCTCGGCCGATCTCAGCTTTCACAGGCTTCTCGGTCACTCGGCTCCCAAGAGACGAGAGCCGCTTGATCCGGGGCTTGTCAGCGCCAGCGGCTATAGCCCCAGCCACCGCCGCCGAGAAGCAGGACGACCAAGACAATGATGAGAATTGTTGTTAGCGACATGTGAGGCCACTCTTTCGATTGCTGCCGGCCAGGATCGGCCGGCGGCGGCTATTTGCCGCGAAGCGTGTCTTTGAGGCCGCCGACGGCGCTCTGCACCTGGCCCACGGCCTTGTCGGTCTTGCCCTCGGCTTTGAGCTTGGCATCGCCGGTCAGCTTGCCGGCGGCTTCCTTCACGGCGCCCTTGGCCTGGTTGGCCGCGCCCTTGATCCGATCCTTATCCATCTGATTTCCTGTCTCTGGTACGAAGCCGGTAACGGCTGGATAAGGCGCAGCATCGGCTCGAAAGCCGACCGCGTCTGTATAGAATTGAACAGAGAAATCCGTGCCCCGCCGACCTCCGACCCACGCCCGCCATCCGGCCTCAGTCGCTCTTGAGTCTCTTCCGAGTGCCGGCGCGGCGAGCGGCCGCTTGCGCCGGCATGTTCTGGGCCACGGCCGCGCGAATGAGCGCCTTCAGGGCCTCATCGTCGAGCTTGTCGCCCTCATGGAGCGGGTGTTGTCGTCTTCTTCATGATCGTTGTCGCTCGCCGCCGTCAATGCGGCTCGCCGCGAACCAGCTTCCAGAACTCTTCCTGGCTATTGCTGCGGGGAAAAGCAACGTCGGGAACGGGCTTGCCCAGAAACCTGCAAAGCGGCTCCCATCCCTCGGTCACGTCGAACACCAGCAATCGCTCCGGCGCGATGGATGCGCGCACCTCCTCGATGCGCCGGCGATAGGCGCGCAAGGCCCCCTCACGGTCGGCGAACGGACAGCCGAAGGTCTGGTTCTGGATGAGGTCGATCCCGACATCGAGCATCGCGTTCACATGCGGCGGCATTCTTGCCCGCTCCGGCGCATCGGCAAGGAGGCCGATGGTCGAGGAAAAACTCTTCCACCAGGCCTCTTCCGGCCGGACGCTCAGCACCACTCTGGCCTTGGGATAGGCGGCCGCCAGCTCGCGCCAGGGATGGGCGCCCGGCCAGTCGACTTGCGAGCGGTAGCCCGCGAACACCTCGTGCCAGTCCACGGGCCTGCCCTGCGCCACGGCCTGCCAATAGGGCACCTGCGCGGGGTTCTTGAAAACCTCTTCCATGTGATGGCACGGGCCGAAATCCAGAATTTCGAGCGCCTGCTTCAGCGACAATGTTCCGGTCCGGCCGAAGCCGGGCCCGATCACTTCCAACGACATGGATTCCCCTGCTGCCGTGCGATGTTTTTCTTTTGCCGGCTGCGGCGCCAGCATGCGCGCAATCCCGTCGTCTGGCAACCGGTCGCGCCCGGCCGCGGACCCGAGACGCCGCCCCGGTCTCAGGACGTCGCAGCCGCGGCGTGAGCCGCGAAGAGCGCCTTGACGACCATGGTGTCGCAATAGCTCGTCAGCGCCGGATATCGGGATGGTCAGGCCCGACGTGGATCGTCCGGCAATAATCCCGCGCCGACGAATTCCTGCGCGGTCATCGCCGGTCTCTAGCTGCCGTACGGACCGGCCGCCATAGCATGTTCCTCGAATTGCGGCAGGTCGTCGGTGATGGTGAACCACGGCGCCTTGGAGCCGACGAAGATATGCATTGTCGGACGGATAGTGGGATCGTCGACGAGGGTCCCCATGGCGACATGGATGAAGGCGCCCTCTCGAACGACCGAATAGAGCAGTGAGCCGCACTGCCCGCAGTGGGCGTCATGGCCGGTTTCGTCGCCGACGCGCATGAGCTTGTCCCCGCCCTCGGTGACGCGCAGCTTGTCGCGCTCGATGCCGGCGAAAGGCTTGAAGGCCGAGCCAGTCGTCCGCCGACATTGCGAGCAATGACAGTTCATGGCATAGCCGAACGCGTCCGCCACTTCATACTGGACGGCGCCGCAGAAACACTTTCCAGCAAGAGTCCGGGCGGATGTTCCCTTCGGGTCTGTCATGAGCTCCTCCCGCTCGGCGGATCGGGCCAGGATCGGCCACGCCGACGTTATACCGGCAGGCTTCGCGGAAAAAGAGGCGCCGGGGCTCTCATGACTCCGGCCTGCGCTCGCCGCAAATCGCCCCTGCGTCCGTGCCGCAAGTCGAGCCGAGGGACCGCCTATGATCGCGCGGTCCTGCGCTTCACCTTCTCGCCCGAGGGCGATCGGATCCGTCGCCCCTCTCAGATCCAGCCGCGCAGCTCGGCCGCGAACAGCAGGAGCATCAGCAGCCCCATGACGCCGCCCGCACTCGCGGTCGCGTTCCAGCCACCCCAGTGATAGGTCATGGTGCCCAGCACCGAGCCGATGGCACCGCCGGCGAAGAGCAGCGTCATATACATGGCGTTCATCCGGCCGCGCGTCTCGACGGGAACCGCATAGATGATGCGCTGGCCCGTGATCTGGTTGGTCTGGACCGCCGCGTCGAGCAGCACGGTCAGGAGGACCAGCGCCACCATCGAGGATGCCGTCACCGCCCGGTCCGTGCCGTAGAAGGACAGGCCCAGCGTGATCATCGCGCCCGCGGTCAGGACGCGCGTGAAGCCGCGATCGGCGAGGCGGCCGACGAAGGGTGCCGCCAGCGCGCCGCCGGCCGCGGCCAGGGCGAAGATCGCGATGCTGTACTGCGATAGGCCGAAGCGGTCCGCGAGCATGATCGGCGCCGCGGTCCAGAACATGCTGAAGGCGGCGAACATCAAAGCCTGATAGGCGGCGCGGCGGCGCAAAGCCGGCGCTTGCAGGAACAGCTCGAACATCGAGAGCAGGATCTGGCCGTAATGCATGCCGCCGCGCGGCTTTTCGCGGGGCATGACGCGCGCCAGCATCACGCCGATCGCCAGCATCAGGCCCGCCGAGGCCCAGAACACCGCGCGCCAGCCGAACGCCGCGGCGACGAAAAGCGCCGCGGGCCTTGCCAGCATGATGCCCGTCAGCACCCCGGCCATGACGCTGCCGACGACGCGGCCGCGCCGCGCCTCCGGCGCCAGATGGGCGATGAAGGGCAGGAGAACCTGCGCGCCGGTCGAGCAGAGGCCCGTCAGCAGCGAGGCGGCGAAGAACACGGGCGCGCTGGTGGCGGTCGCGGCGGCCACCGATCCGACGATCGTGAGCGCCAATGTGCCCATCACCAGGGCGCGGTTCTCCACCAGGTCGGCCAGCGAGACGAGGAAGAACAAGCCGACGCCGTAGCCGATCTGGCTGACGCTGGCGATCGAGCCTGCCAGGTCGGGACTGATATCGAGCTCCGGCCCGATCGAGGCGATCAGGGGCTGCGCGTAATAGAGATTGGCGACCAGCGCGCCGGTCGCGATCGCAAACAGGATGATAAGAGCCGACGACGGGCCCTGCCCGGCATCCTTGCTGTGGTCCGTCAATCGTTCAAACCTTGTTGAGCCGGTTCAGGCCGTGGCGAATGGGCGAAGCGTACAAGATCATATTGTGCCCGTTGCGATATGGAGGGGACGAGCCGGGACGGCGCGCGCGCGAAATGCCGCAGTCCGGATCGCGGGGTCGGAAGATCCGATGTCATTCGACTGTCATGAGAGTCGATGCTATCGCTCGATTTATTTTGGAAGACGAACCCGGAAACCCCACCGCGTGCAGGGGAATCGACGGCGGCAATGAAGGAGAGAGAGATGAGGGTCGGCTTCATCGGACTCGGGCAAATGGGCGCCGGCATGGCGCTGAATCTCGTGAAGGCCGGGCATGAGGTGACGGTCTATAACCGCACGCCGGCGAAGGCGGCCGATGGCTCGCCGACAGCGAGGTGCATCGCCGCGATCTCCTGCTGCTGATCCACAATGATCTCCTCGGCGATGTGCCGGAGCTGCTGGTTATGGCCATAGCGCAGGAGGCCCTCGGCCATGTCGATGGCGCCTGATGATGCACAGTCATCATAGCCACGAAGTCGCGATCGACATCGCCCGTCGGCGTGACGTCCATGTCGCCCATCATGCGGTCTATCGCGGCTTGGTTTTCTGCCAGGAAGGCCGCTTCCCCGCCGCTCGGCGCCAACGTCTCGTCGGAGGCGGGCGCCTGGCCCGGAATCGCGGACTGGGCCACGAAGCCACCGCACAAAGCGACCGCCAGCAGCATCTGAGCCGGGGAAAAGAGCTGGGAGCGGCCAAAGATCTTTGAAGATGAGGCGTCATCCGTGCCTCCTGCACACCGCGTGCAAGCATCGATCCAGGGTCCAGCTGCCACGGGCGACGGCGACGGCCAGGCGCAACACGGCCCCTGGGAAGGAGATAGGCGATCAGGCGGTGCAGGGGGAGAACGCAACTGCTGGCGTTATGCATTTCTCGCGACAATCGGTTCCCGCCGCAACAAGGCGGCAGGCATATCCGGCCGCGCCGCCGGCCTCGCAGGTCCGGGCCCCGCTCATCGGCGAGTGCCACGCCGATTTCGAATGCAAGCTGGTGGATTCGCGCCTGATCCGGAAATAAAGTCTGTTCGCCTGGGAAGTGGTGAAGGCGCACGCGGCGACCGCACCGGAATTCCCGCGCAAGATCCATTATCGGGGCGACGGCATCTTCATGATCTCGGAGACCAACACCAGCCGATATCGCAGACAGTTCAAGCCGGGCAATCTATGACGGCCAGGGAGTCGAGACATGGCGCGCGCAGCAAAATCGCTCATCCATATCGGCGTCGGCGGCTGGGTCTTCGAGCCCTGGCGCGGCGCGTTCTATCCCGACGGCCTGGCGCAGAAACGCGAGCTCGAATATGCCAGCCGCAAGCTCACCTCGATCGAGATCAACGGCACCTTCTACGGTTCGCAGAAGCCGGCGAGCTTCCGCAAATGGCATGACGAGACGCCGGAGGGCTTCCTGTTCTCGCTCAAGGGGCCGCGCTTCGCCACCAACCGGCGCGTTCTGGCCGAGGCCGGCGAATCCGTCGAGCGCTTCTTCGCCAGCGGCGTGACGGAGCTGAAGGAGAAGCTGGGGCCCATCAACTGGCAACTGGCGCCGACCAAGAAATTCGACGCGGCCGATTTCGAGGGCTTCCTGGCACTCCTCCCCAAGAGCGTCGAGGGGCTGAAGATCCGCCATGCTGTCGAGCTGCGCCATGAGAGCTTCAAGACGCCGGAGGCAGTGGCCCTCGCCCGCAAGCATGGCGTCGCGATCGTCCTGGCCGGCGATTCGGAATATCCCGTGATCGCCGACGTGACGGCACCCTTCGTCTATGCGCGCATCATGGGAACGGTGGAGAAGGAGAAGACCGGCTATTCCGCCAAGGCCCTCGACCGATGGGCCAAGCGGGCCCGGACCTGGGCCGCCGGCGGTACGCCGGAGGATCTCGAGTCGGTGACGCCCCCGCCGAAGAAGGCGGGCCCGCGCGAGGTCTTCCTCTATGTCATCAGCGGCGGCAAGGTTCGCAACCCGGCGGCGGCGATGGCGCTGATCGAGCGCGTCAAATAGGAATGCCGCTGCAAAATCGCGTCACGCCTTTCGGCGAGATCCTGGCCGTCCCGGAGCGCGGCCTCTTCACCGGCAATCGCGGGATCATCCACGATCCGGCGACCCGGACCTTGCTGGCGCGACGCTGGACCGGCAAGGCCTGGATCGTCTGCCTCTGCGAGTATAAAGGCATGCGCAGGGAGGTGATGGGCGAGCGGAGCTGGACGGAACTCTTTTTCCTCGACGAGGCGACAGCGCTGGCGGCAGGGCACCGCCCCTGCTTCTTCTGCCGGCGCGAGGCGGCGAACCGTTTCCGGGCGTGCTGGGCGCACGGTACTCACGCCGCCCCGCCGAGCGCACCGGCCATGGATCGCGTGCTTCACGCCGAGCGGCTCGATGGCAAGGCCAAGCGTCGCCATCCCCTGCCTCGACCGATCGGCGACCTGCCCGACGGCGCGATGATCGCGGTGGAAGACGAGGCCTTCGCGGTCCTTCATGGAGAGCCGTTTCGCTGGACGCCGGCCGGCTACCAGTCGGCCGCGATTTCGCCGAAGAACGCCCAATTGCTGACGCCGCCCTCGACCGTGAAAGCATTTGCCGCCGGCTATCGGCCTGTTTTCCATCCGAGCCTGGCGAGCGCCTCGGCGGTGTGAACGCGTGGCGCGGCGGCAGCACCCGGCCGCCCTTGCAAAGATGAAGCCCACGCCACCCTGATCGAGGCGTGAGCGATGCCGACCGATTTGCGGAAGGGCATTCTATACCGGCCCTCTGGGCCGGCGGCAGGGTTTCCGGCGAGAGCGACTATGTTCGCATGGGGCCGCATAGGAGCGAGGTGATAGGAAATGGACTGGGCAGTCCCGCAATTCAGCCTCGCCGACATTCCGGCGAATCTCTCCTATATCGCGATCGCCTTTTCCTACTATGTGCGAGGGATGCTGTGGCTGCGCCTCCTCGCGGTGGTCGGATTCGTTCTCGAGACCGTCTATTTCGGGCTGATCGGTTCCAATCTCTATACCGGCATCGTCTGGAACCTCGTCTTCATTCTGATCAACGTCGTTCAGATCGCGCGGCTGTTGTGGGAGAAACGCAGCTTGCAGATGCCTCTCGACGAGAAGGCGCTCCTGCTCGAGGTTCTGGCCGGGCTCGACAATTTCCAGATCGCCAAGCTGCTCAGGGCCTCGGAATGGCGGACATTGAAGCCGGGTACTTTACTGACCTGCGAAGACAAGCCCGTGGACGAGCTTTATCTTCTCGGCTCGGGCCAGGCGGCCGTCAATGTCCGCGGCAGGACGGTCGCTCAATTGGAGCGCGGCGCTTTCGTCGGCGAAGTCGCATTCCTCACCGGCAAGCCCGCCAGTGCCTCCGTCACCATCAAGGACAAGGCGCAGGTCCTGGCCTTTCCCCGATCCGCGCTCAAGAAGGCCTTTCGATCCGACAGCGCGATCGCCAGCGTGGTGCATCAGGTCCTGGGCCGCGACCTCGCCATGAAGATGGTCCAGGCCAACGACGCCCGGGGCTGAGCCGGTTTCGCCGGCTTGTGATAGACTGCAGCCCCTAAGCGGGAATCAACCCGCCACGGCAGGCGCATCGGCCCCATGAACATCAAGATCAAGATTCTCGGCTGGCTCCATACCCTGCTCGGCGGGATCGGCCTGATCGCGGGCCTGGCGCTTTGCGGCGGCCTGTGGTTTTCGCCCGACGACGACAGCACCGCAGCGCTGCTCTATGTCGGGCCGCTCTTCTCGATCGTCGCCGTCTTCCTGTTCCTGCCGGGCCTGATCGGCGGCATCGGCCTGCTGCGATTGCAGCCCTGGGCGCGCATCCTGATCATCATCCTCTCGGGCCTCGAGGTGCTCAATTTTCCGATCGGCACGGTGCTGGGCGGCTTCGGGCTCTGGGTGCTGCTCGACCGCGAGGTTAAGACCGCCTTTGCCGGATCGGCGGAGCCGACCCTGCGCGCAGCGTCATGAGCGCCGCTCCGCCCTCGCGCTTTCCGGGCGGCGTTCTCCTGGCCATGGCCGGCGTGGGCGCCGGCTTCGTCATCGTGATCGGGGCCGGGTACTACCTCTCCGGCCAGCCAGCCCCCTCGGCGATCGCCAACAGCCTCCCCGTGGCGGTCGCGGTGCTGGCGGCCGTCATCGTCGTCGCCGCCAAGCGCTGGCGCCCTGGAAAGCCCCGCGCGTCGGACTGGGGGATTCTTCCCGACGGATTCGATTTCCATCGGCCGCGCTTGCGTCGCCAGCGCCTGGCCAATGAGGCTGCAAGACGAGAGCGCCTGGCGGCCCTTGCCGCCGATCCGATCAAATTCCGCTATGTGAAACTGATCGAGGCCGGTCAATCCTGGTCGGATGAACAGATCGCCTATGATCTGGATCGCCGCCAAACCGCGACCTGCCCGCATCTGCAACCGATCGAGCGCGCGCTGCGCGATCACGGGCTCTACCTGCGGCGCTGGGCGGGCCCGGATGTGGAGGCACAATGCTGTGTCGATGACGCCGGGCTGTCGCGCCGTTTCGCGTTGCCGCCCTCGGTCCGCTATGCGGAACCGGCCGCCTATGACCGTTCGCTGGAGGATCCGCCGACGGCGCTCCTCCATTGCAGCCTGTGCCGTTCCTCCATTCACCTGATCCATCCCGCCATGGCGCGGCGGCAGACGGCCTGGTTTCCCGCAGCGCCCGATCGCTTGCCCCGATCGGCGGTCAGCACGCGCGGTTGATTCCGGCCTCGAGGCCGGGCCTCACAGGCGGAAGATCCGGATCCGCTCATGGATGGCGAGATAGCTGTGCTCGACCCGCGGGCCGAAAATCGGGTCGCTGACATGAACGGCCCGTTCGTCGATCTCGGCCCAGTCTTGATCCGTGAGCGCGGCGAGGGCGCGAGGGAAGAAATGCTTCTCCTCGGCCTGCATATGCTGACGGTTCACCGAGAGATACTCCGTCGCCAGCGCCTCGAGCCAGGCGCGCGGCATCTCGACATCCCGGGCGGCATTGCCGATCGCCGCGGCGAACCGCCGGGTCAGTTCGCCGAGCCGCTCATGTTCCCCGATCAGGTCGCCGATGGCCGCCTTCGCCGACGGGTCGCGCATGACCAGCCGCTCGAAGATCAGATCCTCTTTCGGATGATGGAACAGGTCGGGATAATGCAGCGTGTATTCCGCAATCGACCGCAGCAGGTCGAAGTCGGGGGTGCGCCCTTCATGGTAGGCATTCATCTCCTCTTCGACGATGTCGAGGAGGAGACGCATGTTGCGGTGGTCGCGCCCGATCTGATCGAGGATCTGCGTCATCGCGTTTGACAGCCTGCCTACGGACCGGCGCCGCGGAAACGCAAGCGGGACCGGTCGCATTGCCGACAGAAAACGATGCTCGCAGATTAGGGACCGGCCACCGCCCCGCATTGATCTGAATCAAACCGGCCGCGGATCGGGAGGAGCGCCCGCGGGCGCAGGTCAAGGGGCGTCCTCCCAATAGGCCATCCGCGCCGCGCGGCGATAACCCTCGCCCATCAGCTTCACGCCGACGCGGCCCGTCTCCGGATAGACACAGACATCGTGCGGGTTGCGCTCGCCGATCAGGAGATAGCGGCAGGGCTTGTCGGTATGGTTGACCAGGCAATGGCCGACCGCCTGGCCCGCGGGGAAGCAGACATGATCGCCCGGCTTCATTACATAGGACTTGTCGCCGAGGCGTAGAGTGAGCATACCCTCCAGGATGAAGACATGCTCCTCCTCGAGCAGATGATAATGCAGCAGGTTGGATTGCCAGCCCGGGAGCAGTTCCTCGCGCAGCACGCCCAGATGCGAGCCGCCGCCGAAGTCGCCCAGTTGCTGCCACCGGCTGCCATAGCGGCCATGGTTGAACTCTTCCTGCCACGGCGCCCGCTCGGCAGAGAAGGGAGCGAAGACGCCGTCGGCGTCGATCGAGGTCGGCTTGTCAGTCATGGGATCTGTCCTCCACGGCGTGGGAAGCCGTCGAGGCTATCGCTATTCCGGTCTCTGCGCATGACGCTAAATTTCGACCGCCCCCGCGATTGCGGCATCCGACCGATTCTGCTGATCTGCCGGCCATGAAACATCGCCCCTTCAGCGATCCCGCCGTGGCGAAGGTCTTCGCGGCCTATCCGCCGGCCTTGCGGCCCGCCTTGCTGGCGCTGCGGAGCCTGATCCTCGATGTGGCCGATACGCAGCTGGGCCGCCTATTTCCATTGCCAGACCACGCTGATCGACAGCTTCCGCGAGCTCTATCCGGACACGTTCGCCTTCGAGGGCAATCGCGCGCTCCTGTTCGAGCGCGACGACAAACTGCCCAAAGCGGCGCTGAGGCATTGCATCGGGCTGGCCCTCACTTATCACGCGAAACCGTCTCGCCGCTGATCTCGGCCGGACGGCAGCCCCTCCCGATCGGCGGGGTTCACGCCCGCTGCGGCGAGCCCCGGTTCTTCTTCGCGAGATCCTGAAGCAGCTCGACCATATCGGCATGCGCCTGGCTGCCGGGATCGCGCAGTTCGTCCACAGCGTGAGCGATGGTCAGCTCGTTCAGCCGGACCAGGGAGCGCATCCGCTGGCGGCGGCCGAGCTTGATCTCCGACGAGCGCCGCTTGAACAGGATCTTGTAGAGCTCGCCCTCGCCGAACAGCTCATTGAGTTCGTTGAACGTCGTGTAGATCAGGAACAGCACGAAGATCCAGATCTGGATCGCCAGGAAGCGGTCCCAGGTGAAATGCGCCGAGAAATAATCCGGGATGCCGGCGAAGGTGCCGCCATGGACGAAATACTCGATGAGGCGCTCGAGCACGCGGGCCACCAGCACCAGCAGGCAATAGACCACCGTCTTGTAGAGGATCGGCTCGATCAAGGGGGCGGTATCGTAGCGCCGTAGCAAGGGCAGCGCGTTCGCCACCAGCACCGCCTTGCCGACGACGAGCGCCGCCGTGGTGGCGAGGATGAAGTTGGCGAGGCCGGTGAAGAAGTCGGGCAGGTAGTCGTTCACGATGAGCTGCGTGGTCAGGACGATCACGTTGAACCCAATCATGAAGAACAGGGTCGGCGGAATGATTTCCTTGATTTCCCTGACGATGAAGGCGATGACGCGTCCCTTGGCCATGGTTCCATCCCCCGCCCCCGATGGGCGCCGGTCGAGATTATGCCCCCGACCGTCCTGCATCCAAATGACCAGGATTGGCATTAAGATGGGTCAGGGCCGACTCGACCTGACGAAGCCGGCTCCAAGCGGAGGGGAAGCATCATGACGACAGAACTGACGCTGCTGGTCTGCGCGATCGCCCTGGCCTTCATCCAGATGCTGGTCGCGGTCGCCGGCCACACCTTGCAGGTGGGTGTCCCGGCCCTCGCCGGCAACCGCGAAGGGATCGCGGCGCCGACCGGCTGGGCCGGCCGGGCGCGGCGCGCCCACCTGAACATGATCGAGAATCTGCTGCTGTTCGCCGGGCTGGTCCTGGTGGCGCACGCGGCCGGCATCAGCACCAGCATGACCGTGCTGGGCGCCCAGCTCTTCCTGTGGGCGCGCCTTGCCTACGCCATCATCTATGTCGTCGGCATCCCCTGGCTGCGGACCGCCGCCTGGGCCGTGTCGGTGGTGGGCCTGATCCTGATCTTCCTGCAGATCATCTGACGGGAGCGGGCTTGTTCCCGTGAAGACAGGGGCCGCGTCCGGCAAGGGCGCGGCCCCGCTGCCTTCTGGCCACGACCCTGCTTTTGCGTCTTGCCAGCCGGTTATGTACAGTCATGTCCAGAGATTGAATCCGATCCAACCCAGCGGGGAACCGATCCCATGAGCACCGGCGATCCGCGCGCCGACCGGCGCATCCGTCGCCGCACGGCGAGCGACAATGTCGCGAACCAGGCGGCCCGCAGCGAGCCCTATCGCCGGCTCGTCATTCCGTTCGAGCCGATGCGGATCTTCTCCGACGACCAGGTCGAGACGATGCATCGGGCGGCCCTGCGGATCCTCGAGGAGATCGGCGTGCGCGTGCTGCTGCCCGAGGCGCGGCAGCGATACAAGGCCGCCGGCGCCTCGGTCGACGAGGCGAGCCGCATGGTGCGGATCGATCGCGGGCTGGTGGAGCAGGCGCTGCGCACGGCGCCGCCCGCCTTCGATCTGGTGGCACCCGCGCCCCATCGCAGCCAGCATATCGCCCAGAAGCATCTCAGCGTCATCCCCGTCGGCGGGCCGCCGCATGTCACCGACATCGAGCGCGGCAAGCGCAGCGGCACGCTCGAGGATTTCCGTAACTTCGCCAAGCTGTCGCAGCAGTATGACGTGATCCATTTCCTCGGCGCCTGCATCGAGCCGCAGGACATCCCGCCTGAGTTCCGGCATCTGGAGACAATGCTGGCCATGCTGACGCTGGGCGACAAAGCGCCCTTCATCTATGGCCGCGGCGGCCCGCAGGTGCGCGACTGTTTCGAGATGGTGCGGATCAACGCCGGCTTGAGCGAATCCCAGTTCAAAGCGCAGCCTCACAGTTACACTGTCATCAACACCAACTCGCCCCTGCAGCTCGACATCCCGATGTCGCAGGGGATCATCGATTTCGCGGCCGCGGGCCAGCTCTCGATCATCACCCCCTTCACGCTCGCCGGCGCCATGGCGCCGATCACCCTGCCGGGCGCCCTGACCCAGGCCCATGCCGAGGCGCTCGCCGGCATCACGCTCGCCCAGATCGTGCGGGCCGGCGCGCCCGTCTCCTATGGCGGCTTCACCTCCAATGTCGACATGAAGTCGGGGGCGCCCGCCTTCGGCACGCCCGAATATGTGAAGGCGGCCTTCGGCGCCGGGCAGCTCGCGCGGCATATCAACCTGCCCTGGCGCTCCTCCAACGTGAACGCCTCGAACATCGCCGACGCGCAGGCGGCCTATGAATCCGAGATGTCGCTCTGGGGCGCCATCATGGGCGGCTGCAACATCCTGATCCATGGCGCCGGCTGGCTCGAGGGCGGGCTCGCGGCCTCCTATGAGAAATTCATCCTGGATGTCGAGATGCTGCAGATGTTCGCCGAGCTGTTCCGGCCGGTGCCCTTCAGCGAAGACGAGATCGGCGTCGAGGCGATCGTGGAAGCCGGACCCGGCGGTCATTTCTTCGGCACCGCCCATACGATGGCACGCTACGAGAAGGCCTTCTACACGCCGCTGGTATCGGACTGGCGCAATTTCGGCGCCTGGACCGAGGACGGCGCCAAGACCGCGACCGAGCGCGCGAACGGCCTGTGGAAGAAGGTGCTGAAGGAGTTCGTGGCCCCGGCGAAGGATCCCGCGGTCACCGAAGCGCTGGAGAGCTTCGTCGCACGCCGGCGCTCGGAAGGCGGCGCGCCGCCGGTGTCGTGAAGCGAAAGAAGCCGGTCGCTACTTCACGAATAACCGGCGGGGGAAATTGCAGAAAGTCTCGACGCCCGTCGCCGTGATCCGGATCGCCTCCGAAATGGCGATGCCCCAATCGTCGAGCCAAATCCCAGGCATGAAATGCATCGTCACATTGGGTTCGAGCACGGTTTCGTCGATGGCGCGAAACGAGATGGTCCGTTCGCCCCAGTCCGGCGGATAATTGAGACCGATCGAGTAACCGCAGCGGGAGTCCTTGAAGAGCCCGTGGCGTTCGATCGTGCGGGTCCAAGCGGCGTGGACGTCCCGTGCAAGCGCGCCAGGCTTGGCCACCTCCAGCGCCGCGGAAATCCCTTCGAGCACGACCTCGGCCGCATGGCGCATCTTCTCGGGCGGCTTGCCCAGATAGAGCGTGCGGGTCATCGGCACATGATAGCGTCGGCGAACACCTGCGACCTCGATGCTGGTTCCGGTCGCCGCCAGGAATGGCTCGTCGAGCCAGGTCATATGCGGACATGAGGTGCCGACGCCGGTCGGCATCAGCGGAACGATCGCGGGATAGTCGCCGCCATATTCCTTCGTGCCGCGCGTGTTGGCGGCCTGGATCGCCGCCGCGGCGTCGCACTGGCGGACACCGACATCGATCGTGTCGATCGCTGTCTGCATGGTGAGCTCAGTGATGCGCGCGGCCTGCTTCATCAACGCGATCTCGGCATCCGACTTGACCGCGCGGATCCAGTTCACCAGCAGGTCCGCGTCCTCGAATCGGGCATTTGGCAGCTCGCGGCGGAGAACCTCGAGCGACCTGGCGGTGAAATAATAGGAGTCGGCCTCGACCCCGATCCGCTTCGACGCCTGCCCGCGTTCCTGAAGCCATCGCGCCAGGGCTTGCATCGGATGTTTGGCGGTCGACTGCACGTGATCGTCGGAATAGCCGACGATGTGATCGGCGGGGAGAATCGTCGTCAGCTTGGCGCCGTTGACGTCCTGGCCCCGGCCAAACCAAAACGGCTTGTCGATTTCCTGGAGCACGACCACGGCCTGCGGCGTATAGAAAGACCAGCCGTCATAGCCGGTTAGATAATTCAAATTGGCGGGATCGCAGACGATGAGCGCGTCGAGCCCGGCCGCTTCCATCCGCGTTTTGGTCTTGGCGATCCGCGCCGCAAACTCGCCTTCGCCGAAGGCGGTGTTGTTCTTGCCGAACTCCATGGGGTCGCTCCTCCTGTCGCGCTATCGCGCGGTGACCTGCATCGGCGTCCGGGTCAGGACCTCGGGCCCCTCCTCGCCGAGCAGCACCGTGTTGGAAATGAAGTAATCGCCGCGGCCCGTGCCCATGAGCCAGGACAGGACGTGGAAGCTCATGCCGATCCTGACGGGGATGTCGCTGTCGGCGCGCAGGCCCGTGACCTTGTTGCCGCCGGTCCAACTCGGCGGAAAACCGATCCCGACCATGTAGCCGCAATGATGGCGCCGGTAATGCGACAGGCCCGCGCGATCGACGACGCCTTGCCAGGCGGCATAGACGTCGCGAAACAGCGCCCCTTCGCAAAGCGAGTCCAGGACCGCGTCGAACGCGGCCCGCGCCAGATCCGCCATCTCATGCGCGTCGGGCGGCGCCCGCCCAATGTGAATCAAGCGGCCCAGGGGCGCGTGATATCGCGCAACGCAGCCGGTCAACTCCAGGAACACGGATTCGCCGGGCCGGAGCCGGGTGTCGCTCCAGCTCGTATGCTCTTCGCCCAGGCGCGCGATGGAGCGGATGAAGGGACCGAAGCCCGGGAACGTGCCGCCCGCCTCGATCATCGCCCGTTCGCACTCGGCCGCGACATGCCGCTCGCTGGCGCCGGGGCCGATCGCCTCGATCGCGGCGGCCGCGCCGGCATCCGATATCCGTGCCGCTTCTCGCATATAGGCCCGCTCGACCTCGCTCTTGACCATGCGCAGGCCGTCGACCAGACCGGTGAGATCGATCCAGTCGGCGCGGGGCATCTGCCGCTGCAAGGCCGCGGCGAGGCCCTGCGGCAAACCGGAGGACCAGGCTTCGATCCCGATCCGCGACGGCTTCTCCCGGACGTCGCGCAAGGCGCGGCCGACGGCATCGGCAACCGTCTCTTGGTCGCCATGGCCTTCGAAGCGGGCATTCGCGACCTGGTTGGCGACCGTGACCTTCTCCATGGCCCGCGTGGCCAGGACCAGCTCGCCTTCGGCCGGCACCATCAGGATATGCGGCGCGAAGTAGCCCCAGTGATCGAGGCCCGTCAGATAGAAGATGTTCTCGGGCGCAGACAGCAGCGCGAGCTCGATGCCGCGCGCGGCCATGCCGACGCGCAGGGCCGCGAGCCTCGCCCCATATTCCTCCGCCGCGAAATAGGGTTGGGCCATCGGTCGTCCGCTCAAGGGTTTGGGCGAACGCGAGGGGCGGCGCGACGGGTCGATTTGCCAAGGCCGGCGCCCCTGGCGCAGGAGTTTGTTGTGTACATCAACATCGATGAGAGGTCATTTTCTGCCAATAATCAAGGGGTGTTCGCCAAAATTAATTATAGATGTGCACATCTATTGAAGTGTCCGGGAAAATTGGGCAGTCTGTGGGTGCTTGCCGCCGAGCCTTGCGAAGGTCCGGGCTGCTGCATTCTCTCCTGGACGCCGACATGTCGGGCCCTGCGCCGAGCCACAAAAGAAAACGGGAGGAATGAGATGACCAGTTCTGCGATTTCGCGGCGGACCCTGATGGGTCTGACGGCCGGCCTCGTGACCCTTGCCGGCATCGGCCCCGCCTTTGCCGAAACGACCCTCGAGCGCGCGCGCCGCGAGGGATTCATCCGCGTCGGCTTCGCCAATGAGGCGCCTTATGGTTTCGCCACCCCCGACGGAAAGCTCACCGGCGAGTCGCCCGAGGTGGTGAAGGCCATCCTGGCGAAGATCGGCATTCCGCAGGTCGACGGCGTGCTCACCGAGTTCGGCTCGCTGATCCCCGGCCTGCAGGCGGGCCGCTTCGACCTCATCGCCGCCGGCATGTTCATCACGCCGAAGCGCTGCAAGCAGGTGCAGTTCTCCGAGCCCACCTATGGCATCGGCCAGGCCTTCCTGGTGACGAAGGGCAACCCCAAGGGCATCAAGGATTACGGCACCATCGCCTCGAACAAGGCGCTGAAGCTGGCGGTCATGGCCGGCGCGGTGGAGGCGGGCTACGCGAAGGATTCAGGCATCCCCGAATCGCAGCTCGTGATCCTGCCGGACCAGTCGAGCCTGGTGAAAGCCGTGCAGGCCGGACGCGCCGATGCCGCGGCGTTGACCGCCCTGTCGATCGCCGACATGGCGTCGAAGAATGACGGCGTCGAATCGACGCCGCCCTTCGGAACCGTCGCCGGAAAATCGGTGGTCGGCCATGGCGGCATCGCGTTCCGCAAGGAAGACACGGATCTCTACGAGGCGTTCAATGCGGAGCTGAAGAAGTTCATCGGCAGCCCCGAGCATATCGCGCTGGTGACCCCGTTCGGATTCGGCAAGAACTTCCTGCCGACCCTGACCACCGCCGAGCTCTGCAGCGGCGAATAGATTGATTCCCCGGGGATGCCCTGCTCTCCTGGGAGCAGGGCATCGGTTTCCGTCCGCCCTCGATCGCCGGCCCGTCCCCGGCAGGAAATGGCGCGCATGCCGCTTCGTCCGCTGACCGTCTGCGCCATTCTCGCTTTCGCGGGCGGCCTCGTCGTGGCCAGCTTCGCCGGCTTTCGCGAGTTCCTCCCGGGGCTTCTCGAAGGGGCCCTGGTCACGATCGAGATCACGCTGGGAGGCTGCATCCTGGCCGTGATCGCGGCTTTTCTCGCCGCCATGGCCAAGATGTACGGGCCCTGGCCGCTGCGGTGGCTGGCGGTGATCTATATCGAGATCTTTCGCGGCACCTCGGCCCTGGTGCAGCTGTTCTGGCTCTTCTTCGTCCTTCCGGTCCTCGGCATCACGCTCGAGCCGCTGACCGTTGCGATCCTGGCGCTCGGATTGAATGTCGGCGCCTACGGTGCCGAGGTGGTGCGCGGCGCCGTCGCTTCGATCTCCCGGAGCCAGTGGGAGGCGACCGTCGCGCTCAATATGAGCCGCGCCCAGGCCCTGCGGCGGATCATCCTGCCGCAGGCGGTGGTGGCGATGATCCCGCCCTGGGGCAATCTCTTCATCGAGCTCCTCAAGGCCACGGCGCTGGTCTCGCTGATCACCATCTCCGACCTCGCCTTCAGGGCGCAGCAGATGAATGCGACCACCTATCGCACTGTCGAGATCTTCACGATCGTCCTGGTCATCTATCTGGCCATCGCCATGCTGATCACGCTCGCCATGCAGCGCGTCGAGCGTGCGGCAGCCCGCGGCCTGGCGCGCGGGAGACTGCAGTGATGTTCTGGGACTGGAATTTCACCGCCGAAATCCTTCCCCTGCTGGCGCAGGCCTCGCTGGTCACTCTCGCCGCGACGGTGCTCGGCTTCGGCATCGCCATCACTCTCGGCCTCGCTTTCGCGATCGGCCGGATGTATGGGCCCGGATGGCTGAGCCTGCCGCTGGCGGGCCTGATCGAATTCATCCGCTCGACCCCGCTTCTGATCCAGATCTTCTTCGTCTACTTCGTCTTCCCCGAGATCGGCATCACCCTCGGCGCGATGACGGCCGGCGTTCTCGCGCTGGGGGTCCATTACGCGACCTATTGCTCGGAAGTCTATCGCGCCGGACTGGCGAATGTTCCGCGCGGCCAATGGGAGGCCTCGACCGCCCTCAACCTGTCGCCCTATCATACGTTTCGCGACGTCATCATTCCGCAGGCGATCCCACCCGTGGTTCCGGCGCTCGGCAACTACCTGGTCGCGCTCTTCAAGGACACGCCGCTCCTGTCGGCGATCGCGGTCCTCGAGTTGATGCAGACCGCGAAGATCATCGGCTCCGACAATTTCCGCTATACCGAGCCGATCACGATGGTGGGCGTTATCTTCCTGCTCTTCAGCCTGGTCGCCGCCGGCTTGATCCGGCTGGTCGAATCGCGGCTGGGCCGGCGGATCATCCGGCCATGACCGAGACCGTTCCCCGCACGAGCCAGAGAGAGCAGGCCCGCATGGCGCATCCATCCGATCCGGCGCAGCCCATGGTGCGCTTCGACAAGGTGACGAAGAGCTACGGCGCCTATGTCGTGCTCGACCAGCTCGATCTGGACATCGCCTCGGGCGAAAAAGTCGCCATCATCGGCCCATCGGGCTCGGGGAAGACCACTGTGCTCAGGATGTTGATGACGCTCGAACGGATCAATGGCGGCGTCATCTGGGTCGATGGCGAACCTCTGACCAGCATGCCGCGCGACAACGGCCTGGTGCCGGCGGATGCCCGCCATCTCCGCCGCATGCGCGGCAAGATCGGCATGGTGTTTCAGCATTTCAATCTCTTTCCGCATATGACCGCCTTGAAGAACTGCATGGAAGCGCCCTGCACCGTCCTCAATCTCTCCAAGGCGGAAGCGGAGGCGCGGGGGCGCGAGCTTCTGGCGATGGTCGGGCTGGGCGACAAGCTCAATCACTACCCGGCCCAATTATCGGGCGGGCAGCAGCAGCGGGTGGCCATCGCCCGAGCCCTTGCCATGCGCCCCAAGGTCATGCTCTTCGACGAGGTCACCTCCGCGCTTGATCCCGAGCTCGTCGGCGAGGTGCTGAACGTGATCCGCAAGCTGGGCTCGGAACTGGACCTCACCATGCTCATGGTCACCCACCAGATGGGGTTCGCCAAGGAATTCGCCGACCGTGTCTGCTTCTTCTATGGTGGCCGAATTTGCGAGCAGGGTCCGCCGGAAAAGATCTTCGGATCGCCCGAGAACGAGCGCACCCGGCAGTTCCTCAGCGCCGTCCTGGAGGCCGCATGAGTTCGAGGGAGGCATGAACGCTGTCGAGAAACCGAACGGCGCCGGGCGCAAGGCGCGCCGCCCCTCGCCGTCACGCGAACGCTTCGAGCGGCTCTATCGGACGCTCCGGGACCGTATCTGCCTGTTCGAGTATCCGCCAGGCGGGCGATTGTCCGAGGAAGAACTGGCGGAGGAGTTCGCCATCAGCCGCACGCCTGTCCGTCGCGTGCTCGGGCGGCTAGAGGCCGAAGGCCTGATCGAGGCGCTTCACGGGGTCGGCCATATCGTCACCAGCGTGAAGCTGGAGGAGCTGCAGCAGATCTATCATCTGCGCATGGAGCTCGCGGTGCTGGTTGGACGCCTCTCGCCGATACCGCGCGCGCCCGAGGATCTCGATCGGATCCGGGCCCTCATAACCCGATGCGACGCGCTCTCGAAGGAGCCGGAATACAAGGCCTTCTCCCGGCTCAACATGGATTTCTTCTCCGAGATAGCCGCCATGACCGGCAATCAACCGTTGCGCGAGATCAGCGAGCGCCTTTATTTCCAAACCTCGCGCATCTGGCTGATGATGATGCCGCAGCTCAAGCTGGCCGAGGAGTTCGCGATCTTCCGGCGCGAGATGGAAGATATCCTGGCCGCTGCGGAGACGGGCGACCTGGAAGCAGTGGGTCATATCCGACGCGCCCATATCTCGATGAGCTTCACCCGGATGATGCGCTATACGCACCCGCCGGCCGACGAACGCTCTCCCGAATGAATCGCGGCCGGATTTTGCCGGCGATCGAGGCCGACATAGGCGACGCCCGTGAGCCGCTCTCGTCCGGCCCTCAGCCCTTGACGCCCAGGAGATAGAGCCCCACGCCTGCGGCCGAACAGAGCGCCAGGGTCGGCAGCATGCCGATCTTGAGCCGGAAGATCGCGGCGATGGCGACGAGGCTCAGGATCAACGCCCAGGGGCGGAGGCTGCCGGGCACCGGCCGGTCGAAGGACAGGCCGAGCACGCGCACGGGGATCGTCTGCGCGAACAGCGCGTGGATCGCGAACCAGATCGCGAGATTGAGGATCACGCCGACGACCGCCGCCGTCACCGCCGACAACGCGCCATTGAGCGCCTTGTTGCCGCGCAGGGATTCGATGAAGGGCGCGCCCAGGAAGATCCAGAGGAAGCAGGGCGCGAAGGTCATCCAGGTCGCGAGCAGCCCGCCCAGGGTGCCGGCCAGCATCGGAAGGAGCGACCCCGCATCGCGATAGGCCGCCATGAAGCCCACGAACTGCAGCACCATGATGAGCGGCCCCGGCGTCGTCTCCGCCATGCCGAGCCCGTCCAGCATCTCGCCGGGCTTGAGCCAGCCATAATGCTCGACCGCCTGCTGCGCGACATAGGACAGCACGGCATAGGCGCCGCCGAAGGTCACCATCGCCATCTTGCTGAAGAAGACCGCGATCTGGCTGAAGACGTCGGCGGGCCCGAAGACCAGCAGCAGAACGAGCAGAGGCCCGAGCCAGATCGTCAGCCAGATCGCGGCGGTGCGCAGCGACCGCGCCGTCGAGGGCCTGGCATGATCGGGCGCCGTCTCGCCGAGCAGGCTGCCGTCATCCGCCGCATTCGCCATGCCGGCGCCATTCTTACCGACGGGCGGCAGGAAGGCCGGCCATCCGAACCGGGCGCCGGCGAAGCCGAGCAAGGCCGCGCTGGCGATGATCGCCGGAAACGGAACGCCGACGAAGAAGATCGCCAGGAAGGCGAGGGCCGCGATCGCGATCATGACGCGGCTCTTCAGGATGCGTCGCCCGATCCGGACCACGGCCTCGAGCACGATCGCGAGCACGGCGGCCTTCAGGCCGAAGAACAATGCCGTGATGACCGGGAGGTGGCCCCAGCCGGCATAGACATAGCTGAGAGCCATGATCGCGATGGCACCCGGCAGGACGAAGAGTCCGCCCGCCATGAGGCCGCCGCGGGTGCGATGCATCAGCCAGCCGACATAGGTCGCGAGCTGCTGCGCCTCGGGGCCCGGCAGGAGCATGCAGTAATTGAGCGCATGCAGGAATCGCGTCTCGGAGATCCAGTGCTTCTCCTCGACCAGGATGCGATGCATCACCGCGATCTGCCCGGCCGGCCCGCCGAAGCTCAGCAGCGCCACGCGCAGCCAGACGCGGAACGCCGCGGCGAGGCTCACGCCATGGGAGGATGAATCGTTCGGCGCAGGGCTCATGCGGTCCCGGGTATAGCGGCCTGTCGATGACGGCGCCATGACAGATGGGCGCGCTGGCGGCTACTCCGTCGCGGGCGCCACGGCCGGCGCCGTCTCGGTCGCCCCCAGCGAATGCGGCGCCGTCCCCAGGTCGGCGGGCGGCGGCGATGGAACTACCGGCGCCGTCGCGCTTTGCTGGGGCGGCGCTGCGGGCGCTGACCCCAGCGGCGTGATCAAGGCCGTGGTGGGTTCCGTGGCAGCAGGAGTGGCGGGCATGGCGACAGGCGCGGGTTCCGTCGATGCGGGAGCGGCGGTCGCGGCGACAGGTGCCGGTTCCGTCGACGCCGGTTCGGCGGCGGCCGGTACTGTTTGCGCGGGGGCGAGAAGGACCGCAGGCGCGGCGGGCGAGGCTGCGGACGCCGATCCCAACGGCGTGAGTTCGTCGCTGGCGGGCGACGTCATGGCGGCCGGCGGCGTCTCCGCTGCGGCGGGCAAAGCCGCTGTCGCCGCGCTCGGCTCGGTCGTTGCGGCGGGAGCGGAGCCCAGCGGCGCCAGCGCGGCGTTGGCAGGCTCGGCAGTACCCGACGGCTCGGCCGGCAGTGACGCCGGCGCCGCCGCGCCCAGCGAATGCGGCTCGCTGCCGGTCGCTGTCGACACGGGTTCGCTCGGGGCGGGTTCGCTCGGGGCCGGCGACGTCGCGGTGGCGGCCGGGGTCGGCTCGGCCGTCGCATTCTCAGCCGACGCGGCCGGCGCCACCGCAGCCGGTTCGGCCGGTGCCACAACAGCCGGCGTGGTGGCCTCGGTGCCGGGCAGCGACGTCTTTTCGGGTGGCGGAGCTGCCGGTTCGGTCGGGTTGGTTGCGGCTGTATCCGGGGCCGGCGCGGAGGGCGGCGCGGCGACGCTGGCGCCGGGCGATGGCAGCACCGTTGCGGGCGCGGTTGTCACCGCCGAGTCCGCGGACGGGGCGGTCGATTGTGCCTTGACCGGCTCATTGGAAGCAGAGCTGCAGCCGACCAGACCCCAGAGCGCTGCAGCACAAAGGGGCAGCAACCAACGCGTCGCGAACGTCATGCCATTTCCCACGAAGCCAAATCGGGTGCCGCGCCGAAAATTGCCCCCTGGGCCGGGCGCGGCGGCACCACTCTAGCAGGTTCGGCAGCGGTCAAGCCGCTCCGGATATGAGAACCCGTTCATGACGGCGCCATCGTGACGCCGAGGCCGCCGGCGGTCAGGGCTGCGCCGCAGGCTCCGGTGCCGGCACCGTCTCACCGCCGGCCGCAGCCGCGGGATCGGTCGCGGTGACCGACGACGTCTCCTCGACGGGCGCGGGCGCGGGTTCGGCGGTGGCGGGGGCTTCCGGCGGGGGCGGCGGCGCAGCTTCCGCGGCGGGCGCGGGTTCCGGCGCCGGTACGGGCGCTTCGGCGCCGGGCTCCGGCGGCGCGGCCGGCGATGCCTCGTCCTCGTCCGGTGCGCCCGGCGGCGGAACCGGCTCGGTCGCCGGTGGCGAGGCGGGTTCCGCGGGGGCTGCAGGCGTCTGCGGCGCGGCGTCGGCCGGGGCGGTCTCTGCCGGAGAGGCCGGTGCCGGCTCGATCGCCACGCTATCCGTCGCCGGGGCGGCGGGCGGCGGCGTCTCGGGAACCGGCCCGGCCGTCGAGGCGCTGTCCTCCGCAGGCGGGCTCGATGCCGGCGGTGCGGATGGATTGCTCTCGGGCGGCGCCGAGTCAGGGGACCGGAGCCGCGGCCGTGTCCTGAGGCGGCGGCGAGGCCGGCGCTTCCGGCGTCGCGCCATTCCGCTGTTCAGCGCCGTTTCAGAAAAGGTCGCGGCCGCGAAGCGCGGATTGCTCCACAGGTTCCGCGTCCGGATCGCTTGACTCCGCCGATGTAACACCGATAACATTTTTGCAAGATTGTTATTATTGTTACATGGATGGCGTTTCGGGCATGAGCCAGGATCAGATTCTCGGCAGGCTCGGTTCCAAATCGCACTGGCGCACCCAGTCCGAGACGCTGCTGGCGCGCTATTTCCAGGCCCATCTCGAGGATCTTCCCTTTGAGACGGCGGCGTCGATCGCCAAGAAGGTCGGCGTCAGCGCGGTCACGGTCGGCCGCTTCCTGCGCCGGCTGGGCTATCGCAAGCTCAGCGAGCTCACCCTGGATCTGCGCGCGCGCGGCCCCAACTCCGCCTGGCAGGTGAAGGAGCCGACGCCGGGCAAGCGCAACGGCAATGGCGCCGGCATCCAGGGCCGCCAGCTGCAGGCCCATATCGACAATCTGACCCGGATCTTCGGTCAGGCCTCGACGCCCGCCTGGGGCAAGGCGGTCAAGCTCATCGCCGATGCGCCGCGCGTCTTCGTGGTGTCGTTCCAGAATCTCCGCGGCATCGGCGACTATTTCGCCTCGCAGCTCGACTATGCGCGGCCGGGCGTGCGTTTCCTCGACGGGGAGGACGGCACCTTCGTCGATCTCTTCGACGGCGAGCCGCGCAAGACCTGCCTCGTCATAATCGAATCGCGCCGTTATGCGCGCAAAGCCGGACCGCTTGCCGATCGGGCCAAGGCCATGGGCATCAAGGTCATCGCCATCACCGACATCTATTGCGCCTGGGCCGACGATGCCGACGTCTCGCTGACCGATCCCGGCGAGGGCGAGGTCTTCTGGGACAGCACGGTCAGCACGGTCGCGCTGCTGGAGCTGCTGCTGGAATCCGTGATCGAGCGGCTGGGCGAGCGAGTGCCGGCGCGCATCAAGCACCTGACCGCGCTGCAGGACTATTTCGGAGACTTCGGTGACATGTAAGCGCGCTCCATCGCGGGTCGCTTCATGAGGGCCGCCGAGCTCGCCTCCTTTGACGGGCTGGGCCTGGCCGCGCTGATCGAGCGGCGCGAGACCACGCCGCGCGAGTTGGGTGCGGCCGTGATCGAGGCGATCGGCGCCCTCAATCCGAAGCTCAATGCGGTCATCGAAATCTACCAAGATGCCTTCGAAGGGCTGTCGGAGACGCCGGGCCCCGGGCCCTATCGCGGGCTTCCCACCCTCACCAAGGATTTCCCGATCGAGGCGGGCCGCAAGGCGCAGTTCGGCAGCGTCTTCGCCCGCGAATTCCGCGCGTCCCGGGATTCCGATTTCTGGAAGAAACTGCGCGCCGGCGGGCTCGTCAATCTCGCCCGCACCACCTCGTCGGAATTCGGGCTCGCGGCCGCGACCGAATCCTCGCTCTATGGCGCCACGAAGAATCCCTGGGATCCGTCGCGCGGCGTCGCGGGCTCGAGCGGCGGCTCGGCTGCGTCGGTCGCGGCCGGCATCGTGCCCTTCGCGCAAGGCGGCGACGGCGGCGGCTCGATCCGCAACCCCGCTTCCTTCTGCGGCCTGGTCGGCCTCAAACCGTCGCGCGGACGCGTCAGCGGCGCGCCGGAGTCGAACGCGCCGCTGCTGGGGCTCGCCACCGCTTTCATGCTGACGCGCAGCCTGCGCGACTGCGCCACGCTGCTCGACCTGGCCTCCGGCGCGGTACCGGGCGACGCTTACGAGATCGCGCCGCCCGCCGGCAGCTATGCGAAGGCGATCGAGACGCCGCCGAAGCCCCTGCGCGTCGCGCTCTGCACGGAGTCCTGGTCGGGTTATCCGCTCGATCCGGAGGTGGTGCGGGTGACGAGGGAAGCGGGCAAGCAGCTCGAGGCGCTGGGCCATCATGTCGAGGAGGCGAGCCCGCGCTTCGACTATGCCGCCTTCCTCGCGGCGCAGAAGGTGATCTGGGCCGCCACCATGACCCCGTCGCTGGACGATCTGGCCGCGGCGCTGGGCAAGCCGGTCGACGAGAGCGAGCTTCAGGCCACGACCATCGCCGTCTATCGCCATGGCCAGACCCTCTCGGCCGCGCAACTGGTGACGGGGCTCGAGGTCTATGACCGGGTGACGCGTGCGGTCGGCGAATTCCTGGCGCGCCATGACATTCTGGTCACGCCGACGGCGCCCATCACGCCCGAACCCGTCGGCACCTACGGCCCGGATCGCCCGGGCCGCACCGTCGACAGCTTCTTCGACGACCTGGCGCCGAAGGAAACCTTCACCGCGCTCTTCAACGGCACCGGCTCGCCGGCGATTTCGCTGCCGCTGGGCTGGACGAAGACGGGCCTGCCGGTCGGCGTGCAGTTTGCCGCCGGCTTCGGCCGCGAGGACCTGCTGCTGCGCCTCGCGCGCCAGCTCGAGCAGGAGTACCGCTGGGACCAGCGCCGCCCGGCACTGCATGTGACCAGGATCTGAATCGGAACAGAAGGGATCGGACTGCCGGATTCGCCTCTCGTCAACCAACAACAAACAACGACCCCCAACAGGAGGACTCAACGCCATGGATCGCCGTTCATTCTTGCAAACCACCGCCTTCGCCGCCGGCCTGGCCACGCTGCCCGGCCTGGCCTTCAGCGCACGCGCCGCCGACGCCAAGATCCTTCGCATGGGCTACGGATCGGACGTGCTGACGCTCGATCCGATCAAGACCGTTTATGGCTCGGACATCATGATCCAGGGCCTGATGTTCGCCCGCCTGCTCCAGGCCAATGCCGACCGAAGCGAGGTCGGGCCGGGCCTGGCGGAGAAATGGGACATCTCCGACGACGGGCTGGTTTATACGTTCTATCTGCGCGACGCCAAGTTCGCCGACGGCTCGCCGATCACGGCCGAGGATGTCGCCTTCAGCTACACCCGCATGCGTTTCCAGAAGGATTCGGCCTACGCCGCGCCCTTCCAACCGCTCAAGGAAGCGAAGGCCAAGGACGCCAAGACGGTCGTCATGACGCTCGACCGCAAATTCACGCCCTTCCTGACCCTGACCGAGATCTGGAACACCGGCATCGTCCCGAAGGCCGCGGTCGAGAAAATGGGCGACGATGCCTTCGCCAAGGCGCCCGTCACCTCCGGTCCCTTCAAGTTCGTCGATTGGAAGCCGGGTGACCGCGTGGTCCTGGCGAAGAACGAGCATTATTACCGCCAAGGCCTGCCGCATCTGGACGGCATCGAGTTCCGCTATGTGCCCGACGACAACACCCGCATCTCGATGCTCCAGGCGGGCGAACTCGACGTCAATATCGGCGTTCCCATCGCGCGTCTGGCCGAACTCAAGGCGGCCGGCTTCCGTGCCGACCCCGAAACCTCGAGCGTGACCTACGAACTGCTGATCAACCACTCGAAGGCACCGTTTGACAATCTGAAGTTCCGGCAGGCGGTCAGCCACGGCATCGATCGCAAGGCGATCTGCGATACGGTGACGCTCGGCACCGGCACGCCGGCAAACTCGATCTTCAGCCCTGCCCTCAATTACTTCGACAAATCGCTGCCGGTGATCCAGCGCGACGTGGCGAAGGCGAAGGCCCTGCTCGCGGAATCGGGCGTCAGCGACGCCAGCTTCGAGCTGATGGTTGCCGCCGGCACCTCCGACGACGAGAAGACCGCCGTGCTGATCCAGGCGCAGCTTGCCGAAGTCGGCATCACTGCCAACGTCGCCAAGGTCGATCCGACCAGCGTCTGGACGCGGCTGATCGACGGCGATTATCAGTCCCAGATCAACTGGTGGTACAATGAGACGCGCGATCCGGACAATGCGTTGCGTTGGTGCGCCTGGGGTGCCGGCGACAACAAGTCCTACTACACCCGCTACAATAACGACGAGGTCAACAAGCTGATCGAGGAGGGGGCGGGCGAGGTCGAGGGCGACAAGCGCGGCGCCATCTATGCCAAGATCCAGCAGATCACCGTGGATGAGGTGGCGCAGGTCGCGCTCTACTATCCGGCCTGGCTCAATGCCTACAGCCCGAAGGTCAAGGACCTGATCCTGAATATCGGTCTCCAGTTCTCCGAGATCGATCAGACCGATCTGGTCTAGGTTTCCGGTCGCATCGCGGGTCCGGGCCGGTTCCCAAGACCGGTTCGGACCCGGATGCATTCTTGCTTCTCCCATCACGGCCAGCGAATCATCGGCGCATGGATCGTTTCGCGTTTCTGCTCAAACGGCCGGTGCAGCTGATTCCCGTCATCATCGGGATCAGCCTGATCACCTTCATCCTGATTCAGATGACGCCCGGCGATCCGGTGCGCATCATGCTGGGGCCCAAGGCCTCGCAAGACGCCGTCGATTTCATCCGCGCCCGCTACGGCCTCGATCAGCCGATCCTGGTCCAGTATTTCTATTTCGTGCTGAACGCGCTTCGCGGCGATTTCGGGCAATCCATCATCTATCGCAGCCCGGTCGGCCGGGTGATCCTGGATCGCATCGAGCCCACGCTCTATCTGATCCTCTATGGCCTGGCGCTCTCGGTCGCCTTCACCCTGGCGCTCGCGACCGCCGCGGCCCGCTCACGCGGGCGCTGGCTCGATCAGGTGGTTCGCCTCGTCTGCGTGGGCAGTGTCGGAATCCCCTCTTACTTCGTCGGGCTGATGCTGATCTTGGGCTTCTGCCTCAAATTCAAGCTGTTCCCGGTCTCGGGCTACAGCCCCAATTTCTTCGACAACCTCTATCACCTGTTCCTGCCGGCTCTCACGATCGCGATCAGCGTCACGCCGATCCTGACCCGCAATCTGCGGGCGACTTTCATCCAGCAGATGGATGCGGACTACGCCACGGCCGGCCGTTCGAAGGGGCTGTCCGAAGGCTATATCTTCAGCCGCCATGTGTTCTGGAACTCGCTGCTGCCGACAGTCAATCTGATGGGCGTGGTGGTCTCCTTCCTGATCGGCGGCACCGTGGTGATCGAGAATGTGTTCAACATCCCGGGCATGGGCCAGGCTCTCATTCGCGGTGTGCTGACCCGCGATTATTTCGTGGTGCAGGCGATGACATTGGTCCTCGCCTTCGGCATCGTCATCACCAACTTCATCGTCGATGTGGTGACGGTCCTGCTCGATCCGCGGGTGAAACTGTGAGCGCCACGATCGCAGGGCCTTCGCAAAACCGTCTGGCACGCCTCTGGGCGTCGCTGCCGACGACGCTGGTCGTGGGTGTCGCCCTCACCCTGATCTGGGTTTTTCTGGCGCTGGCGGCCCCGCTCCTCACCGAATACGACCCGATCAAGGTCGACGTCCTCAATATCCTGCAGCCTCCCGGCGAAGCCCATTGGCTGGGGTCCGACGCGCTCGGCCGCGACATCTTCAGCCGCCTCCTCCATGGCGCGCGCGCCGATCTGATGATGGCCTTCTTCGGTGTCGTCGGACCTATCATCCTCGGCACCATCATCGGCCTCCTCGGCGGCTATTTCGGCGGGCGCATCGATTCCGTGCTGATGCGCATCTTCGAGATCACCGTCTCCTTTCCTTATTTCGTGCTGGTGATCGCCATCGTCGCGGTGCTGGGGTCGGGCTTGCGAAGCTATTTCATCTCGCTCACGCTGGTGAACTGGGTCACCTATGCGCGCCTCGTGCGCAGCGAGGCGCTGGTGCTGCGCAATGCCGATTTCGTGCTGGCGGCGCGCAGCATGGGCTTCAGCCATGTCCGCACCATGCTGTTCCATGTGCTGCCAAACGCCATGATCCCCTCGGCGGTGTTCGTGATGACCGACGCGGTCCTGACCATCGTGTTGGGCTCGTCGCTGGGATTCCTGGGGCTGGGCGTGCAGCCACCAACGCCCGAATGGGGTGCCATGATCGCCGAGGGCGCCAACTATCTCACCACCGCTTGGTGGATCGCTTTCTTTCCCGGTCTCGCGATCTGTATCCTGGCGCTCGGACTCTCGCTCATTGCCGACGGGCTCGCCCGCCTGCTGAACACGGGGCCTTGAGGATGACCGACAAGGCCGGCGCCACGGAGACGAACGGGGGCGAGGAACTCGTCAAGGTCGAGAATCTCGCCATCGACTTCGCCACCCAGTACGGATCCGTGACGGCGCTGAAAGGCGTCTCCTTCTCCCTCAATCGCGGCGAGGCGCTCGGGATCGTCGGCGAATCCGGCTCGGGCAAGACCGTCGCCTGCCGCGCGCTCCTGAAGCTGATCGCGGGCAATGCGACGGTGCGGTCGGGCCGAATCCTGGTCGAAGGCACCGACGTCCTGGGGATGAGCGAGGCCGAGCTGCTGCGCTTCCGCGGCGAGACGGCCGCGATGATCTTCCAGAATCCCTCGACCCATCTCGATCCGATCATGCCGGTCTGGCGCCAGGTCGGCGAAGGGATGGTGCTGCATCAGGGCCTGAGCTGGAGCCAGGCGAAGCTCAAGGCGGTCGAGCTCCTGCGCGACATGCAGATCACCGACCCGGCGCGGCGTGCGGGCGCCTACCCGCACGAGCTCTCGGGCGGCATGCGCCAGCGGGTCATGATCGCGGCGGCGCTCGCCTGCGAGCCCGATATCCTCATCGCCGACGAACCCACCACCGCGCTCGATGTCACGGTGCAGGCGCAGATCCTGGCCTTGCTGCGCCGCATCCGGCGCGAGCGGCAATTGTCGCTGATCCTGGTCTCGCACGATCTGGGCGTCATCGCCGAGATGTGCGACCGGGTCGTGGTGATGAAGGACGGGGCGGTGATGGAGACCGGCCCGGTCGAGCAGATCCTGACCTCGCCCCGCAACGACTACACCAAGCGCCTGATCGCCTCGCAGCCCTCGCTGATGAAACCGGCGGTGCGCAAGACGGACGTCACGGCCAAGCCGGCGCTGCGTCTCGCGGTCGAGGGGCTGAAGGTGGAGTTCCGCTCGGCCCAGAGCCTGACCGGCTGGGTCATGCGCCGGCCGGCCCATGTCGTCACCGCCGTGGATGGCGTCTCCTTCACCCTGCCGCGCGGCGGTTCGCTCGGCATCGTCGGCGAATCGGGCTCGGGAAAAAGCACGATCGCCCGCAGCCTGATCGGGCTGGCGGCACCCCAGGCGGGCCGCATCCTGGTCGACGGCAAGCCGATCGAACGCCTGTTGCGGGAACGGCCTCCCGCCGAGCAGCGCAAGATGCAGATGGTGTTCCAGGACCCGTTCCTCTCGCTCAATCCGGCGATGACCGTGGCCGCGACCCTGGCCGAGCCGCTGCGCCAGCATCGCCTCTGCAGCGACCGCGAGATTCCCGAACGCCTGGCCGACCTGATGGCGAAGGTCGAGCTGCCGAAGAATCTCCTGGAACGACGCACCACGCAGCTTTCCGGCGGCCAGCGCCAGCGCGTCGGCATCGCGCGCGCGCTGGCCCTCGAGCCCGAGATCCTGATCGCCGACGAGGTGACCTCGGCGCTCGACGTCACCATCCAGGCGCAGATCCTGGGCCTGTTCGAGCGGCTGCGGCGCGAGATGGGATTGACCCTGATCCTGATCTCGCACGACCTCGCGGTGGTGCGTTATCTCTGCGAGCAGGTCGCGGTGATGCGCCAGGGCAAGCTCGTCGAATATGGAGCGACCGAGCAGGTGCTGAGCCATCCGCGCGAGGACTACACCAAGGCGCTCCTCGCCGCGATCCCGCTGCTCTCCCGGCGCAGCGACGCCGCCGAGTAGCATTCCCCTCCGGGCGGGGCCGGGCACTGCGACGTTACGCCTCGTTAACCCCCGTTTACCGCGATCTCCCGGTTTCCCTCCGACAGCTTGGCGACAGCCGGCGTCGCTAGATAGAGCCTGCCCGGCCGGTTCCGGCGCAGCACTCATCATCAATCTTGTTACGAGGACATCATGCGGGCTTTCAGATTGGCATTCCTTCTTCCCCTCGGTTCGATCGCGCTGGCCGCGACCCTGAGCGGATCGGCGATGGCCGCCTCCACCGTCAATGTGACGCTGTGGGACAAGGGGACCAACGCCGACATGGCGACGAATCTCGGCATGAATATGGGCGGCAGCGACATGTCGAAGGCGACCATGGGCGTTCGCGCGGTGCCGGCGGCGGTGAAGGCCGGCGAGGTCACCTTCGAGGTCACCAACAATTCCAGCGAAACGATCCATGAGATGATCGTGGTGCCGGTGCACGACGCCAAGTCGCCACTGCCCTACAACGAGGCCGAGAACCGCGTCGACGAGGACGCCGCCGGCCATCTGGGCGAGGTCTCGGAGCTCGATCCCGGCAAGGCGGGCGCGCTGCGCCTGAAACTCAAGCCCGGAAAATATCTGCTGTTCTGCAACATCCCCGGCCACTTCGCCAACGGCATGTGGACGGAAGTGACGGTGCAGTAGATCTCATCGGCCGTGCGGTCTGTGCCATGAAGCGCCGGGTCGAACGAGGCCCGGCGCTTTCGATTCGCGATGGCGGGCGCGGGGAGGTCCCATGGGCGCGCGGCTTGCGCCAGATCAATGCGACCCGCCCCGCGCGCATGCCAGGTTGACGCTTGCCGGAGTTCCGCGGGAGATCGGCGGGGGCCGTCGGATATCGGGCAGCGCTCGCCTGTGGAGCGGCGCCAGCGACCTTCATGTCGGCGCCGCCGAAACGCGCACCATCATCAGGCTGACCGGAGAGGCCGCATCGCCGATGCGGACCCGCGCGACGTCTCGAACCATGATGAGGAAGACATGCGTATCCCGAAATTCCGCCTGCTGTTGCCCGTCGCCGCCATGATCGCGGCCGGGACTCTCGCCAGCCCCCTGCAAGCCGCCAGCACGACGGTGACGGTGCTGCTCTCGGACAAGGGCGCCAATGTCGACATGCCGACAAATATGGGCATGAACATGGGCGCCATGGACATGTCCATGGCGACGATGAGGGTCAAGGCATCGCCGCCGAAGGCGAAAGCGGGCGAGATCACCTTCGTGGTGAAGAACATTTCCAAGGACACGATCCATGAAATGATCCTGGCGCGCCTCGAAGATCCGTCGAAGCAGGAGCCCTATATCGCAAATGAGAGTCGCGTCGACGAGGATAACGCGGGCGATCTCGGCGAAGTGTCGGAACTCGATCCTGGCGCCTCCGGAAAGCTGACGGTGACGCTCAAGCCTGGGAAGTATCTGCTCTATTGCAATGTGCCCGGCCACTACATGGCGGGCATGTGGACGACCTTCACGGTCGAGTGATGGCTCCACTCATCATGGCGGGCTGAAACGACATCGGGCCCTGGCTTCTCTCGAAGCCAGGGCCCGTGTCTTTGGGAAAGCACTCGCCGTCGACGGAAGCGTCAGCCCTGCGGCTGGGCGTCCGGTCCGCGGCGCTGGCGATCGTTCATGAACTGGTCGAACTCGGCCTTGTCCTTCGCCTGGCGCAGCCGATCGAGGAACTCCCGGAACTCGCGCTCCTCTTCCTCGAGCCGGCGCAGCGTGTCCGCGCGATATTCGTCGAAGGCGTGGTTGCCGGTCGCCTGCGACCGGCTGCGGCCCCAGCCGCAACCCGAGGGGCCATACCAACGGCCGCGCGCCTTGTTCATGCCGTCGAAATCCCGTTTCCAACCGCCCATGCGTCCGCTCCAGATGAGATAGGCCAGGACCCCAAGTCCGATTGGCCAGAAGAGGATGAAGCCGAGGACCGTCACTCCGATCCAGGCGGGCTTCCCGATGTCGTCGAGCTTCGCGGCAATATCCATGTCGACCGCCCCATGTGAATGTTAATGACATTCACATACGTAAGAGATGCCGGCTGACCTGTCAAGACGGCGACCCGAGAATCCGCGAAAAAAGCCCGAGCGAGCCTCAGCGCGGGCTGCTGTTGCCGTCCGAACCGCCCCAGCCGAGTCCCTGGAGATAGATCAGGACCGCCGCTTCCAGCAGCTCTTCCGGTGTCATCGGCAGCTTGCGCCGGGCCGCGTCGCCGCGCCCGAACAGCGAGGCGATGCCATGCGAGATCGACCAGATATGGAGCGCCATCATGGAAGCGGGCGGGCGCCCGGCCTTGGGCAGCTTTTCGGCCAGCGCCTCGGAGGCCGTGCGCAGGATCGCGAAGGCGCGGTCGCCCGCCTGGCGCAGCTCCGGATTGGTCTCGAGCGGAATGCCGGCCTCGAACATCGCCGCGAAATAGGCGGGCTCGGTGCGCGCGAAGGCGAGATAGGCCTTCCCCAGATTGTTGAAGGCAGTGAAGGGATCCGGCCTTCCGTCGTTCCAGGCGGTCTTGAGGAAGGCCTCGAACCGCTCGAACCCCTGGCGCGCGACGTCGGCCATGAGCGCATCGCGGTCACGGAAATGACGGTAGGGCGCGGCGGGGCTGACCCCGGCCCAGCGCGCCGCATCGGCGAAGGTGAAGCCGGCCGGCCCCTTCTCGCCGATCAAATCGAGGGCGGCGCGGATCAGCGTCTCGCGCAGATTGCCGTGATGATAGCCGCGCTTGCCGGGCTCCTCGCCCGGGCCCTGCCCCCGCCCCTTGTCCTTCGACCACGCCATGTAACGAGGTCTTACATGAGTCGGCCCGGCTCCACCACCGCCTTGGCGAATCTCCCAAGGAGGTTGAACGACTCGGACCCGCCTGTCCGGGCCGTTCCGCCATCGCGGTGTCGCAGGCCGGAGACGCCGTTATCGGCGCGGTAGGGTTGGGATTCCGGCGCTTCCCGCGTCGCCGCCGCGCGCAGGCCGGCGCCGGAATCCCGGCGCGCGATTGGACTTTCGGCGCCCTTAGGAATACGGTCTCGCCGCCAACCTCAAGGAGGTGGCCCATGCAGACATTGATGGACAAAGTCGTCCTGATCACCGACGCGATCAGGGACCGCCGGCAATTGACCTTCATGATCAACGGTCATGCCCGGCAGGCCTGCCCGCATGTCCTCGGCACCAAGCAGGGCAAATGGCATCTCTTCGCCTGGCAGTTCGCCGGCACCTCCAGCCATGCGCTCCAATCCGGCGAGGAGCGGTGGCGCTGCTTCGAGGTCGCCGATATCAGCGATCTGCTGGTGCAGGACGGCGAATGGCATCGCGGCTGGATCACCGGCAAGCGCGATCACCATTCGCTCTGCATGGACAACGAAGTCGCGATCGTCGATCCGGCCTATGCCGCCGAGACCCAGAGCGCCGCGTCCTTCCGCATTCCGCCGCCCCCGCAGAGGCGCGCCCGCCCGTAACGGGCCGAGCTCGAAAGCCGCTCCGGCCCCCCGAGAATTCAACGGCGTGCCCGCAATGCGTTGCTCCGCCTGCCAAACATCCCGATGCAGGATCGGGGGAATTCGGAGGCGGGTTCATCCGTTACTGCCGGATGACCCAAGCCACGACCGTCGCCTCGCCCGACCCCAGCGCCGAGCGCTCACCGCCGGCGACCTCGCGCGAGGCGACCTTTCCAGATCGGCCGCGAGACGAGGATCGGGCCGGGCTGGAGCCGATGCCGGCTTCGATCTATGGCTTCATCTGGCGCACCTGCCGCAAGGGCCAATTGATGGTTTGCCTCTTCTCAGGGCTGCTGATCCCGCTGGCCGCGGTGCCGCTGGAGCTCCAGCGGCGCATGGTCGATACCGCGCTGGGCAATAAGGATCTGCGGCTCCTGATCGTCCTGGGCCTCGTCTATCTGGGCTCGATCCTCGCGCAGCAGGGCCTGAAATACGGATTGAACATCGCCCGCGGCTGGGTCGTGGAAGACGTCACGCGCCGCCTGCGCCGAACGATCCATCGCGGCAAGGACAGTCTGGGCACGGCGCAGCCGGGGACGCCGCCCGATGCGGGCACGGCGGTGGCGATGGTCGCCTCCGAATCCGAGGACATCGCGGGTTTCGTCGGCGACAGCGTCTCGGTGCCGTTGGTGCAGGGCGGCACGATCCTCTTCACCTTCGGTTATCTCGCCTGGGTGGATTGGCGGATCGCGAGCCTCGCGGCGCTGCTCTATACACCGCATTACTTCATCGTGCGCTGGGTGCAGCAGGCGATCAACCGGCTGGCCCGCAGCCAGGCCAAGGTGGTGCGGCGCCTCGGACAGCAGCTGGTGGGCGACATCGAGAAGCAGCGCGGCGCCGGTCGCTTCCATTCGCTCGTCCAGCTCGCCTATGACCTGCGCATGAAGATATACCGGCGCAAGTTCATCCTGACCTCGCTGGGCAATTTTCTCGATGCGCTCGGGCCCCTCGTCGTCCTCGTCGCCGGCGGCTGGTATGTGATCCAGGGCCAAACCAAGGTCAGCACGCTGGTCGTCTTCATCTCCGGCATGCAGCGCATCGCCGATCCCTGGGACCAGCTCATCAACTTCTATCGCACAGCCCAGATCGCCCAGACGAAATATCGCCTGTTCGTGCAGACGCTCGAGGGCGACGGGCATCACCAGCCCCTGGGGCGTTGAGATTTCTCGTTCCGGCAGGAACGGCTTCCCTCGAAATCGCCGCCTGGCCTCGGGTCAAGAACCGGTGCCCGACCATTGGAGAGGGCGGAACGAGCCCGCGACAGATCAGCCCGAGGCATCCAAAGTCTTCGCAGCCGCTTTGATTTTTGTCTCCCGGCGGTCCAGGGTTACGGATCGAGGATGCGTCTGGCCCTTCGGTTCGAACCGGACGGCGGCTGCCTCGCAGGGGCCGCATGCCGAGATCGATCTATCGCTATATCTGGAAGGTCAGTGCCCACGGGCAGATCGTAATCTGCCTGCTGTCTGCCGTGATCATCCCCCTGGCGACGGTGCCTCTGGATCTGCAACGACGCATGGTCGACGAGGCCCTCGGACAGAAGGATTTCCATCACCTCATCATTCTCGGCCTGTTCTACCTGGCGACGATCCTGGGGCAGCAGACCCTGAAATATGCCCTGAACCTCACGCGTGGCTGGGTGGTCGAGGACGTCACGCGCCGCCTGCGCAATGCCATCTACACCAGCGAGGACCGGCGCAGCACGAAGCATGGCGGCCTTCTGGCCGATCCCGGCACGGTGGTGTCGATGGCGGCGTCCGAGACCGAGGATATCGGCGGCTTCGTCGGCGACAGCATCTCCATCCCCCTGCTGCAGGGCGGAACGATCATCTTCGTCTTCGGCTACCTCGCATGGGTGGATTGGCGCATCGCCAGCCTCGCCGCCCTGATCTACACGCCGCACTATTTCATCGTCCGCATGGTGCAGCAGGCGATCAATCGCCTCGCCCGCGGCCACGCCAAGGTGGTGCGGCGCATCGGCCATGAGATCGTCACCTGGTCCAGCAGCCGAAAAGCCTCGGGCCGCTTCCGCTCGCTCGTCAATGTCGCCTACGGTCTCCGGATGAGCATCTATCGGCGCAAGTTCGTCCTGACCTATCTCGGCAACTTCCTCGACGCGCTGGGACCGCTGGTCGTGCTGATGGTCGGCGGCTGGTTCGTGATCCAGGGACAGACCAATGTCAGCACCCTGGTGGTCTTCATCTCCGGCATCCAGCGCATTGCCGATCCCTGGGATCAGCTGATCAACTTCTATCGCACCGCCCAGATCGCCCAGACCAAATACAAGCTGTTCGCACAGACGCTCTCCGGCAAATAGCGGCCTTCGCTCAATAGGGCGTCCCGTCCTTGCGGGTATAGCCCGCCGGCTGCCAGCGAAGATCGATGTCGGGATAATCGGCAGCATCCGTGTCCGGCCGCCTCGAGCCGACCTCGAGGATCAGCGCCGGACGGCCGGATCGGTTCTGCAGGTGATGGCCATCGGCGATGCCGGCCTTGAAGCCCGCGCAATCGCCGGCGCGCAGCAGCGTCTCGCCCTCTTCGGTGACCAGAATGACCTCGCCTTCGAGGACCCAGAGGAACTCGTCCTCCTCCGTGTGCCAGTGACGTTGGCTGGACCAGGTTCCCGGCGCCATCCGCAGAAGATTGACGCCGAACAGGGTCAGCCCGGCGGCATCCCCCAGCGCCTGGCGGACGCGATCGCGGCAGGGCACGTCGTAAGGCGGCGGATAGTCGGTCCCCTCGCGGCCCGGCACGGATGCCAGATCGATCTTTGGCATTTTCCTCTCCCTCTCGCTTCGCGTTCCAGCATAACGGGCCGGGCACGAGGCGATCCAGAGAGAGTCGGGGCCGGACCCTCGTCCTACTTCACCGTGAATTCCGCCTTGGCCAGCAGCACGTAGGAATCGTCGCGCAGCAGGCGCAACTCGTATTTGCCCGGTTCGAGCTTGCCGCCCAGCGCATCGCTGTCGAAGGCGCCCGACCCCTCGACCGTGGCGCCGGTATAGATATAGGCGATGTAGTTGTAGATATCCGGATCGCCGGCATGAAAGACCGCGATCCAGTCGAACTTCATGCCGGGCGCGTTGTGCCAGGAAAGTTCGATCGTCTGGCCTGGCTTGTAGCTCGCCTTCTTGACCGCCAGCGTCGGCACGGCATCGCGCGCCAGGACCCAGAAGGGCGTGCGGGCCAGCTCCTTGCCATCGGCATCGGCGAGGACCGCGTCATAGGCGCCGGCCTTCATGAAGGTCGAGCCCAACTTGATCGAGGGCCGATCGCTGGCATCGCCCGTCGCCATGCTGGCGATGGCGCTCTTCGCCGGATCGCCGCCCTTCGGCACTACCGAGATCCGGGCATCCTCGCGATTGCCGATGACGAAGCGCAGGATGAAATCGTCGCCCTGGGTGACGATGCGCCGGTCGATCCCGACCATCGCCGGCGCCACACCCGGCACGACATGGAAGGTCGAGACCACGGCGCGATGATCCGACGGCCAGGGCGTGATCGGAACATCGACGTCGGGTCCGCCCGCTTCGCCGACGACCTGGCTTGCGGTAGCGCTGGCATTGCCGGCACTCCAGACCAGATCGATGCGGTCGAAGGTCTCGTTCGGCTTGACCCAGGGATGGGGATAGCCCGCGGTCCAGGTGAAGCCCGGCTGCGCCACCGGATCGGGATGGGCCTCGCGATAGGAATCATGCAGGCCGCCATCGGCCAGCGCCTTGCTCACCGGCCATTCGACCGCATATTTCACCTGCGGGCGCACCTTCACCACCGCCTCGGTCCAGTCGAGATGCGAGGGCGAGTTGAAATCGCCGGTGAGGAACACCGGCGTTCCGTCGGCCGCCACCTTCGGCAGCGCCTCGAGATAAGGCTGGATCGCCGGCAGCCGCGTGTCGGTCTCCATCTGCAGCACCGCCGCCAGATCCTGGCCGTCGCGCACCGCCTCGGGCCCATAGGGCGTCGCCGGCATATGGACATTGGCGACCGCGACGATGCGGCCGGGCACGGGCTCGACCCAGACATAGAGCGGATCGCCCGGCGGATCGAACAGCGGATAGCGCGAGATGATGTGGCGGCGCTCGTCGACATAGGGCCAGCCCAGCGCGGTCGCGATGGCGCGCGCGGTGCCGTCGGGTTCCTGCAAGCCCACGATGTCGGCTTTGGCCGCCTTGATCGCCTCGACCACTTGGCCCGCATCCACCTGCGCGCCGCCATACCAGATGTTGAAGGTCATGACCCGGAGGTCGATGCCGGGCTCGTCGGCCGAAGCTGACCCCACACCCGCCACCACGCCCGTCGCCAGCGCCAACGCCGCCACCCACCGCCGCAAGCCGCTCATATCCCCGTCCCCCCCTCGATCGCCGTTCCCAACCGGCCCGGAAGCCGATCCTGCACCCGTCGTCTAAGTCCTGGCACCGGCTGGATTTCCGGAGGGGAGCTTGACACGGGCCCCCGGGGACTGTAAATGAATATTCATTCAGTAGTCTTATCGTATTGAAACTGAAACGAAACTAGAAGGATTTCGGTCCCATGGCCGCAGCGCTGAGAGCGATCCGGACGGTGCCCCAGGGCGGAGCCGCGACCCGGGCTTCGATCCTCGAGGCGACCATCGCCGTGATCGCGCGCCAGAGCCTGTCGGGCACCACGGTCGAGCGCGTGGCGCTGGCGGCCAAGGTGGCCCCCGGGACCGTGATCCTCCACTTCAAGCGCAAGGAGGCGCTGCTGGTCGAGGTGCTCGACCATCTCTCGACCGAGTTCGAGCGGGCCCGCGCGAGCGCGCTCCAAGATTCCGCGACCGATCCGGTCGAGGCGCTGAAGCGGCTGATCGCCACCATGTTCGATCCCGCCGTCTCGGCGCCCGACAAGGTCGCGGTCTGGTACGCCTTCTGGGGCGAGGCCGGATCGCGCAGCACCTATCTCGAGCGGGTCGGCGTCATCGACACCCGCTACCACGAGGACATGGTGCGGATCGTCGCCGACTTGATCGCGCGCGGCGGCCATCGCCATCTCGACGCCGAGGCGGTCGCCACCGGCTTCATCGGCGTCCTCGAATATCTCTGGCAGGAGATCATGGTCGAAGGCGCTGCCTTCGACCGTGGGATAGCCCAGCGCACGGCCTTGAACTACCTCGCCGGAATGTTTCCCGAGGCTTTTACCCTGACGACCTGAGTTGGATACCGCCATGACCCCGATCGATATGAAGCGACAGGAGACCGCCATGAACGAACAGACCCCGATTGCGCTGACCGAGGTCGATTCGATGACGCGCGGCCTGCCGGCCTGGACCTATTTCAATCAGGAGCTGACCGAGCTCGAATATCAGCGCGTGATCCTGCCCTCCTGGCAGTTCGTCTGCCATGTGAACCAGCTGAAGAATCCGGGCGACTTCGCCACGCTCGACATGATGCGCGATTCCGTGCTGGTCACGCGCGGCAAGGATGGCGAGATCCGGGCCTTCTCCAACGTCTGCCGCCATCGCGGCTCGAAGCTGCTGGATGGCGCCGGCAGCTGCAAGGGCCGCATCCGCTGCCCCTATCACGGCTGGTCCTACGCGCTCGACGGCAGGCTCATGGGCGTGCCCTCGGAGCAGACCTTCCCCGGCATGAAGAAGGCCGATTTCGGGCTGAAGCCGGTCGAGATGGAGATCGTTCTCGGGCTCGTTTTCGTGCGGCTCGTTTCGGGCGGCCCCAGCCTCGAGGAGATGTTCAAGGACTTCATCGAGATGGCGCGGCCCTACCGGCTGGAGGAGATGGAGCCGATCCAGCAGCTCTGGACCGGCAGCTGGAACTGCAACTGGAAGGTCGCGGTCGACAACAATCTCGAGAACTACCACGTGCCGATCGGCCATCCAGGCTATCACCGCATGCTCGACAGCGACCTCATGGGCGAGATCAACGAACATGGCGTGGCGGTGAGCGAGAGCGTGCTCAAGGAGCGGCCCTCGACGGTCTGGAGCGAGCGGCTCTATCAGAAGATGGCGCCCGAGGTCCTGACCGACCTGCCGGAGAAGACGCGCCGCACCTGGCTGTTCTTCTCGATGGCCCCGAACATCGGCATCGACATCTATCCGGACAGCATGGACGTGTTCCAGATCCTGCCCCAGACGGCCGAGACCTGCGTCATGCGTTACCCGGTCTTCAGCCGGCCCGACGCGCGGCGCGAGGCCAAGGTGCTGCGCTATCTCAACGCGCGCATCAACCGGCAGGTCGGCCATGAGGACCGGGATCTGAGCGAGCGCGTGCAGATGGGCCTGCGCTCGAACGGCTATGAGCCCGGCCCGCTCTCCAACTATGAGCATGCGATCCTGGACTTCCATGACCGGCTGCGCGCGGCCTGCCCGGTGGTGACGCTGCCCCAGGCCCCGGCCCATGGCACCCTCGCCGCCGTCAATACGGCGATGCTCGAATCCGAATCCGGAGACGCGGCGGCCGCGTGACCCCTAATCTATCCCCTCTCCCGCATGCGGGAGAGGGGACAATAGATCGAGATCGCACCCCTCCTTCCGGCACCTCACGCAAACCCCGCCCGATCTGATAGTCTCGCCCGCACGCCGATTCGCCGCAGCGCTTACCCGGGCGCTTCATCACCGGAATTGGCGGCTCGGGGGAGCCTCGGACTTGCCGTCTTTGCGCGATCGCCGATCGCTGATGGCCATCGCCTCGCTCTTCGCGGGCGTGTTCATCTTTTCGTTCCAGGATGTGGTGGTCAAGACTGTGGCCGGCAGCTATCCGGTCCATGAGGTCATCACCATTCGCTGCCTCATCAGCATCCCGATCCTGCTGGCGATGCTGCATTGGCATGGCGGCATTCGCGCGCTCGTCTCGCCGCGGATGGGTTGGCTGGCGCTGCGCGGCGCGGCGCTGATGGTGTCCTATACCGCCTATTACCTGGCCTTCCCGGTCCTGCCGCTGGCCAGCATCGTCGCGCTCTATTTCACCGTTCCCCTCTTCATCACCGCGCTCGCGGGCCCTTTCCTCGGCGAGAAGATCGGACTCAATCGCTGGATCGCCACCATCGTCGGTTTCGCCGGCGTGGTGGTGATGATGCGCCCCGCCAGCGGATTGTTCGAATGGGCAGCCCTGCTCCCCGTGGCGTCGGCCTTCTGCTATGGCACGGCGGCACTGATGGCGCGCCGGCTGGGCGCCACCGACAGCGCGCCGGTCATGGCCTTCTACCAGAACCTCCTGTTCCTGACGGGAGCGCTCGTCATGGCGGGGCTGTTCGGCCAGGGCGGGTACGAGGGCGACAACACCGGCAGCCTCGGCTTCCTCTTGCGCGCCTGGACGATGCCGAGCATGACTGACTTCCTGCTGATGGCGGCGACCGGCCCCATCGCCGCGATCGGCACGGTGCTGTTGACCCAGGCCTATCGCATGGCCGAGGCCAATCTGGTCGCCTCCTTCGAATATACCGGGCTGATCTGGGCCAGCCTCTGGGGCTTCACCTTCTGGGGAGAAATCCCCGGCCTGGCGACGCTCGCGGGTGCGGCCCTCATCGTCGGCGCTGGGCTCTATATGCTCACCCGCGCCCGCGGCGGCCAGACGCCGGCGGCCGAGGGCGAGGTCGGCGGCGAGCGGGTCTGAGCAGAGCTGCGGCGCCTTATCGTCTCGACAAAACCGTGCTTCTGTCCCATTTCAAGAGGGATAGCGGGGCCGGCCGAGCCCGCGCCGCCGAGCGACAGGTGCCGATGCCTGAGCCGCAACAGCCCGTCATCGATTTTCTCGCCGACCCGGCGAGCCATGGCCTGCCGCCGGGCACGCCGATCGAGCGCATCGATACGCATGGCGCCTCGGTGTTCCTCGCGGGCGACCGCGCCTTCAAGCTCAAGCGCGCGATTCGATTCGCCTATCTCGATTTCTCGACGCTGGCGTTGCGCGAGCGGGCCTGCCGCACCGAGCTCGCCGTCAATCGCCGCACCGCGCCCGGGATCTATCTCGGCCTCCACAAGATCACGCGCGGGCCCGACGGCAGGTTCGGATTCGACGGCGATGGCGAGGTCGTGGAGTGGGTCGTCGAGATGGAGCGCTTCGATCAGAGCCTGCTGTTCGACCGGATGGCGGGCGAAGGCCGCCTGACGCCGGCGCTGATGCAGGAATTGACCGACATCGTCTGGGAATTCCACCAATCGCTGGCGCCGGTGAAGACGGCCGACGGCGCCGCGCGCTTCGCCCGCATCATGTCGGGCAATCTGCGGGAGCTGCAACAGGCCGCCGCCGAAGGGGTACTGGCGTCCGCCGCGATCGATCGCGTGAACCGGCGAAGCGAGGAGGCCCTGCGATCCGTCGCCGGCCTGCTCGACCGGCGCGCGGCCGACGGTTTCATCCGCCGCGGCCATGGCGACCTCCATTTGCGGAACATCTGCCTCTGGCAAGGCCGGCCGACCTTGTTCGATGCGATCGAGTTTTCGGAAGAGCTTGCCACCATCGACCGGCTCTACGATCTGGCGTTCCTGCTGATGGATATCGAGCATCGCGGGGCGCGCGATCTGGCGAACCGGGTCTTCAACCGCTATTTCGACCGCGGCGAGACGGAGGAAGGCCGCGCCGCCCTGCCGCTCTTCATGGCCGTGCGCGCCGTCATCCGCGCCCATGTCGCGGCCTCGATCGCGCGCCGCCAGGGCCAGGGCGGCCAGGCCGAGGCCTCGCGCGATCAATCGCGCCGCTATCTCGATCTGGCGCTGCGGCTGCTGGAACCGTCGAAGCCCAGGCTGATCGCGATCGGCGGTCTCTCCGGCACCGGCAAATCGACGCTCGCCTATGGGCTGGCGCCGGCCCTGGATCCGGCCGCCGGCGCCCGTGTCTTGCGCAGCGACGTGATCCGCAAACGACTGAGAGGGGTGGCGCCGGAGACGCGGCTTCCGCCCGACGCCTATGACCGGGCGGTCACGCGGGAGGTCTATGAGAATCTCGCGCGCGATGCCGCCCGGGCGATCGCGGCGGGTTCGGTCGTCATCGCCGACGCCGTCTTCGGCGATCCCGCCGAACGAGATCACATCGAGCAGGTCGCGCGGCGAGCCGCGGTTGGTTTCACGGGGCTGTGGCTGGAGGCCCCGGCAGCGATCCTGGAGGCCCGCGTTCGCGATCGGCGCGGCGATGCCTCCGACGCGGACGCCTTGGTGCTGCGACGGCAGCTCGAGCGATCCGCCGGACCCATGACCTGGCGCATCCTCGGCGCCGCGGGTCCGTTGACCGAAACCGTCGCGGCGGCGCACGAGGCGTTGGCGTCGACACCATGAGGAAGAGCCCGCGCAGCTCTGGACAATGCCGCCCGGGGGGCGCTTTCTTGCATTCCCGCTCTCGCTGTTGGAGGACCCATTGCGCCTAGTTGCCATGACGATCCTGGGAGCGGCCCTGCTCGCCGCCGGTCCCGCCGCAGCCGCGGATTCGGCGCTCGCGAATCGCGGGCTGGCCCTGGCCAAGAGCTATTGCTCCGGTTGCCATCGCGTGAGCGGCGACCAGGCGATTCCGCCGCCGGTGACGGTCGAAACGGAGACGGGTAACACCGACGTGAAGGCACCGAGCTTCTGGCTGGCGGCGCATCAGGAGGGCCGCGACGATGCCTACTTCCGGAAATACATGCATGCCCCCCGAGACCCGATGCCGGAAGAGCCGCTGGAACCAGGCGAGCTCGATGCCATCGTCGCCTACCTGATGTCGCTGCGCGCGCAACCGGCCGGCACCGGCTGGTAGAAGCGCCCGGGAACCTGGCGCGGGCGGACTGGAATTGCGGCGCGCTTCTGTGCCATGAGAGGTTCGACGAACGACGGAACCGGCAGGGAAGCCCCGGCCGCAGCGAAGAGGGACGTTCGAGATGCTGTTCTGGCTGCCGCAGATATTGACGCCGTCCGAGCGCGAACAGATCGTGGGCGTTCTGCGCAGCGGCCAATTCCAGGACGGCAAAGCCTCCGCCGGCAATCTCGGCCGCAATCAGAAGGCCAATGAGGAGCTGGATTTCCGCTTCCCCGCCAAGGCCGAGCTCGATCGCCTGGTGATGGCGGCGCTCGCCCGCAACCAGACGCTCGATGCCGCCGCGCGGCCCAAGACGATCACCCGGCCGGTCTATAGCCGCTATGGCGTGGGCATGCATTACGGCATGCATATGGACAATGCGGTGATGGGCCGGCAGGACCGGATGCGCATCGATCTCTCGATGACGATTTTCCTGTCCGATCCCGACAGCTATGAGGGCGGCGAGCTGTCGCTCGAGACCGAGTTCGGCACGAAGACAGCGAAGCTGCCGGCGGGCGACGCCGTGCTCTACCCGACCATCTATTATCACGAGGTCAAGCCGATCCTGCGCGGCGAGCGGCTGGCGGCGGTCCTCTGGATCCAGAGCCTGGTCAAGGATCCGCACCAGCGCAACCTGCTCTATGAATTGTCGCAAGCGGCCGATACCCGCAACCGCGAAGCGCCCGACGCGCCGGAGACCAAGCAGCTCATCAAGATCCACATGAACCTGTTGCGCATGTGGGCGGAGAACTGAGTCTGCGAAGGGCGGAGCGCGAAGAGGCGGCGGGACCTTCGCGGCCGTCAGGCCTTTGCGCGGTCGCTGCCGGTCGGTCGCGACGGGGTCTCCCGGTTCTCGTTGGCCTCGGTGCCAAGATCGAGGCTGTAGATCAGCATCCGGCCGGCGGCTTCGGTCCGGGAGACGATCGGCTCCTGGGCCAATAAATTCTTCATGACGGCAAGGTCGAGCTCGGCAGGCCGGTCGCTGTCGCGATCCTGCAGAACCAGAGTGATGTGACGCGCATATCGCATGATCGATCGGGTCCGAATCCTTTAAGGAACGGGAAGGCCGCAGGGCATAATCGAATTGCCCAGCTTTGCCAAATAATTAAACCGCCATATGGCGAGCGGGCGCGCGATTGGAAGACCAACCGAACGGCTAGCCGAAGTCCCTACGAATCACAAATTATTCTGCGAGATACGGATCACGCCGTAAAATTCGCCAGCGCCGCAGCGACTTAGGCGCGACCCTCGAACCCTTCGAGCTTCAGGATTCCGGTTCCTCCGCATGGCTGTCGCGCGCGCCGCGCGCATGCGGACTTTTTGCCGCATGAGTTTTGACGCGGCCGTTGATGCGGCGGCGAAACTCGGCGAGCCGGCGCAAGGCCGCATCGAATGCATCGTGGATCGCGACATGCGCGTCCTCATGCGCGTGATCCATCGGCGGGTTGCGATTGATGGGAAGGCTGCCGCGCGGCAGCTCCAGGCGCAGATTGACCGCATAGAGCTTGCCCTGCTGGCGGCGCCGGTTCGGCGCCGAAATCACGACGTGACAGGCGATCAATCGCTCACGTCCGATCTTCATCAGTTTGGAGGCCCGCCGTCGGACTTCGGTCTCCAGGGACGGCGAGGGCTCGAGATTGCGAAAGCTGATCGTGAGCGACGGCGTTTCATCCATCGATACTCTCCCTTCGCGACTGCAACGAACATGGCGCTCGCCGGCTCGGCTGGCGACCGCCTCAGAGGCGGCAGACAGGCGGTGGCATGACCTCCTTGGATCGGTTGCGACAATTCCCCCTATGGATTTGACATGGTAGCGCTTCGGCGCCGCTTCAACAGAGCATTTCAACCCGAGCCGTGCGGGACGATGCCATGGTTAAAAGAAAGCCCGACGGTTTAGGACAGGATTTCGAACCGCGGCCCGGGCCGGCTATTTCACCTGAAAATGCCAGCGCACCGTCAGTTTCAGCGGTCCGCGATAATCCTCCAGCTCGGCGAATTTCACACTGCCGCTACCCTTCTGGTTCGCGAAGGAGCCTTTCAGGGGGATCGCCAGATATTTGAGCGCCGGCTGATAGTCGGAGTCGCTATAGGGCAGAAACTGGATTTGGACCTCTCCGGGCCCGTCCTGCGTGACCTGCGGAATGGTCGGGACGAAGATCGGCGACGTCAGCATCACGCTGATCTTGTCCTGGAGCGTGTCGACCTCGACCGTGGGCGCGCCGCCGGCCGCTGTGTCGTTCGGTCCGATCTTCCCCGCGGCCTTGCGTTCGCGTGTCGAGGTGCAGAGATTGGCGGTCGCGCCGCAGATCGGATCGTAGACCACGTCCTTGCGCCATTCCTCGAACTTGTAGGTGCCGGACAAGGCGTTTGCCGACAGCACGTTCCATTGCTGGAAGCGAGGCGGGTTGGCCTGGTTGTAGCTGTTCGCGGATTGCTGCATCTGCCCCACATCCTTGCTCATCTGCTGCAATTGCGGGTCCTGGGACAGCTTCATCACATAGGCCTCGACGCAGGCTTCATCGTCGCCGCAGGCCTCCACGGCCGCCTGCATCTGGTCCATGAGGGGCGCGTTGTTGGTCATCGCCTGCTGGCTTTGCTGGCCCAGGGCCGTCCCCTGTTCGGTCTGCTGGGCCTGGACTTGCGTATCGACGACGCTGGCCGGCGAGAGCTTGCCGGCGACCAGCTCGAGGCTCATCGTCAGTTGCCGCAGCACGCGCCATTCCGTCGACTGCCCGGCCTCGCCCTTGACCGAGAGTTTGCCCTCGATCGTGTATTCGAGTTCGAGTGTCGCCTTGCGCCCCGCCTCGACCGGCGTCTGTGCGGCCAGCGCCACACCGGACCATAGGACGCCCGCGGCGACGCAAAGCGTCGCGAAACCCACCCTCGGCATCGGCACTCTCCCCTGGCGATAACGGACTCACACCCACTAAGTTAACTTCCCTAGCGTGGCCCTTTGACTCATGTCAACGCATTGACGCCCGATCCGGCGAAGACTGAAACATGGGTGGCGGTCTTTAATCTCATTCTCGACTCCCGATGACGAGGCGACAGAACCCCGACATGGCCTTTGCCAACCGACAGGATGCGGGCCGCCGGCTGGCCTCGGCCCTCGAGCGTTTCCGGGACAAGTCGCCGGTTGTGCTGGCGCTGCCGCGCGGCGGCGTCCCCATCGGCTACGAGATCGCGGTCGCGCTGGGCTGTCCGTTGGACATTGTCCTGGTGCGAAAGCTGGGCGCGCCAGATCAGCCGGAGCTGGCCGCGGGCGCCGTGGTCGACGGCGAACGTCCGGAAATCGTCATCAACGAGGATGTGGCCTCGGCGCTCGATCTGTCGGCCGATTTCTTCGAACGGGCCGCGCGGCGCGAACTGGCCGAGATCGCGCGGCGGCGCGGGCTTTACCTGCCTGGGCGGACCCACCCGGTGCTCGCGGGAAAGACGGTCATCCTCGCCGATGACGGCATCGCCACCGGCGCCACGGCGCGTGCGGCCCTGCGTGCCGTGCGCCGCCAGAAACCGGCGAAGCTCGTGCTCGCGGTACCGGTCGCGCCGCCGGAGACCATCGCCGAACTCGCGCCGGAATGCGACGAAGTCGTCTGCCTGACGCAACCGCTGGATTTCGGCGCCATCGGTTTTTATTACGCCGATTTCCATCAGATGGACGACGCGGAGGTCGTCGCGTTGCTGGAGCGTGCCGCGGCGTTGTCGGGAACGGAGAAGCCACCGAGCCGCTAGATATCCGGGTCGAGCAGGCGGCGCAGCCGGGTGCTGGCGGTGAGCGCGAAACGCAGCAGCAGCGCCTTGCGCCGGCTGGCATTGAGCGAGATGAGGTCGCTCGCCCGCAGGATCTCGGCGCTGTAGGCGTCGGCCACGATCAGCCCGCAGTCCGCCGGCAGGATTTCGCGCGGGAAATCGAGCGCCACCGCGAAATAGAAATAGTCGCAGAACTCGCGATAGTCGGGCCATTTGTCGTCGGTCAGGAAATCGACCGGCGAGCTCTTGACCTCGACGATGACGGTCTCGCCGCGCTCGTTCACGCCGAACACATCCGCGCGCCGCCCGGTGGCGAGCGAGAATTCGATCACGGTGCCGTAGCCCAGATTCTCGAGGAACCGGCTGACGCCGCGTGCCAGCTTGAGCGCGATTTCGGGATCGGAAAGTGCCATGGCTGCCGGGTCCGGACTCTGCCCGAGGGGTCTCGGTATTGTCCACGATGGTGCATTCAGCCCCGCAGAGCGTATGAGGAAATCGAATGATGCCGTAAGAGGGCATCAGAAATACTCTCGCCCCCTCCCCTTGCGGGAGGGGGTAGGGGGAGGGGTGACATAGGCGCGATGACGGCCACACTTACGATTGATCAACGCTCTGAAAGCAGCAGGCTCGGGCTAAGCTGCGGACGGGCGAACACGAGCGGACCGCGCTCGATACTTGCTACCATGACCTCATGCGGCATCACCCCTCCCCCTACCCCCTCCCGCAAGGGGAGGGGGCGCGGAGTTTTTATGCATCGCTCGATTCTTTCACACGCTCGAAAGCGAGGATGACGGTTGGGGGTGGTTCTTCACGCCCTGGGCATGGCCGCCGCGCCGGCCCGCGCTTGCGTGTTGGCAGTCTCGCATGCCGGCCGGTAGATTGCCCCGGGGCCAGCAGGAGTCAGCGGCGGCGGTGGGAGACGGTGACCTTGAAGCGCGAGACGCGGCGGTGACGCCGGAAGCAGGCCCGGCGTCCGCGACGCCGCGCCGACGCCGCTCGCTGCCGGGCCGCCTCTGGCGCTGGTCCTTGCGAATCGCTGCCGGCTTCTTCGCGCTCTCGATCGGGCTCACTGTCATCTACCAGTCGCTGCCGCCGCCGGTCACCATCCTCATGATCGATGGGTTGATCGAAGGGCGCGGCATCCACAAGGACTGGACTTCGATCGAGCGGATCTCACCCGATCTCATCCGCAGCGTCATCGCCGCCGAGGATGCGCATTTCTGCGAGCATCACGGCTTCGACTGGACCTCGATCCAGGCCGCCTGGAACAAGATCGAGGCGGGGTCGAGCCGCCTGCGGGGCGGTTCGACCATCTCCAATCAGACTGCCAAGAACGTGTTTCTCTGGCCGGGCCGCAACTGGGTGCGCAAAGGGCTCGAGGCCTATTTCACGATCCTGATCGAGTTCGTCTGGGGCAAGCAGCGGATCATGGAGGTCTATCTCAACGTCATCGAGTTCGGCCCCGGCATCTACGGCGCTGAGGCCGCCTCGCAGCGCTTCTTCAAGAAGAGCGCGGCCGAGCTCTCGCGCTATCAGGCGGCCCTGCTCGCCTCCGTGCTGCCCAACCCCGATGAGTGGAACGCCGCCAATCCGGGGCCCTATGTGAAGAAGCGCGCCAACACCATCATGACCCGGGCGCTCGATGCGCCCGACGCCGGCGCCGCGGTCTGCCCCGCCAGATGAGTCGGCGCCCGGGCCCGCCTCCGGCGAGGCTCAACAATATAGTTGACGGAGTCAACTATATGCCGAACCATGCGGCGTCCTGAGACGGGAGGTTCCCATGGCGCTGCCGGCCGATCTCGATCGCCGGGTCGAGGCGGTCCGTCGCTTCAACCGCTTCTACACCCGCAAGATCGGCGTGCTGGGCGCGGGGCTGCTGGACAGCCCCTACAGCCTGACCCAGGCCCGTGTCCTCTATGAGCTGGCCCATCGCGAACGGCCGACGGCCTCCGATCTGGTCAGGGATCTGGGTCTCGATCCGGGCTATCTCAGCCGCATCCTGCGAGGCTTCGAGAATGAGGGCCTCCTCGCCCGCGTCGCCTCGGCCGACGATGCGCGCCAGCGCCGGCTCACGCTGACCGCGCTGGGGCGCCGGACTTTTGCCGGCCTGGAGCGAACCACCCGCCAGCAGATCGCGGCGCTGCTCGAGCCCTTGCCGGAGCCGCAGCAGACCCGGCTCGAACGCGCGATGGATCAGATCGAGGGCGTGCTGGGCGGGGACAGCCCCGCCGACGCGGACGGCGCGCCGGCGGAGCCCGGCTACATCCTGCGCCCGCATCGCCCGGGCGACATGGGCTGGGTGGTGCATCGTCACGCCGCGCTCTATGCCGCGGAATATGGCTGGGACGAAAGCTTCGAGGCTCTGGTCGCCGAGATCGCGGCCGGCTTCATCAGGAACTTCCAGCCGGCGCGCGAGCGCTGCTGGATCGCCGAGCGCGACGGCCGGATTCTCGGCTCGATCTTCCTGGTGCGGGAATCCGAAGACGTGGCCAAGCTCCGTCTGCTGCTGGTCGAACCTTCGGCCCGCGGGCTGGGGCTGGGCCAGCGGCTGATCGACGAATGCCTCGCCTTCGCCCGCCGCAGCGGCTACCGCCGGGTGCGGCTCTGGACCAACGCCAACCTCGCCGCGGCCCGGCATCTCTACCGGAAGGCGGGATTCCGCTTGATCGAGTCCGAGCCCCATCGCAGCTTCGGCCATGATCTTGTCAGCGAAACCTGGGAGCTGACCCTGTAAGATCGAAACCTCCCAATGGCGTGACATTCCCTGGCGGATCCCCGATGACGGACAGCTCCAAACTCGCGGTCTCTCGCGAAGAAATCGCAGCGACGGCCCAACTGATCGCGCCCTATATCCGCCGCACGCCGGTGATGAGCGTGGACAGCGGAGATTTCGGGCTCGATGCCGGCGCCCTGCAGCTCAAGCTCGAGCTCCTGCAGCATACCGGCTCCTTCAAGCCGCGCGGCGCCTTCGCCAGCCTGCTGCTGCGCGAGGTTCCGAAGGCGGGCGTCGTGGCGGCCTCGGGCGGCAATCACGGCGCGGCCGTCGCCTATGCCGCGATGAAACGAGGCATCCCCGCCAAGATCTTCGTGCCGCGCGTGGCCTCGCCTTCCAAGATCGAGCGCATCCGCTCCTATGGCGCCGACCTCGTGGTCGGCGGCGAACGCTATGCGGATGCGCTGGCCGAGAGCGAGGCCTGGGTCGCGCGCACCGGCGCGATGCCGATCCATGCCTTCGACCAGCGCGAGACCTTGATGGGCCAGGGCAGCGTGGGGCTCGAGATCGAGGAACAGGCGCCCGCGATCGACACGCTGCTGGTTGCCGTGGGCGGCGGCGGTCTCATCGGCGGCATCGCCGCCTGGTTCGGCGGGAACGTGAAAGTCGTGGGTGTCGAACCCGAAGCGGCGCCGACGCTCTATCGCGCGCTCGAGGCGGGCGAGCCGGTCGATGCGGAAGCCGGCGGCGTCGCCGCCGATTCGCTGGCGCCGCGGCGTGTCGGGCAGTTGATGTTCCCGATCGCCAAGCGCCATGTCGAGAAGGTGGTGCTGGTCTCCGACGAGGCGATCCTGCAGGCGCAAACCGCCCTCTGGCGCATCCTGCGGCTCGCGGCCGAGCCCGGCGGAGCCGCGGCCTTCGCGGCGCTGCTGTCGGGCCGCTACCGGCCGCAAGCGGGCGAGCGCGTCGCGGTGCTGGTCTGCGGCAGCAATCCCGCCAACCTCGATTTCACGAAGTAGCACCTTTCCCCGGACAGGATGCCCGTACGCATGAGCGATATCGCGGTGCGGCCAGCGACGGTCGGCGATGCAGAGGCCATCGCCAGACTCCATGTCGCGGCGTGGCGCGACACCTACCGGGCCCTGGCGCCTGTCGAAGCCTTCCGCAAGCTGGACGAGGCGCATCGTTTCGGCAGATGGACGGCCATGCTCTCGGCGCCGAACCCGCAGCAAGCGGTTCTGCTCGCAACTCGAAGGGACCGGCTCGTCGGCATCGGCGCTGCCGGCGCGCCATGCGAAGCCGCGTTCGGCGACCGGGGCGAGATAAAGTCTCTCTATGTCGACCCCGACTCCAAGCGGCAGGGTATCGGCCGTCGGCTGTTGGCGGCGTTGGCCGAGCATCTGGCCCGCCGGCATTACCGCGGCGCAGCCCTCGGGGTGGTCGCCGGCAACGAGGCGGCGATCGGGTTCTACCAGTCGCTCGGAGGGCGGGTCGCAGGGCATTACACCGATCCCGGGCCGATCTGGCGCTCCGACAATATCGTGCTGCTGTGGGACGACTTGATGCCGCTCATCCACCCGGCGCCAAAAAGGCCCAGCAGCCAGACCGAGGATCGATAGCATGCCCATGCCCCCGATCGGATTACGCCATCGCGAGAGCGTCACAGTCGATGCGAGCCTGACGGTGCCGAGCGTGTCGCCTTCCTTCCGGCATTTCCACGACATGCCGCCGGTCTTCGCCACCGCCTTCATGGTGGGTTTCGTCGAGGAGACCTGCGTGGCGGCCCTCGAAGCCCATCTCGGGCCGGGCCAGCGCACGGTCGGGACCCACGTCGATCTCAGCCATGAAGCGGCCACGCCGATCGGGATGACCGTGACCGTCGAGGTCGAGCTCGTCGAGGTCGAGGGCAAGCGCCTGCGCTTCAAGGTCGAGGCCCGCGACGACAAGGACGTGATCGGCCGCGGCCATCACGAGCGCTTCGTCATCGACGAGGCGAAATTCCTGGCGCGGCTGGAGGTGAAGGCGCGCTCTTGATGGAGCGCTCTTCCTATCGCTGGAAGACGTGGTTGGGCAGCCGCGCCAGGAGCCCGTCGAAATAGGCGATCGTCTTGGTCAGCCCTTCCTTCAGCGGCACCGTCGGTTGCCAGCCCAGCTTCTGTTGCGCCAGCGTGATGTCGGGCCGGCGCTGCTGCGGGTCGTCGGCGGGCAGCGGGTGGAACACCAGCTTCGATTTGGAGCCGGTCTGCTCGATCACCATCTCGGCCAGCTGGCGAATGGTGAACTCGCCGGGATTGCCGAGATTGACCGGCCCGGTGAGCTCGTCGGGCGCCGCCATCAGCCGGATGAAACCCTCGATCAGGTCGTCGACATAACAGAAGGCGCGGGTCTGGCGGCCTTCGCCGAAGATCGTGATCGGCTCGCCGCGCAGCGCCTGGACCACGAAGTTCGAGACCACACGGCCGTCATTGGGATGCATGCGCGGGCCATAGGTGTTGAAGATCCGGGCCACACGGATGCGCAGGTTATGCTGGCGGTGATAATCGAAGAACAGCGTCTCGGCGCAGCGCTTGCCTTCGTCATAGCAGGCGCGCGGGCCGATCGGATTGACGCTGCCGCGATAGCTCTCGGGCTGCGGATGCACCTCGGGATCGCCATAGACCTCACTGGTCGAGGCCTGGAACACCTTGGCCTTGAGGCGCTTGGCCAGGCCCAGCATGTTGATCGCGCCATGGACCGAGGTCTTGGTGGTCTGCACCGGATCATGCTGGTAATGGATCGGCGAGGCCGGGCAGGCGAGATTGTAGATCTCGTCCACCTCGATATAGAGCGGGAAGGTCACGTCGTGACGCATCAGCTCGAAGTTCGGGCTGTCCAGCAGATGCGCGACGTTGTCCTTGGTGCCGGTGAAGAAATTGTCGACGCAGAGCACGTCGGCGCCTTCGCGCAGCAGGCGTTCGCACAGATGCGATCCCAGAAACCCCGCCCCGCCGGTGACGAGAATGCGCTTGCGCAACATCATGATTCCGAAACTCCCTTTACGCCCAATTCATCATTTGTAACAAACCGGCCTTGTCGCCCGGTTAAAACCCGGCGCGGCGGCCCGACTTTGTAGCACTCCCGCCCCCCGCCCGGCGGTGGCAAGGAAGCGGCGGTCAGGTGACGAAAAAGCGCCGCTTCTCGCCTTCCAGCACCAGGCAGGTCAGCCGGCCGGAGGCATAGGCACCGGTATCGATCCCGATCCGGTTGGGCCGACTCTCCGGCTCGGCCGCGATCGAATGGCCATGGACCACGACCTTGCCGTGATCGGCCTCGGAACGCAGGAACTCGCCGCGGATCCACAGCAGATCCTCGCGCCGCTGGTCGCCCAGCGCCGTTCCCGGCCGCACCCCCGCATGGGCGAAGAAATAGTCGCCCTCGCTATGGCTGATCGGCAGTGATTCCAGGAACGCGCGATGACGAGCGGGGAACAGCCGCTCGAACTGGCGGCGCGCCCGGTCGTAGGAATCGAGCGCATCGACCCCGTAGCTCTCGAGCGTCGCGTCGCCGCCATTGGCGAACCAGACCGGACCCGCGCTGTCGTCGACCAGGAAGCGCAGCATCAGTTCTTCGTGATTGCCCAGGAGCGCGATGCGCTTCATGCCGGCCGGCGCCTCGCCGAGCAGCAGATCGAGCACGCCCGCCGAATCCGGGCCCCGATCCACATAGTCGCCGAGGCAGATCAGGAGCGGATCCGCGATCGGATGGCGCTCCAGGTCGGCCGCGATCCGCCGCTGCAGCATGGCGAGGAGGTCGGCGCGACCATGCACGTCGCCGATCGCATAAATGCGCCGGCCGGCGGGAAGGTGCGTCCTCTGGGTCAGCTTGCGCCCGCTCCTTGCACCCATTCGGCGCGGCCGGCCCGGTTGTCCATGTAATTGACCAGGGCCGCGACGGCGCGACGGTCGAACGCCTTGCCGACGTCGTGCATGATCGCATTGATCGCATCGTCCACCGTCAAGGCCGAACGATGGGCGCGCGCGCTCAGCATGCCGACAAAGGCATTGGCGACGGCGATGACGCGCGCGGTGGGCAGGATATCCTCGCCCTTGAGCCCGGCGGGCACGCCGGTGCCGTCCCAGCGCGTCAGCGCCTGGCGCAGCGTCTCCGAGACCGGTCCATCGAACTCGACGCCCTGCAGCAGGTCGCCCGAGGCGAGCATGGCGCGCCGGATCTGCTGGCGCTCATCCTCGGTGAGGTTGGCACCTTTGGTCAGGAGCGCCGGATCGATCAGGATCTTGCCCAGATTCATCAACTGACCGGCCGTCTGCGCGGTCGAGATCTGCACGGGCGTCAGGCCCATCTCGGTCGCGATCTCACGCGCCAGCTTGCCGACCCGCGTGGAATGCTCGGCCGAGAACGGATCGCGGCGATCGACCACGCCGACCAGCGCATTGACGAGCTGGTCCTGCAGCCGTTCACGCCGTTCGCGCTCGCGGAAGGCATCGGTCAGATCCTCATGCGTCACCAGCACGCCCGCGGGTTCGCCGGCGCTGGCGGGTACCGGCACATGGATCGAATGCAGGACGCGGCCCGTCGGCAGCTTGCGGGTCTCCTCGACCGGCTGGTTGGCCTCGAGCGCCTTCTTGTTGAGGGCCTCGATCGGCTCGGCCGCCGCCGGCCCGATCACATTCTCGAGCGGCTTGCCGACCAGATCGTCCGGAGATAGCCCGGTACGGTCGGCCGCCGCCTTGTTGGCGAAGCGATATTTGTTGTCGGCATTGAAGATCGCGATCTCGGTCGGCTGACTGTCGGTGACGAGGCGCAGCAGACGGCGCTGCGATTCGAGCCGTTCGGCCGTGGCGCGGTGGCGCTCGGCGGATTCGGCATAGCGCCGCGAGGAGATGAGCCACCAGGCGGCGAGCAGGGTCACGGCCACGAAGCCCACCGCCAGCAGCAGCATGACCAGCAGGCGCGAGGCGCGGGCGTCGCTGTCGGCCAGCGCTTCCTTGCGTTCGACCTCGTAGATCAGGGCCCAGGGGACGTCGCGGAAGGCACCGCGGGTCGCCGCCAGCACCTCCCTCCCGGCATGGTCGCGCCGCAGCGCGAAACCGCTGGCCGCGACGACGGCGAGGGCCGCGTCGAGCTCGGGGGTGTTCTTGTTGAGCCGCAGGCCCAGGGGCGGCGTGCCATCTTCGAGCGGCGAGATGTACTCGACCGTGTCGTCGCCCACCTTGCGCACCAGCACGTCGCGCGCCGTCTTCATGGTCTCGCCCGGCTGACGCAGCAGCGGGAACAGCTCCTTGGCCACCTGCTTGACGCCGACCACCAGGCCCAGCGCCTGCGAGGTCGTGTCCGCCTGGACGCCATAGACCGGCGCGGCGAAGCCCATGGCCGCTTCGCCCGTGGAATCGATGAAGATATCCATGACGCCCCGGGTGCCGGGCTTGAGGTTGAGAACGAAGTCCTTGAGCGCACCCTCGATCGGCGGCATGCCCGGGGTGGCCACCAGGACCTTGCCGTCCTTGTCCACCAGCGCCATGCCGGCCACGGCCGGCAGCGCCACATTGGCATTGACCTCGGTGGGCTTGGGCGCCGCGAAGCCGTCGCGTTCCGCCGCCACCGTCAGCAGGTTGGTCAGATAGTCGGCCTCGAAGGGCGTCTCGCCGGTATTGTCGCCCCCGTTTTCGTCCGGAGTACCGCCCGTCAGGAGCTGGGCCATATAGAGCTGCAGCGAGGCATTGTTGGCGAGGCTGCTGACATCGTCGAGCTGGCGGGTGATCCAGGCCTCGACGTCCGCCTTGCGGCTGTCGGCGATGATGCTCAGCCGGGTCTGCCAGGCGAGCAGGTCCTGTTGGCGCTGATCCTCAACGAACCGTAAAACCAGGAGCACACCGACGACCGCAACCGCCAGCAGGACGATCAGGCCGATCGCAAGGGTAACCCCCGCCTTGCGTCGCTGCCCGGCGGCTCTCGCTTCGATGTCTGACAAACGGATCTTCTCCTCACATTTGCCCAGGCCGCCCGCCGCCTCGAAGAAGGCGGCGCGAACAATGCAGCAACCCCGCCGGGCGCACTGGAACAAGGGGCCCTGTTGCCCCAGTTCGTAGATCTACAGGTCCAATTTAGCTCCGCCCGGGATAATCAACCAGCCCGGCGCGGACAATTCTTCTGGGGATCGGTAGACTCATAGCAATTAAGCACGCGTTAAGCACGTCCCTTCAAGCTATAGCCGAGATCGCCCGGTTAGCATCGAGCGGGCCTAGATCGGTACAACCGGGGTGTTCGGTCATGATTGGTGCGATCCGGAGGGTTCGGCGCGATGCCCTGGCCCTCCTTTTCGGAATCATCGCCTTCGCGTTATTGGCTGTCGGCCCAACGGCCCATGCGGCGGGTTTCACCCCGTCCTTTTTTGGAACCAAGGAGCTTCACGGCACCAGCCTCAAGCAGTTCCCGAAATGGACCGGCGTGATGGATCGGTTCGCGAAGGAGCTGGCGGGCTGCCCGCCGGCGCTCTGCAATACCAAGCTCTGGAAGAGCATCATCGCCCAGACCAAGGATCTGGACCTCAAGACCAAGCTGAGAACGATCAACAGCATGATGAACGCGCATCCATACATTCTCGATCAGGTGAACTGGGGCAAGCCCGACTACTGGGCGACGCCGTTCGAGTTCCTGCGCAAGAACGGGGATTGCGAGGATTACGCGATCGCCAAGTTCTATGCGTTGCGCGATTCCGGCGTATCGACCGACCAGATGCGCATCGTCGCCTTGAACGATCTCAATCTCGGCCTCGGCCACGCCATCCTGGTCGTCTATGTCGACGGCACGCCGATGGTGCTCGACAATCAGATTCAGAAGGTCGTGCCGGCCTCCAGCATCAAGCATTACAAGCCCGTCTATTCGGTCAACGACACCGGTTGGTGGTTGCACCGCCCCGCCTGAGCTCTTGCGCAGCCGGGGCGCGGCGACATGACATTCAGAGAGAGACCATGAACGATCGCGTGCGGGACAACAGGACAGTCGATCAGGAGCAGGCGCTCCTCGACTATGTGGGAAGGCTGGAGCGCTTCACCGAGGGCCGGCGCGCGGTCATCGTGCATCTGTCGGAGCTGCGTCCCTATAACCGGCGCGAGCATCATTTCCGCATCGCGGCCTCCTGCTTCGACAAGCTCGCGAAGAAGCATGAGAGCGCGCTGTTCCGGCTCGCGGCCGGCGACTACGTCTTCATCACCAAGGGCGCGACCATCGAGGAGCTCGAGGAGCCGGTGACGCGGCTGCGCTATCTCTTCAGTCTCGATCCGCTGCTGAGCCATGCCGGCACCGAGGAAGACAGGTTCTGCCACTGGTTCAATCTCGAGACCGACTGGGCCGACCTGAAGAAGGCGGCCGAGGACGCGCTGACGAAGCGCAAGGCCGCCGCCGTCCAGCGCGACGCGAAGCCCAAGCCGTTGGCCGAGCCGCTGGATCCCCGCCGCCTCGGCCAGATCGAACAGACCATCGCCACCGCGGATCTCTCGCCGCTGGTCCGCCGCCAGCCGATCTGTCTCGCGATCGAGAATCGCCAGATCGAGCCGCTGCTGCTCGAGATCTTCGTGTCGATCGCCGAGCTCGGCCGCGCCGTGATGCCGGGCGTCGATATCGCCGCCGATCGCTGGCTGTTCCAGCACCTGACCCGCCTGCTCGACCAGCGCGTCCTGGCGCTGCTGAAGAGCAAGGGCGAGATCGACCCGAAGCGTGGCTTTTCGCTCAATCTCAATGTCGCGACCGTGCTGTCGCCGGAGTTCCAGGAGTTCGACCGCATCGTGGGCGCCGAACGCGCCAGCGCCGCCGTCATCGAGCTGCAGCAGATCGACATCTATGCCGATCCGGGCTCCTACATCTTCGCGCGAGAATGGCTGAAGGAGCGCGGCTACAAGATCTGCATCGACGGCGTGAAGCCGCTGTTGCTGCCGATGGTGGACCGCGAACGGCTCGGCGTCGATCTGGTCAAGCTCGAATGGACCCCCGATCTCTCCACCAACCTCGACAACCGCGTCGCCCGCGACGTCCAGGAGGCGATCGACCGGATCGGCCGCGATCGCGTGATCCTGTCGCGCTGCGAAACCGAAATCTGCCTCGAGCTGGGGCAGAAGCTCGGCATCACCATGTATCAGGGCCATCATTTCGACGGCATGATGCGCGCCCGCGCCACCGGCGGCGCAGCCGCTGCCCCTGCCGCAGCGGCACCGGCCGCCGCCAACGCGCCTGCCGCTGCACCCGCCGCAGCGCCGTCGCAGCGACAGGCGTCCTAGTTAGAAATCCATCGGAGCACGAACACTCCGCCGTCACAGCTCAACTTCAGCCCCTTCCCTGCCGGCTTCGCCGGCGATCTAAGAGAATCAGCGGGCAAAGCCCGCGGCCGGGAGGGGCGGCGAGCGTAGCGAGCGGGGAGGGGATGCCGGTCGCAAGCGAAGCAAGGAATAGCTTCGCGTTTCGCCATGCCATGAACATCGCGGCGACCCCTCCCCCTACCCCCTCCCGCAAGGGAAGGGGATGAAGAAAGCGTCAGGTCCGCGGGGCGTATTTCTGCAGGATGCGCTGGAGCGTGCGCCGATGCATGCGCAGGCGGCGCGCCGTCTCGGATACGTTGCGATCGCACTGCTCGAACACGCGCTGGATATGTTCCCAGCGCACACGATCGGCGGTCATCGGCTGCTCGGGCGGCGGCGGCAGCGCGTCGCCCTGCTGCTGGAGCGCGGATTCGACCGCGTCGGCGTCGGCGGGCTTGGGCAGGTAATCGAGCGCGCCCTGCTTCACCGCCGCGACCGCGGTCGCGATATTGCCGTAGCCCGTCAGCACCACCACCCGCGTTTCCGGCCGGGCGTCGCGCAGCGCCGTCACCACATCGAGCCCCGATCCGTCGCCCAGCCGCAGATCGACCACGGCGAAGAGCGGGGGCCGGGCCTTGGCGGCGGCAATGCCAGCCGCGACGCTGTCGGCCTGGGCCACGTCGTAACCGCGCCGTTCCATGGCGAGCGCCAGCCGTTGCCGGAACGGGCCGTCATCGTCGACCAGGAGCAGGGTTCGCTCTCCGGCCGGAACCTCGGCGGGGCTGGCGGCGGAGACGGGCTTATCGGTCATGAACAACTCCTCGAGACGCATTGGCGTCGAGATGGGGGTCCGCGAGCCCGGATTCTAGTCCGTATCCGAAAGCGGGCCGCGCGGCCACTCGATGGTAACCTGGGCGCCCCCCTCGCGTCGATTGGCGAGGCTGACCGTGGCGCCGGTCCGCGCCAGCAGGGTCTCGGCAATGAAGATCCCGAGCCCCATATGTTCCCCGCCCCGGCCCTGGTCGCCCCCTGATAGATAGGGCTCGCCCAGATGGCCCAACAGGTCGGAGGGAAAGCCCGGCCCGTCATCGGCAATGGTCATGGTCAGCTGCCCGTCGCGCCACAAGGCCTTGACCTCGACCTGGGAACGGGCGAACTCGATGGCGTTCTGCAACAGGGTGCCGAGACCATGCAGGATCTCGGGCCGCCGCGGCACCTTGGGCGCCACCATATTGCCGTCGCTGTTGAGAACAAGTTCCTGGATGGTCAGGTCCACATCGTGGCGGCGATGCGGGGCCGCGGTCATCTCGATCAGCTGCTTGACCCCGACGGCGTCGAACGGCGTGCCGCCGCCCACCTCCGGCTTCGCGGCGAGGCTCGCCAGGATGCCGCGGCAGCGCTCGCTCTGGCTCAGCAGCAGCTGCACGTCGTCCTTGAACGGGCTGTCGGGCGGCAGATCGCGCGCAAGCTCCTTGGCCACGACGGCGATGGTGCCGAGCGGGCTGCCGAGCTCATGGGCGGCGGCGGCGGCCAGCGCCCCCAGGGCCGAGACCTGCTGCTCGCGGTCGAGCGCCATCTGCGTCGCCGAGAGCGCGTGGGACATGCGCCGCGCCTCTTCGGCGACGCTGAAGACATAGATGGCGACGAACAGGGTCGAGAGGGCGAGGGCCGCTGCCAGCCCGAGGATGAAGACCGGCTCCAGGCTGAAGCCCGGCGTCGGCCAGGGCAGCGCCAGATGCCAGAGCGACAGCACCACGACCGCGACCACCGCCAGGACGGCCAGCACCGCCGTGGTCGCCCGCGACAGGGTCGCGGCCGAGACCGTGACCGGCGCCAGGATCAGGATGGCGAAGGGATTGTTGAGGCCGCCGGTCAGATAGAGCAGCGCCGCCAGCTCGACCAGGTCGAAGCCCAGATAGAGGGCCGCCTCGCGATCCGACAGGCGCGAGGAGGCACGGCCCCGCCGGCTGGCCCAGAGATTGACCAGGGCCGAGGTCCCGACGGCGCAGAGCGCCCAACCCAGGGGCAGCTCGTAGCCGAGGCCGAAATGGGTGAAGAACAGGGCCAGGAGCTGGCCCAGGATCGCCACCCAGCGGATGGTGTTGAGCGTCCCGCGCCGGACCCGGCCGCCCACGGCCGGGCCGCTATGGTCGCGCCGGCCCAGGACCCGTCCGGCACGTCCCGAGGTCAGTGTGGTTTCGGCGGTCATGACCGGGCCAGGAAAGACCAGACGCGCCCGCACCGCAAGACCCGACGGGAGCCCCTATTGGGTCGCCATGCTGTCCAAAAGATTCGGGCCGCCGCAGCGCGGATCGGGCTTGGCGCCGACCGCGATCATGTCGAACGCCGAGGGCGATCCCTCCAGCCGGAAATAGACGTCGCTGCTCGGATCGTCCGACTTGAGCTCGACCTGGTAACGCGCCGTGCCATCGCCGCAGCGCTGAATGGCGCCATACTCGTAATATTCCGTCGCACGCAGGGCTTGCAGGCGTTCATGCCAGGACTTCAGTGCGGGTCTCGCTTCCGTCTTCGACCAGGACGAGGCCTGGTTCCAGGGCGACGTCATCCATTCATCGACGAAGTCGCGCGGCGAGAGGGCAATGGGGGCGACGCGGCGGACTTCGTCGCCCTCGACCGCGAAATGCCGGATCCACAGCCGGCTATGGATGCCGAGATCGATGCTGTCGGCGTGGAAGCGAAGATCGAACGAGTCGCGGTCCACATTCAGCCGTCCAAAATCCTCGCCGCCCCACCAGATCGGATCTTCGGCGTCATAGATCACCCGCGGCGTCACCCGATCCGCTCGCGGGCGCAAGACCGAGTAGCGAATGACCGACCAGGTCGAACTGCACCAGGGGGCGACTGTCTTCGTGACCACGAACCAATGGCCCGATTCGTCGGGTGGCGAGACGCCATAGCTGAAGGAAGCAAAGGCGCCATTGATCTCGGGATAGGGACGGCTCTGCCATCGCAGAATTTCGGTCCACGAGCCGCCCTCGGACGAGAAGAGAAAGAGGACCGTATCGGTGCCGCATTCGATCGCGAAGCTCGCCGTGACCGCCACCAGATCGGGGTGGCCGGCGGGCCGTTGCATCGTGAAGGTCAGATGGTCGCCGTAATGGACCGGGCCGATCGGCTCGACCTCCCGCTGTTCGAACCGCTGGCCAAGGTCGTCCTGCGTGCTGGCCGTATCGAAGTTCGGTGGGAGGCAGCGCATATAGGCGTCGAGGAAGTCGCGAAGATGCGCTTTCATCTCCGATATGACCGCCTGCGCCTGCGGCGTCAGGGATGTCGGCCCCGAATTCTCGTAGATGGGCAGCGCCCCGAGAGCGACCCGCGCTTCCCGGACCTTGGCCGCCGCATGGTCGATCGCCGGCGAGCCGCAAGACGCGGCCTCTGCGGGGAGGCCTGTCACGAGCCAGAGACAGGCCGTCAGCAGCAGCGTCCGCAAGACAAGGCTCATGGGCGAATTACCCGGCGCCGGGGGCCAAAGGAGGGCGTGAGGCGGCACCATTTGACCCCGCACGAGGCTGAATCGCAATGCCGCCCAGCCCCGACTGACGCCGGCCAGGATGAAATTTCCGTAGCCATGCCTAGCCGGAGTCGCCGAATCGCGGCATAGTGCGATCTCGCATGTCCGAACCCGTCATTCTCGTCGAAGGGCTCTCCAAGCGCTTCGGCCCCGTGATCGCTGTCGATGAGCTCGGCTTCTCGGCACCCGGAGGCACCGTCATCGGCCTCCTGGGCGGCAATGGCGCCGGGAAGACCACCAGCATCGCCATGCTGCTGGGACTTCTGATCCCGACTTCCGGCAGCATCCGTATCCTGGGTGAGGACATGCTCAAGCACCGCTATCGGGTGCTGGCGCGCATGAATTTCTCCTCGCCCTATGTCGACCTGCCGCGCCGCCTGACACCGCGCCAGAATCTGCGGGTCTTCGCCACGCTCTATGGCGTCGCCGATCCGACCCGGCGCATCGCCGAGCTGGGCGAGGAGCTGGCGCTGGGCGAGTTCATGGACCGGCCCTGCGGCAAGCTCTCGGCCGGGCAGAAGACCCGGGTGGCGCTGGCCAAGGCGCTCCTCAACCGTCCCGAATTGCTGCTGCTCGACGAGCCCACCGCCTCGCTCGACCCCGACACCGCCGACTGGGTCCGCCATTATCTCGAAACTTTCCGCAAGGAGACCGGCGCCACGATCCTGCTCGCCTCGCACAACATGGCGGAGGTCGAGCGGCTCTGCAGCGAGGTCTTGATGATGCGCCGCGGCCGCGTGGTCGATCGCGGCAAGCCGGTCGATCTGCTGCGCCGCTATGGCCGCGCCAATCTCGAGGAAGTGTTCCTCGACATCGCGCGCGAGCGCGGCCATGGCGTGGCGGCGCCCGCCGAAGAAGCCAAGCCGGAAGCGGGCTGACCGCCATGAGCATGACCCTCCAGGATTTCGCGCTCTCGCCGCGCCGCATTGGCGCCATCCTGCTGCGGCACCTCTATGTGCTGCGCAGCTCCTGGCCGCGCCTGGTCGAGATGGCCTATTGGCCGACCATGCAGATGATCATCTGGGGCTTCGTCTCGCAGTTCTTCTATACCCAGACCTCCTATGTGGCGCAGGCCTTCGGCGTGCTGATGGCGGGCGTGATGCTGTGGGACGTGCTGTTCCGCGGCCAGCTCGGATTCTCGCTCTCCTTCCTCGAGGAGATGTGGGCGCACAATCTCGCCAACCTCTATGTCAGCCCCCTGCGACCGGCGGAGCATATCCTGGCGCTGATGGCGATGAGCGTGGTGCGCACGCTGATCGGCGTGCTGCCGGCGGCGGTGCTGGCGATCCTGCTCTATAAATTCTCGATCTTCGACATGGGCCTGCCGCTCCTGGCCTTCTATGTGAACCTGGTGATGATGGCCTGGGGCATCGGCATGCTCTCGACCTCGCTCCTGATGCGCTACGGGCTGGGGGCCGAGAACCTGGTCTGGTTCATCATCTTCCTGCTCGCCCCCATCAGCGCGATCTATTACCCCGTGACGGTGCTGCCCGCCTGGCTGCAGCCGATCGCCTGGTGCCTGCCCTCGACCCATGTGTTCGAAGGCATGCGCGAGGTGCTGTTCCACCAGCATTTCAACCTCGCCCTCTTTTGGGGCGCGGTCGGCCTCAACGTCATCTACATCCTGGTCGGCCTCGGCGTGTATCTCATCGCCTTCCGCTCCGCCCGCGAACGCGGCGCACTGCTGCAGATGGGGGAATGAGCGGGAAAGGGCGTCACTTTTATTGGCCGCCGCTCCTCGCCATTTACTGTCATCACCGCACCTCTTTTGTCACCCCCGCGAAAGCGGGGACCCATGTCGATCCAGCGGCGTCGGTTGAGAGTTGGGTCCCCGCTTTCGCGGGGATGACGATTGAGGGCGGTTTCTCAGTGGGGGGATCATTGCAAGGGCGATCTCGAATGATCGCCCCCTACTTCACCTTCCCCTTGATCGCATCCTTGACCCGCTGCGGCACCCGCGCGCGCACGCCGACCTGCTCGGCGCCGGCCAGCGCCGCGAAGCGGCGGATGGCGAATCCCAGCTGCTCGGCATCGGCGTCCTCGGCGAGCTCGAGCCGGCGCAGCCACCAGGTCTTGCCGTCGAGCTTGCCGTCGACCATGCCCACGGCCCGCTCGCCCTGGAGCACCGGCAGCGCGAAATAGAAGCGCCGCTTATGGGCCGGCGTGTAGGCCTCGAACTTGTAGTCGAGATCGAAGAGTTCCTTCGCGCGCGGGCGGCTGTAGAGCAGGTGGTCGAGCGGCGCGAGGAGCCGTGTCGGCGCGTCGTTCGCGACGGGCGCGTTCCAGCCGGCCTCGTCTTCGGGCAGATACCAATAGACCGGCTGGTCCGGCAGGTCGGTCGCCTGCACCGGGATGGCGACGCCGCTCTCGAGCGCATGCGCCACATGCTCGCGCCAGCGCTTGATGCCGCCGCCGGGCCGCCAGGGCCCGTAATGATGATGGGTGCGCTGCGCGATCTGCTCGGTCGTGGCGAGCTTCAGCACATGGAGGGCCGAGCGGATCAGGAAATCGTCATAGCCCTTGCGCCAGTCCTTGGCGCGCGGCGAGGGCGGGGCGACGAGTTCCGGCAGGCGGCGCTCGGTCAGGTCGAACAGGCGCTGGAAATTCTTGTCGCGGCCCGCCACCACCAGCTTGCGCTGCGCGAACATGACCTCGAGCGCGCGGGTGGTCTCCTTGATGGTGTTGAAGCCGCCGACGATGCGCCGGCTCTTGAAGCTGCCCGGGCCCGTCGGCCCGTTGGCGCGGATATGATCCTCGACCTCCTGCATCACCTTCTTGAGCCGCCGGGTGACGGGGCTGCGCAGGGTGGCGGGATCGGCGAGGCTCTCCGAGATATGGGCGAGCCAGTCGCGCCGGGTGGCGAAGATCGGGTAATGGGTCTCGACCAGGGCGCTCTGGCCATAGAGCAGATCGTAGAAGTGCGACGGCGCCGAGGCGCTGCGCGCGGCCCAGGCGATCTCCTGGTTGCGCAGCCCCGTGATGCGGATCGAATCGATCTGCCACATGGCGAGATCGACCGCGCGCGCCGGCGCCTGGGCCCCGGGCCAGAACGCGCCCCACAGCCCCTGCCGGTCGAGCAGAAAGCGGCGCAGCTCGGACGCGGATGCCGGGCGCGGCTTGGTCATAGCAAGCGACGGTTACAGCTATCGGCGTCGATGTCGCTGTCGACCAACGGCCCTCTCTTACTTTTTATCCCCTCCCCCGGAACGGGGGAGGGCGAGGGAGGGGGCTGCTCGGTCGGTGAAACGGGAGCTGCACTGCTCATGCGCGGTATCTTCGACCGAGACTTCCCCCTCCCTGACCCTCCCCCTCAAGGGGGGAGGGGAAGAATGTGTGAGCGTGGACATAGGAATCACCCGTCCTTCCCGCTGACGCCCGCCTCGGCGAAGGTCGCCATGCCGGTATGGCAGGCCACCGCGGCCCTGAGGATGCCGATCGCCAGCGCCGCGCCCGAGCCTTCGCCCAGCCTCATGCCGAGATCGACCAGCGCCCGCTTGCCGATCGCTTCCAGGAGCCGCTTATGGCCGGGCTCGGCCGAGACATGCGCCACCATGCAATGATCGAGGGCGCGCGGATCGATCCCGCGCAACACCGCGGCCGCCACCGTGCAGGCGAAGCCGTCGAGCAGCACCGGCACGCGCGCGAGGCGCGCCGCGATCACGGCGCCCGCGATCGCCGCCAGCTCGCGCCCGCCGAGCCGCCGCAGGATCTCGAGCGGATCCTTGAAATGCGCGCGATGGAGCTTCAGCGCCTCGTCGATCACCGCGATCTTGTTCTCGAGCGCCGAGCCCGCGACGCCGGTGCCGGGGCCCGCCCAGTCGCGGCCGTTGCCGCCGACGACCGCCGCCGCCAGCGCCGAGGCGCTGGTGGTGTTGGCGATGCCCATCTCGCCCAGGCAGAGAAGATCGATGCCGGGCTCGACCGCCATCATGCCGTAGCTCATCGCATGCGCGCATTCCTCCTCGCTCAGCGCAGCGGCACGGGAGAAATCCTGGGTCGGCTCGTCGAGCGCCATCTCATAGACCCGCAGCTCCGCATCGACGGCCCGGCAGAGCTGATTGACCGCGGCGCCGCCGGCGACGAAGTTCGCCACCATCTGCTTGGTGACCGCGGCCGGAAAGGCCGAGACGCCGCGCGCGGCGACACCGTGATTGCCGGCGAAGACCGCGACGCGCGGACGATCGAGCTGCGGCGGATGACGGCCCTGCCATTCGCAGAGCCACTGCGTGATCTCTTCCAGCCGGCCGAGCGCGCCCGGCGGCTTGGTGAGCTGCCCTTCGCGCGCCGTGGCGAGTGTGCCCGAGGCCTGATCCGGACCCGGCCATTGCGCGATCACCGCGCGGATCTCGGCGAAGCTGGCGGCGGGTCGGTCGTTCGCGGGCGGGTTCTGCATGAGACACCTCGAGGCGGGATCGTTTGCGGGGTCGGGTTGAGCGGCGCCCCGCGAGGACAGCGTGAAGCGGCGGACGAAACTGGTGGCGGGGCGATGCGGATTGGCCCCGGCGCGACTCCCGGATCGGTTCCCACGTCCGGGCGCTTTGCGTCGGGGGCGGCAACTGTCCTATAACCCCCGCATCCGCGCCAGCCGGAAAAACCTCACACATTCTCCATGCCCGATCCCGCCGCCCCGAACGAACCCGTGCCACCGCCCGACTCCGGGCCCGATCCGATTCGGGCGCCGGGTGCGTCGATCTGGAATCCGATGGCCTGGTTCGAGGATCTGCGGCTGGCCCTGGCCTTCCTCACCCGCCTGCCGATTCGAGGTGACATCGCCCCGCGGCCGCTGGCGGCGGCCGTGCGCTGCTTCCCGCTGGTGGGCGTGGTGGTCGGTCTCGGCGGCGGCTTGGTCTATGCGCTGGGGCTGAAGCTCGGCCTGCCGCCCCTGGGCGCCGCTCTCTTCGCCATCGTCGCGACCGGTCTCCTGACCGGCGCGCTGCACGAGGACGGATTGGCCGACAGCGCCGACGGGCTGGCCGGCGGCCATGACCGCGAGCAACGCCTCGCCATCATGTCGGACAGCCGCATCGGCAGCTATGGCGTGCTGGCGCTCATCGTCTCGGTCATGGCGCGCGCCGCGCTGCTGGCAGGCCTGCCGACGGCCCACGGCATCGCCGCGCTGATCGCCGCCCATGCGCTCGCCCGCGCCGGCATGGCGCTGGTGATGGCCCGCGGCATGCCTGCCAAGAGCGGCGGGCTCGCGGCCGGCGCCGGCAAACCCGCCGAAGGCGACGCGCTGGTCGCGCTCGCGATCGCCGCGGTCATCGCCTGGATCGCGTTGGGACCGGTGGTCGCGGCGGTGGCATTGGTCGCGACGCTGATCCTGGCCTGGGCGATGGCCCGGCTCGGCAAGCGGCTCATCGGCGGCTATACCGGCGACACCCTCGGCGCGATCGAGCAGCTCTCGGAGATCGCCGTCCTCGCCGTCGCCGCCGCCGTGGTTTGAGCAGGGGCAGAGACCGATGACCGTTCCGATCACGCGCTGGTGGTGGATCCGGCATGCGCCGGTGACCTCCCATGGCGGACGCATCTATGGCCAGAGCGACGTGCCGGCCAATTGTGCCAACCTGGCGAGCTTCGCCGGCCTCGCGCGCCTGCTCCCCACCGATGCCGCCTGGATCGCGAGCCATCTCGCACGGACACATCAGACGGCGGCGGCGATCTTCGCCGCCGCCGGCAAACCGATGCCGGCCTTGCTGGTCGAGCCGCTGCTGGCGGAGCAGCATTTCGGCGACTGGCAGGGACTCACCCATGACGAGCTCGCGGCGCGGCGCGACGGCGCCTGGCATCGCTTCTGGCTGGCGCCGGCCAAGCTGGCGCCGCCCGGGGGTGAAAGCTTCGTCGAGGTGATCGCGCGCGTCGGCACCGCCGTCGAACGCCTGACCGCCGCGCATCAGGGCCGCGACATCATCGCGGTCGCCCATGGCGGCACCATTCGCGCGGCCCTTGCGCTGGCACTCGGGCTCGAGCCCGAACGCGCCCTGGGCTTCGTCATCGACAACTGCTCCCTCACCCGCATCGACCATATCGGCGCGTCGGCCTCGAGCGACGACACCGCCTCGGCCGCCAGCTGGCGCGTGGCGACGGTCAACCAGCCGCCGGTGATCGCGGATCGCGGCTGAATGCGATAGTGAATAATGTTGTCTCCTCTCCCGCTTCGCGGGGGAGGGTCAGGGAGGGGGCTGCTCAGTCATCGCGTCATCCCCCTTCCTAGCCTTCCCCCTCAAGGGGGGAAGGGACAGCAACCGAAATCGCTCTCTCCTCATCGATTGCCCGCGATTTGGCCTCGCGACTCGGCGCGGCTGCCTCGGAATTGCCAAAATCCGCCGCTCCTTTAAGCTCCCCCTCCAACCCGCGACTCGACAATCGGGAGACTCTCTATGGTTCGCATGCGCACGCTGTTGACTGCACTGGCCCTCGTCTTCCTGGGCTGTGCCATGGCGCGCCCTGCGGCGGCGCTGACCGACCAGCAGGAGATCATCGACAAGGCCCGCATCACCTTCGACAAGCTCATCACCAGCCCCGAATTCGCGGAGCTGCCGGGCTATGTGAAGCAGGCCAAGGCGGTCATCATCTTCCCCTCGCTGATCAAGGGCGGTTTCATCATCGGCGCCGAAGGCGGTTCTGGCGTGCTGCTGGTGCGCGACGACAAGCTGGGCTGGAGCTATCCGGCCTTCTATACGCTGGCCGCCGGCAGCGTCGGCCTGCAGATCGGCGGCGAGATCTCCGAAGTCGTGCTCACCATCATGAGCGAGAAGGCGCTCGACGCCGTCATCGACAACCAGATGAAGTTCGGCGGCGACGTCTCGATCGCGGCGGGCCCCCTGGGCAAGGGCCTCGAGGCCGGCACGACCACCAATCTCGATGCCGACGTCTACAGCTTCGCCAAGACCTCCGGCCTGTTCGGCGGCCTCTCGCTCGAAGGGGCGGGCGTGCTCAAGCGCGACAGCTGGAACGTCTCCTATTACGGCACCGGCGCCACGCCCTATGCGATCCTGATCCAGCGACGCTTCTCCAATCCGAACGCGCAGCCGCTGCGGGATTCACTCTCGCCCTATTGAGCCGGGAAAGCGCCCTTCGGGGCGCTTTCGCCGTCTGATCGCCATCCGATTGATCGCCGCAACATTTCCGGGGGAAGATTTCGATGACCAGCCTGCGCCTGACCTATCGACCGTTGATGCTGGCATTGGGACTCTCGGGATTGTGGGCGGGCTCGCTGCCGGCCTGGGCCGACGGCATCTCGGTGACGAGCAAGGCCACGGCCAATGGCGATTCCCGCCTCATCGACAACACCATCCTGGATTTCAGCTCCTGCCGTCAGGATCACGACGCCGACCGCATGCTGCTGCGCCTGCATTTGACGCGGAAATGGGATGTCAACTCGCCCGAAGGCGAAGGCCACGTCCGCCTCGACGCCTTTGACGCCAAGACCGGCACCTCCGGCACGCCGCTCTACACCGTCGAGGCCGAGGGCTCGGCGGCGCAAATCCTTCCCGACTGCCTGCTGCGGATCGATCGCGGACTCGAGGATCTCGAATGGTGGCAGATCAACGATCTGGCCTCCGGCACGCTGCTGTTCGAGACCATGGCCGAGCCGCTGATCTTCGCCACGCTCGACGACGACCAGATCCGCAGCGTGCGGGCCGCGGGCTTCTATGTGCCGCCCGACGACGAGGCCGATCAGAAGCTGGCCGACCCGCATGTGGTCGGGCTGCTGACGCTCGCGACCGACGGCAAGATCGCGACGCGCCTGCTGGTGACCGCGAGCGATCCCGCCAAGGCAACCGAGCTGCGAAGCTATTGGGACGAGCGGCGCTATCTGGCGGTGGTCGAGACCGGCAAGCCAGGAGCCTTGGGCGCGGCCACGGCCGAACAACCGCTCTCGAAGCGGCCGCTGTCGGTCGAGGTGAACTGGGCGGTCGCGGGCCTCGCCTTGCGGCTGCCGATCGGCCCCGCCGGCCTCAAGACCGAAGGCGCCGTCATTCCCGACGGACTGAAGGTCGCACCCTGGTAGAACGGCGGCGCTTCGGGCTACGGCTGTAATAAACCCTGGAGAGCGGCAGGAAGCCTTGCTTGCCTGCCGCCGGACCCTGCCCCATATTTCTTCGGGTCGCGATCGCCTGCCTTCGCCGGTGAAGGGGCGATGAGCCGACTCCGTTCCTTTCATTGAGCCGATGCCCAAGAGCCTCGCTGCGCGCGTCACCAGTCTCGTCGCCTTGCTGCTGATCGCGGCGATCGCCGTATTTTGGGCCTTCCGCGAGGCCGGCCCGCCGGGCGAAGGCGGTTCGGGCACGGCCCTCGTGGGCGGCAGCTTCACCCTCACCGACCAGAACGGCCAGACCCGCAGCGACGCCGAATTCCGCGGCAAGCTGATGCTGGTCTATTTCGGCTTCACCCATTGCCCCGATATCTGCCCGCTCGATCTGCAGAAGATCACGCAGGCCATGGGCAAGCTGGGCGACAAGGCCGACCAGGTGGTGCCGATCTTCATCACCGTCGATCCGGCCCGCGACACGCCCGCGGCGATGCGCGATTTCGTCGCGAATTTCGATCCGCGCATCGTGGCGCTCACCGGCGACAAGCCGGCGATCGATCGGCTGGTCAAGGATTACCGCGCCTATTACAAGCCCGATGCCGGAGGCACCGACTATAACGTGATGCATTCCGCGCTGATCTATCTCATGGGTCGCGACGGGCGCTATCTCACTCACTTCGGACAGGACGTCAGCGCCGACGACATCGTCGCCGGCGTGACGAAGCAGCTCTGATGGTTCTCGCCAAGCTCCGCAAGAAACTGGCCAAGCGCGGCGCCCCTAAGGCCGCCGCGAAGCGCGCGGCCAGGAAGCGCAAGGGCGAACCCGAGCCTTTCTGGAAGACCAAGACGCTGAAGGAGATGACGAAGCCTGAATGGGAATCGCTCTGCGACGGCTGCGGGCGCTGCTGCACCGTCAAGTTCGAGGATACCGAGACCGGCCTCGTCGAATTCACCGACGTCGCCTGCCGCCAGCTCGATTCGAAGAGCTGCCGCTGCAAGAACTATGCGAAGCGCAAGACGCTGGTGCCCGACTGCATCGCGCTGACCGTGCGCATGATCGGCAAGCTGCACTGGCTGCCCTCGACCTGCGCTTATCGCCTCGTCGACGAGGGCAAGGATCTCCACTGGTGGCACCCGCTGGTCTCCGGCGACCTCAACAGCGTCCACAAGGCCGGCATCTCGGTGCGCAACAAGGTCGTCAGCGAAGACGACGTCGAGGACGCGGAAAAGCGCATTGTGGATTGGATTAAGTGACGGCCGAAGGCCGTCATCCCCGCCCCCGGGTCCGGCCGACGACCGGCCCAAGGATAAACTCCGGCGGGGATCCATGAACACCCGTCTCGCAAAACCTGGCGCGACCACATCCAATTGAAAGATGGATCCCCGCTTTCGCGGGGACAGCCTTACGGCTGGGTCGCAAACACCCGGCTCATGTCGCGGAAGCTCTTGAACTCCAGCGCGTTGCCGCTGGGGTCGAGGATGAAGAAGGTGGCCTGCTCGCCGACCTCGCCCTTGAAGCGCACATGCGGCTCGATGATGAACCTGGCCTTGCTGCCCTTGAGCTTGTCGGCGAGCCGGTGCCAGTCATCCCAGTCGAGGATGGCGCCGAAATGGCGCACCGGCACATTGTCGCCGTCGACCGTGTTGGTGCGCGCCATCGCGGTTTCCTCGGGGCGCAGATGCGCCGAGATCTGATGGCCGAAGAAATCGAAATCGATCCAGAGCGGATCGGTGCGGCCGACGCGGCAACCCAGCATGCCCTCGTAGAAATGGCGGGTCCGATCGAGGTCGGCGACCGGGAAGGCGAGATGGAAGGGCGGCATGGTCATGGGAGAGTCCTTTCCGAGACGGGGGCCGGCGGGCGCGTGGCGCGAGGTCCCTGCCAATTGAGCAGCACGAGGCCGGCAAAGATCAAGAGCACCGCCAGGCCGACGATGGGGCTGAGCGCCTCGTCCAGCAGCAGATAGCTCCAGGTGAGCGCCGTCACCGCCACGATATAGGTGACCTGGCTGAAATAGACCGCGCCCGCCATGCGGATCACTTCGAACTGCACGATATAGCCGAAGCAGGAAACCGCGATCTGGATCATGACGGCGAGTTCGCCCGGACCCACGGGCCAGAGCGGCGCGATCTCGCCGCGCAAAGCCGCGAAGGGCAGCGCACCGGCAAATCCCAGGATCACCATGCCGCAGGCGAGCGTCAGCGAATCGCTGCCCTGGGGCCGGCAACGCTGATTGAAGATCGCCACGCCGGCGTAACAGACCGGGCCCAGGAATCCGAACAGCACCCAGCCCAGCGCCGCCCCACCATCGAGGCTGGTGCCGCGCAGCGCGAGAAGGGCCGCGCCGAGGAAGCCGATGACGAGGCCGGCCGCGAGCCGCCACAGAAAGCGCTCCATGCCCAGCAGCAGGACGATCGCGAAGGTGACGAGCGGCGACGTGTTCACGATGAGCGCCGTGAGGCTCGCCGGCAGATGCGCCACCGCGACCAGCAGAATCATGTTGGGCAGCGTGATGCCGACAAGCCCGCAGACGGCGTAATATCCCAGATGACGGCGATCCCAGCGCGGCAGGCGGCCCCGGATCAGGGCCACCAGCAGCAGCACGCTGCCGGCACCCAGCGTCTGCCAGAACACATAGCCTGCGGGCCCCACGCCGTGATCGACCGCGATCTTCGAGGTCGGAAAGGTCAGGCCCCAGGCCGTGCCCTGCAAAAGCAACAGCAGCAGCGGCAGGAGACGCCGCGGCGCGGGATCGAGAGCGAGGGCGGGGCTGGACATGCGGGACGGCACTATAACGGGCGAAAACCTCAGGAAAAGCTTAGCGATCGGGCCTCGCAAGGATCGGATAGAGGCCTCCCGCCGGGCGGGCTAGGAGTAGCGCCTTGCCACCCCTATCTTGGCTCGAGGAGTTCCCGATGAGAGAGTCCAGCATGGTCGCCCGCCGGCCCGCCGAGGTCCTGGAGTCCGAGCTGTCCGCCCCGGCGCGGCCGGCCGCGGGCCGCTCCCATCGCTTGGACGCCGTCCAGCGCGCCTGCCGCTATATCGAGCGCAAGATGGCGGCGGAGGACGAGGCCGGTGATCCGGGCCCGGTGACCCTGGCCGAGCTGGGCCGCGCCTGCGCCGTCAGCCCCTGGCATCTCCAGCGCCTGTTCAAGCAGGCCATGGGGGTGAGCCCGCGGCAATATGCCGATGCCTGCCGGGTGAACCGGCTCAAGAGCGGCCTGCAGCAGGGCGACGGCGTGGCGGCCGCCACCTATGGCGCGGGCTTCGGCTCGGCCTCGCGGGTTTATGAGCGGGCGCCCCAGGCGCTGGGCATGACGCCCGCCAGCTATGCCAAGGGCGGCGAGGGCGCCGACATCGCCTATGCGACCGCCGCGTCGCCGTTGGGCCGGGTTCTGGTGGCTGCGACCGGTAAAGGGGTCTGTTTCGTGTCGATCGGGAAGGCCGATGCCCCCCTGATCGGGGCTCTGAACGAGGAATTCCCCGCCGCGAGGCGGATTCGGAAGGACAATCAGGCGCTCTCGACCGCCTTGGCCGCGATTCTGGATCATTTGGAGGGTCGGGCACCCCATATCGACCTCCCGCTCGATATCCAGGCCACCGCGTTCCAGCAGCGCGTCTGGGAGGAGCTGCGCCGAATTCCGTTGGGCGAGACCCTCACCTATGGCGAAATCGCCGGCCGTCTGGGCCAGCCGACCGCGGCCCGGGCCGTCGGCCGGGCCTGCTCCACGAACCCCGTGGCCGTGGTCATTCCCTGCCACCGCGCCTGCGGCGCCGATGGCAGCCTGACCGGTTACCGCTGGGGCCAAGGGGTGAAGCAGGAACTCCTGACCCGCGAGGCGGCGAAGGTAGATATCCACAGGAAATAAGTCCTAGCGCGCGACGGGAGGTCTTGGCAGGGGTCCCTCAAGACCGCATAACCGATGACATGTCCCGTCGCAAAGCCCGCTCCAATTCCGCTTCGCGCCGCCCCCGCCGGCAGGTCAAACGGCTGGTCGAGGGACAGGTCATGACTCTCGATGACCGCCGAATTCCCCTGATTTATCAGCGCAATACCCGGGCGCGCCGGATCATCCTCCGGTTCGACCAATCGGCCGGCCGCATCGTCGTGGTGCTGCCGCCGCGGGCCACCTATGACGAGGGCCGCCGCTTCGCCCAGACCCACCGGTCCTGGATCCGGGAACGGGTCGAATTGCTGCCCGAAGGGGTGCCGTTCGAGACCGGCAAGGTCGTCCCCTTCCTGGGCCAGCCCCACCGCATCCGCCACCGCCCCAAGGCCCGCGGCGTGGTCTGGTGCGAGGAAGGCGAGATCCATGTCGCCGGCAAGCCCGAGCATCTGCCGCGCCGGGTCGAGGACTGGCTGAAGCTCGAGGCGCGCCGCGAGATCGCCGAGTTCGCCCATGCCAAGGCCGCGATGATCGGCAAGAAGGTTCGCCGCATCCGCCTCAGCGATCCCAAGACGCGCTGGGCCAGCTGCTCGGCCTCGGCCGAGCTCGCCTTCTCCTGGCGGCTCGTGCTGGCGCCCAAATGGGTGCTCGAATATGTGGTCGCGCATGAAGTGGCGCACTTACGCGAGATGAATCACGAGCCGCGCTTCTGGCGCCTCGTCGACGAGCTCACGCCCCATGCGCGCAAGGCGCGCGACTGGCTGGCGGAGCATGGGCCCGACCTGCATCGCTATGGCCGCAGCGACGGCGAGCGCGCCTATGAGGATCCGCTGCCGGCTTGACTGGCGCGCGCCTGACCGAATCCGAAACGCGTCAGAACAATTTGCAGAGCCCCGAGACCATGAAATTGCCCGCGAGGATCGCGAAGGCAATCGTGAACCAGGTCAGGACGCCATAGACCAGTACCAGTGAGATCAGCCAAGGCCAACTCAACCCCCGCCGGCGACCCATCGCGCCGGCGAGCGATATGAAAAAGACGGTGGCGATCGAGATGCCCGGCGGCAAGGTCGCGATGCAGCGCGGCAACAGATAGCCTCCGATCAACCCGGCACCGACGAGCATGACGAGCCAGAGACCGATCAAGGGCGCGATCAGTGGCGGTCGCGGCGGCGGCTCGAGTGCGAGCGGAGGAGCCTCGGTCATGGTGCCAACGGCCTGAAGAGCGGACTAGCGCAGCGGCACATCGGGAACCCAGACATAGCCGTCGGGATCGGCGATATAGGCCTCGCGCAAGCCATGCGGCTTGTCGGCCGCTTTCGCCATGACGTAGTGACCGGCGGCCTCGGCGCGCGCGACGGCCGCATCGGGATCGCAGCCATGCAGGCGCAGCTCGACGCCGGCGCCGCGCACCGCGCCGTCGCCGGTCAGGCTCAACAGCGGATGCGTGCCATAGGTGTGATCGGCATGGAGCATCCATTCGGCCTGATTGTCGCCGGTGCCATGGCGCAGCACGGCGAAGTCGGGATCGCCATAGACGAGGCGGGCCCCCAGCACCGCCTGGGCGAACGCGACCGCGCGCGGCACCTCGCGCACCAGCAGATTGATGCCCATGCCCTTCAGGCTGCGGCCATAGTCGGGCGCGGACATGAAGGGCGTCTGGTCCTCGGGCCGTTTCTTCGTCATGGCTCCCCTGTGCAGAGCGGCGATTGCCATTCGGTCTTGCACCGCTAGAGTGAGCTTAGCCTGTCTTCCCTCCTTCTTCCAATTCCCTCCCCGCTCATGCGTCGCGCCGACTCCGTTCCCGTCATCGTCCTGCTGACCGTGCTGGTGGCGCTGGGGCCGATCTCGACCGATCTCTATCTGCCCTCGCTGCCGAGCCTGATGAGCTATTTCTCGGCGAGCGAAGCCGATGTCCAGCTCACCCTCAGCATCTTCCTCATCGGGCTTGCGGCCTCGCAGCTCGTCTACGGCCCGCTTTCCGACCGCTTCGGGCGCAAGCCCGTGCTGCTGGTGGGCCTGGCGATCTATCTCGTGGCCAGCATCGCCTGCATGCTGGCGCCCTCGATCGAGTTCCTGATCGCTGCACGGTTCCTGCAGGCGCTGGGCGCCTGCGTCGGTCCCGTTCTCTGCCGCGCGGTGGTGCGCGACGTCTATGGACGCGAGGGCGCGGCGCGCGTGCTCTCCTATCTCGCCGCGGCGATGGCGATCGCGCCGCTGCTGGGACCCATCCTCGGCGGCTATCTGCAGGCCTGTTTCGGTTGGCGCGCCAATTTCGCGGCCCTCGTGATCTATGGCCTGGGCGGCCTCCTGGGTGCTGCGACCATGCTGCCCGAGACCAATCACGACCGGAACCCGCTGGCGACGCGGCCCTCGAACATTCTCGAGACCTATCTGATGCTGGCGGGTCAGCGCCGCTATGTCGGCTATGTGCTGTCCTCGGCCTTCGGCTATAGCGGCATCTTCTGCTTCATCTCCGGCTCTTCCTTCGTGCTGATGGGAATGATGAAGCTGGAGCCGAGCGACTATGGCTATTGCTTCGCCGCGGTGGTGGCGGGCTATATCGCCGGCGCCACGCTCGCCGGCAAGCTCGCGCGCAAGACCACCATCCATCGCATGATCGCGGCCGGTGGCGCGATCGCGCTCGTCGGCGGCCTCGTGCTGGTCGCGCTGGCGCTCGCGGGCGTCGACACGGTCATGGCGATCGTGGCGCCCACGACGATCTATCTCTTCGGCGTCGGCATGGTGATGGCGAACTCGATGGCGGGCGCCATCGGCCCCTATCCGCGCGCCGCCGGCGCGGCATCGGCGCTGTTGGGCTTCACCCAGATGTCGACCGCCGCCCTCGTCGGCGCCGCCATCGGCCATGCCGCCGACGGCAGCCAGATGCCGATGGTGATCGCGCTGGCGCTGAGCGCCGTCGCGGGGCCGGTGAGCTACTGGACGCTCGTGCGGCCGTGGAAGAAGCAGGAAGTGTGACAGCCGCGGCTCTTTGCGCCGGCGAAGTCGCTATAACCGTCACCCCCGCGAAAGCGGGGGGATGGATTCACACTCCAAGTGCAACACTTGGCTGCAGAAGATTTCAGCGGGGCTGTGCCAGTCAAGGCATTTGCGCGGGGTGTTGTTGTAGGCGCGGACCAGATTTGAGAGTTGGCGTGTGGTGAGGGTGTCGAGGTTGGTTTTTCTGGGGATGTTGCGGCGCAATCGCCCGATGGCGTTTTCGACGCCCCCTTTCTGCCAGGGAGCATAGGGGTCGCAGAAGAAGGTCTGGATATCGAGGCGGTGGAGCTCGTAGTGACGGGCGAACTCGGTGCCATTGTCGAAGGTGATGGTCTGGCGCAGGGATTGGGGCAGAGGCCCGAGCAAGCTGGCGATAGCGTCGGCGATCGGCTCGGCATGCTTGCCGTTGGACCGGCCGACGATGAGCAGGCGGGAGGATCGCTCATGCAAGGCGAGGAGGGCCTGGCCGTAGCGGGTGAACATCATGAGATCGGCTTCCCAGTTGCCGGCGACCGAACGGTCCCCGACGGCGGCGGGTCTTTCTGCAATGGAAACACGATCTTGGATGTGCAGGGCCGAGCTGCCGCCCTTGCGGCCGCGGCGGCCGCGTTTGCTCTTGGCGCGGGGCAGGTAATGGCGCCAGCGATAGTCCTTGTGGCGGGTGATCTGGGCCTGGATGAAGCGGTAGATGCTCTCCGGGCTGATGACGTGCCGGCCCTGCTGGCGTTCGAGCCAGCCGCAGACCTGCTCGGGCGACCAGCCTTTCTTCAGGCCGTCGAGGACTTGCCGGCGCAACTTGGCGTCACGTTCCAGACGCGAGCCTCGCCAGCGCCGGGCCCGGGTCTGCTGCTGGGCGTAGACGGCCCGATAGCCGATCTGACGGCCGGTGTTTCGCTTCAGCTCCCGAGAAATCGTCGATGCTGGGCGATCCAGAGCTGCAGCGATCTGGCGGATCGAGTGGTCTTTGGCCTGAAGGCTGGCAAGGATGGCGCGCTCTTCGGCCGAGAGCTGAGTGTATTTTGTTCCCATGGCAACACCCTAATCTGGTGTTGCACTTCGTTTGAAAATTCAGCGGGCCCATCGATTCGCTTGTGTGTTGCATCGGCATGGGTCCCCGCTTTCGCGGGGATGACGGCGGAGCTTATGCCGCGGCCGTGAGGACCCACACCGTCATTTCTTATTATCCCGCTGATTCACCAGCCGCTCGATGAAGTTGGCGAAGGAATCATTGCCGGTTTCCTTGGCGGCCGTCACCGGATCGGGAGCGATGATCGTTCCCGAGGGCGCCGTGTCGGCGGCTGCCGTCGCGGCGGTGCCGTCGGGCACGCCGGCGACCAGGGGCTCGTTGCCGCCGGGCCAAGGCAGGGGTCGCGGCAGTTCCTTGTCGAGGGCCGCCGCCATGAAGCCCTGCCAGATCTTCACCGGCAGGCCGCTGCCGGCAACCTTCTTCATCGGATGACCGTCGTCATTGCCGACCCAGACGCCGGTGACGAGCTCGGCGGTGTAGCCGATGAACCAGGCATCGCGATAATCCTGCGTGGTGCCGGTCTTGCCCGCCTCGGGCCGGCCGATCTGCGCCGCCTTGCCGGTGCCCCACTCGATCACCGACGACATGATGTCCTGCATCTCGAGCACATAGCGCGGGGCCACGATGCGCCCCGGCCCCGAGCCCTCGCGCGCATAGAGGAGGTTGCCGTCGCGGTCGCGCACCTCGGCGATCGCATAAGGCCACACGCCCTCGCCGCGATTGGCGAAGACGGCGTAAGCACCCGTCATCTCCAGGAGATTCACCTCGCTGGTGCCGAGCGCCAGGCTCGGCGTGGCCGTGAGCTTGCTGTTGATGCCGAGGCGCTCCGCCGTCTGCGCCACGCGCTTCGGTCCCACGCGCTGGATCAGCTGCGCCGCCACGCTGTTGAGCGAGCGCGCGAAGGCCTCGCGCAGGGTCACGTCGCCGTAATAGCGGTCGTTGTAATTGTCCGGCTTCCAGTTGCCGATCGAGATCGGCGCGTCGGTGAAATGGCTGTCGGGATCGAAGCCGTTCTCGAAGGCGGTCAGGAACAGGAACGGCTTGAAAGCCGAGCCCGGCTGGCGCTGCGCCTGGACGGCGCGGTTGAACTGGGTGTTGCCGTAATCGAGCCCGCCCACCATCGCCTTGACCGCGCCCTCGGGCGTCATCGAGACCAGCGCCGCCTGGCTCGCATCCTGCGGCGGCCCGTCCTTCATGAAGATCTCGGTGAGCTTGGCCTCGGCCTGGCGCTGCAGCACGGGATCCAGCGTCGTGGTCACCACCAGATCGCGATCGGAATAGCCGACGAAGCCCGGCAGTTGGTCGAGCACCCAGTCGGCGAAATACTGGCCGAGCGGGCCGCTGCGCGCCGGCGTGTTGTGGCCGAAGCCCTCGGCCGCGACCTTATCGGACTCGTCTTGCGTCAAATAACCCGCCGCGACCATGTTGCTCAGCACCAGCTTGGCGCGCGCCTGCGCCAGGTCGCGATCGTTGAAGGGGCTGTAGCGCGACGGCGCCTTGAGCAAGCCCGCCAGCAGCGCCGCCTCGTAGCGCGTCACCTCGGCGGCGGGCTTCCCGAAATAGCGGCGCGCGGCAGCGTCGACGCCATAGGTGCCGGCGCCGAAATAGACGCGGTTGAGATAGAGCTCGAGCAGCTGGTCCTTGGTGAAGTTATGCTCGAGCCACAGGGCGAGCAGCACCTCCTGGCCCTTGCGCCGCAAGGTGCGCGCGGGCGTGAGGAAGACGTTCTTGGCGAGCTGCTGGGTGATGGTGCTGCCGCCCTGCACCCAGGCGCCGGAGCGCAAATTCACATAGACCGCGCGCGCGAGACCGCGCAGATCCAAACCGAAATGGCTGTAGAAGCGCCGGTCCTCGGTCGCGATCACCGCCTGCGGCAGATAGCCCGGCAGCTCCTGGAGCGTGACCGTCTTGCCGTAGAGATCGCCATAGGAGGCGAGGATCGTGCCGTCGGCGGCCAGCAGCGTGACGCTGGGCTTGTGGTCGATCTCGTTGAGGCGGGAGACGTCGGGGAGGTCGTAGGCGAGCCAGCCGACGAAACAGAGACCGAGGAAGAAGCTCCAGACGGTCGCGACCAGGCCCCATTTGGCGAAGCTCAGCAGCAACCCATGACGCTGGCGCCAGGACTCCCCGCCCTTGCGCTTCGCTTTGCGTCCGCTGTCCTTCTTTTTCCCGCGACCGGCCATGGGGTCACTCTCTAAGTGATTCGCGAGTTGAGGGCCAGCCTGGAACATTTTCCGGCGACGCGGCTGCCGGTTCGCCATAGAAAATGCGACCAAACAAAGAAACGACAGCCGGAAAGTCCGGGAAACTGCGGGAATTGCCAGCCGCCGAGGCGCCCGGCATGATCGCGCCCGTCATGACGAATCGGCAGTTTCATATCCGCGCGGCGGGCCCGCAGGACGGCGACACGGTGGCGCGGCTTTGCGCCGCCCTCTCCGCCCATGAGGGAGCGCCGCCGCCGGCCTTCACCGGCGACGATTTCCGCCGCCAGGCTTGCGGGCCCGAGGCCCTGTTCTCGGGCCTGCTCGCGGAGCAGGACGGCAGGCCGGTGGGCTATGTGCTGCATAAGCGGGATTACGATACCGATCGGTTGGAGCGCGGCGTCCATGTGCTCGATCTTTTTGTCGAAAACACGGCGCGCGGCGGTGGCATCGGTCGGGCCCTGATGGCCTCGGCCGCGGCGGCCGGTAAGGCTTATGGCGCAACCTTGGCTTATTGGGGGGTGTTGCAAGGCAACCCGCTCGCCCGCGACTTTTATCGCCGCATCGGCGGCGTCGAGAACGGCGCGATAAGCCTCTGGGGCGTCGATGACGAGGGCTTCGACCGGCTCTGCCGGCGTCCCTTGCCCGCGGGCCTCGCGGTGCGCGAAGGCACGCTCGCGGACGTCCCGCTGCTGACCCGGTTTCTGAAGAGTCTCTTCGCCGACATGGACGAGCCGCCGCCGCCCGAGATCGCGCCGCGGCTGGCACGCGACGGTTTCGGGCCGGCGCCTTTCTTCGAAATCCTGATCGCCGAGCGGGGCGGCCGGGCGCTGGGCTATGCCATGTCCTGGCTCACCTACGAGACGCAGGAGGCCGAATCCGTCATCGCGCTCTCCGACCTCTATGTGCTGCCGGAAGGCCGCGGGAGCGGGATCGGAACCGCGCTGATGGGCGAGGTCGCGCGCCGCGGGCGGGAACGCGGGGCCGGGGGGTTGTGGTGGCCGGTGCTCAAATCGAACGAGCGCGCGCGGCGCTATTATGCGCGCTTCGCCACCGAGGATCCCGAGGCGCTCTACTGCACCCTGGACGGCGAGGCCTTCCAGCGGCTGGCGGCGTCGGCGCTGGCGATGCGCTCATGACCTCCGCGATCCGCCATGGCCGCTAATCCGCTGCTCGCCGCGCAGCAGGCGATCGCCGCCGGACGGCTGGCGGAAGCGTCCGACCTGATCGAGGCCCGGCTGCGTTCGGCGCCGCAGGACGCGGCGGCGCTCCATCTCAAGGGCCTGCTGGAATTCAAGCGCGGCTACAACGCGGCCGCCGTCGCGACTCTCGGGACGGCCTCGCGGCATGCGCCGCAGAATGTCGCGATCCTCGGCGATCTGGGCCGGATCCAGGCGGCGCAGGGCGCCTTCTCCGACGCGGCCGCGAGTTTCCGGCGCGCGCTCGCGATCGATCCGGCGGCCTTGGCCGAGCGGGAAGATCTCGGCACCGCGCTCTGCTGCCTCGAGCAGCTCGAGGAAGGGGCGCAGGAATATGAGGCCGTGCTGCGCCGCGCGCCGAAGCGGGCCGGCACCATGCTGCGGCTGGCGCGCGTGCGGGTGCAGCAGAACCGGAGCGAAGAGGCCACCCGGCTGGCGAAAGAGGCGATGCGGATCGAGCCGCGCGCGACGGCCAAGGCGACCTTCATGCTGGGCCAGGCCGCGATGATCGAGGCCCGCTATGCCGATGCGGAGCGCGACTTCACCCGCGCGATCGATGCCGGCGAGACCAGCGCGGAGACGCTGATCTGGCGCGCCCGGGCGCGCTTCCGGCAGGAGAATCTCGAACCGGCCTTCGCCGATGCGCAGGCTGCGGCGAAGCGGCCCGGCGGGGCCGGCGAGGCGGAACTCCTGGCTGCGCGCATTGCGGCCCAGCGCGGCGATATCGCGGCGGCGTCGGCTCTTGGGAAAGCCGCGATCGCCCTCCGGCCCACCAGCTTCCGGACCCGATGGCTCGCGGCCAATCTGCTGGCGCCGGTGCTGGACCGCGAGGCCGATGTGGAGCCGGAACGCGCGCGCTGGCGCGAGGCGATCGCCGCCATCGATGCCGACCTGCGGCTCGACAGCCCCGAGCGCATCAACGAGGCGGCGGCGGCGGTCCAGGAGACATCGAACTTCCATCTGCATTATCGCGGCGTGGAGAATCGTCGCGAGCAGGAACTCTATGGCGGCGTGCTGACGCGGATCGCGGCGGCGCGATGGCCGGCACTGGCGCAGCGGCCGAAACGCGATGGTGCCCCACAGGCCGGCGGGCGCCGGCCCCGCGTCGGCTTCGTCTCCGCCTATTTCCACGAGCATTCGATCTGGAAGACCCATTCGGCCTGGATCGCGGCCAGCAGCCGCGCGATCGAAAAATATGTCTATTACCCCGGCCGGAAGATCGATCCCGATTACACCGACGTCGTGCGCGCGGCAGCCGATCATTGGCGCCAGGAGCTGAACCCCGCGAAGCTCGCGTCACTGATCGCCGAGGATCGGCTCGACGTCCTCATCTATCTCGACCACGGCATGGTGCTCGACCTGCAACTGATCGCCGCCCTGCCGCTGGCGCCGGTGCAGGCGAACGGGCTGGGCCACCCGATCACCTCGGGCATGCCCAGCTTCAGCCATGCGCTCACCAGCGCCCGCATGGAGCCGCCGGACGGGGATCGTCATTACAGCGAGACATTGGTGCGGCTCGCGGGCAGCGCCTCGGCCTATAGCTGGGCCCGCCTCGCCCGTCAGATCGAGGCCACGCCGCCGGCGCGCGAGGCACGCGACGTCTCGCGGGTGCGATTCCTCTGCGCCCAGAACCTCTCCAAATATCTGCCGCAGCATGATGTGCTGCTCGCGCGCATCGCGGCCGGGCTGCCTGCGGCCGAATTCCATTTCCTGGGCGAGAATGCCGGGCGCATCGAAAGGCTGCGGCAACGCCTCGGGAGCGCTTTCGCGTCTCTCGGGCTCGACCCCGACCGGCATCTGCGCTTCCACGGCGCGCTGCTGCCGGCGGGATTCTTCCGCCTCAATCTCGACAGCGACGTTTTCCTCGACGGCATCCTCTGGTCGGGCAACAACACCGCGCATGAGGCGATCGCCTGCGGCCTGCCGATCGTGACCTGGCCCGGCCCCGAGATGCGCGGGCGCCATGCCCTGGCGCTTCTCGGCATGATGGGGCTGGAGGAAACAGTGGCGGCCGATGCCCAGGGCTATGTCGATCTCGCGGTCGCGCTCGGCAGGGATGCGGAGCGGCGGCGCCATCTGCGCCAGGAGATCGAGGCGCGCCGGGCCGCGGTCTATGACGACCCCAGCCCGATCGCCGATCTCGAGCGCTTCGTCACGGAACAGGCCGAGACACGGGACTGAGCCGCCGGCCGGCCCCGACCGCCAGACCGGGCTTTACAGCCCCAAGCCGGCCGTGGCTTGCTTTTCCCGATTCCACCCGGCGGCGCAGGAACAGCGAGATCCCGCGTCGTCTGCGCCTTGAGAATCCATTCCGGGATTTCATGAACCCGACGGGCAAGCGGATGCTACATGTCTGCCGGGCAATAGGGCCCGGGTCCAGCGACGGAGACGCGACTGCCTTGAGCGAACGTCCGGCCTTCCGGGGCCATATCCGCCTTTATCGTCCGGACGATGTCGACGCGCTGATCGATATCTTCCGCGCCTCGGTCCGGCAGGTGGCGCGGCGCGACTATTCGGAAGAGCAGGTCCTGGCCTGGGCGCCGGACGCGATCGATCGGACGGGCTGGGTCGAGCAATATGCCGGCCGGCCCGCCTGGGTGGCCGAGATCGAGGACAGGCCCGTCGGCTTCAGCGACCTGGAGCCGGACGGACATCTGGACATGATGTTCGTCCATCCCGACCATCAGGGCCGTGGCGTCGCCAGCGCCCTCCTGGCCGAGGTCGAAAGTGCCGCGCGCCATCAGGGCATCGATTGCCTTCACACCGAGGCCAGCATCACCGCCCGACCCTTCTTCGAGCGCCGCGGCTTCCAGCTCCTCGCCCCGCAGACCATCTCGCTGCGCGGGCAGCGCTTCATCAACTACCGGATGGAGAAGGTGCTGGGGCTGCCGTGACCGGCGCCGCCTTCTGACGCCGATCCGTGTCTTCCGAATTCGCCGGCTCGATTCGCCTTCCGGGGCCCGTTATCATTACCCGCGGTCGACAAAGGTCGCGGAGCGGGTTTGGCGCATGGGGGCTTATAACTGGGTCAGGTTCGACGCGCGCTGCCCGCGTTGCGAGGCGAGTTCACCAATCAAAGCGCAGCGCCATATCGCTTCGTCCTATGACGGCGATGACAGTGGGCGCTTTCACAATCGAATATACGTCGTCGGTCAGACCATGGCCTGGTGGCCGCGCACGGATCGCCGGTGGCCGTCATGGACAGAGGAGAACCGCGCCCCGTCGGAAGGGCAGGAAGGCGTCGTTCGGGAATGCTGCTACGCCAACTGCGAGACCTGCGGGGCGGAACTCTATGCCGTCATCGAGTTTCGCGATCTCACGGTTGTGCGTATTGTCGACGTCGGCATCGAATCCCTCTGGCCGGCCGACTATCTGCGTTAGGCCTCGAAACGCGCTGGAAAGTTCGTTCACTCAAGGCTCCATGACCGATTCCTATCCCAGCCCGTTCGCTATGCCCGGAGCAGCGCTGCGCCATCACGCGGCGCGGCTTCCCGATGCCGAGGCGCTGTGCTTTCCGCTTACCGACGCACGCTTGAGTTTCGCCGGCTGGCTCGACCAGGCGGAGAGTCTGGCGCGCGGGCTTCTAGCGCTCGAGGGTTGGCTCGGCGGCACCGGCCCACAGATCTTCGCGCGCTGAAGGGGGACGTCATGGCCGCCGAAAAGGACGATACGCCCCCCGCCTCTGCCGGGCACAGGTTTCCCCGGCTGCCGCGGGCGAGCTTCCTGCGAAGCCTGGGACCGGGGCTGATCACCGGCGCCGCCGATGACGATCCGAGCGGCATCGCCACCTACAGCCAGGTTGGCGCGCAGTTCGGCTATTCGCTCGGTTGGACCATGCTGTTCAGCTATCCGCTGATGGCGGTGACGCAGGGGATCAGCGCCGGCATCGGGGCCGTCTCGGGGCGAGGCATTTCCCAGAATCTGCGGCGGCATTATCCGCCCTGGATCCTGCGCGTCGCCGTCCTGCTGCTGCTCGTTGCCAACGTCATCAATCTGGGCGCCGACCTGGGAGCGATGGGGGCGGCGCTGGGATTGCTCATGCCCGGCCCGGACCTCGTCTATACCGCGGCCTTCGGGCTGCTCTGCGCCCTGCTTGAGATCTTCGTCAGCTATTCCCGCTATGTCGTCGTGCTGAAATGGCTGACCCTGTCGCTCTTCGCCTATGTGGCCGTGGTGCTGGCCGTGCATGTGCCCTGGGGCACGGCGCTCCGGGGCGCGCTCCTGCCGCAGCTCGCCTTCGACGGCGATCATGCCATGGCGCTGGTCGCCGTGCTCGGCACCACCATCAGCCCCTATCTCTTCTTCTGGCAGGCGGGGGAAGAGGTGGAAGAGCTGCGCCGGCGTCACCTCAAGCGGATGGCGGACAATCCCGGTGCCGCCAAGCCGGAGCTGGCGCGCATCCGCACCGACACGCTGGTCGGGATGGGCATCTCCAACCTGATCGCGCTCTTCATCATCATCGCGACCGCGGCGACGCTGAATGCGAGCGGCATCACCCAGATCGAGACCTCGTCCCAGGCCGCCGAGGCGCTGCGGCCGGTCGCCGGCGCCTTCACCTTCGTGCTGTTCGCGGCCGGCATCATCGGCACCGGCATGCTGGCGGTTCCGGTCCTCGCCGGGTCGGCTGCCTATGCGGTGTCGGAAATGTTTCACTGGCCCGAAGGTCTCGACCGGCGTCCCCGCGAGGCCAAGACCTTCTACGCGACGATCGCCGCCACCACCCTCGGCGGGGTCGCCCTCAATTTCACCGGGCTCGATCCGATCCGGGCGCTCTATTGGAGCGCCGTGGTCAACGGCATCCTCGCCGCGCCGCTGATGACGATCATGATCATGATCGCGATGAATCCCCGGATCATGGGTCGCCTGACCTTGCCGCCCTGGATGGCCGTGGTCGGGGGACTGGCGACGGTCGTCATGGCCGTGGCCAGCATCGCCTTCCTCGTCCTCTGAGCGCGGCCCGGTCTTCCGGACGGCTGGCAGATCACGCGGCCCCTTGTCGTGACCAGGGGCCCGGCGGCGGTCCGGGCCTCGCGATCGCCCAGAAGGTGAATCCGGCCAGGGTGCCGACCATGCCATGGACGGCTGCCGTCACCGCGAGGTTGGGATTCGAGAGCAGACTTTCGAGCTCCAGGAGAATGGATTGCAAACTGCATTCCCAGAGGAACCGTTGGCAGACGATGTGGAAAGCAACCCAGAGGATCGCGCCGATCACGAACCCGGCGACGATCGCGGTCCGAGGGCCGGTGAGCTGGAAGGCCCTCATGACAAGAACGGTCGGCAACACCAGCAACGCCATGCCGGCATAGGCGATGGCGGCGGCGAAGCCCACCATCAGCGGCAATTTTGATCCCAGCGGATCCTCCAGCACGATGTAGCCGTAAGGCACCGCCATCAGCGGGGCCCAGAGCGGTGCCAGAAGAAAGGCGCGAAAGATTCGGTTCATCGGCGTTCCGGCGAGGGGAGCGGCCTGCTCGACGACCTGACGACCGCCCAGACGGGTTGCAAAATATCACAGGCAATCGTCGTCTGGCTGTAGCACCCCGGCGACGGCTGGAGGGAATCTCGCAGGCCTCGCAATCCGGGAACAGCCCGCCGACGGCAAGACGCCGGAAAAGGGTCAGGCGGGCCTAAGGCATCACCGCCACATGCCGCGCATGCGGGCACCGACATCGACGCGAACCTGAGTCCCGGCCGGGCGGCTGCCGGCGGCGGCGCTCGCCTTGGGCCATGTCCTGCATTCGAAATGCGCCAGCAGGGTCTTGGGAATGAACCGCGTCCGCGACGCATAGACGTGGCGGTCGCCCTGGGGATGCTGCCCGTGGGTGAAGAAGCGCTGCGGCATGACGAGATGCAGGTTGTCCTTGGCCCGCGTCATGGCGACGTAGAGCAGCCGCCTCTCTTCCTCCGCTTCCGAACTCGTACCCACGCCGAGATCGGAGGGAATGCAGCCATCGACGACATTGAGGACGAACACCGACTTCCATTCCTGCCCCTTGGCGGAGTGGATCGTGGAGAGGATCAGATAATCCTCGTCCAGCAGCGGCACGCCCGCCTGGTCGCTGGTCGCGTCCGGCGGATCGAGCGTCAGCTCCGTCAGGAACCGCTCGCGCGACGCGTAGCCCGAGGCGATCTGCTCGAGCTGCCGGATGTCGGCCTGGCGGACGCCGCCATCGTCATAGATCCGCTCGAGCTGCGGCTCGTACCATTCGCGCGCGCAGGCGATCTCGGCCGGCCAGCCGGCCTTGCCGGATCCCAGCTGCTGCAGGGCCTTCACGAGATCGCTCCAGCCCTCGCCCGATTGGCGCGGGGCGGGAATGCCGGAGAGGGCGGCCAGCGGATCGGCCTGGGCCGCCATCAGATCGAGCACCCGCTGCGCCGACGCCGGGCCGACGCCCGGAAGGATCTGCAGCAGGCGAAAGCCCGCGACCCGGTCGCGCGGGTTCTGGGCGAACCGCAGAACCGCCAGCAGATCCTTGACATGGGCGCTGTCGAGGAATTTGAGCCCGCCATATTTGACGAAGGGAATGTTGCGGCGCGTCAGCTCGACCTCGAGCGGCCCGCTGTGATGCGACGCCCGGAACAACACGGCCTGCTGCTTCAGGACCGTCCCCTCTTCCCGATTGGCCAGGACGGTCTCGACGATATAGCGGGCCTGGTCGGCTTCGTCGCGCAGGCTCACCAGCAAGGGCAGGTCCGGCGACTGGCGCTCGGCCCGAAGATTCTTGGTGAAGCGCTCCGCGGCCAGGTCGATGACGGCGTTGGCGGCCGCCAGGATCGGCCGCGTCGAGCGGTAGTTCCGGTCGAGCGTGACGATCTCGGCCGGTGGCGTAAACCGATCCGGAAACTCGAGGATGTTGCGCACCGTCGCGGCGCGGAAGGAGTAGATCGCCTGGGCATCGTCGCCGACGACGGTGAGACCCCGACCGTCCGGCTTCAGCGACAGCAGGATCGAGGCCTGGAGGCGATTGGTGTCCTGATATTCGTCGATCAGCAGATGATCGAACAACCCGCCCATCTCGGCCCCGAGCCCGGGATCGGTGAGGGCCTGGGCCCAGTAGAGCAGCAGGTCGTCGTAATCGAGCACGTTCTGCACCTGCTTGGCGGCGACATAGGCGCCGAAGATCGCGCGCAGCTCCGTCTCCCATTCGGCGCACCAGGGAAAGAAGGCCGGAAGCACATCGGTCAGCGCCATCTCCGAATTCACCGCGCGCGAATAGATCGCGAGGCAGGTCGCCTTGGTGGGGAAGCGGTTGGCCGTCTTCGAGAAGCCCAGCTCGTGGCGAATCAGATTCATCAGGTCGGCGGAATCTTCCCGATCGTGAATCGTGAAGCCGGGATCGAGCCCGAGCTGCTCGGCATGGTCGCGCAGGATCCGGGCGCCGATGCCGTGAAAGGTGCCCGCCCAGGCGAACGCGTCGGTCATCGCGCCGGCCTTCGCTCCCAGCGCTTCGGCGCAGATCCGCTCGACGCGGCGAACCATTTCGGCCGCCGCGCGACGCGAGAAGGTCATCAGCAGGATGCGGCGCGGATCGGCGCCATTGACGATCAGGTGGGCGACACGGTGAGCCAGCGTGTTGGTCTTGCCGGATCCGGCGCCCGCAATGACGAGCAGCGGCGGGGCGGACACCCCGCCCCCGCTTCCGACGCCATGCTCGACGGCCCGCCGCTGCTCTTCATTGAGTTTTTCGAGATAGGCGGCGGGCATCGGGAGCACATGGAAATGGAAGAGGAAGCAAGATCGTGCGAGTCGCGGCCGGATTCTCCCAGCGCCCGGAGAACAAGTAAAGAACGCATCGGCGATCGGAGCGGTCCGACCATGGCGGCAGCCGGCGCCTCTCGCTTCCGATCGCCCACATAGTAGTTGACAAGGAAATCATCGGCGCTTAGTTTCCTTGTCAACCAATAGCGGAAACCCTCGATGCCGAAGCCCCACAAGCCTGTCAGCCCGCTCGAAGCCCATCTCGGCTACTGGCTGCGGTACGTCTCGAACCAGGTCTCGCATGCCTTCGGGCAGAAGCTCGCGGCGCGCGACGTGACGGTGGCGGAGTGGGTGGTGATGCGCGAAGCCTATGACAGCGATGCCGTGGTGCCGAGCGCGCTGGCCGACCGTCTCGGCATGACGCGGGGCGCCATCTCCAAGCTCGCCGACCGGCTGATCGCGAAGGGATTGCTGATCCGCAAGTCCGGCGGTTCGGACCGCCGCTTCCAGACGCTCGCCCTGACCGGCGAGGGCCGCGCGCTCGTCCCCCGGCTTTCGGTGCTGGCCGACCGGAACGACGAGGAGTTCTTCGGCCACCTCACCCCGGCCCTGCGGGCGACGATCGAGGCGGAGATGAAGACGATCGTGCAACGTCACGGACTCAAGGCCGTTCCCGTCGACTGACGGCGGGACACCGCCTCGGATCATCGTTCAACACGGAAAGGAGAAACATCATGGACAGCCATGCAAAGGATGTCGTGCGCGAGATGACGAGAGCTTCCGACGAGGAGCGAATCACCTTCCCCGAAGTGGTGGGCGCGCTGACGAAAGCAGGCGTCGAGCGCTACCACGCCGACCTGGTCTGCGCGAGCAAGACCTACTACATGCCCGATGGAAGCTTCGAGACCACCGCCTGTCACGCGACGGATGCGGCCGCCCCGGCCTTCTCAGCCGCCGGGGTCGATGCCGCGGTACGCGCCGTCCAGGCGCAGAAGATCCGGTATCGGGAGTTCTGCCGGCAGATCGCGGCCGCCGGCTGCGTCGGCTATTTCGTCACCCTCGCCGGACGCTGCGCCGTCTATTACGGCCGCGGCGGCGAGACTCATGTCGAGCGGTTTCCGGGGGCGAAGTAAGCCTTTCTGCGACGGCCGGGATCCCTGAACACTCCTCGCTCAGGCCGGGGACGACCGCCGCGCGACCGCGGGGATGTAGGTCTCCAGTTCCGGACAGGGAAAGGCGACGGTCCGGCCGGTCTCGGCCGATCGATAGAGACCCATGAGCATCTCGACCACGGCCAGCCCGTCATGGAACGTCTCGAGCGGCGTCGTCCCCTTGCGGAAGCACTCGACCATGTGGCGGTTCTCGTCGGTGTAGCCATAGACGCCGGCCTCGTCCTCCAGGACCGGCATCAGACCCTGTTCGGCATTCTGCTTTTCGACGAGATCCTCGCCTTCCGAGCCGGTCACCGCGCGCGACATGAAGATCTTCAGGCCCGCCCCCAGCGAGTTGAACTCCATCGCATATTCGGGGCCCAGAAGTTCGAGCTGGATGCGCAGGCCGGCACCGACATAGGCCCAGGACGTCGTGGCCTCGATCATCAGGGCGTTGCCGTCGGCATCCTCGAGCGACACCGTGGCGCGCGCGAAATCCTCGGCCGGGCGGTTGCGGTAGTCGACCTCGGCGCCGAAACGCTCGCTCAGCTGCGCGGCATAATGCGGCCGGGTCCATTTGAGATTGGCGACCGTTCCGTTGACGGACTTGACCTTCAGCGACCCGCGCGGTGCCCCGGGTTGCGTCAGGAGGTGACGGGCGACCTCGACGCTGTGGCACATCATGTCGGAAAGCACGCCGCCGCCCTGCTTGTCGCCCTGCCAGAACCAGGGTTCATGGGGGCCCGAATGCTCCTCCGCCGCGCGCGCCAGGTAGGGACGGCCGGTCGCCGAGGCCGCGCGCCGCCAGATGATCTCCTTGCCGCGCTGCACCGGCGTCGCGAAGACCTGATTCTCCAGATAGCCATGGTTGAGCCCGGCATCCTCCGCGAGATGCGACATCTCGCGCGCCTCCGCCACGCTGCGGGCGAGCGGCTTCTCGCAGGCCACCGCGAAGACCTTCGACCGTCCGGCCTTCACCTCCGCATGGAGCGTCCGCATCACGGCGAGCCGCGTATAGTTGGGCGACAGGATCCAGATCGCGTCGACATCCTCGGCCCGGAACAGCGATTCGAGGCTTTCATGGCCGCGACAGGTCCCGAGCCCCAGCTCGGCCACGGCCTCGACGATGCGCGCACGGTTTTCGGCTTTGCGGCTATGGACGCCCGTCACCTCGACATGGCGCACGCCCAGCATGGCCTTCAAATGGAAATGGGCGATGAAGCCGCTGCCGACGAAGCCGACGCGCAGATTGTCTTTCGGAAAATCCATCATGCTGAAATCCCCATTCTCGAGATCCCTGGATTCTGGGCCGCGGCGTGACCCAGGTCGAACGGTTTCTGGGGACGAGGCGTGCCCAGTTGACAGGACGAGGATGCCCGCGACATGATTATGGTCATGGGGACGTTGCGATCTCCCCATGAGGCGACATGCTGAAGTATCGCGTCCCGTTTTTCATGAGGACGCAGCATGCCTACGCTCAACAGCATTCCCATCGATAAACTTGCGCGCCTGATCGGGACGCCCCACTGTCCCGCCATCATCGACGTCCAGACGGACGAGGATTTCGAGGCGGATCCCCATTTGATTCCGGGTGCCGTCCGGCGCCCCTTTGCCGGTGTTGCCGATTGGGGACCCGAGTTCCTGGGGCGCAGCGCGGTCATCGTCTGCCAGAAGGGTCTGAAGCTCAGTCACGGCGTCGCCGCCTGGCTGCGGCATGCGGGCGTGCCTGCGGAATCGCTCGAGGGCGGGGCGATCGCCTGGCGGGAAGCGGGGCTCCCCATGGTGCCCGCGGCCCGGCTGCCCGCGCGCGACCGCCAGAACCGGACCCTGTGGGTCACGCGCGCGCGGCCCAAGATCGACCGCATCGCCTGTCCCTGGCTCATCCGCCGGTTTGTCGATCCGAACGCCGTGTTTCTTTTCGTGACGCCGTCCGAAGTGCAGGGCGTCGCCGATCGCTTCGGCGCCACGCCGTTCGATATCGAGAGTCCGGATGCCTTCTGGAGCCACCGGGGCGAGCGCTGCACCTTCGACGTGATGGTCGAGGAATTCGGGCTCGGCGCCATCGAATCGCTCGCCCGGCTCGCCGTCATCGTCCGCGGTGCCGACACCGGCCGTCTCGATCTCGCGCCCGAAGCGCCGGGCTTGCTGGCCGCGTCGCTCGGACTGTCGCGCATGTATGCGGACGATCTGGAGCAGCTCGAAGCGGGCATGCTGCTCTACGACGCCTTCTACCGATGGTGCCGCGACGCGACAGACGAGACCCACAATTGGACGTCCCACAGACCGTCCAAGCCGGCCGGTCGGGCCTGACGACGGACGCTGTGCAATCGGGATGTTGCCGCCTTAGTGCGTGTGCCGGTGATGGATATCCGGATAGTGCAGATGCCGATGCACGAGTCGCCGGTGCCGGTGCGGATGAGCGTGCGGCTCGGGCGGGACATCCGACGCATGCCGATGCTGGTGATGCTCATCATGCGTGTGCAGATGGTCGTGCTCCATCGGCTCATGCTCATGCAGATGGAGATGGCGCTCGGTCAGATGCAGCCAGAGCCCGATGGCCATCAGGATCCCGCCGGCCACGAAACTCATGGTCACCGGATCGCCCAGCAGCGCGATCGCCGCCGCGGCGCCGATGAAGGGTGCCAGCGAATAGTAAGCGCCGGTTCGCGCCGTCCCGAGATGGCGTAGCGCGAGAACGAAAAGAGTGAGCGAGATGCCGTAGCCCAGGAATCCGACGACGGCAGACTCCAGAACCAGAATGCCCGCAGGCCATGAGGCCCCCAAGGCCAGGGCGATGGTGACGTTCGCGGCTCCGGCGACCAACCCCTTGACCATGGCGATCTGCATCGGATCGCTGGCCGAGACCTTTCGCGTGAAATTGTTGTCGATGGCCCACGCCAGGCAGGCCCCCGCGATCAGGACCGGCCCCCAGCCGAGGCCGAGGGAAGGATCCCGAGGCCATGACAAGACCACGGCGCCGGACACGATGGCAGCCGCACCAAGGAGAAGCCGCCGGTCGACATTCTCCTTGAAGATGACCCACGCCATGGCGAGCGTGAGCGCGCTTTCCAGATTCAGCAGCAGCGACGCTTCCGATGCGGAGCTTCGAGCGAGGCCAAAGAGAAGGAGCACCGGACCCGCGACGCCGCCCGACAGGATCGCCGCGGCAAGCCAGGGCAGGTCCGCCTTCTGGATCCCCGTTTCCTTGCTGTGCCAGAGAAGCCGCACAAGCGCCAACCCAAGGCCGGATCCGAGATAGAGCAGGCCCGCCAACAGCCAGGGCGAAACGCCGCCCAGGAGGATTTTGGCGAGCGGCGCGCTGAGCCCGAACAGGGCGGCCGAGGCCAGCGCATAGAGGATGCCGATCATCGCTTCATTCCCGGCGGCAAGATGATGGGTCCATTCGAAGTTCTGCTTGGAGCATCGGATCCCCGGCTACGCCGCCGGTCTGATGCCCAGGATCGCGTTGATGTCCGGCTCGTCGACCTGCTCGGGCGCCAGGAAGCGGCTCGCATATTCGCGCCAGACGCCCGACGTCAGGAACAGGTCGAGCAGATCGGGATCGAGATGCCGGTCCTTCTTCATGAAGCCCATGATCTTGATGGCCTCGCTCAGCTTCTTCGCCTTCTTGTAAGGCCGGTCGGCGGCGGTCAAGGCCTCGAACACGTCGGCGATCGCCATGATCCTGGCCACCACCGACATCTCCTCGCCCTTGAGCCGCTTCGGATAGCCCGTGCCATCCATCTTCTCGTGATGGCCGCCGGCCAGCTCCGGGACGTTCCGCAAATGCTTCGGAAATGGCAGGCTCTCGAGCATGATGACGGTCTGAACGATGTGATCGTTGATCCGGTAGCGCTCTTCCTCGGTCAAGGTCCCGCGCTGGATGCAGAGATTGTAGACCTCGCCGCGATTGTACTTCATCTGCGGCATGTTCAGCTTGAAGCCCCATTCGTTGTCGGGCGGAATGATCTCGCGTTCGGATATCTCGATCACATGATCGGCGCGATCGGCCAGCAGCGGCTCCTCGGCTGGCAAGGGCGGCTCCGGCTGGCGGTCGAATCGGGCCTTCTCCTCGTAGGAGGTTCCGAGGCGGTTGCTGAGCGTTCGGGTCCAGCGCCGCGCGGCAATCGACTTGATCCGTTCGATCTTGGCAGGTTCCAGGAACTCGCCACCCTCGTTGCAGGCGGCCACAAAGGCGAAATCCTCGTCGAGCGCCTGCTGCTCCGCCGTCATCCTGGCCCGCAACGTCGCTTCGTCCCCGCCTTTGGCGAGGCCCTTCCAGTAAGCGGTCTCCGCTGCCGACTTGAGCAGCTCGAAACGCATCCGAACCTCATGGATCCGGTCGCAGATGGTCTCCAGCTTCGTCGCCTTGTCGGCGACATATTCCGGCGTCGTCACCTTGCCGCAATCATGGAGCCAGGCGGCGATGTGCAAGGCCTCCCATTCCTCCTTGCTCAGCTCGAAGCTCTGGAACGGTCCCGTCTTCTGGTCAGCAGCGGCCTGGGCCAGGAGACGGGTGATGAGGGGCACCCGTTGGCAATGCCCGCCCGTATAGGGTGATTTGGCGTCGATGGCACCGGCGACGAGTTTGATGAGCGAATCGGTCAGGTTGCGCTGCGCATCGAGCAGGAGCTTGTTCTGGATGGCGACGCTGGCGCTGCCGGACACCGCGTAGATGAGCTGGATCAGCTTTTCGTCGACCGCCCAGGTCTCGACGCCGGCGCCGGCGCATTTGGTCAGGAGCATCACGCCGAAGGGAATTTTGTTCCGGTCGAGCAGCGGCACGGTCACCAGCGTGACGCGCGTCGCATTCAGCGCCTTGAGCATGTCGCCCAGGCCCGGGGCGCTCGCCTCGAGCTCATCGAGCTTATGCTCGCAGACGACGATGTCCTTGCCGCGCAACGCTTCGGCGATATCCGCGGCGATACCGCCCTGGTCGACCATGATGGACGGAAGGCCGGCCTCCTCGTGAACCGTTCCGTTCTCGACCCATCGTGCGATCTCGGGCGTCAGCGTCCTATGGTCTTCACCCAACATATAGATGATGCCGCCATCGCACTTGACGAGGTCGATGGTCTCGAGCAGCAGCCGGTCGAGAAGCGGCTTGAACTCCTGCTCGGCCGCGAGCGCGCGGCCGATATTGAGGAACTTGCGGATCGTGAGTTTCATCCCGTTGAGGCCACGGCCCAGATTGTCGATCTCGCGGAACCGGCTCCGGACCCTCTCTTCCGAACTGAAGTCCAGGGCTTCGATGCGCCGGGTCTCGCCGGCCAAGCGGCGCAAGGGCATGGACGCGAGCCGCGTCATGCCCCAGGCCGCCGGAATCGCCAGCAGCATGATGAGGCCGACGATGAGGAATTGCTGCAGCACCAGGCTTCTTGCCGTCGCAAAGAACTCGTCGTTGGGGATCGCGATGAGGAGTTCGAGCTTGCGATCGGCGGCGATTTCGATCTTCGAGACGATGATCTGCCATTTCCTTCCGTCGATCTTGGCGGTTTCGCGCCGCACCAGGCTGTCGCCGAAGGCGAGCTTGGCCGCCGCCGTCAGGGGAGGGACATTCAGCTCGTCGATGGTCGCCAGATCCTGCTGGCCCTGACGATCCTGGAATATCGCGCGATCCATCCCGCGATTATAGGCGACCACCTGCCGGCGGTCGTTGACCAGGGCCATCTCGGTCGAGGGGGTGACGCGAATGTCCTGAATCTCCGCCGCCAGCTCCCGAACGCGGAGATCGAGACCGATGACCCCGCCGCCATCGACCGTTCGTTGCGCCAGCGTGATGCCGATCTTGCGGTTGGTGAAGAAGAGATAGGGATCGGTGAGGATGGGGCCCGGCGCGTCGATCGCCGCAAGGTACCAACGGCGCGTGCGCGGGTCGTAGCGATAATCTGGATCCGTGCGGGTGCCGATGAGGGCGTTGTTGGCGTCGAAAAAGTGGTACTCGCCGATCATGGTCCCGTCGGCGCCCGGCGTAATGGACTGCACGACGAGAACGGCCTGCGGGGGCGCCTGGAACTGGGATCGCAGAAGCCGGTTGTCGCCCAGCAGCCGGAACAGGACGAATTCGCCGTCCGGATAGCCGATGTAGATCGACTCGACGAGTTCATTTTGCTTCAGCGCATCTGCCATCAGCGGAACCTGCCGCAGCCGGTCCGGCAAGGTGGTGGCCTCGGAGAGTTCGCCGCGGATCAGAAAGCCGAGCTGCACGCGTGCCGGGTCGAGAAGGCGCCTCAACTTCCCGTCGATCGCATCTTGAATATAGCTGACGGTGTCGTCGGAAGCGCTGATCAGCGCTTCCTGGGACGAGCGGTAGGACTGCCAACTCAGCACCGAAACGACCAGCAAGAGAAGAGCAACGACACCGAGAGTGGAAGCGGCCTGAAGCGGCCAGAGAAAGCGCCTGCTCGGCGGCGCCGGACGCGCGACGATGGAGGCCTCGGCCATGGCACCATTCCTTTGCGGGTTGGATGCGGCTACTGAAGAATGTCCTCGGTGTCTTCGGCGGACAACCATTTGCGATAGATGCGCGCCAGCGTGCCGTCGAGCCGCATCTGCTCGAAGAGCCGGCACCAGGCATCGATCTGGGCGACGGTGAAGCGTTTCACACTGAAGATCATGTTGTATTGGAGGACGGGCGCTGAATCGAACGCCTCCAGGACGAACGTCCCCCGGTCGGCGGGACTCGCCATGAAGAAATCGTAGTTGAGGGCGGACGAAACGATTGCCTGGACCTCGCCCCGCTTGAGGGCGCCGTAGACCGCTTCCTGATCCGGATAGGAAATCACCCGCCCTTCGGCAGCCGCGATCCGCAGGCGGAAATCGTAGTAGGGGCCGTTGACATAGCCTCTGACCACACCGATGCGCCAGTCGGCGTGGGTCACGATCGCGTCGAAGGACGTGGCAATCGCGGCGATCCCGGGTGTGGTGACCACCGCGTTCTTCCAGCCGAGATAGGGAATGAAGTAGGCGAACTCGCGTCTTGCCTCGGTCCGGATGCCGCTGTTGGTCATGTCGACGGTGCCGGCCTCGAGCCCCTGATAGGTCTGGTCGCGCGGCTTGACCTCGGTTTCGAACCGGCATCCGGTCCGCTGTCCCAGTTCCTCGATCAGGTCGGGATCGATGCCGATGCCCGCATGGTAGAGCAGGCCGAATTCCGCATAGGCGAGATGAATCGGCCGGTCGCAACCATAGGCCGCCGGCTGTTGCGCGGCGGCGGGGCTGAAGGCACCCAGAAGAAAGGCCAGCGCCGTTGCCGGCGCCCATGGAGATGAAGCGGAAGGCATGGGCCTGCTTCCCGATGGCTCCTGACAAGCATGGAGCCGATGCTGGGAAGATACGCCCATGATCGGTTGCTGTCGCCGATCAAGGAAAACGGTGCGCGTCGGCCGCCCGCTTTCGAGGGGAAGGTTAACGCGGTCGAACCGGAGCCGATCCTGCGCAATAACCCCACTTGATGTGCGGATAGCGCCGCACAGAATCTAAGAGTTAGACGTCATCTAATTTTTAGACGTCCAGGTTCGCCACCGACAGCGCGTTCTGCTGGATGAAGTCGCGGCGCGGCTCGACCAGGTCGCCCATCAGGGTCGAGAACACCTCCTCGGCCTCGTCGACATGGCTGACGCGGACCTGCAGCATGGCGCGGCTGTTGGGATCGAGCGTGGTTTCCCAGAGCTGCTCCGGGTTCATCTCGCCCAGCCCTTTGTAGCGCTGGATCGCGACGTTGCGCTTGCCGAGCTCCATGATTGCCTCGATCAGCTCGATCGGACCCGCGATCGGCGTCTCCTTGTCCTTGGCGACCAGGATGGCGGGCTTGGTGAAGCTCGCCTGGAACTCGGCCGCCATGGTGTCGAGGCGATGGGCCTCGGCGCTGCGGATCAACGGGCCGTCGATCAGGAAATATTCGGTGACGCCGCGCAGGCGCCGCGTGAAGGACAAGCCGCCATCGGTCTCGGCCTTGCCGACCCAGCCGCGCTCGGTCACGGGCGAGAGCCCGTCGAGCCGGTGCGCGATCGCCGTGGCGGCCGCGGCCGCCATCGCCTGGTCGGGAATGAGCTGCGGGTTGAGGGCGCCGACGATCGCCGCCTGCTCCACCACCGCACTGCTGCCCACCTTGCGGATCAGCGGCTGCATCAGGTTGCGCCCGACGCTAGCGCGCTCGACCCGCTCGCGCAGATCCGTGCCCGCCACCTGGCTGCCGTCGGCGAGCTTGAGGATCGCGCCGTCGAGCCCGCCATCGATCAGATAGGCCTCGAGCTCGCGGTCGTCCTTGAGATAGCGCTGCGAGTTGCCGCGCTTGGCGCGGTAGAGCGGCGGCTGGGCGATGTAGAGATAGCCCTTCTCCACCAGCTCCGGCATCTGCCGATAGAAGAAGGTCAGGAGCAGCGTGCGGATATGCGAGCCGTCCACATCCGCGTCGGTCATGATGATGATCTTGTGGTAGCGGATCTTGGAGAGGTCGAACTCCTCGGTGCCGATGCCGGTGCCGAGCGCCGCGATCAGGGTGCCGATCTCCTGCGAGCCCAGCATCTTGTCGAAGCGCGCGCGCTCGACATTGAGGATCTTGCCGCGCAGGGGCAGAATCGCCTGGTTCTTCCGGTTGCGGCCCTGCTTGGCCGAGCCGCCGGCCGAATCGCCCTCGACGATGAAGAGCTCGGCCAGCGCCGGATCGCGCTCCTGGCAGTCGGCGAGCTTGCCCGGCAGCGAGGCCATGTCGAGTGCGCCCTTGCGCCGCGTCAGCTCGCGGGCCTTGCGCGCCGCTTCGCGCGCGGCCGCGGCCTCGACCACCTTGGCGACGATGCGCTTGGCCTCGCCCGGATGCTCCTCGAACCACTGGTTCAGCTTCTCGTTGATGACGTTCTCGACCACCGGCCGGACCTCGGAGGAGACCAGCTTGTCCTTGGTCTGCGACGAGAACTTCGGATCGGGCACCTTGACCGAGAGCACGCAGGTCAGGCCCTCGCGCGCATCCTCGCCCGTCAGCGCCACCTTCTCCTTCTTGGCGATGCCGCTGTCGCCCGCATACTGGTTGATCTGGCGCGTCAGCGCGCCGCGGAAGCCCGCGAGATGCGTGCCGCCGTCGCGCTGCGGGATGTTGTTGGTGAAGCAGAGCATGGTCTCGTGGTAGCTGTCGGTCCATTCCATGGCTGCCTCGACCACGATGCCCTCGCGCTCGCCCTTCATGACGATCGCGGGCGTATGGAGCGCCGTCTTGCTGCGGTCGAGATAATGCACGAAGGCCTCGATGCCGCCCTCATAATGGAGCTCGACCGTCTTGGGCTCGACGCCGCGCGCATCGACCAGGGTCAGGCGCACGCCGGAATTGAGGAAAGCCAGCTCGCGCAGGCGATGCTCGAGCGTGGCGATGTCGAACTCGGTCTTGGTGAAGGTCGCGGTCGAGGGCGTGAAGGTGATCTCGGTGCCGCGCTTGCCCTTGGCCTCGCCGACGACCGCCAGCGGCGCCTCCGGATCGCCGTCGCGGAAGCGCATGGAATATTCCTTGCCGTCGCGCCAGATCCGCAGGTCGAGGATCGAGGAGAGCGCGTTCACGACCGACACGCCGACGCCATGCAGGCCGCCCGAGACCTTGTAGGAGTTCTGGTCGAACTTTCCGCCGGCATGGAGCTGGGTCATGATGACCTCGGCCGCCGAGACGCCCTCTTCCTTATGGATGTCGACGGGGATGCCGCGGCCATTGTCCGAGACCGTGACCGAGCCGTTGCCGTTGAGCTTGACGAAGATCTGATCGCAATAGCCGGCCAGCGCCTCGTCGATGGCGTTGTCCACGACCTCATAGACCATGTGGTGCAGGCCCGAGCCGTCGTCGGTGTCGCCGATATACATGCCCGGCCGCTTGCGCACGGCATCGAGCCCCTTCAGCACCTTGATCGAGTCCGCGTCATAGGCGGCCGTCGGGATCTCGGGGCTGGGGTTGGTGATCTTCTGGGCTTCTGGGGTCATGATCTTCGTATCTTTCACATCGAACTCAGTGGTCGAGCGGGCGCGGGAGCCTCGGGATACGGGCGCGCCCCGTCTCTCAGGGGTTGGTCACGTCACATCGGGCTCGCACTCGCGAGGGGTCGCAGACGCCCCTCCTCGACCGCGACGAACCGGGCGGCATCGCCCAGCTCGGCAAAGGTTTCGAGATCGGTGCCGGTGAGCCAGGCCTGCGCGCCGGTCGCCAGGATCGCCTCGAACAGGGCCCGCCGGCGGGCCCGGTCGAGATGGGCCGCGACCTCGTCGAGCAGGATCAGCGGCGCATGGCCGCGCGCCTCGGTCAGCGCCCGCGCATAGGCCAGCACGATCGCCAGCAGCAGCGCCTTCTGTTCGCCGGTCGAGCAGTCGGCCGCACGCCGGCCGCGGCCGAGATGGGTCACGGCGAGATCGCTCTTATGCGGGCCCACCGAGGCCCCGCCGCTCTGCGCATCGAGGCCGCGCGTCTCGGCGAGGCGCGCCTTGAGGCTGTCCTCGGCCGCGAGCGCGGGCATGGCCGCCAGCGCGTCATCGACGATGCCCATGAGCGCCAGGGCGGCACCGGGGAAGGGACCGAAGCCATCGGCCGCCGCCGCACGCAGCCGCGCCACCAGATCGCGCCGGGCCGCCGCCACCGCGACGCCGAGCTCGGCCATCTGCGCCTCGAGCCCGTCGAGCCAGGCGCCCTGTCCGGACCAGGCGCCGTTCGTCAGCAGCCGCGCGCGCTCGCGCATTGCCTGCTCATAGGCCGAGACGCGGCTGGCATGGGCCGGATCGAAGCCATAGACCAGCCGGTCGAGGAAGCGCCTTCGGTCGCCGGCGCCGTCGAGGAACAGGCGATCCATCTGCGGCGTCAGCCAGACCAGCGCCAGCCGCTCGGCCAGAGCGCTCTGGCTCTTCTGGAAGGCGCCGTCGATCTTCACCACCCGGCGCTCGGAAACGCCCTCGGCTGCTGCCGGATCGCGGCCGGTGCCGATCTCGGTCTCGGGGCCCGCCCCGCTCATCAGCCGCGCCGCCACGGCCCAGGCAGTGCTTGCGGTCCTCGCGGGCTCGTCCACCGGACGGCGTTCGATCTCGGTCAGTTTCGCGCGGCGCAGGCCCCGGCCCGGCGCCAGGAACGAGATCGCCTCGAGCAGGTTGGTCTTGCCGGCGCCGTTGGGGCCCGCCAGCACCACCGGCCGCGCGTCGATCTCGAGCACGACCTCGCGATAGCAGCGGAACTCGGCCAGCGCGATGCGCGTCAGATGCGCCGCCACCGGTCGGGCCGTGAGCGGCCCTGCGACGACGGTCGGATCGGTTTTAGCCAGTGCAGTCAGGGTTCGTTGCCTCGTGGAACGCTCACTCAGACGCGCATCGGCATCAGCACATAGAGCGCCGTGCCGTTGGCCGGATCCTTCATGAGCGTGGGCGAGGCCGCATCGGCCAGCGCGATCTCGGCGTTGTCGCCCTGGATCTGGCGCAGGATGTCGATCAGATAGCGCGAATTGAAGCCGATCTCGATCGGCTGGCCCTCATAGGCCGCCTCGAGCTCCTCGGTCGCGGTGCCGTTCTCCGGGCTCGAGGCCGACAGCGTCAGATGGCCTTCCTTGAGCGCCAGCTTCACCGCGCGCGATTTCTCGCTCGAGATGGTGGCGACCAGATCGACCGCCTCCATGAAGCTCTTGCGGTCGACCGTGAGCATCTTGTCGTTGCCGGTTGGAATCACGCGGTGATAGTCGGGGAAGCTGCCGTCGATCAGCTTCGAGGTCAGGAGCACATCGGCGAAGGCGAAGCTGATGCGCGTGTCGGAGAGCGCCACCTCGATGGCACCGTCGAGCTCCTCGATCAGCTTGCGCAGTTCGGCCACGGCCTTGCGCGGCACGATGACGCCCGGCATCTCGCCCGCTCCCTGCGGCAGGCCAAGCTCGACCCGCGCCAGGCGGTGACCGTCGGTTGCAACGGCGCGCAAGGACTTGGTCTTGCCCTGCGTATGGGCGTGCACATAGATGCCGTTGAGGTAGTAGCGCGTCTCCTCGGTCGAGATCGCGAAGCTGGTGCGATCGATGAGGGTGCGCATCTCCTCGGCCGGAATATGGAAGCGGTGCGGCAGCTCGCCGACATTGACCGCGGGATAATCCTCGCGCGGCAGGGTCGCGAGCGAGAAGCGGGCGCGGCCCGCGCGCAGGGCCAGCTGGCCCGCATCGCTCGACCCGTCGATCTCGACCTGCGCCCCTTCGGGCAGCTTGCGGACGATGTCGTAGAGCGTATGGGCCGGCACCGTGGTGGCGCCCGCCTGGCCCACCGAAGCCGCGGTGCGCTCGACGATGCTGAGATCCATGTCGGTCGCGGTCACATGCAACGCGTCCTTCGCGCCCTCGATCAGAATGTTCGAGAGGATCGGGATGGTGTTGCGCCGTTCGACGACGCTCTGCACGTGGCCGAGGGACCGGAGAAGGGCACCACGTTCGATGGTCAGTTTCATGGTTTGTTTCTTGGGATTTCCGTTTGCGCCGTCTTCTTCAAGACCGTCCGGCAGCGGCCGGAAATGAGGCTTCGGGGCGGGCCGGCGCCATCGGGCCAAATGTGCCCGGGCCGGGCCTCGCCGCCGGCGCGGCAGGACGGTTGGTTATACTATCACAAGCCCTTGTTTTGGGAAGCGATTTCCCGATTCTCCCACGGCCCGGGAGAGGCCGAAAAAGCCCCTGATATCAGGGCCTCCCGGGGGTGCCTTGGAAGCTGCCCGTAGCGACAGCCCGCCGAGCGCCGAAAACACCCGCGACGGGGACCGTTTCCGGGCTTCCGAGTCGCGCAAAACGGGAATGTCGAGCCGGCACCCAGGCGGGCACCGGCGCGCGCTCAGGCTTCGAGCATCCGACGCAGCAGGTCGACGTCCTCGGAGAAGGAGCTGTCGGTCGAGCGCAGCTCCTCGACCTTGCGTACCGCGTGCATGACCGTGGTGTGGTCGCGCCCGCCGAACTTGCGGCCGATCTCCGGCAGCGAGCGCGAGGTCAGCTGCTTGGCGAGATACATCGCGACCTGGCGCGGCCGCGCCACGGCGCGCGCGCGCCGGGCCGACTGCATCTCCGAGATCTTGATGTTGAAATGCTCGGCCACCTTGCGCTGGATCTCCTCGATCGTGACGCGCCGGTCGTTGGCGCGCAGGAGATCATGCAGCACTTCCTGGGTGGTCTCGAGCGTGACCGGGCGGCCGACCAAGGTCGCATGGGCGACGATGCGGTTGAGGGCGCCCTCGAGCTCGCGCACGTTCGAAAGGATCTTGTGGGCAAGGAACTCCAGCACCTTGGGCGGAATCTCGGCGCCCAGCTGCTCGCCCTTGTTCTGCAGGATGCCGAGCCGGAGCTCGTAGGTGGTCGGATGGATGTCGGCCACCAGCCCCCAGCCGAGGCGCGAGCGCATCCGCTCCTCGAGGCCCTCGAGGTCCGACGGCGACTTGTCGGCGGAGATCACGACCTGGCGGTTCTGGTCCACCAGCGCGTTGAAGGTATGGAAGAACTCCTCCTGGGTGGAGTCCTTGCCGCTGATGAACTGGACGTCGTCGATCATCAGCACATCGACCGAGCGGAACTGCTCCTTGAAGGCCATGGTGTTCTTGTGCCGGAGCGCCCGGATGAACTGATACATGAACTTCTCGGCCGAGAGATAGATCACCCGCCGCTCAGGCTGGGCCTTCTTGATGTGCCAGGCGATGGCATGCATCAGATGGGTCTTGCCGAGCCCGACCCCGCCATAGAGGAAGAGCGGGTTGAAGGGCACGGTCTTGCTCTCGGCGACGCGCCGGGCGGCGGCATAGGCCAGCTCGTTCGACTTGCCGACGACGAAATTCTCGAAGGTGAAGCGCGGATCGAGGGGCGCGCTCACATCGTCCGCACCCGGGCCCGGCGAGGGCAGCTCGGCCACGGCCGCGGGCGGCGCCTGGACATAGATCGGCTGGTTCGCCTCGGCATCGACCGGGGCGCGGGCGCTGTCGACCACGATCTCGACCGCGCGAAACTCATTGACCTCGCCGGCCAGGAGCTGGCGCAGGCGGTCGGAATAATGCTGCATCACCCAGTCGCGGATGAAGCGGGTCGGCACCGCGATGCGGAACTCGCCATTGGTGTGGCCGACCAGGGTCAAGGGCTTCAACCAGCTGCGATAGGCCTGCTCGCCATATTCCGAACGCAGCCGTCCGCGGACACGCGCCCATTTCGCATTGAGCTGGCTGTCGAGCCCGATAGCCTTCAT